>NZ_JAMQOM010000004.1:0-546503 GCF_031624315.1 Haloarcula terrestris | reverse complement strand
CTGATTTAGACTTAGCGACCGTAACACGGGTGAAGAGGCGGATTTCGGATGTCAAACCAATCTGTCTCTTCGCTTTCTACCAAGATAACGCAGTCGTAGCTGTCGCGGCTAGCGAAACTACAGAGCCGAAATATCGATACCAAGATGCCGAGGCCTGGCACCAACGTACTCGTACTATTTGTCGTAGTTTCTGTTATCGGTGTCTTGCTGCAAATTGAAGCAGGGGACCATACGCAGGCCCTTGCCTGGACGATGATTTCTGTGGCTCTCTTTATCGGGATGTGGAAGCACAAAGCGGGCGAAGTTGGGTAGGGAACGGGTAGGGAACTCTCTGAAAGGCCTAGAGAAGGCAGACACGTAGACGCACTACCAAGCCAGTACGAAAGGGGAGTTCTGCTGATTTCAGAGCCGCGAGAAGCCACTTACAGCAAGTCTGGGGATGCTGTGGAGCAGTCCAGAGATGAGGTCACAGGTCGATCGCCATCATCACTTCGTCGGCATACTCGTCAGCGAACTTGTAGTGGTCCTCGCGGACAGCTTCGGTATCCCAGCCGTGGGTTTCGAGGAACTCGATGGCGTCCTCGTTCGTCGAGGGGACAGAGTTGTACAGCTTCTCGTAGCCGTTCGAGGCCGCCCACTCGGTGCCCCGGGCGAGCAGCTGGGAGCCGATGCCGTGGCCCCGGTACTGTTCGAGGACGCCCAGCGTCAGCTCCGCCGTGTGGCTGAGCTTCGCGACCTCCGGGTGCTTGAGGTGGACCCAGCCGACCACGTCGTCGTCGATGCAGGCGACGAAGAAGATGCGCGATTCCAGTTCGTTGTGCCGGAGCAGGACACCCTCCGAGTCCACCACGTCGGCGACAGTCTCGGCGTCGACGTACTCCCCGCCGCCGATGGCGGCTCGAATAGCTCCGACGAGACCAGTCAGGTCTTCCTGACGGGCCTGCCGAATCGAGAACTCGATATCGTCGGCCTCGAACTCCTCCTCGACAGTGTCGTTGTAGGCGATGCGGAGTTCGCCGTCGATCTCTTCCAGTACCCCGTCGCGTTTGAGTATCGCCACGTGGTGGCCGAACGGTCGCGGGTCCATCTGTAGCGACCGCCGGGCGGCGCTCGGCTCAACCGACCCGTGCGATTCGACGTACTCGTAGATGTCCCGTCGGTCCTCGTGGTCGAACTGCAGCGGCTCTGTTAGCTCCATGGTATCTGTTACCACGAGACAGTACTTAGTCTTTTATCAAAAACCATGTACTTCATAGTAGAGAGTCGCTACCGCTCCGGAACGCCGGTCAGCAGTGCTGCCACGTCCCGAGCGTTGTGCGTATCGACGAGTAGTTCTGCGGCTGCTCTGATCGAGTAGGTGCCGTCTAATGCCACGCCGTAGCAGGCACCGTAGCAGTCCAGCCAGTCGTTCATCGCGCCCTCCAGTCGCTCGAACTCCGCGTCGGAGAAGCGGACCCACGACTCGCCGGTCCGGCCCTCACAGTACAGCGCAACGGTGGGGCCGAACCCTTCTCGAAGAATCTCCATCGCGCGCTCCTCGTCCGGCGGGTCGGGGTCCAGCGACTCCCGGGCCTGCTCGGCCCGGCGCGAGAGCGACTGAATCCGGTCGCGGTACTGGTGGCTCATCGGGACGTTTCAGCCCTGGTTGAACTCCACGCCTTTCCCGCCGGCGGGATGTTCCCACTCGGTGTCGGCGACGATGGCGCAGGTCCCGCACTCGACGCAGGGCTGTGTGTCGAGGCTCACGAGGTGTTCCTTGCGCCCGTTGGTCTGGACCATCTCGTCGCGGTAGCAGCCGCCGCCGAAGTCCTCGGCGCTGACCGGACAAGCCGTGACGGCAGTGCCAGAGGCTTCGAAGGACTTGTTGACGAGTTCGATGTGGGGGTCGCCCACGTCGTAGGTCAGGTCGCCGATACGGTCGGCCAGGTCCGGCGGTGAGACCGTGTTCTCCTCGGTCACCGGCTCGCCCAGTTCCTCGGCGATGACCGTCGGCAGCGTCACGTAGGGCAGTTTCGTGTCGGGGATCATCGACACCATGCGGGGCGATGAGTACGCCCGTTCGAGCAGTCCGGCCGCCGCGCGAACCCCGAACCGGCCGACGGCGGACTCGGCGATGACGTTTGAGAGGTCATCGACGGGACCGACTTCGCCGACCCGTCCGAACACCTTGTATCCGGTCGGCCGGAGCTTGTCCATCACGCCCTCGTCGTGGAGCTTTTTCTCGTACAGTTCGCCGGCCTGCGACGTGTCCCCGCGTGCCCGGGCGTCGGCGAACGCCTCGGCGGCCAGCGCCCCGGCGGTGACGGCGTGGTTCATCCCCTTGATGATCGGACCCTGAGCCTGCATCTGGCCGGCGGCGTCGCCGACCAGCACGAGGCGGTCCTCGTGTGGCGAGGGATGGGCGGCCTTCTTCGAGTCCGGGACCAGTTTCGCGCTGTACTCGCGCTCGTCGTACTCGTCGCCGAGCCACTGGGCCATGAGCGGATGGGTAAGCAGGCTATCAAGCAGTTCGTGGGGCTCGGCCCGTTCCGCGGCGAGAGAGTCGAGGTGGAAGACAGTGCCGATAGACAGCGAGGACTCGTTGGTGTAGAGGAAGCCGCCGCCCCGGACGCCGTCGAACAGATCGCCCGAGAACAGGTGAGCAGCGCCGTCGTCGGGAGCCACGTCGAAGCGGTCGTTGATGAGTTCGGGCTCCATGTCGACGACCGCTTTGACGCCCTGGAACCACTCTTCGGGGTCTTCCCAGTCCATCAGCCCGGCGTCACGAGCGAGTTCGGAGTTGACGCCGTCGGCCGCCACGACGAGATCGGCCTTGATCGGGTCCAGTTCCTCAGTCGTCACACCGACGATTTCCCCCCGTTCGCGGAGCAGGCCGGTGACGTGGACCTCAGTCAGCAAGCCGCCGCCGGTCTCACGGGTTCGCTCGTGGACCTGCTGGGCGAGCCAGGAGTCCATCTTCCGGCGGAGCACGGCATCGGCCCACGCCGTGTCGTGGTGGTGCAGGTCGCCGATGTCGAAGGACTTCACCTTGTCGCCGGCGATGTTGTGGATGTAGTTCTCGGTGACCGGCCGCTCCGTCGCTTCCTCGCGGAAATCGGGGAACAGCCCGTCGATGGTGTAGGGGGCCGACTCCTCGGCGTAGATGAGCCCGCCCGAGACGTTCTTCGAGCCGGCGTCGACGCCGCGTTCGAGCACCAGCGTCTCGACGCCGTTTCGCGCGAGCGTCGCCGCCGCGGCGGCCCCGCCCGGGCCACAGCCGACGACGACCGCCTCGTACTCCTCGACAGCGTCAGTCATCGCTTGCCTCCATCATCGCGCCGAGTTCACCGGTTTCGACCGCCTCGGTCAACTGCGGGAGCACCTCGAACAGGTCGCCCTCGATGAGGTAGTCCGAGAAGTCGCGGATGTCGGCGTCCGGGTCGGTGTTGATAGCGATGATGGTGTCGGACTCGTCACAGCCGACCTTGTGCTGGATCGCGCCGGAGATGCCCGCCGCGATGTACACGTCCGGCTCGACCGCCTGTCCCGACTCGCCGATCTGGCGCTCCTCGGTGACGTACTGCTCGACGTGGCCGTCGAAGGAGTACGAGGAAGTGATGACGCCACGAGAGAGGCCCAGGTCGGCGTCGTCGAAGGCGTCCACCAAGTCAATCGCCTGTTCGATGCCCCGCGTCGGGTCGTCGCCGATACCACGACCCACGGCGACGATAACGTCGTTTCCGGTGAGATCGACGCCGCCGGAGAGGCGGTCGAACTCCTCGACCTCGACGTTGAACCAGTCGTCGTCGAGGGCCATCTCGTAGTCGACGACCTCGCCGTTGCGCTCGAAGTCCGGGTCGGGCATCTCGAAGCTTCCCGGAATCACCGACGCCCCTTGCGGGTGGAAGTCCCGGTTGGGCTTGTCGATACAGAGGATCGTCGAGTACTCGAAGCCGGAGAAGTCCGGTCGCTTCATGTGCAGCACCCGTTCGAACTCCTTCTTGTCGCCGGCGGTGCCGACTTTCGCGGGATTGGATATCATCGCGTTCTCGATGTATAGCCCGGAACAGTCGGAGGCCAGCCCGGAGTCGAGTTCACCCTGAACGAGCGCCGAGAGGTCCCGGCCGTTGTTCGTCGCCGGGAAGACGGTGTAGCGCGGTTCGTGGTATTCCTTCCATTCGACGGACTCGCGGCCCTCGGCGGCGAGTTCGCCGCCGGCGCGGGCCATGTCACAGAAAATCTCGGTGTAGGGCTGGTGGCGGAACCGTCCTAAACGGGGGTCCTCGTGATACACCACCAGGTCCGCGCCGTAGGCGATGACATCCTCGACGTGGTCGCTGGCGTCAGCGCCGATGAGGACGGCGACGACGCGCTCGCTCTCATCGTACTCGTCGTTGTAGGCGTCCATCAGTTCCCGGGCCTTCCCGAGCATCTCCTTCGAGACATCGACGAGTTCGCCGGCCTGGGTCTCGCAGTACACCCACATGTCCCGATACTCCGCGCCGACAGTTCCCTCGACCCACTGCTTGTCGTTGGTCGGGTGGTCGAGGTCTGGGTACTTCTCTTCGGGCGGGACGTACTCGACCGCAGTCGCTTCCTCGCCCTCAGCTTCCTTCGTCCCTTCGACAGACTCGATACGGCTCTCGATCTGTGATTTCGCCGTCTTCCTGTCTTCGCCCGCCTTTTCGCGTTCGAGCAGGTCCCGGAGCACGTCGGCGTCATCGACCTCTCGCACCATGTTCGCCACATCCGCGACAGTGAGGTCGGAGAGGTCGACGGTTTCCGGGTCGATTTCGCCGTCGTCTTCCGATTCGACTTTGTCGATGCGGTCCTCGATGAGCGTCTTGACCGGGACTCGGTTCTCGTCGCTTTCCTCCAGATCCAGCATCGCCCGGAGTTCGTCGGCGTCGTCGATGTCCTTGATTTTCGGTCCGAGTTCGGCGATTTCGTGGTCTGTGGGGTCGATTTCGGGCATGGTCAGTCACCCGCCGCGTAGGGTGTCAGTTCGTCGAGTACCGGTTCCAGTGCCTCGCTCTCGTCGGCCTCGATCATCGTCGCCTCCCGTTCGGAGGGGGCTTTCGGAATCGGGTCGACCCCGGAGACGATGGTCGGGGAGCCGTCCAGGCCGATGTAGTCCGGGTCGAGATTGAGGTCCTCGTGGTCCCAGACCGTGAGGTAATCCTCGTACGCTTCGGCCCGCTGCTGGGTCTCCTCGCGGAGGTCCTTGTGTTTCAGCCGGTGGCTGGCCTTCCGATAGGTCGGTTCGAACTCGGGGTCGGCGACGATGAAACACGGCATCGGCGCTTTGACCGTCTCGATCTCGGAGATGTCGCCGTCGACCAACCGCTTCGCCCGAACGGTGCCGGCGTCCTCGTCGATGTCCAGCGAGAGAACGTGGGTGATTATCGGCCAGTCCAGACACCAGCAGGTCTGTGGACCGGTGTGGCCGGTCTCGCCGTCGGCCGTCTTGAACCCGGCAAACACCAGGTCGGGCTGGTCGTCCAGTTTCTGCAGGCCGGTGGCGACGGTCATTGCGGTGGCCCAGGTGTCCGCCGCGCCCATCTCGCGGTCCGAGAGGAGATACAGGTCGTCGGCGTACACGTCACGCATCCCCTCCTGTAAGACCTCTTCGTACCCCGGCGGCCCCATGCTCAGCAGCGAGACGTGGCCGCCGTTGCGGACTTTCGTCTGGAACGCCGCACGGAGCGCGTGCTTGTCGTTGGGGTTCATCACCGTCGGTGTCTTCCCCCGTTCGAGGTGCCCGTCCTCGTCGAACGATACCTGTCCCTCGCGGAAGTCCGGAACGCCCTTTGTCATGACGACTGTGTGCATATGTATCACGACCCTCGTGAGTGTATGTCACACAAGAAACGATAATAAATGTATGTTTACAATTCTGTGTGATAGGTCGAGGGCGATAGTCCAAGTGCGGTGGAATCCGGACAGCACTCAGGAAGCCGTCGATCTAGTCGCTACGGACCGGTTATCTATCAGATAGAGAATACGGTAACCGCGCGGAAACAGCAGCTTCTCGGGGTCTAGATACGACCGGCACGGCCCGGGTCCACGTCGATGGCGTCGACCGGGCACACGTCGACACAGAGCATGCAGTCGATGCACTGGTCCTCGTGAGCGGGGTCGGCTTTGATCTCGCTTTCCGGGTGGTCCGGCGTGTCGACCCACTCGAACACGTCGACAGGGCAGTCCTCTAGGCACGCACCGTCGGCGATGCAGATGTCGAAGTCGACGGCGACGTGTGTCCCGTGAATGCCCAGTTCCTCGGGCTCGTCGACCGGTCCCCAGACATCGTGTCCGTCGTGCTGTTCGACAACGTCGCGGTTCTCCTCGAACTCAGGATCTATGGCCATTGGTATCTTATCTCACTTTTGCGAGCTACTTAACGTTTCGACCTGTGCGTCAGAACCCCGGGCCGTCGCGGCGATCCGGGCCGTTCGGGTCCCTGCCGTCTATCGGTCCAGGGCCGTCGATACCGTCGCCTGGTCCCGGTAGGTCGCCACCGGACAGGCTGGCGGTTTCGGCTGCATCGGCCGCTTCCGCCGCATCCGCGCCGGCAGTACCCACTCCCCGGAAAAACTCGACGGTCCGCTCGTACACGTCGTCGTAGTGCGCCCCGTGGAACGGGAACCCGTGATCGGCGGGGACGGTCTCGTGAACCACGTCGGTCATCGGCCCGAGCGCGTCGGCCAGCAGTTCGGACTGGGACGGCGGTACGACACTATCCTCAGTTCCGTGGAGCAACAGCGTCGGCGGCGCGTCGGTATCCACCTGTGCGACGGGAGATGCGAGTTCGTAGGCTGCTGGTTCCTCGTCGGGCCCGCCACCGAGATACGCTCTGTGGGTCTCGCCATCTTCGGCGTCGGTGGCAGTGTCGATGGCGTGGAAGTCGTAGACGCCAGCGTAGCCGACGACAGCCGACAGGGCCGAGGACGCGCCGGGATACAGTTCGGGTTCGAACCCGGGCTCGTCCGCCGTCAGCGCGGCCAGGACAACGAGATTCGCCCCTGCCGAGTGGCCGATGCCGACGATCTGGTCGGTATCCGCGCCGTAGCCCTCGCCCTCCGTTCTGGCCCACTCGATGGCGGCCTTCACGTCGACCAGCGCCGCCGGGAACGTCCACGCCGGCGCGAGGCGGTACTGTGGCTCGATGACGAGGAAGCCGTCCGCCGCGAGGTCGAGCGCGTGCCGGGCGAACTCGCCCTTGTCGCCGAACGTGAACGCGCCGCCGCGGACGAGGACAGCGACCGGTTTCGGGCCGTTGGTCGCCGGCGAGTCGTACAGGTCGAGCGTCAGCGTCTCGCCGTCCACCTCGTGAAACGGGATGTCGCGCTGGACTGTCACCGACTCGGGAGCGCGGTCTGTCACGGTTGTCAGTCGGGCGGTCACCGGCTTAAGCCCGACGCTATTCGCTCTCGACTCCCCCGGAGTCGGGGGTGAACGCCGTGGTGTCAGGGGTGGGCGAAGTACGCGACGGACTCCGTGTCTGAGTCCTCGGCAATATCATCGAAGCGGGCGAAGCCGATGCGTTCGAACTGAACCACGTCGTCAGCCTCGTAGCCGAGCACTCCGGGTTCGGCGATGCCCGATACGTCGCCGTCCATCGTCCGCAGGCGAAGGACTGGGCCATCGGCGGGAGCCCAGTGAATCACGTCGACTCCCTCCTCGCGGACGGCGTCGATGTCGTCGCCGGTGTATTCGAAGGCGTCGCGGGTGTGGCGCACGCAGCCGTACCCCTTGAGCCAGATGCGCTCGCCGTGGGCCGGCAGGTCGTCGCCCTCGACAGCGACCCCGCCAGCCACCGGAATCTCGCGGCGGCCACGCTCCTCGAAGTCCGGGTGCAGCGGCGGTTCGCCGGCGTCCGGACCGCCGACGATCTGGCGCTCGACAAGGCTCCCGTGGTCGTCGGTGTCCCGGACGAAGAACGCCCGGTCCGAGTCGTCGTCGATCAGATCGCGGTTGTTCGAGTAGATCGACGACATCGCCAGGTCGACGTTGGACGTGGAGGTCCCGAGTTCGATCATCGCATCGACGACGGCCTCGCCGCGGATGCCGCGCCGTTCGAGGCTGGCGACGGTCGGCGCTCGGGGATCATCCCAGCCCGCCAGGTCGCCGTCCGCGATGAGTTCGGCAATGCTCGACGTGGAGAGGGGAACGTCGTAGGCGTCGACTTGGACGTGGCCCCAGTGGATGACCTCGGGGTACTCCCAGTCGAAGTAGTCGTAGACGAACCCCTGGCGCTTTGCGGAGTCCTGCAGGTCGATGCCGCGGATGATGTGCGTGACGCCCAGCAGGTGGTCGTCGAGCCCGCTCTGGAAGTCCAGCATCGGCCAGCAGCGGTACTCTTCGGCCGCCTCTCGCGGATGGGGCGTGTCGACCATCCGGAAGGCGACGAAGTCCCGCAACGCGGGGTTCTTGTGGGTGATATCGGTCCGGACCCGCAGCACCATCTCGCCGCTGTCGTAGTCGCCATCGACCATCGCCTCGAACTCAGAGCGCGTGGTCTCGGCGTCCTTCTCACGGTGGGGACAGGCCTCGCCGTTGTTCTTCAGGTCGGAGAACTCACCCTGCGGACACGAGCAGGTGTAGGCCCCGCCCTTCTCGATGAGCTCGCGGGCGTACTCGTAGTAGATCTCGACCCGGTCGCTGGCGTTGACCACGTCGTCCGGTTCGAAGCCCAGATAGTCGATAGCGTCCAGAATCGCGTCGTAGGCGTCGAGATCCGGGCGCTTCGTCTCAGGGTCGGTGTCGTCGAACCGGCAGATGAACTCCCCGTCGTAGCGCTCCTTGTACGTGCCGACGACAGCGGCCATCCGCGCGTGGCCGATGTGCCACGGGCCGTTGGGGTTGGGCGCGACCCGCATTCGAACGGTGTCGTACTCGTCGGCGTTGGGCAGGTCCGGCAGCGGGTGGTCTTCGCCCTCGTCTTCACTTTCCAGTTCTTCGAGTTTCTCCGGGGCGAGTTCGGCAAGGCGCTCGCGGCGCTCATCGGCATCCATGCCGTTGACCCGCTCGACGACCGGCGCGATGACGCCCGGGATCTCGTCGCCGTGCTCGCGGAACTCGGGGTTCTCGCCCATGAGCGGCCCCATTATCGCCCCAACCTGTGCCTCGCTGTCGTGTTTGACCGCGTTGAGGAGGGCGTTCGTCTCCGCCGCCTCCCTGATTCGGTCTCGCAGCTCGTCGTCCATTACCGGGACCTGCGACTGGGAGGGTCAAAACGCCGTCGGACCACCTTTTTCATCGTCGCCTTTCCTCGCTCGCTTTGCTCGCTGCGGGACGGTTCTCTGCTCACGGGCGCTTCGCGCCCGTTCGCATGGTCAGCGGGACCGATGGCCCCCCTCGACTCGAAAAACGTGGTCTTGCTGAGTGGAGTCGTTCGAGGGGCGCTTGCGCCCCTCGTGATGACGAGAGAGCGAAGCTCTCTCGAACCACGAAGCAAGGCTCGAAAGACGAGCGACGCGAGTCTTTCGGTGGCGAAAAAGGCCGGAAGCGCCGGCTTCGCCGGCGGATACTCGTCTCCACACATCGTTTCTTTTACCCACCGATATGCGCCCCTATCTTCTCCAGCGCCTCAATGCCGGTCACCTCGCCGGACTGATCGGGGACCGTCCACAGGTCCAGCTCAGGCAGCGATGCCCGAAGCTGTGCAATAGCCTCCTCCTGCACCGCCTGCTTCCCCAGACAGCGCTGACAATCGCCAGCGTCCTCGATAACCTTGTTCACGACCAGCGTCGTCACCGGCACGTCGAACTCGCGGAGCTTCTCAACCAGCCGCTCCGTTTCGCGGACGGCCATCGTCTCCGGAATCGTAACGACCCGAAAAGCCGTCTGGTCGGGGTCCCGCAGGACTGTGCCGACTCGCTCCATGCGCTCGCGCATCGCGGTGAAGTCGTCCGGGCCGTCGTCGCGCCGGCTCGCCATCGGGCCGAACATCATGGTCCGGGCGGTATTGACCTTCCGGCGGACCTGGTCGCGCAGGTCCATCGCCGTCGCCACACCGCGGTCCATCACCGACGGCAGGTCGAGCAGGCGGAGCGTGTGGCCGGTCGGCGCGGTGTCGAACACCACGCGGTCCCAGCGGTCGCTCTCGACGTACGTCGCCATGCCCTCGATAGCCGCCAGTTCGTCGCTGCCGGGCATCACACCGGAGGTAAACAGCTCAGTGATTTCGTCCTCGTCCATCCGGATGCCGGCATCGGAAAACTCCGCCGCCAGCGTCTCGAACAGCGACCGGTAGCGGTCGATGCCGGTCTGTGGGTCGATCTCGACGCCCCACAGGCCTGGCCGAATTTCCGTCGGGTCGCCGCCGACCTCGGTTTCGACGGCATCGGCCAGCGAATGCGCGGGATCGGTCGAAACGACCAGCGTCTCGTGGCCCGCCTCCGCCAGCCGATGACCGGTCGCCGCGGCTACCGTCGTCTTGCCGACGCCGCCCTTACCGCCGTAGAGAAGGAACCGGGTCACACGACTGCCTAGGGACTGACAGGTCTTAGTTGCTCACCAGCACCATTCAGGGTGGAAAAGAGGCGCGGCAAACGGGCCGCCGAACTGCCCTCAGTAGTCGCGTTCGACGAGGTAGTTCGCGATGCCCTCTAGCAAGTAGCGCGACTCGTTGTCCGGCAGGACTTCGAGGTTCTGCTTGCCGCTTGCAATGAGGTCCTGGCCGGTCTGGCGGGCGTATTCGATAGAGCCCACCTCGCGCAGGCGCTCGACGGCCGCGTCGATTTCGGCCTCCGAGACGGCCTCGACGGAGTTCGTGTCGATCAGTTCGCCCACGTCGACGCCTTGCTGGCGAGCGTGCAGTGTCACTAGCGTCTGCTTGTTCTCGACGAGGTCCGAGCCTCGCTGCTTGCCCAGTTTCTCCGAGGGGGTCGTCAGGTCAAGCAGGTCGTCCTGGATCTGGAACGCGCGGCCAACGTCGAGCCCGTAGTTGTACAGGGCGTCGACTGTCTCCGCGTCGGCCCCGAGCAGCGTGGCCGGGATCGAGGCGGCCGCGCCGTACAGCACGGCCGTCTTGAGTTCGACCATCTCCAGGTACTCCTCGGGCGTGACGACATCGCGTTGCTCGAACTCGATGTCAAGCGACTGGCCCTCGCAGATGCGGGTACACGTCGTGGCGAGTCGCTTGTTCGCGTCGACGGTCCGCTCGGGGGCCGCACCCGTATCGAGCAGGAACTCGAACGCTTTCGAGTACAGCGTATCGCCGGCCAGAATCGCCGTCGAGAGGTCGTACTCCTTGTGGACGGCGGGCACCCCGCGACGGAGCGCGTCGTCGTCCATGATGTCGTCGTGGATGAGCGTGAACGTCTGGATGACCTCGATGGCGAGGGCGGCCGACATCACGTCGGCCCGCCCGCCGTCGAGGGTCGGGAACTCGCGGTAGTCTGCCGTCAGCGAGTCGACATCCAGCAACGACTCCGCGACCAGCAGCAGGACTGTCGGGCGGAGCCGCTTCCCGCCAGCGTCCAGCAAGTAGCGCGACGCCTCGTAGAGGTGGTCCGGCTTCTTGACCGGAAGGTCCTCGGGAAGGGCGTCGTTGACCCGGTCCCGTCGGGCGACAATCGCGTCTTCGACCTGCTGATGGCGTTCGGACATCGATTTACTCTGTGAGCTGGATCATGTTGCCGTTGCGGGTGATGTGGAGGTCCCGTCCGGCTTTGTAGCCCATGTCTTCCGCGAGGTCGACGTACGGTGCGAACCCTTCCAGGCTCTGGTGGGCCGGGATGACGTTCTGGGGCTGGAGCGCGTCGAGCATCTCGTAGTGGCCCTCACTGCGGAGGTGGCCCGACACGTGGATGTCGTCGTAGATGCGCGCGCCCTGCATGCCCAGCAGTTTCTCGGACTGGTAGCGCTGGCCCTCGTTGGTCGGCTCCGGGATGACCCGGGCCGAGAACAGGACCTTGTCGCCGTCGTCTAGCTCGTAGGGCGTCTCGCCGCGACCCATCCGGGTGAGCATCGCGCGGGGCTCGCCCTGGTGGCCGGTGACGATGGGGAAGAAGTTCTCCTTGCCCTCGTTCATGATTCGCTTGAACGTTCGGTCGACGGATTTCCGGTGGCCGTACATGCCCAGGTCTTCCGGGAAGTCGACGAAGTCGAGCCGTTCAGCCGTGCCGGAGTACTTCTCCATCGAGCGGCCCAGCAGCACCGGCTGGCGGCCGATGTCGTCGGCGAACTCGACGAGGCTCTTGACGCGAGCGATGTGTGAGGAGAACGTCGTGGCGACGATGCCGCCGTCGTAGTCCTCGATACTCGTCATGACATCTTTGAGGTGGGTTCGAGCGACGTTCTCGGAGGGCGTGCGGCCCTTCCGCCCGGCGTTCGTACAGTCCTCGATGTAACAGAGGACACCCTCGCCCTCGCGGCCGATCTCGCGGAACCGCTTCATGTCGATGGGATCGCCGATGACCGGCGTGTGGTCCATCCGCTTGTCCAGCCCGTAGACGACAGCGCCTTCCGGCGTGTGGAGGACGGGGTTGATGGCGTCGATGATGGAGTGGGTAACGTTGACGAACTCCAGTTCGTTGCGCTCGCCGATGGACATCGTCTCGCCGGCTTCCATCTTGACGAGGTCGTTCTGGACCCCGAACTTCTCCTCGCTCTTGATCTGCTGTTTGACGAGTTCGATGGTGAACGGCGACGCGACGATGGGGGCGTCGTAGCGGTGGGCGAGCTTGGAGATTGCGCCGATGTGGTCGAGGTGACCGTGTGTCGGCACGATGGCCTTCACGTCGCCTTCCAAGTCGGACATGACCCGGTCGTCCGGGATGGCACCCATGTCGATGAGGTCCAGCGAGTGCATCCGTTCGGTCTCGACGTTGTCGTGAATCAGTACCTTCGAGAGGTTCAGGCCCATGTCGAAGATGACGACGTCGTCCCCTGCACGGACGGCCGTCATCTGTCGGCCTACAGCCTCGTAACCGCCAATTGTCGCGATTTCGACTTCCATGGTTGTAGCTCCGAGTGGAAAGCCGGCCGCGGGTCTGCGGTGGGGCACGGCAACGACGGTATCTGCAATGTTAGCGACTTCGTCCGCGTCGGCGCTCCAGGCCAGTCGGGTACGCCCGTAGCCTGTGCAACCGCAGTGGGAGGGACTTCCGTCCCGCAACTTACATCCGCCGTCTGCCGGCCGCCAGTACCGCAGTCCGCGGGCGGCCGTGCGCTCGGTTACTCCGGACTACAACGGCGCTTCTTAAAACGGTGTGGGTTTGTCGCTACTCGTCGTCTAAGGCGTCGGAAAGCGGATCGTCGTCGCTGGCCACGTCGAAGCCGGTGATGCCGTCCTCCGCGAGCGTCGAGTCCTCGTCGGCGTCCGCGGATTCGTCCGTGTCCGCAGGTGCGTCCGGATCCGGTGGCCCTCTCTCTGCCTGTCCGCCTTCACCGACCTGGTCACCGGTCCGCTCATCGTCAGCGCCCCCGAACAGGTCATCAGTCGTCCGCGGACCGCTCGATGTGTCAGAGTCCCCGGACTCATCGAACAGTCGCGTGTCCTCTGTCACGGCGTCACGCTGGCCTGTGTCATCAGCCACTGTGTTGTCGCCCCCCGCTGTCCCGGTAGCGTCACTGGCCTCGTTCTCCCAGTCGTCCGTCTCCGACGATTCGTCGGCTCCCCAGTCGTCAGCGGCCACCGGGTCCTCGCCCTGGGTGTCGAACTCCGCGGGGTCCGGCGGGGTCCATTCCTGGGGCTCCGTACTGGGCTCCGGCTCCTCAGCAGGGTCCTGTTCGAGCAGATCGCGGTCCGACTGCTCGTCAGGTTCGGATCGAGACGCTGGCGCTTCCGAATCAGCCGGGGGTTCCGACAGGGGCGAATCGCCGGTGGGAGCCTCGGCCGCCGTCTCCGGTGCTGGGTCAGCAACGGTCTCTGCCGGCTGGTCGTCTTGTGCCGCTGCGGGTGACGGCATCGCGTCGTCGTCTGTCGCCGGAGGCACTGTCTCGTCAGCCACAGGTGCCGGTGACGTGTCTTCCTCTACCGCCGGCGCATCGTCCGCTATCGGATCATCCGGCAGCGGGTCGTCGGTCGCGGCCGTCGCCGACGCGTCAGCCGGTTCGGTCGGCGAAGCGTCGGACACGTCCGTCGGTGCTTCTTCGTTAGATTCTGTTTCGGGCTGTGTCGCCGCGCGTATCTCCGACTCATCTGCGAGACCAGCGTCCGGGTCGGCGTCAGCGACCGGTTCCGATGCCTCGGATTCGACCGTCGGCGGCTCGACGGTTTCCGGGTCGTGGGCAGGATCCGTCTCCTGGGACACCTGCGGATCGGGATCGGCTGGCTCCGGAGCCGGTTCGTCGGACACCGCTGACTCGGGGTCTGCTTCCTCGGCCCCAGCGTCTGACTCGGCGTCGGGCACAGCACTGCCGGCGGCTGCTCCAGTTGCCGCCTGGTCAGTCGCCGAGGACTCGTCGGTAGCCTCACTGCTCGCATCAGGCTGGGCCGTCTGTGCCGCGAGTGCGCCCGCCATCGTCGCGTCGGCGACGAGTTTGTGGACTAGCCCGAACAGGCCGGAGAGCAACAGGAACCCGCCTATCACGCCGACAGCGATGCCGAGTATCGCGCGATAGCCCGCGTTCCCTTGAAGCGAGCTGAGTGTGCCGTTCTGTATCAGAACATATCCGACAGCGATGAGGCTGCCACCGACGCCGGCGACAACGAGCAATGTCCCGAAAAACTTCGTTCCGTATCGATAAACGTCGGTCAGACCTACTGCAGACATAGTCGCATAATTGATAACAGAGGACAAATATGTTACGACGGTTGACGAAGTGATATTTAGTTTACCTATCTGAATCCGGTGACTGACGAAATCGAGTTATCGGCCATTTTGAGTGCGTTACGGCACGGTTAGCGATCTTCAGGAAGCAAGCAGGTCCGTCAGTCCCCGCCATCACCGGCGATAGTCGTCCCGGGACTCTCACCAGCGAGAAACGCGGGGAGTGCGTCGGGGCCGAACACGACTGCTGGGGCCGAAAGCGCGAGGAGCGCACGGACCTTGCCAGCCATCCCGCCCGACACGTCCGTCGCGTCGCTCCCGCCCAGCGCCGCTGCCACCGCCTCGAACGATTCGATGCTGTCGACGACAGCGCCGTCCTCGTCGAGGACGCCCGACACGGTCGAACAGACGCCGACGCGGTCCGCGTCGACGGCGGGCGCGAGTTCGACGACCAGTTCGTCGCCGCTGAGAACCGTCGCGCCCGCGCCAGCGTGTGCGACGAGGTCGCCGTGAAGGACCGGGACGAACCCCTCCTCCAGCAACGTTGTGACCTGCCCCGTCGGCAAAGAGAGATCGCCGTCGGCATCGCGCGTGGCCGCCGAGAACGGATGGACCGGGACGGCCGGGACCCCCTGTTCTGTGAGCGCATCGACGACGGCGTCGTTGAGCCGGCACATCGCGCCGTGGATTGCCTGCACGCCGGCAACATCGTGGGTCCCGGCGGTCGTGCTGACACCGTACTCGGCGGCGTGATGGTGGCCGAAACTCCCGCCGCCGTGGACGAGCACGATGTCGTCACCGACCGCCGACTCGGCGATGGCCGACACCGCCGCCGACAGCGCAGCCCGGTCGACCGTCTCTGGCTCGTCTTTCTCCGTGATGACACTGCCTCCGAGTTTGAGGACGACCGTCATTCCTGCCGGACCCCGTCAGTGTCCAGTTCGGCCCGGAAGACGTTCTCACACCCCGGCGTGTACTTCAGCGCTGTGAGGGCGTCGTCCGTCTCGTCCAGCGCGACGATACAGCCGCCGCCGCCGGCCCCGGTGAGTTTCGCGCCGTGGGCGTCGGCGTCGCGGGCCGCCCACACCATCGAATCCAGCGACCGCGAGGAGACGCCAAGCGCCGAGAGCAGCCCGTGGTTGAAGTTCATTAACTCCCCCAGCGTCTCGTAGTCGTCCGTCCCAAGCACCGCCTCACCCTCACGGACGATGTCTCCGATTGCCTCGACAGTGTCGGCGGCGAAGTCGTACTCCTCGCGGAGGTCCCTGACGCCGGCGACCAGCGCCCCGGTGTCGCCGGCCCCGCCGTCGTAGCCGA
Source organism: Haloarcula terrestris (assembly GCF_031624315.1). Classification (NCBI taxonomy): domain Archaea; kingdom Methanobacteriati; phylum Methanobacteriota; class Halobacteria; order Halobacteriales; family Haloarculaceae; genus Haloarcula; species Haloarcula terrestris. The sequence goes on along the minus strand of NZ_JAMQOM010000004.1, from coordinate 530,487 downwards.
TGACAAAGGGAAGGGTGTCGATACCCTCCAGCCGTCGGCAGTCGTTGCCCTCCACGCGGACTGCCCCGCCCATCGCCGAGCAGAACGTGTCCGCGCGGGAGGCCTGCCCGTCCTGGACCTCGTGTTCGACCCGATAGGCGCGGTCGGCGATCTCGCTCGCCGACAGTTCGACGCCGAGTTCCCTGGTCGCCGCGTCGATGGCCGCGACGACAAGCGCGGCAGAGGAGCCCAGTCCCGCCCCGAGCGGGATGTCGCCCTCGACAGAGATCTCGAAGCCCGCTTCCGGCGCGTCGGCCGCGTCGCGGGCCTGTGCCACCGCCTCGTTGACGTACCCCATGCCGGCTTCGACGAGTGATTCGGCGACATCCACGTCCGGGTGGCTCTCCCCATCACCGGAGTACTCGACGGTGAAGCCGTCGAGTTGCAAGTCGTTCGCGTGAATGCGTAATCCTTCGTCGATCTCGGTTGCCGTCACGCGGACCCGCCGCTCGATAGCGCAGGGGACCGCCGGCTCGCCGTAGACGACCGCGTGCTCCCCGAACAGGTACACCTTCCCGGGAGCGCTCGACGTGACCATACCCGCCCGTGTGCACCCAGGGCGTTAGGCGTTTTCGGAGTTGCAGGACGCTCGGGGCGGGCGGCTACGGAGCGTCAGCATCGACACCGGTGATCTCGAACCGCGCGCCGCCCTCGCTGCCCTCGGTTACCCGGACAGTCCAGCCGTGTGCTTCAGCGACCTGGTCGACGATATGTAATCCGAATCCGGTTCCCTGCGTGCTCGTCGAGTAACCGGCATCGAACACCGTCTCGCGGTCGTCCTCTGGGATGCCGGGCCCGTCATCCTCGACGTAGAACCCACTGTCGTGTTCCCCCACGGTGACGGTCACCTCGTCGCCGCCGTGCTCGACCGCGTCGTCGGACCCTGTCCGACTGCCCGTGGAACCATGTTCCACACTGTTCCGAATGAGGTTCTCGAACAGTTGTCGGAGCCGGCTCTCGTCGGCGACGACGGCGAGATCGGTGTCGACGACGAGCGTCGCCGCTTCCGTCTCGACGTTTTGCCAGCAGTTCCGGACGAAGTCGGCGAGGTCGACCGCGGTCGCCTCGGACGGCGACATGCCATCCCGTGCGAGCTCCAGCAGGTCCTCGATCAGCGTGTCCATCCGCTGGTGTGCCTGTTCGATGTCGTCGAGGTGGTCGCTGTCACACTCCTCGCGGACGAGCGCCAATCGGCCCTGGGCCACTGTCAGCGGGTTCCGAAGGTCGTGGCTGACGACGCTTGCGAACTCCTCTAACCGCTCGTTTTGTTCTTTGAGTTGCTGCTCGCGCTGTTTGCGCTCGGTAATATCGCGGTTGTTCGTGACGATGCCCTCGATCGCGTCGTGGTCGAACTGGTTCGTTCCGTGGACTTCGAGCCAGCGCCACTCGCCGGAAGCCGTTCGAAACCGACATTCGACTGTGACAGTCTCGTCCGGGTTTGACAAGAGGTTATTGAACGTCTCGAAGAGGCTGTCAACGTCGTCCGGGTGGATGTAATCGAACCCGTTCTGTCCAGTCAACTCCCCGGGTTCGTACCCGAGAATCCGCGACACGGACGGGCTCTCGTACTTGATAACCCCCTGGTCGTCGAGCACCGTGATGATGTCGGTCGACTCCTGTAAGTACGCCTCGTACTGTTTCAGTTCGCGCTGTCGCTCCTTGCGCTCGGTGATGTCACGCTCGGAGACGAGCAGCGAGACGACCTCCCCGTCGTCGTTTGTGACCGGTCTGAACACGCCCTCGACCGTGTAGGGGTCGCCGTCCGGACGGACGAGATCGGCTTCGAAGGAGACGTACTCGCCGCCTGCGGCACGGTCGATCCACTCTCGGACGGACTGCTGTACGTCCGGCGAGTTGTCGAACCACGGCGTCTCCCAGAAGGGCACTCCCCGTACGTCGTTGGGCGAGGCATCAACGTACTCCATCGCCGTCTCGTTGATGTCGAGCACCGTCCCGTCGGTCGCAAGCAGCCCAGTGAGGAGCTGTGGGTCGTTGAAAACCGCCTGATACCGGCGCTCTATTTGGTGGAGTTCACGCTCGCGCTCTTTCCGGTCGGTAATGTGACGCGCCACTCCGACGACGCCCTCTATCGACCCGTCTACCTTCAGCGGGGTCAGCCGGTAATCCATGATCGTGTGGCCCTGGTCCGGAAAATCCGTTGCCGTCACCCCGCGGAACTCCGCTCGTTCCCCGTTGAGTAGTTCCTGGAAGGGGTCGGTGTCGCCGTCGGCTTCAGAGCGGATGTGTGGGATGAGGCGGCTTCGCTTCCCGATCAGTTCGTCCCGGCTCATGCCGTACCACTCCACGAGCGCATCGTTGACGATTTTGAACCGCTCGTCCGTGTCGTAGATACAGGCGGTCTCCCGCATCGAGTTCACCATCCGCTCGTAGCTCCGCAGTTCGCGGTTCTGTTCGCTGAGTGCCTGCTGTGACCGCCGGTGTTCGACGGCGTTCGTAATGCGGTTCGCCAGCACGGCGTACTGGTCGGGCCCGCCTCCTTTTTGTAGGTAGTCAGTTACGCCCGCTGAGATCGCCTCGCTTGCGACCTCTTCTGACCCCTTGCCGGTGTAGAGTATGAACGGGAGGTCGGGGTACTCCTGGCGAACGGCTTCGAGGAACTGGAGGCCGTTCCGGTCGGGCATGTCGTAGTCCGAGACGACACAATCGACGTTACGGTCGGCCAGCGCATTCTCGGCGTCGGCAACGTCAGTCATCGTCTGTACCTCGAACCTGTCGTTTTCGCGTTCGAGAAACGCCTCGACGAGTTCACCGATCGCCGGGTCATCATCGACATGCAGTACGCGGATTCGGTCAGCCGCTTCGTGGACCTCGGTGAGTGTCATCCGCCGCCCTCCTCTGGGTCCGCAATTCCAGCACAGCCAGTGTCGTCACCGCCACTGCCCGTCTCGGCAACGTTGGCTGGGGAACGCACGTCACGCGCGTCGTTGCCGCCGTGTCTGGCGGACCTCGTGAGAACGGTGTCGGTTGCAAGTACGTAGCTCGAACGTGTCGGTGCCATGATAATCACGTGAACGGAAAGCGGGTGTTGGCCGGTCCGTAGCGACTGGAATCGGGGAAACTCGGGTGTCGCGCCGGCCGGCCACAGGACCGCCTTCGATCCTCCTTACAATCACAGAGTGGGTAATCCACAAAACGATTGTGGCACTCTCACCGGGTACGCCGCGGAATCCGGCATCGCTGAGAGCGCGGGCAGAATCTACCGTTCCAGCACGCGCATCGACATTTCTTGTCTAGGATGGGCTGTCAGCGACGGCAGCAGTTCCAGTGGCGTCTCCCCCTGGAACTCCAGCCGGTACTGGCTTGCCGTCGTGGCAGTGATGAGTTGCGCTTCCAGCATGGCGAGGTGCTTCCCGATGCAGTGGCGCGGCCCCCCACCGAACGGGAAGTAGGCGAAACGCGGGCGCTCGTTGGCTCGCTCGGGCTTCCAGCGCTCCGGGTCGAATGCCTCGGGGTCGTCGTAGAACCGCTCGGAGCGGTGGACGCCCCACTGGGGGACCATCAGCGTCGTCCCCGAGTCCACATCGTAGCCCGAGAGCGTCACGTCCGCAGTCGGTTCCCGGAAGATGGTGTACACCGGCGGATAGAGTCGCATCGCCTCTTGAACCACCCATTCGAGGTACTCCAGCTCGCGGACGTGTTCCATTCCCGGTCGGTCGTCACCGATGACAGCGTCTAGTTCCTCGTGGACCCGCTGTTCGGCCTCGGGGTGTTCCGACAGTAGGAACCAGGTGTAGGTGAGCGTTAGCGCGGTCGTGTCATGGCCGGCAAGCAGCATCGTCATCATCTCGTCGCGCAGTTGCTCGGGCGACTGGTTCCCCTCGTCGCGGGCACGCAGGAGTACCGACAGGAAGTCCATCGGGCCGTCATCGTCCATCCCGACCGAATCCTCGCGGACCGCAATGATGTCGTCCAGAACCTCGTCCAGCGTCCGCACGGCGCGGTTGAACTCCGCGTCGTCGGGCATCGGCATCCACTGAGGCATGGCGAACCGGATGGGGTCCGGCTCGAAGCGCTGGCCAAGCGGCAACAGTTGCTCCTCGATGGTCTGGACTCGCTGCTCGGAGAGTTCGACGCCCATCATCAGGTCCAAGATCACGTCCAGCGTGACCCGCGTCATCGACTGCTCGGCGTCGATGACATCGCCGTGGGACCAGTCGGCGATCCGGTCCTCGGCGTGGCCGGTAATCCGGTCGGCCATCCCCGACAGCCGTGCCATCGAGAATGCGGGGTTCGCAAGCTTTCGCTGTTGCTCCCAGATCTCGCCCTCGCTCAGCAACAGCCCGTCGCCCAGCAGGTCCCCCAGCGCGTCGCCCTGGAAATCCGGTTTGCGGAACTGATCGGCTTCCGAGACGAGAACGCGCTCGATCGCCGTCGGATCACACAGCATGACCGTGTCCATCGGTCCCATATCGAAGCGGGCGACGTTCCCGTAGGCCTGCTCCAGCGCCGAGATGAACCGGAACGGGTCCCGCGCGTACGTGCGGCTGCTGCCGAACAGCGGTTCGCCCTTCGGTCCGGGCGGCGTCTTTGACATTACTAGTGGTTAGGGCCGGACACGTTTGAACCACATGCCAAATCACCGGAATATGGATTCTGTCGAGCGGATTCAGAGCCAGCGGCTGGCGTCCAGATTCCAGTCGGTGTGGCCGACGACCCAGACACCGCCGAGGCCACCGAGCGCGCTCAGGCCGACGGTGTACAGCAGAAAGAAGGCGAAGACCAGCGCCAGGAACAGGTCGTACCCCGGCGCTCCGGGCGGAATTCCGAACCCGAGCAGGCCGGCGATATACAGCGCCGGCATGAAAAGGGCAAGCAGCGGCACCATCGCACAGACACCGGCCAGCGTCCCCAGCCAGAGCCCCGTCCGGTAGCCACCGCCGTGGTTCGCGGCGGCCACGGCACCGCCGGCCACCGACGAGAACGGAATAAACGACAGGGCAACCGTGACGAGCGCCCCGATACCGGCGTTAGTCACCGACTCGCGCATACGCGTTCTCGTAGTGGGTTCCCCGTTGATGTAGGTATCGGCGGTTTCGGGCCGGACGGCTGCCCGCTCAGTCACCGATAGTCGTGTCGTACTTGACGTAGTTGCCCAGCCAGCCCCCGAGCGCGCTCAGGCCGAGGAAGTACGCGGCGGTCATAACCGTTCCGAGGACGAGCACGAGCAGTCCCGCCGCACCGAACAGGCCGAGTGCGTCGGGAACGATCGCCAGAAACGCGGCCAGGAAGACGAACACGACCGCGAAGAAGACCAGCGAGATCGCCAGCCCGATGACGCCCGATAACAGTCCGACGCGAAACCCGTCGTCCCGCTCGCCGCCTTCGAGATAGCCGGCGATACCACCACCGAGGAGCGGCGCGAACGGGACGAACCCACTCAGCAGAGCGGTTGCGACGGCACCGATGACGGCGTTGACGAACGTGTCTCCCTCTCCCATTTGCCGGTGCTACTCCGGGCCTCGTGGTAGGTCTTGTGTTGGCGAACAGTGGCGTCGCCACTTCTGTATCAGCGGGCCGGAAAACGAAACGAAGTAACAGCGACGTTAGATGTCGGACTCGAAGTCGTCGAGTCCGTACGTCGGCTCGGCACCGCGGCGGTCGAGCGTCTCGTTGGCCAGCAGCCAGTAGACGACCGACAGCGCCTTGCGCCCCTTGTTGTTCGTCGGGACGACCAGGTCGACGTTCGACGTGGTGTTGTTGGAGTCACACATCGCGATGACCGGGATACCGACCGTGATGGCTTCCTTGACAGCCTGGGCGTCACCGATGGGGTCAGTGACGACCACGATGTCAGGCTCGATGTAGCCGTCGTAGTCGGGGTTGGTCAGCGTGCCGGGGATGAACCGGCCGGTGCGGACGCGCGCCCCAATGGCTTCGGCGAACTTCTCGGCCGGGAACCGGCCGTACTGGCGCGAGGAGGCGGCCAGAATCTGCTCCGGCTCGTAGTTGGCCAGGAAGTCCGCGGCGGTGCGGATGCGCTCGTCGGTCATCGAAACGTCCAGCACGTAGAGCCCGTCGGTCCGGACGCGGTGGATGAACCGCTCCATGTCCTGGGTCTTCTGCTGGGTCCCGATGTGGACACCGGCGCCGAGGTAGTCCTCGACGGGGATGAGGAGATCAGCTTCCGACTGCTCGTCGGGCATGACATCCTCGTCCAGCTGCGGGCCGGCGGCCTCGTCGGCCTCGGCCGCTTCGTCGGCATCGTCGGTTGGTTCGGCCTCTGTCGCCTCAGCGGCGTCGTCGGCGGGCTGTTCGGCTTCCGTTTCGGTCTCCGCGTCGACCGCTTCGTCGTCCTCGTCGGACGGGTCGAAGTCGGAGTCTGACGCGTCGAGACCTTCTTTTTCGTTGCCGCTCATACTGCGTTGTCCTCGATACGGATTAGTTCATTCAGCTTGGCTGTGCGCTCGCCGCCGACCGCGCCGGTCTTGATGAACGGTGCGTCAGTGGCGACAGCGAGGTGTGCAATCGTCGTGTCTTCGGTCTCGCCGCTACGGTGGGAGACCACGGACTCGTAGCCGTTTGCCGTCGCCAGTTCGATGGCGTCGACAGCGTCGGTGAGCGTCCCGATCTGGTTCGGCTTGATCAGGATGGAGTTGCCGGCGTCGGCGTTGATACCGGCCTGCAGGCGCTCGACGTTCGTGACGAACAGGTCGTCACCGCAGACGAGCGTCTGGTCACCGACCTGTGCGGTCAGGTCCGCGAAGGCCTCGTAATCGTTCTCGTCGAGGGGGTCCTCAACGTAGACGAGGTCGTACTCCTCGACCTTCCCAGCGATGTACTCGATCTGCTCCTGGGTGGACTTGACGCCGTCGTCGTAGACGTAGCCGTCCTCGTCGGCGTCGTAGAGTTCCGCGCCGGCAACGTCGAGGCCGAATGAGATTGCGAAGCCGAAATCGTCGGCCACAGTCTCAACGGCCTCGTCCATGATCTCGAACGCTTCGTCGTCCGAGACGGACGGTGCCCAGGCCCCTTCGTCGCCCTTGCCCGCTGGCAGGTCGCGGTCGGCCAGGATGTCGTGGACCTCCTGGTGGACCGCGGCGTTGGCGAAGACGGCCTCCTCGACGCTTGGCGCGCCGACGGGGGCCGCGAGGAACTCCTGGATGTTGGTCGCGTCCGCGGCGTGTTCGCCGCCGCCGATGATGTTACCCAGCGGCGTCGGGTACTCGTTGCCCCGGAAGGTGCCGCCCAGGTGCTGGTACAGCGGTGCGCCCAGCACGTCAGCGCCGGCCTTCGCGGCGGCCATCGAAATGGCGACCGCGCTGTTGGCGCCGATACCGGAAAAGTCGTCGGTGCCGTCGGCGGCGTGGAGCGCTGCGTCGACATCGCGCTGGTTCCCGGCGTGGACCTCACCGATGAGCCGCGGGAGCGCTTCCTCGCGGGCGTTGGCGATGGCCTCGTTGGCGGGGAGTTCGATCGCCTCGTACTCGCCCGTGCTCGCACCGCTCGGTGCCTTGCCACGGCCGAAGCCCCCACTCTCGGTGAGCACGTCGGCTTCGACAGTCGCGTTGCCACGCGAGTCGAGAACGCGGCGGAGTCGTACGTCAGTGATGCGCGTCATCGTTAGTCACTCCTGTTGACCGTAAACGGTAGGACGCCAGCGTCGTACTCCTCGGCTGCGATGAGGATCGGCTGGGTGTGTTCCGTCTCGATGAGCACAGGCGCACCGTGGGCCAGCTGCAGCGCTCGTGCGCCGAGTTTGCGGGCCTTCTCGTAGCGGCTTTCCTGTGCGTTCATTGGTAGGGTGAGACGATGTCGACGAGGTCTTTGTGCGAGACGAGCATCCGGCGACAGCAGTGCCGCTCGACGCCGAGTTCGTCGAGGACCTTCTCCGGGTCCTCGGGCTCCTCGGCCTCGCGGGTGCGTGCCTTGAACTCCTCCCAGTGCTCGCCGACGACGTTACCGCACGTGAAACACCGGACCGGTACCATCATACCTGAATCACCTTAGCGGTACGATTTCTGGTAGCGGGCCCGCGCACCGGGGCCGCCCCACTTCTTGGGTTCGGACTGGCGAACGTCGTTGACCAGCAGCGAGCGGTCGAACTCCATGAACGCGTCGCGGAGTTCGGCGTCGTTGGTGTGGTCGACGAGCCCACGAGCGATGGCGGTTCGGGCGGCGTCTGCCTGCCCCATGACGCCGCCACCTTCAACGGACACTTCGACATCAACCTCGCCGCGGAGGTCGTCCTCAGCGATGCGGAACGGTTCCAGCATCTTGAGCTGCGCCAGCTCGGGGTCGACGAGTTCGACCGGCTGCGAGTCGATACGCACGCGGCCCTCGCCCTCGCGAACGGTCGCGCGGGCGACGGCGGTCTTCTTCTTACCAGACGTGTTCGTTACCATGTCTTGTTCGCTCCAAGTGTTTCGCTGACCTCGCCCAGCGTGACGAACTTGATGTTCGACAGTCGGTCAAGCGACGTGCCGTCTAGGACCTCGCCGTCCTCGTCGTACGGGTTGCCGAGGTAGACACGGACGTTCTCGAACGCCTCGCGGCCACGCTGCTTCTTGTGGGGCAGCATGCCACGGATGGTGCGCTTGAAGATGCCGTCCGGTCGCTTGGGGTAGAAGTACCCGTTGTCGTTACCGATGTCGACACGTTTCTTGTACTTCTCCGTGATCTGCTCCTCTCGGCCGGTGATCACGGCGCGTTCGGCGTTGACGACAGCGATGGTCTCGCCGTCGAGTGCCTGTTCGGCGACCTGTGATGCGACGCGGCCCATGATACAGTCGCGGGCGTCAACGATGACATCCGCGTCGAACTCTGCGACGCTCATCGGATCACCCGGACGTGGGAGCCTTCTGGGTTGTTTTCGATTGCCTGTTCGAGTGATACAGCCTCTCCAACCTGGTCGATCTTCGTCTCGGCGGTTCCGGAGAAGTCGACGGCGGCGACGGTGACATCCTTCTGCAGGACACCGGAGCCAAGCACCTTGCCGGGCACAACGACGGTTTCGTCTTCCTGGGCGTATCGTTCGATACGGCCGAGGTTGACTTCCGCGTGTGTGCGCCGTGGCTTTTCTAAGCGCTCGGCGACGTCGCCCCAGACAGCACCGCCCGAACTGCGGGCGGCTGACTTCAGGTCGGCGATGAGACTACTGAGTCTCGGGTTCGTCTTGCTCATTTGATTCCTCCGTTGTAGGAAAAGTGCAGGGAGCAGGATTTGAACCTGCGGACCCCTACGGGACAGCGCCCTGAACGCTGCGCCGTTGGCCAAACTTGGCTATCCCTGCGCGCGATTGTTCGTTTTGCGTGCCCCGTAAAACCCCTTTCGGTCCTCGCGCTCGGGGAGCGGGCGGTCATCGGCGCCGTGGAGTTGTGTCGGGACATTGTGTCGTTACAGTTGGACTGCGTCTTTCAGTTCGGTCGCGCGGTCACGCAGCGTCTCGACCGCACGCAGGACCAGTTCCTCAGCGGTGAACGACCCATCCGTCTCGACGTGGAACACAAACGCGTTCGGCACGTCCGAGACCTCGACATCCTTGCCGGGGTAGCGGTTCCGGAGGTCGTTGTCGAACTCGTCTGTCGCGACGAGGTCGCCGTTGGTGGCGTCGCCGGCGGCGTGTTCGGCCGCCTGCTCTTCGATGACGCCACGCAGGATGTTCGGGTCGTCGTCCTCGAACTCGCCGAGGTCGCCGACGACCTCCACCTGCTGGAGATGTCGGTAGCCGACGGCCACGCCACCCTGGTGTTTGGCGTGTTCCCGACCGGTGTCGAGAACGGCGTCGGCCTCGACTTCGAGGCGCTGGCCGTCCTTGAGGTCGATAACGGGGATGTTGTCGTCGGCCGCCTCGACCATCGGGTCCGAGGAGACGAGGTCACTGGAGTAGGCCGTGCTCGGCCCGTCGACGGACAGCGACAGCGTCACCTCGTCGCCGATCTCGAAGTCGTCGAGGTCGGTCGTCAGCGGGACCAGTCCCAGTCGGAGACCGATCTGCTCGTTGAACATCACGCTGGTGTTCTCGATGACGCGGACAGTGTCGATACTGAACGTCGGCACGTCCGCGACCATCGCTCGCCGGATACCGTTGGCAAACGCCGGCGTGATGCCACGCACGAGGATGCGGGCCTCGCGCTCACCGCGTTCGACGAACTCAACCTCGTAGTCCTGTGTCATTGGTTAGAATCCGGAGTTCTTGGGTGCACGAGTGCCGTCGTGCGGGGTCGGCGTGACATCCTCGATACGGCCGATCTCCAGACCGGCTCGGGCGAGTGCGCGGATCGTCGCCTGCGCACCCGGACCGGGCGAGGTCTGGAGGTTGCCACCGGGACCGCGGACCCGAACGTCGACGCCTTCGACACCGCGGTCGAGGGCTTTCTCCGCAACGACCTCGGCCATCTGCATCGCCGCGTACGGCGACGCTTCGTCGCGGTTCTGCTTGACGACCGTTCCGCCGGAGCTCTTTGCGAGCGTCTCCGCGCCGGTCTGGTCGGTGATGGTGATGATCGTGTTGTTGAACGATGCGTGCACGTGGGCGATGCCCCAGATGTCTTCGGTTTCTTCGCTCATTCTTGGGCCTCCGCGCGCTCAGGATGGAGTTCGTCCGACAGCGAGCTGTGCTCGTCGAAGCCGACCGAGCTCTCGACGGCGGTTTCGACCGTCATGCCGGGTCGGGTGACGCGAGCGTCGTCCAGCACGATGTGTCCGTGGACGATGAACTGGCGGGCCTGCTCGGGCGTGTTCGCGTAGCCCTTGCGGTAGACGACCGTCTGCAGGCGACGCTCCAGCACGTCGGTCACGTCCAGCGACAGCACGTCGTCGAGCTGGTCCTGCTCGTTGAGGATGCCGTAGCGCTTGAGCCGAGCGAGGAACTCCGCAGCCTCGGTCTCGTGTTCGCCGGCGCTGCCCAGCAGCTTCCGGGCCTCGCGGCGGTAGCCACGCAGCTCGGACTGTGCGCGCCAGAGCTCCTCTTTGTTCTTCAGGCCGTAGCGACCGATGAGGTTGGCCTCGTCGGCAATGCGTTCGCCCTGGAAGGGATGATTCGGCGTCTCGTAGAACTTCGTGTTTGAGCCAAGCGCCATTATTCGTCATCCTCCGCAGCGGCTTCCTCAGCCTGCTCTTCTTTGATCGCCTCGACGTTGACGCCGATGGTCCCCTCCGTCCGGCCGGTGGACTTGGTGCGCTGTCCACGGACCTTCTGGCCGCGCTTGTGGCGGACACCGCGGTAGGAGTCGATCATCTTCATGCGGTTGATGTCCTGCCGGCGGGTGAGCTGGAGGTCGTTGCCGGTCTCGTGGGTGGTCTCACCGGTGAAGTAGTCCTTCTGGTGGTTGGCCATCCACTCGGGCACCTCGTCGGCGAAGTTCTCGACGTGATCGACGACGCGCTCGATGACATCGTCGTCGAGCTTGCCGAAGACCGCGCGCCGGTCGACATCCGCCTTCTGGGCGATAATTCGGGCGGCCCGGTGGCCGATACCGTTCAGTTCTGTCAGTGCTCGCTCGACGGATTTCGTCCCGTCGAGGTCTGTCTGTCCGATGCGGACGAAATAGCGGATGTCCTCCTCTTCCTCGGCATCCGCGTCCTCGCCCGCGTTGGGGTCTTCTGCACTCATATGTAGGTACTGATGGGTGAGCGTCGTGGCTGGGATTCGAACCCAGGAGGCTGTACGCCACAGAGTTAGCAACCCTGCGCCTTGGGCCAGGCTTGGCTACCACGACACACGTTCTATGACACTCGCGCCCGCAGCACGCGGACTCGGGGGCCGGTCCCCCTACACGAGTCTATCCGATTCTATTCCGGGGTTGTATTTAAACGCAACGAAGGGGGCCGGCCGCGTGAATCCGAGACATGCCCACTGAGGGACACTGACACGCATCCGGCTCTCTCCCGACCCAACGTATTCCATGGAGATCGACGTGTGTCCGTACATGGGACGACCCGTCACTGACGGCGGCAGTAGTGTGGATCCGACTGACAGCCCGGCGGTCCGTGACCACCTCGAACGGTTCGCGGGACCGGCCGCAGTTACGGAGGCAGACGACGGGACGCTTCGGGCCGAGTTCAGTGGCCGGACCTACGTCGCGGTAGCACCCGAGGGTACAATCGACACCGGCATGCCACTACACTCGTTCACCGGGACGCCGGACCGACTGGTGTTCGACCACGACAGCGGTGAGCTACGTGCCGAACTGGACGGTGAGAGCGTCTACGTGTTCCGCCGTCCGTGACCAGTCGGTTCCATGCGCACGCGAGAAACCTGGATACTTCGCTGCTGTTGAGCCACGGATCGCCGCTCACCCGCGTTCGCGGGGTCACAATCCTTATCGCACCTCCGGGACCTACCCCTGTGCATGAATACAGACGACGTACGCGAGCGCCTGCGAACGGTCGAGGACCCGGACCTTGGAGACGACATCGTCTCACTGGGGCTGGTCAACAGTATCGACGTGACCGACGACGAGGTCAGTATCGACCTAGCGCTCGGTGCGCCGTACTCGCCGACGGAGACGCGCATGGCGAACGAGGTCCGCGAGGTGTTCGACGACCTAGAGCGCGAGACAGCGCTCTCCGCGAGCGTCGACCGCGGTGTCCCGGAGGCCGAGGACCCGCTGCCGAAGGTCAAGAACGTCATCGCGGTCGCCTCGGGTAAGGGCGGCGTCGGCAAGTCCACCGTTGCAGTCAATCTCGCTGCCGGCCTCTCCCGGCTCGGCGCGCGCGTTGGACTGTTCGACGCCGACGTGTACGGCCCGAACGTCCCGCGGATGCTCGACGCCGACGAACAACCGCGCGCGACCGAGGACGAGGAGATCATCCCCGTCGAGAAACACGGGATGAAGCTGATGAGTATGGACTTCCTCGTCGGCAAGGACGACCCAGTCATCTTCCGCGGCCCGATGGTCGACAACGTCCTCACGCAGCTGTGGGACGACGTGCTCTGGGGCGAACTCGACTACATGGTCGTGGACCTACCGCCGGGGACCGGCGACACGCAGTTGACGATGCTCCAGCAGGTACCCGTCTCCGGGGCCGTCATCGTCACCACGCCTGAGGAAGTCGCCCTCGATGACGCCCGCAAGGGACTCCGGATGTTCGGCCGCCACGAAACGCCCGTTCTGGGTATCGTCGAGAACATGTCGTCGTTCGTCTGTCCGGACTGTGGCGGGACACACGACATCTTCGGCAGCGGCGGCGGCCGCGAGTTCGCCGACGAGACGGAGATGCCGTTCCTCGGCGAGATTCCGCTCGACCCCGAAGTCAGGGAAGGCGGTGCCACCGGCGAACCGCTCGTCCTCGACGAGGACAGCGACGTGGGCGAGTCGTTCCGCGACATCGCCGCCCGCACCGCCAACATGCAGGGTATCATCCACCGGAAACGACAGAGCGACAGTCAGGCCGCCCAGCCCGAGCAGTAGCGGACCAGCGGCTGGAGGGAGCACTGCTCAGTCGCCGCAGGAGACAGAGAGAAAGAACCGAATTACGCTTCGACGGGGTTGTTCATCTTCCGGGTGACGTAGCCGGCGATACGGTTGCGGACACCCTTGGACTCGATGTTGGTCAGTTCCTCGACGACATCCTTGTTGTGTTCGAAGTCGGCACCGAAGGCGTCGGGGTACCGCTCCATGAGGAGCGTCCCGGTCTTCTTGACGTAGGCGGGTTTGATTGCCATGCGCGCTACTTGCTTGGTCGTACTCAAAAAGGGTTCGGAACAGACCACGCACGCGAACGTTTATCAGGAGGGACAGGACGACCAGGGACCGTGCGCTGACCGTCGCTGTGGCAGGAACCGCGGGAGTGCGACACGACCTGTCACCGACTGCGGTGTGTCGCCTGTTCGCCCCACTTCCGTGTCGAGTGGCTACCACTCGGCATCAATGAGTTCGCGAACGCGATCAAAGGCCGCTCGCTCGCGCTCGCTACCGGCCGTCTCGACCACGGACTCGAAGTACGCGAGCCGGCCGAGCATCGTTTCCCGGTCGTAGCTCGGTACGTCCAGCCGCGAGGCCGCGACAGTCGCCTCGACGACGGCGGCGTGGCCGCGGTTCGTCGTCGGGACGACGCGTCGCTCAACAGCGCTATCCACCGGATGGAGCGCCCACTCCACCCACTGGGTGTCTCCCTCCGAGCCGGAGCTACGCCGTTCGACATCGACCTCTACCCACGCGTCCGCACTGTCCAAGATGGGGTCGTCCTCCTCCCGAACCGACAGCGCCGCCTCGGCGAAGTCCACCGGGTCGCGCGTGAACTGGACGTAGCCGCCGCCACGCTCCCGGAAGTTCCGCCAGGTCCGGGTCCGGCCCCACGTCGTCGCCGTGGCTGGTTCGCGGCTGTCGGGCGCGTGGACCCCGAGGGCGGCGACGTTCCAGCGCTCATTTGGACCCAGTGTGGTGACGACCGTTTCGGTAACGCCGGCGAGCGCAACGGGCCACTCCGCTCCGGAGTCAGCAGCGTCTGACCCACTATTGCCGGACGAATCCGTGGTCACACTTCGAGCCCCCGTTCTAACGCGACGAACAGCCCGCCCACGACTAGGTCGGCGGTCGTTCCCGGGTTGATGTCCCGTTCGACGAACTCTGCTGCGAGCGCCGTCGCATCCTCCTCACCGTCGAGAACGGCCTGTGCACGTCGCTGGACCTCCTCGGCGGTTTCGCGGTTCTGGCGCGTGACAACGAACGTGTCCGGCTCGTCTGCAAGAAGCGCAATGAACACGTCAGAGGCGCGGTCGGCGACGGGTCCCGATCCATCCAGCAACATCTCGCTGGCCTCGAACACGCGCTCGAAGCCGGACACCCATTCGGCTGCCACGCCGTCGACATCGGCGCTGGACTCCATCACGTCGAACAGCGTCAGCCCGCGCGACCGGAGCTCCGGAATCGCGTCGCTCCCGCGACGAACATCGAGCGGTTCCAGCCCGTCCGGCGGGTCGTCGACAGCCACGTCGACGTGCTCGAAGGACCGATAGAACGCCGCCGCGTCGTCGACGGTCGTCTCACGGACCACGGCATCCACACCAGATGGCGACAGCCGCCCATCACTCGCTGCAGCCGCCAGCGGCGTGAGTATCAGCAAGGCCCCGAACTGGGTGTTCCCGGCTGATTGGCCAGCCATCCCCTCGACGGCTGTCTCGAACGCAGGACCGAGAGGGTCACCAGCGGCCGCGCGATCCAGCCCCGGACGTGCGCCCACAGCGCCGGCCATGAAATGCTCGAACCGGAGGTCGTCGTGCTCCCGCTCGCGGTCGACGTTGCCCGGTTTCGGCGTGCCGGAGACCTCAAGCAACAGCGCAAGCTGAGCGTTCTGTGCAACCGACCGCTCGCTCACGGAGACACCCCCTGTGGGAACCACGCCGCCGTCGCTTCACGGACAGCGCGGAGCGTCTCGGGGTCGTCGCTCGCGCGGCC
Organism: Haloarcula terrestris; assembly: GCF_031624315.1. Taxonomy (NCBI): domain Archaea; kingdom Methanobacteriati; phylum Methanobacteriota; class Halobacteria; order Halobacteriales; family Haloarculaceae; genus Haloarcula; species Haloarcula terrestris. Next base: position 515,089 of record NZ_JAMQOM010000004.1, on the reverse strand, counting down.
AATGCTGACCGCGTCCGCGCCGTATTCGAGGTACTCCTGTGCTGTCTCTGTGCCTCGAACGCCGTTGTTGGCGACGACGAACAGGTCGGTGGCGTCGGCCACGTCGCCGATGACTGGTTCCGAGTCCATGGCATCGATGTGGAACATGTCACCGCCAGCGTCCTCAATGGCCTGGGCGACGGCCGGGAGCGAGACATCGTCGAGTTCAGCGCGGCCCTTCACCGAGACGGTCGCCCCTGTCGACGCTGCGGCCGCCACGAACTCGGCCAGCCGATCCGGTTCCCGGAGCAGTGACTCGCCAGCACCGGCGGCGCACATCTCGTCCTGCCGGCAGTGGGCGTTGATCTCGATGACAGCTCCGTGACGCTGACAGACGGCAGCGGCACGCTCAACAGGAGCGAGCGTCGCGCTTCGGACATTGAATGCCGGGCGCAGCGGTGCGTCCGCAAGCGCAGCCAACTGCTCGTCGATGAACGCGATTGGGTCATTAGGCAGGAACTCGGAGCGGTCGCGGTCCACCATCGCTCGGGCGGCCTCGCGGGTCCGAGCATCGAGTGCGATGCCGCCGAGGAACGCACACCCGACGTGAGATTCGACCGCGCGGGCCCACGACGCGTCGGCCTCGCCACTCAGACTCGCGAGAGCGACTCGCGGCTCGAACATCAGGCCACCTCCGAGAGGGCGGTTTCGACGGCGCGAGCCACCCGTTCGGCGTCAGCTTCGTCGTCGATGGTGGTGTCGGTTCGGACGACCGGCACGTCAAGCGGCGTCGAATCCGCCTTGTCGAGGACAAACGCGTCGGCGAAGGGGTAGGCTTCGCTAACGCCGGCGGTGCTTGGCTCCAGCCCCACGCCGGCCATCAGGTCCGCCGCCGGCCCCGAAAACACGGTGTCCTCGATGAACGGCGAAACGGCAACGACGAGTGTTTCGTGGAGCGCCTGCTCGATCTCGTCGATAGCGAGCAGTGGCCCAATCGAAGTGACGGGATTCGATGGGCCGATGACGACCGGGTCATCGAGCGCCGTGAGGACGGCGTCGGTCGCAGTGGCTCTTTCTGCGCCCCGGAACGCCACGTCCTCGACCGGCGGCTCGCCGTTCCGCCCGACCCACCACTCCTGGAAGTGCATCGGGCCGCTCGGCGTGTGGATGATAGTTGCCACGGGGTCGTCGCTCATCGGGAGCAGCGTCCGGTCCAGCCCGAACGCGTCGGCGAGTGTGCGCGTCACCTCAGTCAATGATCGGCCCTCGTCGAGCAGCGAGGTCCGCGTGACGTGGACCGCGCGGTCCCGGTCGCCGATATGCATGAACTCCGCGACGCCGGAGAAACGCCGCCAGCGAGCGAGATCACGCCCCTTCGTCTGTGCATCGTCGGGCAGGTATCGCGGCCCCCCGTCCAATCCCGCGGCGTCAGCGAGACGCGTCAGTTCGGTGTGTGTCTCGGCGGTGTCGTCAGCGATGCCCCACCACGTCTCACGGTCAAGGACGCCACCGTCCAGAAACAGGACAGTGTCCAGATCCGGACAGACGAGGTGGCCCCCGAGCTCGATATCGTCGCCGGTGTTGGCGACAACTGTCGTCGCCGCCGGCGAAAACACGTCGTCGGCACCGGCGAGAAGCTTCGGCGTGCCCGTCCCGCCGGCGAGAAACGTCACCATGTCTCGACGTAGGGGGAACTGACAGTATAAACGTGGCCACTGCTACCGGTCGGAACTGGAGACCAGATGTCGGCCCCGCATCCGGAGAATCACAGCTGAGAACTGGGTGGGTAGAGTGAAGGGAGTCCGTGGGATATCGGTGACAACGGGTGCTATGCCCATCGTGAATCCACACCGCTTCGCGCCTGCAACCTCCAATGAGGAGTACGTCTATGGCTCCTGTGCGCCGGGCTGGCATACAGCCGCCACACACCAAGACGCTATCGACGATTGGATCACACACATGCAGGCACACGACATCGAGCGGATCTGCTGTCTGCTTCCCGGCCGACAGCTCGACGACGCTGGGGCCAACATCCAGCGCTACCGGGAGGCCTTCGGCGCGTCGTCAGTCCGCCACGTACCGGTCCCCGACCACCAACTCATCCCCAAAGACCGCCTCCACGACGATATTCTGCCGTTCCTGGTCGACGCCCGCGACGCACAGGAACGGGTCCTCGTTCACTGCCTGGCCGGCATCGGCCGCACCGGGCAGGCACTCGCCGCGTGGCTGGTGTATCATTACGACTACGGCCCAGACCGCGCCATCGAGACTGTCCAAGAGATGGGACGTGACCCCGAGGAGGCCGTCAAATCGGGGAACGCGACCGAGGACGAACTGTCTGAGCTGCTGTCATCCGTCGCGCGCTTGTAGGTCGTTCTGGGCGGTCAGTCCGTCCGAGGAAGGAGACGAGCGCCGACGACGAAGCCGACGACGGCACAGACTGTGAGCACGGCGAGCGGGCCGAGCGCATCACCGCTCCCCGTCGTCGCGGCACGGACACCCCGCGAGAAGTATGTCAGCGGCGAAAGCCAGGTCGGCAGCCACGCGGGCAGGAGATCCTGTGGGACGAACGTCTCCGAGAGAAAGAGCAGCGGGAGCGCCAGTCCGTTGCTCGCCGCGATGACGCCGTCCTGTGAGTCCGCAAGGCTGCCAAGCATCGCACCGACGGCACAGAACAGCGCGACACCGAGGCCGACGAACGGAAGGAGAAGGACGGAAGGGCGGATGGTCGCCCCCGTCAGCCAGACCATTAGGCCCAGTATGAGGAGGCCGGCGATACCGATAATGACGACGTTGACGAGCGTCTGTGCCAGCAGCCACTCGGTCCGAGTCAGCGGCGTCGTCGCCAGTTTCTCGAATCGGTTCCCGTCCCGGTGGCGGGCCACCTCGCTGCCGACACGCGAGAGCGGCGTGAACAGGACGACGACGGCTAGATACCCCGGCGCGTAGAAGCTCGGTGGCTCCGTGAACAGTCCGCCGCCGCCCGGTTGGGTCTGGACCAGCACGCCGAAGATGACGACGATAATGACCGGGAAGAAGAACGTGAAGAAGACGGCGGTCCGTCGCCGAAGGAAGGCGAGCGATGCCGCACGCGTCTCCGATGTGAGCCGGCCAAGTCGGCTCATTGGACACCACCCGCGACCGGCTCTGTCCGCCGTGGTTCGCCGCGCTTTCCGACGGCCGTCCCGGTGAGTTCGAGGTACACGTCCTCCAAATCCGGCTGTTTCCAGGTGAGGCTGTCATACTCGATACCCGCCGCACCCAGTTCCTCGGTGATACTGCCGATAGACTCCGGGCGAATACCGTAGAAAACCAGCCGGCCGTTCCGTAGCGCCGTCTCTGCCGGGTAATCAATGGCCGAGACGGCGGCCTCATCGAAGGTCCCATCGACGATCAGTTGACTATCGCCGCCGTGGTCGGCCACGAGCCGGTCCGGCGAATCCAGTGCGATGAGTGTCCCATCAGCGAGGAGACCGACGCGGTCGGCAAGGCGCTGGGCTTCCTCCATGTAGTGCGTCGTGACGAGTATCGTTACGCCGCGGTCGGCAAGCCCCTCCAGCAACCGCCAGAGGTCACGCCGGCCGGCCGGGTCGATGCCGGTCGTCGGCTCGTCCAACACCAGCAGGTCCGGGTCGTTGATGAGCGCCGTGGCGACACAGGTCCGGCGCTGTTGCCCGCCCGAGAGGTTCTCGTAGGTCGTTTCGGCAGTGTCAGCCAGACCGACATCATCGAGGACGCCCTCGACAGCACGGGTGTCGTCGTACAGGCCGGCGTAGTATTCCAGTAGCTCCCGCGCCGTCAGTCGCTCGTGGGGGTCGAACGACTGGGGCAGCAAGCCGATCCTATCACGGGCGACCGCCGTTGGTGACTGGCCGAACAGTCGAACCTCGCCGGTGGCGTCCGTCGTTCCAGTCAGCGCCCGCACGAGTGTGGTCTTGCCGGCACCATTGGGACCGACTAGCGCGAGTACTTCGCCGGCGGTCGCCGTCAGTGAAACGCCGTCGAGCGCGACCGTGTCGCCGTAGTGTCGCCCGACATCCGACGCGACCAGTACCTCATCCATGCGCCCTCGTCCGGTCGGGTCGTCAAAAGCAGTTCCGTTCTTGCGCGAGAACCGGCTACACGTTGCGCCCGCATTTCAGACAGACAGCCGGGAGCCACGGCTTGTCCGTGACGACTGGTTGGGTGTCTTCACAGTGGTCACAGAATTCGGTTTTCGTCGCCATATGATGGATGTGTCACACCAAACCAATAAATAGCTTGTCGTGTGGTACATCCACTCACGGTACAGAGTCACCGGACAGGACGAGCCGCCAAACGAACCGATATCCGCCCTACACGACGTGTGAACGGATTTCACGGACGATGGCGTCCACGTCGAACTCGTCTCCGCTCTCGGCTTTGTCGTACACGGTCTCGCCGTCGACACTGACTCTGAACACGCCGTGGTCGCCCATGACCAGACGGACGCTGTCGAGGTCCCGCTCTAACCCCGATAGAACCGCTTGCTGGACGTTCAGCGCTCGCTCGCGGAAGCCACACGGTACACAGTATTCGATTTCGACAGTACTCATACCGACATTTACGCCTGTCACCCTGAAAGCCCTATGGCCGGTCGACCAGCGTCCGAAGCTGACCCACGAGCGTCACGTCGAAGCGGTGGACGCCATACAGCAGTGCGACTGAGATGACGAACACAGCCGTCGAAAGCCCGTACGACTGGCCGAGCGCGGCCTGGGATAGCGTTGCACCAACGCCCACGAACCCGCCCAGTATCGACGCGATAATCGGGAGGACACAGGAGACACAGGAGAACAGGCCGACAATCCCGCCCAGCGCGCCGCCGCTGGCGTCGAGGACGGTCACGAACACCAGATACGACAGCGCCAGGTAACCGGCGACCTTCCACGGGATCAGCACCACGCTGAGGGTCGCACCGCTGAACACGACCGTCGGCGAGAACCCGGGCGGGGCCTGCGTGACCAGCCGAAGGCCGGTCCCCTGGCCCCCCGTGCCGTACACGCCGCCGACGTACCCCAGCACGAGCAGATAGCCCAGTGTGACGACTGCACTGACGAGCGTCCGGCGGCGGCCACTCAGTGTCGGGCGCACCCGGAGGAAAACGAGACCGGCGATGTTGAGCCAGACGAACGGGAACACCAGCAGGAACGGGTCCGTTGCCGGCTGGGCCGTGTTGACGACGTAGCCAAGGATGAGGATGAACTCAGCGTTCAGCACTGCTGCCCAGGTCACCAGCGAGCGCGTGTCCGGTATCGCGTCCCTGAGGGTCGCTGTCGTGGTACTCATAGTGCGAGTGCGTCAACGACGATAGCGATCAGGACCGCTCCGAGATAGGCATTCGACGCATGGAACGCCCGGAACGCCGCCGCTTCAGTCTGCTCGTGGTGGAGCCTGACGACCGCCCAGAGGAACACTGCACCCAGCAACACCGACGTGAGAGCGTACAGCCACCCGAGGGATGTGAGTACCCCGAGAGCGCCCGAGGCGATGAGCGTCGCGCCGAGGTAGTAGACGATGTGTTTGCGCGTCTCCGTTTCACCGCGGACGACCGGCATCATCGGGAAACCGCCCGCCTCGTAGTCGTCCTTGTACGCGAGCGCGAGATTGTAAAAGTGCGCCGGGGTCCAGAGGAAAATGACGACGGCGAGGACGATGCCCGGGAGGCCGACCGAGCCGTCGGCGGCGACCCAACCGATGAGCGCCGGGAGCGCCCCGGCGGCCCCGCCGATGACGGTGTTCTGGACGGTGTTTGGCTTCAACACGAGCGTGTAGATGACGCTGTAGAACACAATCGCGGTGAGCCCGAGCAGCGCGACGAGCGCGTTCACCTGCCAGAACAGTCCGAGTGAGGCAAGCGAGAGCAGCAGGCCGAACGCCAGCGCGTTCCGGACCGGAATCTGGTGGGTCGCGATGGGGCGGTCCGAGGTCCGGTCCATCCGCTTGTCGATGTCGCGTTCGAGGACGTGGTTGAACGTCCCCGACGCGCCGATAGAGAGGACGCCGCCGCCGAGCGTGAGCAGCACCGTCCGAATGGCGAGTTCCTGCCCGGCGGCGAGTGCCATCCCGGCCGCGGCGACCAGACACAGGAGCCACATCAGTCGGGGTTTCATCAGCCGGAAATAGGCGAACGCGGTCCCGACGATCCGCTGTCGGGTAGTCAGTGTCGGCGTCCGGTCGGGCGTCCCGTCGTCGGCCGGTTCCGGAGCGAGCGTCGGATCCTCGACAGGGTCCTCGTCGTCGTTGCCCGTCTCGGCTTCGAGATGCCAGGCCAGGCCCAGCACGAACGAGCCGAAGATGGCCATACCCACAGCGAGGTGGGCGCCCGGAAGCAGCGCCGTACCCACGCTCGTTGCGACAAACGCGCCGAGTGCGATCTGTATCGGGTACAGCGCGGCCCCGAAAGCGAGGGCCGATTTCACGCGGCCGCGGCAATCGGACCGCAGTCCCACAACAGTTGTGACGACCGCGAGCAGTCCGACCGCGGCCGCGACGAGTCGGTGGCCCCAGGCGATCAGTAGAGCCGTGTTCGTCACCGCGACCGGGCCGTCACACAGCGGCCAGGTGGTACAGGCCGCTGCTGCGTCTGTGAGCGTTGTCGTTGCCCCGGCGAGGACCAGCAGGTACACGCCGACGGCGGTCGCAGCGAGCAGTCCGGTGAAGGTCCGGCTCTCTGCCATTGTCGTAACCTTCGGTGCTGTCCACTTAGACCCCGCGATTCCGCTGTCCCCGTCCGGAGATGTTCGGGTGTGCGTTTTCCGAAAATCCGGCGACTGCGGCGAAGACAGCAGTTATTTATCCCCGAAATCCTAAGCCGCATCCATGACCCGGAAACGTGCCGGTCTGGTCGCTCTGTTCGGTGTTGCGCTGCTCGCGCTCGCCGTCGAGCCGGCCGCCGCACAGATTCAGGACTCGACGACGGAGAGCCTCATCTGGGGGCTGAACATGAACCTCCTGTACGTCGCGATCCCGATTACGGTCCTCGTCGAAGGGATTCTCATCTACACCGTCTGGCGGTTCCGTAACCAAGAGGAGGCGCTGCCGACCCAGGAGAACCGCCGACTCGAAGTCACATGGACCATCGCAACGGCGATTATTCTCCTGTTCGTTGGCGTCGCATCCTACCAGGTGATGGCTAGCCCGTACGTCACCGCAGAGGCCGGTGACCAGGCCGCACAGCAGGCAGCGGAGACCGAACACGTCGTCGTCGAGGCCCAACGGTACGGCTGGACGTTCTATTACAACGGTTCCAGTTGGGACGGCGAGGCTAACGTGACGACCACGACGAACCTGAAGCTCCCGGCCAACCAAGACGTGTCCTTGCGGGTCACGTCGACTGACTGGCTCCACGCGTTCCACGTCCCAGGGCTCGGGCTGAAATCCGACGCGTTCCCCGGTCAGTACAACCGCATCCGGACAAACGTCGACAATACCGGCACGTACCAGCTCTACTGCGCCGAGTACTGTGGCTCGGGCCACTCCAACATGCTCGGAACCGTAGAGGTCGTCCCGCAGGACGAGTACGAGGACTGGCTGGCAGAACAGCGAAGCGGCGGTGACGGCTCCGAGAACAGCACCGAGTCGAGCGGTAACTGAGCGGTTTTTCCTTCGAGCGTCGTCGACTTATCGAACAGTATATTATCAGCAGGTCCGGAATTGCTTGCAGAATACGTCTGTAAATCACCGATTGTAGAGCGCTTTTTTTACTGCTGTCCGCTGTTTCTACCCATGGATTGGCTCACCGCATCCAACGGCTTGCTCGTCCGCGCTGGTCTGTACGCCCTCGTGTTCTGGCCACCAGTGGGGTACTATATCTACCGAGACGCAACGGAGCGTAATCTACCCTCACCGAAAATTCGAGGCGTTGCATACGGAGTGTTGGGGATACTCGGCTTGGCGATCTATCTGTTTCAGAAAGCGAAGAGCGAGACTAATTCTCCGTGACGCGATCCGTACGGGCTGAGTTCTCACCGCGACGGACCGATTGAGTCCGGCGTCTATATGCGAACGCTTCACCGCAGAGAGGCGCGCGGGCACCGCTGACAGTGCTCGACTAGACGACAAACGTGGAGCCTGCACTGATGCCTGTGGCGACAAAACAGCGATCACGGACACGCGACCAGCAGAACGGTCGCCGTGTCAGTCACTCTATCCAGCCGTTATCCGCAGATGTTCGCGGTCGCGTACACGTTACCGGTTTCGGTTATCTGCACGCCGATGCCGACGAGGTTAGCGTTGCGGAGCATGAGCCGGTCCTGATAGTCCGGCCACGCCATCCAGTCGTCGACGATCTTCTTGGCGACCTCCTTATCGGTGGCGTGGAACTTCTCCTCACCGCCTTCCTCGTAGGTCTGTCCGGCGACGGTCTTCTCGACTGCCTCGAATCCGTTGCGGTCCGGATTCTCGACGTAGTCACCCTCTGCGGACTGGAACTCACACCGGTCGTAGAGGCCGCTGTTCTCGTAGCGGTCCTTGCTTGAGACGCCGTCGATCTTGTGGATCGCCTTCCCCTCGATGGCCATCTGCTCGCTGTGGCCCTGTGCCATCTCGTCGAGGTCACTCTGCGTCTGCAGCCCCGATTCGAACGTCGGGACACCGGCGGCCTCGCGTTCCTCGTTGAGGTACTGACGGATGTAGTTCGAGATGTCCTGGGCATTGAACTCCCGTGCCGGAATTGACTCCTGTCCGGGGGTCGCTGTTTCTGTTGGCGCGGCCGTGGCCTCCGCTTCCGGTGTCGCCGTCGTGTTGCTGTTTGGCGTCGAGGTAGCCGTCGCCGTCGAACCGCCGCCTCCGTTATCGTTCTGTGACCCGGTCGTCTGTGTCGACGTGTCCGCTGTCCCGCCTGCGAACTGTGTACCGATGAGAACTCCTGTCCCCAGTACCACAAGAAATGCCACAGCAGCGATAGCGAGTAACCCTTTCTTTACCATGCTTGTCACCGTTAGATTGTAGGGGCATGTAAGTTTGATTCTTCATATACTTCAACTGGTTTTCACGTACGTTGCCGTCGCCGATGACGATAACCCATATATGCCACGGGCGGCCACTCCCGGTATGGTCGAGAACGTTATCTGGCCGGTGGCGCTCGACGCGGACCGCTCGCGCAACGACGGGCGTCGTGTCCCACTGGATCTGGCCGTCGAGGAGCCGACTGTCGACGAGATCGCCAAGGCCGTCCAGCAGGTCGGCTACGACGCGGTCATCGAGCGGGACAAGACGTACCCACGGGAGTACGAACCCCGGGGACGAGTCGTCGTCAAGGACGCGGACGACGCGACGAAAAGCGACCTACTCGGGGCCGTGGCGGCCTACATGCAGGCGCTGCGTGAATGAAACGCATCGGCACAGTCTCGCGGGTCGCACAGGGACTGGCTATCGTCCGGGCACCCGACGAGGAGTACGCGTCCGTCGGCACCGCTGTCGTTGACGAGGAACTACACACCGTTGGCTCCGTCGTCGATGTCTTCGGTCCCGTCGAACGCCCCTACCTCGCCGTCTCGCCGAACGATGACGTGCATCTCCCGGCGCTGGTCGGCAACGTCCTGTACGCGCGGTAGGTCCACTAACCGCTTGCATCCGTCCACACGCGCTTCGTAACGCTCAAACCGGTTCCTGCAGGACGTGTGTGCATGGAGCGACGGTGGCGAATCCTCGGCGGCTGTGGCCTCATCGCTGGTATCTTCCTGTTCGTCCAACTCGGCGCGCTGGCGCTGGTCCAGCCCTTCGAGTCGGCCGGATACCAGGCCGTCGAGGATCCCTCTGACCCCACGAACAGCCTCATGTACATCGGGGCGATCCTGGTCGCGACTGTCGTCATGTTGCTCGCCTTCCGCTACGATGTCGACCAGCTCATCCGCGGCCTCATCGTCTTCTCCGCGGCCTGGCTCTCCCTGTACGTGTTTCAGGTACTGGTCCCGCCGGTACTCACGTATGCCGGCCTCAACGTCGTTGCCGTCGCGTTGGCGCTGGGCCTGGGGGCAGCACTGCTTCTCTACCCCGAGTGGTACGTCATCGACGCCGCCGGTGCGGTAATGGGAGCGGCTGCCGCCGGCCTGTTCGGCATCAGCTTCGGTATTCTGCCGGCGCTGGTCCTGCTGACCGTGCTCGCGGTGTACGACGCGATCAGTGTCTACGGGACCGAACACATGCTCACGCTGGCTTCCGGCGTGATGGACCTCAAGGTCCCCGTCGTGCTCGTGATTCCGATGACGCTGTCGTACTCGTATCTCGACGCGGCCACGCCGGACCCGGCAGCAGCGGCCGAAGAAAGCGACGAGTCGCCGGCGGATGAACCCGGAACTGACCCCGACGGCCCGGCGGTCGCCGACGGGAGCCAGCCGGCGGCCGAAGCGGCGGCCGCGGAGCCAGAAAGCGACGAGGAGACAGACGACAGCCACGGCGATCCGCTGGAGCGCGACGCGCTGTTTATCGGCCTCGGGGATGCCATCATCCCGTCGATACTCGTCGCCAGCGCCGCGTTCTTCGCCTCGGCGGACGTGCTGACGGTGTTCGGCGTGCCGCTGCCGGCCCTGACCGCGATGGTCGGCTCCTACGTCGGCCTGGCCATACTGCTCTGGATGGTACTGAAAGGGCGTGCGCACGCGGGCCTCCCACTGTTGAACGGTGGGACTATCGCCGGCTACATCGTCGGCGCACTCGCCGCGGGCATCAGCCTGATCGACGCGCTGGGACTCGGGCCGTACCTCTAACTGACGGGATCTACCGCCGCTACCGGCCCGTCAGGGCCTGGCTCGCGGGCGCGAAATCGATCTCCTGGCCGCGGCCTTCGGCCTTCGCTCGCTCGTACAGTAGATGGCCCGCAGCGACGGTTTCGATGGCTGTCCCGCCGGAGTCGAACACGGTGATTTCCTCGGGTGACTGGCGACCCTTGGCATTGCCGGCGACGATGTCGCCCAGTTCCGCGTGGACGTGATCCTCGTCGATGACGCCCTCATCGAGGGCGTTGATGAACGACCCGGCGTCCTGTGTCACCCGCTCGCGCAGGTCCGGGACGTACGTGGCGCGTTCGATTGTCGTCGCGTCCAGTTCGTTCTTCTCGGGATGGTACTGCCCCATCGCGGTCACGTGGGTCCCGGGTTCGAGCAGGTCGCCGTCGAACACCGGTTCGCTCGCATCCGTCGCCGTGATGACGACATCGGCCCCCTCGATTGCCGCCGCGGGGGAAGCGACGGCCGCCACTGTCGGGTCCAGTGCGTCGTTCATCTCTGCGGCGAAGGACTCGCGGTGGTCGGCCGTCGGCGAGTACACTTCGATACGGTCGAAATCACGGACCGTCGCCGTCGCCCGGACCTGCCCGCGGGCCTGTGCGCCGCTGCCGATGACCGCGAGGTCGCTGGCGTCACGGCGAGCCAGCGCATCGACACCGACCGCCCCCGCGGCACCGGTCTTGTGTGGGTTCATGCTCGCGCCGTCGAGGACGGCCAGCGGTTCGCCGCTGTCGGCATCGAAGATCGGGAGCGCGAAGTGAGCATCCCGCCCGCCGAAGCCGGCGGCGTAGGTGTATCCGCCCATCGCGCCAGTGTCGGGGAGAATCGCGAGATAGCCCGTCAGCATGCCCGCGGGATCGTCCGAAAACAGCGTTGTTCTGGGAGTCGCCGGGGCACCCTCGCCCCGCTGGCGGTACCCCTCCCGGACGGCGTCGACGTACTCGGCGGGGGCGGCGAGATCAGCGACCTCGTCACTCTGCAGGAACAGCGCTGTCGCATCCGATGTCATACCCCGACGTTCGACCACCCGGCCCTTATACTGTCCGGCGATGGGACAGGATCCGAGACGCTGCCACGCCCTACACACGCCTGAATAGTCAGCTACACCAACCGAAAACAGGAGAGTAGACGGGTGAAACGACGCTCAATCCGCAGTCTGAAGCGGCTCCGACTGCGCGCTCTGCTGGGTCGACGCCTCGTTCGGAACCGGGTCAACGGGGGCACGGACGAACATCGCATGGCCGATGAGGCCGACAGTCACGACAGAAGCCATCGGAATCGCGGTTGTGAGGCCAAAGCCAGCAACGAACAGGGAGGCGGTGATGCCGGCCATGGCGAGCGGAATGAGTCCGAGAATGATGTCGTAATAACCCGTCATAAGTATGAATTATTCTATGGTGGAGGAGTATATGAACCTTTCCCTAAAATGTGGGTTTACACATTCAATGGCCCCTGCAAATTTACTCAGTACCTCCCGTATAACACTCCCATAAGTTATGAGTTGAATACAGGGGGAAAGTTAATATACTCGTATTCCTGTGAGCCGTTGACAATATAAGGGTAGAACCGTCCCGTTGACGCTGGCCCGCGGACCGGTTTAATAAGTGAGATATGCCACGGGAAATGTTAAACAGTCTGTAGTACTCTCGGTCTGGCAACTCCGACACCGGAAGTCTGATTCTCGGTAGAGTACCCATCTATCGCCTGTTTTCAGAATTTGAGAACTAGATTAGGTGGTACGTGGAGTGCTAATGGCTCCTATTTTCTCCGGTGATAACTGGGTCCGTGCGCTTATTAGGTGTGCCGGGATACGTTGAGCCGGAGAAAGACGGTAACGCCGACTTCCAACCGAGACAATGAGCACGAACGCAACGGACAACACGACGGGCGCCGCGACCGACGATCAAGAACGACGATACGCCGAACTGAACATCGGCGACGAGGAGTTCGTAATCTACGACCGGGAGAACCACCAAGCGTGGATCCAGTCCACAGAGTCGCTTGAAGTCGACAGCATGCGATAGTCCGTCACGGACACTGCGCCCACGTTGCAGACCCTTATTTTGCGAGTGCGACTGCACCGCGCCAGAGCATCAGCAACGTTCCACCGACGATCACAGAGACGAGCGCGAAGGTCACTGCGGCATTGCCGGGGAACACCGCTGTCGACCGGAGTCCCTGTGCGATCACAACCGCCAGTACCCACCCGACGATAGCGCGGCCGACCGCTGCCCGCACCGTTTCGGTCGCACCGGCGGTGTAGAGGCCGCCGAGTCCCGCGACAAGGAGCCAGCCGATATAAAACGGCGTCAGCGTCCCAGCGAACCGGCCGGGATTGAGGATTGGATTGATACCGTGGGTCACCTCGCCGACGCCGACGAACAGCGCGATCGCCAACAGGTCGCCGACGGCCACCAGCGCCGTCCGGGCGGACAGTTCGATACGACCGTTCCCCACCGTCGAGACGCTCATACAGACCGTTCCGGCTCCGGACACTTCGCTCTCCCGGATTCGGTGACACTGTGGTCGGTTGTGCCCCCTGGCCTACGGTAGCGACGCGAGACAGACCACCACCGATTACGGTGTTCGACCTATTCGGTTGGACTATGGAGTTCTCACTGCTCGGCTGGCCCGAGGAGGGACACCGGCTCCGGCTGGACCACGAGCAGTTCGCGTACGCGGGCAAGTTCGTGATGACCGCGACCGGGAAGGCCGTCGTCGGCGACGACGGCGTGGTAGCCGCGGCCGCGTTCGACGCCGACCGGACTGACCCCGATACCCTCTGTGTCCGGTATATCACAGTTCGGCAGGACCGGCAGGGCGACCGCCTCGGCGCTCGCCTCCTCCGGTTCGTTCGGGAGCAGGCCACGGAACGGGGCTTCGAGCGCGTCTCAATCGGTGTCAACAACCCCTTTTCCTATCAGGCCGCCTACCGGGCCGGATTCTGCTTCAGCGGCGCGGAGTCCGGGATGGCGGAACTCGAGCTCGTCTGGCCCGGGGACCGCAGTCCCGACCGGTATCAGGCTGGACTGGACCTGTTTCGGGAGCGTGACCTCTCGTCCGAGGAGGACTCGTTCCTCGACGCGAAGACTGGGGCCGAGCCGCCGTCGGTTCTGGATGACTGGGCCGAGCAGCCACCCGCAGGGACCGACTGAACTCCCGGACCGTGCGTCGACGTGGTGCCCCACGGTCCGAGGGATTCAAGCGGCTGTCGGCCGAAGCGCTGTCAATGGGAAACGCTGATTTGCGGTCGCTTGCGGCCTTGTCGGACGTGTCGTTCGACGACCTCGGCGGGAGCGTCGTCGCTGTGGACGCCCACAACTGGCTCTATCGCTATCTGACGACGACGGTGAAGTTCACCAGCGAGTCGAAATACACCACCAGCGACGGCGCGGAGGTGGCGAACCTCATCGGCGTTATCCAGGGGCTACCGAAGTTCTTCGAGCACGACATGACCCCAGTGTTCGTCTTCGACGGCGCGGTCACCGACCTCAAGGACGATGAGGTCGAGAAGCGCCGCGAGCAACGCGAGAAATACGAGTCCGAACTGGAGGCAGCCCGCGAAGCGGGCGATTCGACCCGCGTGGCGAAACTGGACTCCCGAACGCAGCGCCTGACCGACACCATCGTCGACACGACGCGGGACCTGCTGGAACTGCTCGACGTACCCATTGTCGACGCTCCGGCGGAAGGTGAGGGCCAGGCGTCGGTGATGGCCCGCCGCGGCGACGTGGACTACGTCGGGACCGAGGACTACGACGCACTGTTGTTCGGCGCGCCAATGACGCTCCGCCAGATTACGTCGAAGGGTGACCCCGAACTGATGGAATTCGAGGCCACGCTCGAGAACCACGATCTCACCTGGGAGCAACTGGTCGACGCCGCCATCCTGATGGGGACGGACTTCAACGAGGGCATCTCGGGTATCGGCCCCAAGACCGCCGTCAAAGAACTCCACGAACACGGCGACCTCTACGCCGTGCTTGCGGCCCGCGACGAACACATCGACCACGCCGACCGCATCCGGGACCTGTTTCTGGACCCGGCGGCCACCGACGACTACGAGATTCCCGACAGCATCGAACCGGACCTCGATGCCGCCCGCGCGTTCGTCACCGAGCAGTGGGAAGTCGACGCCGACGAAGTCGCTCGCGGCTTCGAACGCATCGACGAGTCGGTCGTCCAGACCGGTCTGGACCGCTGGGCCTGACGGCGCTGTCACGGGTCAGACCCGTTGATCAGTGACCAACAGCGGCGGCGAAAACGGACCGTCGAAAAAGCCTGCGCTACGACCGATCTAAACGACCGATTCGACCGTTTCGATCTCGTCGAGCTTGCGGTTCCGAATTGCCTCGCCGCTGGCCGTGTCGAAGAGGTGGACCGCGTTTTCGGGAATTCGGACTTTGACGCGCTGGCCGGCCTTGAGCTGTTTCATTCCGCCGACCGTCGCGATGAACTGGTCGTCCATCGACTCGTCGAACTGCAGGTGGGCCGTGTTCTCGTTCCCGCGCGGCTCGACGACGTGGACCGTCGAATCGAATACGTTGGGGCCGTCGCCCTGAACGAACTCGATGTCTTCGGGCCGGATGCCAAGCGTGATGTCGCTCGTCCCCTCGACTGCGGCGACCGTCTCGTCACTGAGTTCGTACTCGAACCAGTCGCCACGGAGCGTCGACCCGTCCAGGGTCATCGGGAAGAAGTTCATCGACGGCTCGCCGATGAAGCCGGCGACGAAGAGGTTGTTCGGCTCGTGGTAACACTCCAGGGGCGTCGCACACTGCTGGAGGACGCCGTCGTTGAGGATGGCGATGCGGTCGGACATCGTCATCGCCTCCGTCTGGTCGTGGGTGACGTACACCGTCGTCACGTCGAGGTCCTGCTGGAGCTCCTGGAGTTCGGTCCGCATCTCGGCTTTGAGCTTCGCGTCGAGGTTCGCCAGCGGCTCGTCCATCAGGAACACTTCGGGGTCCCGGACGATAGCACGGCCCAGGGCGACACGCTGTTGCTGGCCGCCGGAGAGTTCGCCCGGCTTGCGGTCGATAAGCTCGAAGATGCCCATGTCCTTGCAGGCCTGTTCGACGCGCTCGTTGATCTCGTCGTCGGGCATGTCGGTCGACTCCTCCAGCCCGAAGGCCATGTTCTCCCGCACGGTCATGTGGGGGTACAGGGCGTAGGACTGGAACACCATCGCCACGTTCCGGCGGGCCGGCGGCTGGTCGTTGATGATCTGTCCGTCCAGCCGAATCTCGCCGCTCGTGATGTCTTCGAGCCCGGCGATCATCCGCAGCGTCGTCGATTTCCCACAGCCCGATGGGCCGACGACACAGAGGAACTCGCCGTCCTCGATGTCGACCGATACCTTATCAACCGCGACAATCTCGCCGTCGTCGTCTTGGAACGTCTTCGTTACCTCGTCCAGTGTGAGTTGTGCCATTGTGAATACCTCCGTGATTACTCTCCAGCGACGCCTTTCGCGAACTGTTCGCCGAACACGATGTAGACGAGCAGCGTCGGCAGTGCTGCGACGATGGCCCCTGCCATCGTGGTGTTGAACGACTGGACGACCCCGCCAGTAAGCGCCGCAAGGCGCTGGGTCGCCACCTGCGAGGCCGGTTCGTTGATGAGCACCAGCGCGAACAGCAGGTCGTTGTACACCTGCGTGAACTGGTAGATCAGCGTCACCGCGAACATCGGCAGCGACAGCGGGAGAATGATGTTGCGATAGATACTGAACGCGCTCGCGCCGTCGAGGCGAGCGGCCTCGATCATCTCCTCGGAGATGCTCTGATAGTACGACCGGAACAGCAGCGTACAGATCGGAATCCCGTACGCCGCGTGGGTAATCGACAGTTGGAGCAACTGCACGTAGCCGTTGCGGCTCGGGTACTGCCAGTTACCGCCCGTAATGAAGCCAAAGAGGGTGTTGATGAACCCCTCGAGCAGTCCGGGAAGCACCTGGAACCAGAACTGTGCCAGCGGGACCAGCACGGCCTGGTAGGGGATGAAGATGCCCGCGATAATGAGGACGACCACGCCGACCTGCCCGCGCCAGCTGATCGTCGTCAGTCCGTACGCGGTCATACTGCCCAGCAGCGCCGACACAATCGTTGCGGGAATCGCCATCAGCAGCGAGTTCAGGAGTCCCGGTCGGAGCGTGTTCCAGGCGGTGGCGAGGGCTTCGAGCGTGAAGCCGTCAGCGCCCGGCGGCGCGAACGGGAGCGTCCGGGCGAACGCGCTCTCGGTCTTGAACATCGTCATCACGGCCGTCTCCACCGGGAAGAGGTAGAAGACGATGCCGGCCAGCAACAGGGCGTACAGCCCGATACGGCTGTTTTCTGTACTGCGGAGTTCCTCGATGAAATCGCCGTCTCTAATACTCATAGTTCACCCCGTCGGTATTCGCTGTAGAGGTACGGTCCGATGACCAGCAGTGCGAGGGCAAACAGCACGATAGCGACGGCCGACCCGTACGCCCACTGGAGGCTGTCGAACGCGACCCGATACATCATTGTCGCCAGAATGTCCATGTTCGCCCCCGGCTGTGAGCCACGGAGCGCGTAGATGAAGTCGAACGCTTTCAGCGCGAACACCATCAGCACCACCGACGCCGACACCGCGGAGGCGCGAAGCTGCGGGATGATGACCCGCGCGTACAGACGAACCGTCGACGCACCGTCGACCCGCGCGGCCTCGTAGTGTTCAGTCGGGATCGCCCGGAGGCCGGCGAGGAAGACGACCATCGCGTAGCCGCTGAACTGCCAGATGAGCGCGAAGATGACCGCCGCCAGGGCGGTCGTATTCCAGGAGAGCCACTGAATTACTTCGGCGTTGACTCCCGCCGGGCGAAGCAGCGCCACGAGCGCCCCTTCGAGATTGAATAGCCGGAAAAGCTGGTTGAGCACGCCGTTACGGGCGTTATACACCCACGCCCACATCGTCGCCGTAACGACGAACGAGAGGCTCATCGGCAGCAGGTAGATCGTTCGGAACGTGTTCTCAAAGCGTATCTGCTGGTCGATGAGGATGGCGACAAGCAGGCCAAGTGCCAGACAGAGGACGGTGAACACGACCAGTAACACCACTGTGTTCTGTGCCGCCTGCCAGAACGTCCCGTCGTTCAGCATGCGGGTGTACATGCTGAAATCGAAGGTCTCGTACTGTGCGCCGCCCAGACCGTTGTAATCAGTCAGCGACAGGAGGAAGTTCCAGGCGATAGCGCCGTAGACGAAAAAGCCCGCAAACAGGACTGGCGGGAGCCAGAACGGGGCTGATTCGACGAGCTCCCATTCGATCGGGAGCGAGTTCCGGAGCGAGTCGCCCCGGGTCGTCTCCACCGTCGCACCCCCGTCCGTTGCCAGTTGCTTACCGTCCGATTCGTCTCTCGATACCGCCGACCGGAGCCTACCCCCGGTGGCGAGGAGTCTGCTGAGTATCTCGCGCATGGTTGTGTCAGTCGTTCGCCGACGTGAGTTCGCCGTCCATCGTCCCGACGGATGTGTCGTCAGTCACATAAACTCGCCAGCCCGCACGCGCGCCAGCCGTGTCGATCCGGCCCAGCCTGTCGCACCAACACAGGCTGACGGTCGTGGCGGCGACGCCGGCGTGACGGGTGTGCCATCCCGTCGTCGTGCCGAGCGGGCGAGTGGTTGCAACGCGGCGGGTACACCGGCTGCGAGCGTTCGCGGTGTGTCACGTCCGTCGGTGTCCCATCGGCCCCCGACCGCCGACGACGGCAGCAACACACCGCCGTCATCGGGCATCGTGGGGCAGCAGTCATGAACGTCTCTGTGGCGTCGAACTCATGGTAAGTGGAAAGAGATTCTACTTAATATTTCCGAATGATAATACACGTTTATCCAGGTCAGGGGTTCTGAGCGCCCGGTCTCCGTCTTTCGGCCGCGTTTCGCGGTGACTGTCCCGACAGCCACAGATCTGTGCCGAGTGGTGCCCCGACTCGTACCGGTGGGTTTTACGACGGGGCGAACCACCCCCCGGACGTATGACCGACGAGTACCGGACAGAGCAGGACAGCCTCGGTGAGATGCAGGTGCCAGCCGACGCGTACTGGGGGGCCCAGACGCAGCGCGCCGTCGAGAACTTCCCGATCAGCGACGTGACCTTCGGGCGGCGGTTCATCCGTGCGCTGGGCGTCGTCAAGAAGGCGGCCGCACAGGCCAACCGTGACCTCGAAACGATCCCAGCGGACAAGGCCGACTGTATCGTCGAGGCCGCCGACGAGGTCATCGCCGGCGAACACGACAACCAGTTCCCCGTCGACGTGTTCCAGACCGGATCGGGCACGTCCTCGAACATGAACGCAAACGAGGTCATCTCGAACCGTGCCACGGAGCTGTACGGCGGCGACATCGGGACCCGCGAGATCCATCCGAACGACCACGTCAACTTCGGCCAGTCCAGCAACGACGTGATCCCGACGGCGATGCACGTCGCCTCGCTGGAGGCCGTCGAGAAGGACGTGATTCCGGGCCTGAAGACGCTGCGTGACGAACTCAAGGCCAAGGAAGACGAGTTCGACAACGTGGTCAAAACCGGGCGAACCCACCTCCAGGACGCGACGCCGGTGACGCTGGGCCAGGAGTTCTCGGGCTACCGGACACAGGTCGAGAAAGGCATCTCCCGCGTGCAGGACACCCACGGTCGCCTCGCCGAACTCGCGCTCGGCGGAACCGCGGTCGGGACCGGCCTGAACACCCACCCCGAGTTCCCGGCGAAGGCCGCCGAGTACATCAGCGAAGAGACGGACCTCGACTTCCGCGAGGCCGACAACCACTTCGAAGCCCAGGCCGCCCACGACGCGATGTCCGAGGCCCACGGCGCGCTCCGGACGGTCGCGGGCTCGTTGAACAAGATCGCCAACGACCTCCGACTGCTCGCCTCCGGCCCCCGAAACGGTCTCGGCGAGATCGACCAGCCGGAGAACCAGCCCGGCTCCTCGATCATGCCCGGGAAGATCAACCCCGTCGTCGCCGAGGCGGTCAATCAGGTCCACAAGCAGGTCGTCGGCAACGACGCCGCGGTCTCGGCCGGCGCGGCGGAGGGCCAGATCGACCTGAACCTCTACAAGCCCGTGCTGGCCTCGAACTTCCTGCAGTCGGCCAAGCTCATCGCCAACAGCAGTGCCGTGTTCGGCGAGAAGTTCGTCGCCAAGCTTGAGGCCGACGCCGAGTACTGCGCCGAGCGCGTCGAGCAGAGCATGGCACTGGCGACGGCGCTCAATCCCGCTATCGGCTACGACAAGGCCTCGAAGGTCGCCAAGAAGGCCCTCGCCGAAGAGAAGACCATCCGTGAGGTCGTCCTCGAAGAAGGCTACCTCGACGAGGACGAGGTCGACGACGTGCTCGACCCCGAGAAGATGACGAAGCGCGGAATTTTGGGCGAGGAGTAGCGAAGGCTGAGCGAAGCGAGGGGCGCGACCGTAAGGAGCGGCCCTCGGAAATGCGAACGGCGACGGACGGAGCCGTGAGCAGGGAGCTTCCTCGAAAATGCGAGCGGAGCGGGACCGACGGTCCCGCAGGCAGTCGGGCGGTATTGCCGCGACGACGGGGGACGGAGTGACGCACGGGCAGGCAGCCGCCCTCGCCGCATTTCATCACGCATCTCTCCTGAGCCGGCAGTCAAGAATGACACCCGATAGCCGACAGGTGACAGTCTCAACCCTGTGACTCGTCGTCGAGGACGTACCGGCTCTCGGGGTAGCGCTCGCCGCCGATATCGGTCTCGCTCTCGTCGGCGAACCGGAACCCGAACCGTTCGTAAAACTCGACGCCGGGCTCGTTCGCCGAGAGGACCATCGCGTTAATGCGGTCGACACCACGCTCGAACAGGTCCGCACAGGTCCGCTCTAACAGGGACCGGCCGACCCCCTGCCGACGATGGTCCGGATGCGTATAGAGACGGAGAATGTACCCCTCGCTTTCGGCGTTCGTCCACGTCGCGTGGATGAACCCCACGATGGACCCGCCCCGTTCAGACACCAACAGGAGCGTCTGCGGTTCGACCAGTTCCGATTCGAGCTGCTCTGTGGCGTACCAGTCGCTGACACCGTCTTTGACAGTCTCTCGGGAGAGAATATCCGGATAGTCCGTTTCCCAGGCCGCCGTCGCGATTCTATTGATGGCCGGCACGTCGTCCGGAGTTGCCGCTCGGGTTGGCATATGAAAACATACAGCACAGTCTGTGATATGTTTTCTCCGACTGAAAGAACTGAATTATCAGGTGTTGATCCTGTGATCGATTGGAGCGGGCAAAACCGACGACCGTACAGAACACATTCATAATCTTTTTTAATTATGTATTCGAGAGATACGACACCGATGCGCTACTCCGAGACGTTGCAGCTGTTCGACCAGGCCTGTGATTTCCCCGCCGACCACACGACTGTCGTCCAGCAACTCGGCGATGTCAAACTGGTCGCCCAGAACGGTGACTCCGTCCGAGTGAGTGAGGTATTAAACCGGACCGGCGAAACGAAATACGAGAGCTCAGAGGGGCTGTACAACTCGCTCGTGGGGAACCTCGACGACAACTTCATCGGCCGGAAATACTACGACGACCGGGCCGGCAGCACCGCCGGGACCGACGAGGTTCGCATCGAGAGCGACAGGCTGTGACGCGATGCCTGCCAGTGCTTGCCGTGGTCCGGGTCAGTTCCCCGGCGCGGTTTCGTTCAGCCACGCCGGTCGAGTAGCGGTGGTCTCACCGACGCGCTCGTACCAGAACCGGTACTCCACGACACGGTCCTCGGTGCGGTACCGAACGTCGAACTGACGGACGAAACCGTCGGGTTCGACCAGCAGTTCGACGCGATACGCTTCCAGCCGTTCCGCCGTCGGGATCTCGCCGCCGGAGCCCCGAATCCGATACAGCCGACTGCCGTTTCTGGTGACGACGGTCGTGGAACTCCGGTTCACCACGGCGTAGCGGTTCAGGTAGAACGTCGTCCTGTATGCGTACTTGTCACCGCCAAAGCGGACCGTGCCGCGCTGGCGCTCGACAGTGCCGTTGTCACGGCGTTCGTACCAGTTGGTGCCGTCGGCGAAGGTCGACTGTTCGTACCGCTCGACGGTCCCGTTCGCGCCGGTGGTCATTCGAACCATCTCGTCCCGATAGCGCGTCGGCGATGCGACCGCGATGGTCTCGGTTCGCCGGACGGAACTGGTGTCGTTTCGCCCGGTGTTGAACTCGTTGTACCGCTCGTTCAGCGTGTAGCTGGTGCCGTTGACCGCCTGTTGGTGGGCAGCGGAGAGGATGGCCACGTGACTGAGACCGTCCGTGGTAACGCCGGGGGGCGGGTCGGGGGTGGCTGGCGTGGCCGGCTCCGCCGCAGTCGGAACCGGGGCCGGCGTGACAGTGCCACGGGCTGCGGTGTCAGCGCCGACGAAGGCGTTACAGCCGGCTGTCGACAGGAGAACGACGACGGCGACCATCCACAGCCAGCGCATACGGACAGTGAGGAGTAGACCGGCAAAAGCGCGGCGACGAGCGCGGGAAGGGTGCGTTTTTTGGCCCCCGGTCCCGGACACCTCGACAATGACCGAGTACGACTACGAGGAGCTGGGGCTCGTTGCCGGCCTGGAGATCCACCAGCAACTCGACACCGCGACGAAGCTGTTCTGTGACTGTCCGACGACGATCCGCGAACCCGAGGAGAGCAATCGCTCCTTTACCCGCTATCTCCATCCCACCAAGAGCGAACTCGGGGAGATAGACGAGGCGGCACTGGAGGAGAGCATGGTCGACCGGGAGTTCGAGTACCTGGCCTACGACACGACCTGTCTCGTCGAGGAGGACGACGAGCCGCCCCACCGCGTCGACCGCGAGGCGATGGAGACGACGCTCGAAATCGCCCAGCTACTGGATATGTCCGTCGTCGACCAGGTGAATGTGATGCGGAAAATAGTCGTCGACGGGTCGAACACGACGGGGTTCCAGCGCTCCATGCTGGTCGCCAACGATGGGGCCATCGAGACCAGCGACGGCCCGGTCGGTATCGAGGACATGCTGCTGGAGGAGGAGTCCTGCCAGCGCGTCGAGGAGACCGAAGACGGCGTCCGCTTCTCGCTGGACCGACTTGGCATCCCGCTGGTCGAGATCGGCACGAAACCGGACATCAGGTCGCCGGAGCAGGCCCGCGAAGCCGCCGAGCGCATCGGGATGCTCCTCCGCTCGACCGGGAAAGTCAAGCGCGGCCTCGGGACGATTCGCCAGGACGTGAACGTCTCCATCGCCGATGGCGCGCGAATCGAACTCAAAGGCGTCCAGAGCCTCGACGACATCGACGACCTCGTCCGCAACGAGGTCCGCCGGCAGGTCGAACTGCTTGACATCGCCAACGAACTCGCCGAGCGCGACGCCGTTGTCGGCGAGCCAGAGGACGTGACCGATGTGTTCGAGGACACGGAGTCGGGCGTCATCGAGGGCGCGCTCTCCGCGGGCGGCGACGTGCAGGGCCTGCTACTGTCTGGCTTCGACGGTCTCGTCGGCCGTGAAATCCAGCCCGACAGGCGGCTCGGCACGGAGCTGTCAGACCACGCCAAGCGCCACGGAGCCGGCGGCATCTTCCACACCGACGAACTGCCTGCCTACGGCGTCACCGAGGCGGAAGTCGAGGCGCTGCGGGACGCTGTTGGTGCGGGTCCCGAGGACGCCGTCGCCATCGTCGCCGACGACCCGGAGACCGCCGAACTGGCTATCGAGGCCGTCGCCGAGCGGGCCGAAACGGCGCTCGAAGGCGTCCCGGAGGAGACCCGCGACGCCAACGAGGACGCCACCTCGCGGTACCTCCGCCCGCTTCCCGGCGCGGCGCGGATGTACCCCGAGACGGACGTGCCACCGGTCGAACCCGACGTGACCGAGGTCGAGACGCCGGAACTGCTCACGGAGAAGGTCGACCGGTACGAAAGCGAGTTCGACCTCGGCTCCGGCCTCGCCGAACAGGTCGCCTACGGCCAGCGGTGGCCGCTGTTCGAGGCCCTGGTCGAGGGTGAGGGCGTCGATCCGACGCTGGCCGCCGGCACGCTGGAGTCGACGCTGACCGAACTCCGCCGGGACGACGTGTCCGTCGAAAACCTCACTGACGACCACCTGCGGGAAGCGATCCTGCTGGTCGACGGCGGGGACGTGCCCCGCGAGGGGATGGAAGACCTGCTGACGGCGCTCGCAGAGACCCCGTCGCTGACTGCCGAGGAAGCCGTCGAACAGGAGGGGCTGGGCGGCGTCGACGAGTCGGAGGTTCAGGAGGCCGTCGCCGAAGTCGTCGAGCGCCACGCGGACCAGGTCGCCGAGGAGGGCATGGGGGCGTTCTCGGCGCTGATGGGCGAGTGCATGGGCGCACTCCGTGGCAAGGCCGATGGCGATACGGTCAGTGACGTGTTGCGCTCGGAGATTCAGAAGCGGGCTTAACTGGAGCGTTCAGCGTCTAAGGACTCCATCTCGACGGATTCCCGTGACAGACCGTCGCCGTCTCCGGAGAGGTCGTGTTCCAGTGTCGTTTCGAGCAGCGGCACGAGGGCCGGTGCGTTCGGCCCGATATCGACCGTGTCCTCCCCTTGGTCGTACTGAACGACGCCGGCGTCGACCAGCCGCGGGAGGTGATTGTGATAGAGGGTCGTGTAGATATCGAGTCGCTCGTCGCGGTAGCTCTCGACCGGCGTTCCGTGTTCGATTTCGGTAACTGTGTCCGCCAGCACTGCTAGTGAGACCGGCGTCGTGTACTGCGAAAGCGCGTACAGGAGGTACCGGCGATAGCGCGAAGACAGGAGCGACAGCCGGTCGTCTAGCGGAACCAATTCTTGTGTCTCGGGTTGTTGGGTGTTCATTTTTATCGGGCGTTGTGACAGGATGGATCGAGCGGGTGGCGGGCGTTTCGAGCGCGTCTGTCCGCGTGCCAATGCGATGTAGCCTGTCCGGTCATCTGTGGGGTGGCGCTACTGACGATCCAATACGGAGACGCGCTCGTCTTCGGTTGCGTCTGTGGGCTGTGCGGTCTCTGCGAGGCGGGTGATGCGGTCAGAGACGCGGTGGACTGTCCCATCGCGCGTACAGGGGGCAACGTGGTGGAGATCGCCGTCGACGTATTCGGCAAGGGCGACCGTCGGCAGCGCGATGACAGTGATCGACTCCTCGGAGGCCATATTCGTCATCGCGTGTCGCCAGTCGAAGGCGTCCAGGGAGGCATCGGAGTCTCCCTCCCAGCGCTCGAACATGGCAAGGCGATCCAGCAGGTTTCGGCCGTCCGCTGTCTGCCGTGCGAGTGACGGTGCGATCCGGTTCCCCCAGATCAGTATCGACAGGTCGTCGATACGGTCCGCGTTCTCTAGCGCCTGTAACTGATCGATCAGGTGGTTCTGTCGCTGTGTCGCGTCGACGGGACACAGCGACCGGACAAACAATTCGACGCGAACGGGCTTGGCAGTGGAATCCATAGTGGCGTGTCGGTGTCCTGTCCACCGCTACACCGGTAACCGCCCTAAGCACTCTCTCTAGGCCCCTAGAACGAACGGCGGCGAATCGGAGGAGCGGGTGATATATCCGGGTCGGTAAATAGCCGAGAGTGTCCGCACAACGGTGGGCCGGCTTCCGATTGTGTATTCAAAACTGCACATAAATACGTTGAAAAGTACGTTCAGGCTCTTTCCTGGCGTTCCTATGCGCTTTTGACGGTATTCATTAATATTACTATTCCAACTAAACGCCGGGCGTTAAGTGGCTCGCCGTCACAGGAACTGTATGGTACCGAGTGTCGTAGATGGGCACGATGTCGCGGCGCTGTACGGGCCGGCCATCGATACAGTCCCTATTATGTTCGCTATCGTTGACGACGCCGGGGTGATTCTCTCGACGAACGAGACATGGAGCGAGTTCGGTCAGGGAAACGGAATTCGAATGCCACCGGACGCGCTCGGAGTGAACTACCTCGACGTTGCTGACGCGGCAGACGATGCGACGGCCCGGCGGGCAGCCGACGGTATCAGGGCCGTCCTCGACGACGAGCGATCCACGTTCGAACTCGAATACCCGTGTCACTCCCCGTCGACGAAGCGGTGGTTCCTGCTGTATGTCGCCCCGTTCACCGCCGACGGATCGCGCTACGCCTCCGTCGCACACATCGATATCACGGCCCGGAAGCAACGGGAGTCGACGCTCGAAGCGGCCTACGACATCTGTACTGACGCCGACCGATCGTTCACAGAACAACTCGACGCGTTGCTGGAACTCGGCCGAGACACGCTCGGCACCTCGTTCGGAACGCTGTCCCGGGTCCACGGCGACGAGTACGTGTTCGAGGCGATCACGACACCGCCACCGACGGATCTAGAGGCTGGCAGCACGGTCAGCATCGATGCACTCCCGAACTGCAGACACGTCGTCGAACACAGTGAGCCACTCGCACTCAGCGATGTCGAAGCGGAGGCCCCGGACCTCGCTGACCCGGAGTGGGGGATCGCGAACTACATCGGCGCGCCCGTCTTCGTTGATGGAACGGTGTACGGGACGTTCTGTTTTTACGGGCTAGAGCCACGTGAAACGGAGTTCACGCAATGGGACTTGACGTTTGTCCGGATGCTCTCGGACTGGGCGGGCTACGAACTCGAACGGCGACGCCACGCAGAGCAACGCAACGCCCTGAGCACCGCCCTCCCTGACCCCAGTTTTATTATCGACGCGGAAGGGCGGATGCTCGACTGTCTAACCGACCCCGAAACGATGATGCTGGTCGACGACACGGATTCGCTTGTCGGCCGGACGCTACACGATGTGTTTCCCGCCACCACCGCCGATTCGTTGCTTTCGGCGGTTCGTACGGCTCTCCGGACCGGATCACTCCAGGCCGTGGAGTACAAGTTACAGCCACCCTCGGGGGACCGGTGGTTCGAAGCGCGGGTCGCGCCCCTCGAAAGCCGCGCGTACGACCTCGATACAGCCATCTTCATCGCACGCGATATCACCGGTCACAAGGACCGCCAGACGGAACTCGAACGCCAGCGCGACGAACTCGAACAGGCCCAGCGGCTCAACGTCCTGGGGCGGGAGATCGCCAAGGCGCTACAGGACACCCAGACCCGCGAGGAAATCGAGTCGGCGGTGTGTACGCACCTCACGGAATCGGACCTGTACCGGGCCGTCTGGACCGGGACGCGGGAGAGCGCCACGACGGTGACACTGGGTGCATCTGCCGGTATGGCCGTCGCACCATCGGACAGCGTGTCCCCGGCCGAGCACAGTCTCGCGATCGACGCCATCGAGACCGGCGAGGTCCAGGTCGTCGAGGACATCACCGGCGTGTCGACGGAGTCACCCACCGGCACCGACCGCCCGCTACTCCGGGACCGCTCCGCCGTCGCGGCGGTCCCCCTGACGACCGGCGAGACCACATACGGTGTGATGATGGTGTACGCGCCCGCCGGGGCCACAGTCGGCTGCCGTGAATCCGACATTCTCGCCGACCTGGGCCGACTCATCGCCCTCTCTATCCAGCGCGTGCACAGTCAGCGCTCACTCCTGGCCGCGACGACCGTCAGGCTGGAGTTCCTGACACCGGATTCCGACGGCATCTTCGCCGGACTGTCGGCTGCTCTCGACTGTTCGTTTACCGTCGAACGCCGAGTTCCGACCAGCGCCGAGAACTGCCTCTACTACGTCCGTGTCAGCAGTGCGGACACCGAACAGGTGTGTCAAGCGCTCGCCGAGATTCCGTCGGTCGAGTCCTGTACCGTCGTCGAGACGGCGTCGGAGAACCGCCAACCGCTGCTCGAAATCACACTCGATGAGATATCCGCGTCACCGCTTGACACGCTCGCGGACTACGGCGGCGCTGTGACACGGGCGGTCGCAACCGACGGAGATCTGCGGTTCTCGGCGGAGCTGGCACCGGACGTTGACATCCGCGCCGTCGTCGAAGCGGTCAGAGAGACAGCGCCCGGGACGGAACTACGGAGCAAGCAGTACTTCGACCAGCCGGTCTCGACGGCCGCGGACTTCCAGACGCGGATGCGCGACCGGCTGACGCCGAAACAGGCCGCCGCGCTCAAGACCGCCTACGCACGCGGCTACTACGATTGGCCCCGCAAGAGTTCCGCCGAAGAGTTGGCGGAAACGCTCGACATCTCCGCGCCGACCTTACACTACCGGCTGCGGAGAGCACACGACACCGTCATCGGGGCGCTGTTCGACTCCGAGGCCGGGTTCGAGGGGCTTGCCTAACCTGTCACTCGTCTTCGGCGCGCTCGATGCGCTGTCGCGCCTGCCGGAACAGGCCCCGAAGGGTCTTGGTCTCCCGACCGGTCGGCTGGGCACGCCCAAGCACCCGGCGGAACAGCCGTCGGGACTTGTGCTGTTTCTCTTCTGGGTGGCCGATAGCCCGCAGGAACCGGTCGAACTCCGCGTGCAGTCCCTCGACAGCCGGTTTCGCAGCGAGGGTGTGGAGTTCCTCGGGGTGCTGGGTCTCCGAGACGGTCAGGTCACGGAGTTCGTACAGGACGATGGTGGCCGCCTGGCCGAGGTTCAACACGGGATACGACGCGCTGGCCGGGATCGAACAGATCACGTCCAGCCGCGCGAGTTCGTCGTTCGAGAGCCCCACGCGCTCGCGGCCGAAGACGACGCAGATATCGCCCTCGACGCCCCGGAGTGAGTCAGCCAGATCGGCCGGCGTCGTCGCCGGATACCGGACGTGGTTGGCCGGGTCCTCGTTCGTCGTGGCCGTACAGGCGACGGTGTGGTAGTTCTCGGCGATCTCGTCGAACGTGACCGTCCGGGCGTTCGGGAGGATGTCGTCGCGGGCCTGCCCGGCGAAGCCGTACGCTTCGCCGTCGGGGTCGAGTTCCGGCGGGTCGACGAGCAGTAGTTCAGACAGGCCGAAGTTCTTCATCGACCGGGCGATTGTGCCGATGTTGCCCGGCGTCTCCGCGTCGACGACGGCGACCGAGATCATACGTCCAGATCGCTGAGGTCCATATCAATCGCGTCGAGGTCCTCCTCGTCCATCTGCTCGACTTCGTCTTCGAGCCCCGGAATCGCCTCGTCCCTGTCGGGTGCTTCCGGCAGCGCTGTCGGGTCCTCGTCGACGTGTTCGAGACCGACGTACCCCTCGGGGGCGCGGTTCCCGTCGGCGAACCACTCGTGGAAGGTCGAGGCCAGGTCCGTGTCGCCGGCGTAGGCCTCGCCGCCTTCCTCGCGGAACCAGTAGATGAAGTCCGTCTCGTGGTCCGAACAGACGACCACCTCGCCCATCGGCTCCCCGTAGATGGCGTCGGCGACGTTGCACTGTTCGATGTCCGCGTCGCCGTGAATCAGCCAGCAGGCGTCACAGGGGTCGACGACTCGCTCTGCAAGCACCAGCAGCCGCTGGCGGGTCTCCGGCTCCATCGTCTTGAGTGGCCGGACCCGCCCGTCCGATCCGAGCACGTCCTCGTCGAAGCGCCAGCCCCGTAGCCCGATATTGACCTTGCTCATACGCTGAAGTGGGGGAGTCCCGGACTAAAAGAGCGCGATATGGCGGTCGAGCCATGACTGGCCGTCCGCGTTCCACCGTCGTCCCGGAGCAATACGCGGGTACGACGGGCGGTTACACCTGCCACTCGTCCGAAACATACACTGTTCTAGTTAAATTTAACATCATTATTCCATCTATCCTTTCTGACCGGGGTTCAAATCAGGCAAAACTATCGGTCTCGCCCAAACATTTATACGTCATTAGCTTTTCTCCGTAAAAGAACACATGGAACGGCCCACGCGCCAGCGGGAGTCTGACCAGGAGGAACGCGAGGAGGAGTCCGAGAGCACGGGCCAGCAGACCTGTCCCGAGTGTGAGTCGGAGTCCATATCCAGCGACGGCGGTGGTGAACTCGTCTGCGAGGACTGTGGCCTCGTCATCGAGGACGAGAACATCGACCGCGGGCCGGAGTGGCGGGCGTTCAATCACTCCGAACGCCAGTCCAAGTCACGCGTCGGAGCCCCCACGACCCAGACGATGCACGACAAGGGGCTGACCACACAGATCGACTGGAAGGACAAGGACGCCTACGGTCGGTCGCTCTCCTCGGAGAAGCGGAGCCAGATGCACCGCCTCCGGAAGTGGCAGGAACGCATCCGAACCAAAGACGCCGGCGAACGGAACCTGCAGTTCGCGCTGTCGGAGATCGACCGCATGGCCAGCGCACTCGGCGTCCCGCGGTCGGTCCGGGAAGTCGCCTCGGTCATCTACCGACGGGCACTCAACGAGGACCTCATCCGCGGACGCTCCATCGAGGGTGTCGCCACCGCCTGCCTGTATGCGGCCTGTCGACAGGAAGGCATCCCCCGCAGTCTGGAGGAAGTCTCGGACGTGTCCCGGGTCGAACAGAAAGAGATCGGGCGGACGTACCGCTACGTCGCCCAGGAACTCGAACTGAAGATGGAGCCGGTCGACCCCAAGCAGTACGTGCCACGCTTCGCTTCCGAACTGGAACTCTCCGAGGAGGTCCAGTCCAAGGCCAACGAGATTATCGACACCACCGCCGAACAGGGCCTGCTCTCGGGCAAGTCGCCCACTGGCTATGCCGCCGCGGCCATCTACGCCGCCTCGCTGCTGTGCAACGAGAAGAAGACCCAGCGCGAGGTCGCTGACGTGGCCCAGGTGACGGAGGTCACCATCCGGAACCGGTATCAAGAGCAGATCGAAGCGATGGGCATCCACTGACTGGTCGCTCCCGCCGCGTTTTTGTGCGATAGTACATCCGTCGGTCGCAACACGAATACGGGCACGACCGACACAGGCAGTGTGCAGAACTATCTGTCTGGACGCGATACCCTAGGTATGCCTATCTCTCCGTCACAGAAACGGATCGCACTTCTTGTTATCGGCCTGATTATTCTCTTTGCCCCGGCGCTGTTCGTTGTCGCCACGCTCGAGTTTCTCATTCTCTCCGGTGACCTCGCGCTCAACGAGATCTCGCTCCTCGAGTTCCTCGAACTGTATCTCATCGACCTGGTGCTGTTTGTCGTACTCGGCTACGGCGTCTACCGGCTGACGTTCTGGCTCATCGAGAACCAGCTTCCGGACGCACTCGAGAGCCTGGATGAAACTGAGACGGCCGACGCGACCGAGGAATCAGAGACCGCTGGAACCGTGAGTGAAGACAGGTCCTGACTGCCATTCGTTGCTGTCGCAATAAAACAGCGCGTAGTGAATTACTCGTAATGTCGTGGCCGCTCCCTGCTCACGGCTCCTTCTGTCGCCGTTCGCACTAACGAGGGCCGCTCCCTACGGTCGCGCCCCTCGCTAATCTCCTGCAGTTGCCACCATCTCGTCGTCGGTATCGCTGACTGTCCCGAGGTTCATCATCGCCAGCAGCGCGATGACGCCAAAGCCGACCTTCGTGACTACGTCAAGGTAGACGATAACGAGCGACGCCGTCTCCACGTCCATCAGTCCCAGCCCCGCCGCGCCGACCAGCCAGACGACCGGATACACCAGCCAGAGGACGACGACGAAGTTCCGGAGCGTGCGGTACAGGCTCATCTCCACGTCCGAGAGCGTCGACTCAGCGGCTGCCGCGACGTTCCGATAGAGGAGGTAGATGACGCCGCCGAACAGCGTCGCACCGACCGCGAACAGCCCGTAGCTGATCGGCGACGGCGTGACCGCGCCGGCGAAGCCAAAGACGATAGTCAACGCCTGCAGGACGACGAGTTTCACCGTGTCCTCCCGGCTCGCGCCGGCGAGCAGCGCCAGGAACAGGACGTTGATCGGGGTCGTCAACAGCCAGTCGGCGTAGCGGATCACGTACACCGCGTGGCCCTCGCTCTGAATCGAGCCAAAGCCCATCGCCATCAGTGCGTAAGCGACGATGGCGATACCCGGAATCGCGATCAACAGCAGGTATCGCTTTCGCGTCTCTTCGGGAACGAGCGTGTAGCCGTACGCCAGCACGGCCGTCCCGAGCAGTTCGCCCAGTAGTCCCAGCGTGAACCAGGTGGTTATCGTTGCCATTGTTAGTCGTCCCCCACCGCGGCCGTGCTGTCGGTGTCCGTCCCAGCCGAGTTTTCGACGGTGAAGCGGTCCAGAAGCGATTCGAGATCGTTAGCCCGCTGTCGGAGTTCCGTCGCGGAGTCCGACACTTCGTCGATAGACGCCGACTGGTCCTGTGCCGCGCCAGCCACCGTATCCGCCTCCGTCGCGGTCTGCTGACTGATCGTCGTCAGGTCGTCGATGGTCCCCATCACGTCCTGTGCGGTCCGGGCCTGCTCCTCGGTCGCCCGGTCGATCTCCTGAATGCCGGTGTCGACCTCTTCCGTGTACTCCACAATCGTCTCCAGCGCGTCGACGGTCTCCTCGACCGTGGCGACGCCTTCGGTGATCCGGGTACTGGTCGACTCCATCGTCTCGACGGTGTCGCCGGCCTGCTCCTGAATGCCTTCGATGCGTTGTTCGATGTCGGCGGCGGCCTCCTTGGTCTCCTCCGCGAGGCCCTTGATCTCGTCGGCAACGACGGCGAACCCTTCGCCGTCCCCGTCGGCGTGTGCCGCTTCGATGGACGCGTTCAGCGCGAGCATGTTCGTCTGCTCGACGATGCTCGTGATGACGCCGACGATCTCGCCGATCTCGTCGAGTTCGTCGTCGAGTGCGTTGATCTCCGCAACGGTCTCGCCGGTCTCGTCCTCGATGGCGCTCATCTCCGCGATGGCCTCCTGTGCGGCTTCGCGGCCGTCCTCACCGACCTCCGCGGCCGACTGGGAGGTGGTCGCGACCTGCTGTGCTGAGGAGGCGACTTGCTGTGCGGTCGCCGAGAGGTTCTGCATCTCGGCGGCGGCCGATTCGAGCCCCTCGTTTTGCTCGGTCGTCCCTTCGAAAATCTCGTTGATCGACTTCGACACCTGCTTGCTGGCCTGGTCGACCCGCTCCGCGTTCGAATTGACACGGTCGCTGGACTGGATGACGTTCGTCGCGAACGCCTTCATGTCGGCGATGGTGTCTTCGAGTGCATCCAGCGTCGTGTTGATGTCCTCGCCGACCTCGGCCATCGCGTCGTTCATACTGTCCGTGTCCACGCGGGCGGTCAGGTCGCCGTTGGCAGCGGCCTCGAGCGCGTCGCTGTACTGCTGGGCCTTGAGTTCGAGGTGGCCGGTCAGGGCCTCCATCTCGTTGCGCTCGGACTCGACTTCCTCGCGGGCCGTCTCGGCCTGCTCCTTCGCTTGCTCGGCCTCCTCGCGGGCGGTTTCGGCCTCAGAGATCTGTGTGCGGAGGTTCGTCCGCATGTTGTCGAAAGCCCCGTACAGCGTTCCGAACTCGTCTTCACGGGAGGTCTCCAGGTCGATGTCGAGGTCGCCGTCGGCCATCGCTTCGGCTTTGGCGGAGAGCCGCCGGAGCGAGGCAATCGTGTTTCCGCCGATTGTGACCCCGATGAGGCCGAGGTTGACGACGGCGAGCAGAATGAGGCCGATGAGGTCGGAGTTGATCTGGTCGCTCAAGGCGTACGCGACCGCCGGGTCCGAGTGGACCATGACGACCCAGTCCTGGGATTCCAGGTGGGTGAGCCCCATCAGCATACTGTCTGTCTCGTGGAAGGAACTCTGTCCGGGTTCGAGCGTCCCGAGCGGATCCGACTCCATCTGCGAGATCGGTGCCGTCGCGCCGATCATCGACGTGTTTGGATGGGAGACGAACTCGCCGTCAGTGCCGACGACCGTGGTAAATGACCCCTCGCGCTGGTTCGAGATCTGGTCGGCCTTCTGGCGGAGGTCGATCATGTACACGAGCGCTCGGTTGTCCGCCCCTGGAATCGGGGATACAACGGCGATAATCGGGTTCTCGACGAGCGAGACCGAGAACGGCTCCGTCACGTGCGTGTCGTCGGGACTGTCGAACTGCGGCGGATTCGTGGCGAACGGGGCCCCCTGGTCTGCGGCGTTCACGCCGATGAACTCCCGGTTCGAACTGGCCCGGATCTCGTTCGTTTCGGTGTCGAGATAGTGTACCGCGACGACACCGGGCGGCAACTCCTCGTTCGTCCGTAACTGTTCCAGTCGTTGCTGTTTCTCCGTGGCCGTCCCCTCGGTAAATACGGGGAGTCGCGACGTTGACCGGACGTTCCGCCGCGATGTCGTCAGCCAGTCATCTAACTGTGCGGCCTGTGTCTCTGACAGTGCCGTGATGTCGTCCGTCACGTCTTCCTCCAGCGTCGCGGACGCCTGCACGCTTGTCAGGACACCGACTGCGATAATGACGAGTATCGCAAACGAAAGCGCCACACCGAGTCTGGCAGCGTAACTGCCGGCAATAACACTCGGGAGCGGCGAGTCCCTATCTGGTTCCATCAGCCAATGGTACGGAAAGACGCTAATAAAGCGTTGTTCCGCAATTCTCATGCCTGATAAGCGATACGGCTATCGTCGATACCGGACTCCTTCAGCGCGACACACGCCGATTGTTCGGGTCGTTCTGAAGGCACATTCAGTCGGGTCTCGGCGTGGTCCCGTGGGGAAAGGTTTTGCCGACACCACGTGACCCATATCCCAATGCGCGCTGTACGATTCCACGAGTACGGCGGGGCGGACGTGCTCCGCGTCGACGATGTCGAACGACCCACACCAGGTCCCGAGGAGGTCCTGCTCGAAGTAACGGCCGCGGCGGTCAACCCGGTCGATACGTACTTCCGAACCGGCGACTACGAACCGGGCGAACTACCCTGGACGCCCGGCTCCGACTGTGCCGGGACCGTCGCTGCGACCGGCGAAAGCGTGGCCGACTTCGCCGAGGGCGACCGGGCGTTCGCGACCGGGCTTGGCAATTGGCTCCAGGGGACCTGTGCGGAGTACGTCACTGTCCCCGAGTCGCATCTGGCCCACCTCCCCGAAGGGGTGTCCGCCGAGGCGGGCGCAGCCGTCGCCCTCGTCGGCGTCACTGCCTGGCAGACGCTTGTTGACGCCTGCTCGCTGGAGCCGGCCGAGCGGGCGCTGATTCACGGCGGTAGCGGCGGCGTCGGCCACGTCGCGGTCCAGTTAGCCGCGGCGAACGGAGCCCGGGTCACCACGACCGCGTCGCCGACCTACCACAGCCAACTGGCCGACCTCGGCGCGGACGACGTGTTCGATTACAGCCGGGACGACCTCGCCGATGCGGTGGTCGACGCTGGCGCGCCGGACGTGATTCTCGACCACCGGCTCGACGACTACCTCGCGTTCGACGCCGAAGTGGCCGCCCAGGGCGCTCGGATCGCTGCCATCGGCAACACCGACCTCGCGGCGACTTTCGAGAACGTCCCGCGGTGCCGGGCGAAGGCCCTCAGCGTCCACCACGTCTCGATGTTCAACACGCCCGAGTTCGGCGCGGTGCTTGACCGGCTTGCCACGCTCATGGCCGACGACGAGCTAACGCCGGTTGTCGCCCGGCGCTACGACCTCGATGCGGTCGCCCAGGCACACGACGACGTGCTGACCGACAGCTTCCTCGGCAAACTCGTCGTCACGCCGTAGCACGGTCGGTCTGAATCGCTCCCTGCTGGTGTTCGAAACCCCGCCCCCGACGATCGGAAACGGACCTTTATCGGCGTGCTATTCGTTGACACGTGTATGTCAGTCGAGTTTGACTTCGACGGCGAGGTAGCACTGGTCACCGGCGTTGGCGGGGCGCTGGGCAGCGCGGTCGCAAACGCCTTTCTCGAGGCCGGCACGACTGTTTGTGGCAGCGACATCATCGAGCCGAACACGGAGGACTTCCTGCTGGCCGAGCCCGACCGCGTGGATTTCCACCAGGCGGACTTCAGCGACGAGGACGACGTTGCCGCGACCATCGACGCAGTTATTGACGAACACGGGCGGCTGGACTACCTGCTGAACATCGCCGGGACCTGGCGCGGCGGCACACCGATCCACGAGACGGACGCGGACACGTTCGATTTCCTGTTCGACGTGAACCTGAAGACGATGTTCCTGGCGTCGAAACACGCCGTGCCGCACCTGCAGGAGACGGAGGGTGCCATCGTCTCTGTTTCCGCGCGGTCGTCGCTGGAAGGCGGCGAGGGCGACGGGATCTACCGTGCGTCGAAGGCCGGCGTCCGACTGCTGACAGAGACTATCGCGGCAGAAAACTCCGGGTCAGTGCGAGCTAACGCCGTGATGCCGAGCGTCATCGACACGCCGATGAACCGCGAGATGATGCCCGACTCCGACTTCGAAAAGTGGGTCGATCCGAACGAGATCGCGGCCGTGCTGTTGTTCCTCTGTTCGGACGCCGCGACGGCCACGAGCGGCGCGGCAGTGCCAGTGTACGGCGAAGCCTGACCCCGAGAGTCAGTCCGCTCTGTCCAGTCGCACTGTGACCGTCGCGCCGTCATCGTCATCCGCGCCGAATTCGAGTGTGCCGCCGTAGGCCTCGACGACCCACTTGGACAGCCACAGCCCCAGCCCGTTGCTGTGGGTTAGCTGTGTCACCGCTTGCTCGCCGCTGATCAGGTCGCGCTCGCTCTCCGGAATGCCGGGGCCGTCGTCGCTGACCGACACCGTGACCGACTTCGGTTCAGCCGCGACGTGGATGGCCACGGTCGCCGGGTCGCCGCCGTGGACCAGCGCATTCTCCATCAGTTCGCTGAACGCGATTGTGAGCGGCTCGCCGGCCAGCGCACGGGCGTTCTCGTCAGCGTTCACGTTCATTGTGGCATCGGGAAACTGCGGTCGCAGTTCCGTGACGCTCTCCTCGATGAGAGTGGCGAGGGCCACCGGCTCGCGGGAGACTTCATCCGTTTCGATGAGGTCGGTCACCGTCTCGACCTGACTATCGATCTCGGCGAGGTCGGACCCCACCGTTCGTACGCGGTCCCCGATGTCGTCCACGTCCGGGTTCGGAGTGCCGGCGAGTGCGTCCCCAAGCCCGAGCAACACCTGTGCGCTGTGTTTCAGGTCGTGGCGGATGAGGCGGTTCATCACGGTCGATTTCTCCCGCTGGCGCGCGAGGTTTCGCGCCCGTATCCGCCGGACATCGTTCACACCGATGAGAACGTGTGCCGTGGCGCTGACGCCGACGATGATCGTCCCGCTGAACAGTGGTGCGAGGAGCGTCCCCCCGCTCGACCGCTGATAGAGCAGAATCAGGATCAGCACGGCCGACGTTGCGACGATGCCAAGAAGGTTCCAGCCGGCGACTCTGAGCACGTGTTTCGTGCGGAGATCGCTGCGGAGGAGGACACCGCTACCCGCCAAAAAACCGAGACCGATCAGCAGGCCAAACACCGCGATCACCGTCTCGACGAGGCCGTTCGTGACGCCGACCAACTGCCGTACCGACACCAGCCCCAGCCCCCCGCCGGTCAGCGTAAGCGTCCCACACCCGAGAATACGTTTCGTAGTCACGTGTACCCTCTGTCGGGAAACGACCGGCAAAAAGGTATCACCGCGATTCTCTCAGTTGATACTGTTCGGGTTCGAAGGGGACGTTTTCCCGCCGGTACCACCGACTGGTACTGCGGCCGAGAATCACGGTGGTTTTATTCGCCAAAGGAATATCCGGCGGCACAATGAGTGACAGAGAGACGTGGGCGTCACGGCTCGGGTTCATCCTCGCAGCCATCGGTAGCGCAGTCGGGCTCGGAAACATCTGGCAGTTCCCGTTCAAGACCGCGACGAACGGCGGTGCGGTGTTCCTGGTGTTCTATCTCGCGGCCGTGTTGCTCATCGGCTTCCCGGCGATGCTGGCGGAGTTCGTCATCGGACGGCGGACGAACCGGAATGCCGTCGACGCGTTCGCCGAACTCGGTTTCAAGCAGTGGCGGGTCGTCGGTGGCCTGGGTGTCTTTACGGGCTTCTGGATTCTCTCGTATTACAACGTCGTCGGGGGGTGGGTCATGCGGTATATCCTCGGCAGCGCGACGGGCGCATACTTCGGCAACTCCGCGGAGTACTTCGGCGCAATCTCCAGTGGTCCAGCGGCCGTCGCCGGGCAGGCGCTGTTCCTGCTGATCTGTGTCGGCATTGTCGCTGTGGGTGTCGAGAACGGTATCGAGAAGGCGACGAAGGTGATGGTCCCCAGCATCGTCATCCTCATGCTCGGGATGGCGGCCTGGGTCACCACGCTCGACGGGGCAGGGGCTGGCTACAGCTACTTCCTCTCGCCGGACTTTTCGACGCTTGCGGCGAACGCCGGCGATCTGATCCCGTTCGCCGTCGGACAGGCGTTTTTCACCCTCTCGCTGGGAATGGCGGCCATGATCACCTACTCCTCGTACATCGGTGACGACGAGAGCCTCCCGGTTGATGGGGGCATCATCGTCGTGACGAACACGCTCGTCGGTGTGCTTGCGGGGCTCGTCGTGTTCCCGATTCTCTTTGCCATCGGCGTCAGTCCCGACACCAGTGGCCCATCAGCGATATTCGTCGCCATGGCGTCGGCGTTCGCACAGCTCCCGGCGGGACGGCTCCTCGGCGTGGTGTTCTTCGGCGTCGTCCTCATCGCCGCGATATCCTCTGCGATCAGCCTGCTGGAAGTTGTCGTCTCCTACGGCGTTGACAACACGTCGTACTCGCGAGTCTCACTGGCAGCACTGCTCGGGGTTGGGCTGTTCATTCTGGGTCTGCCGTCGGCCTGGAACCTGGCGTGGTTCGGCTGGTTCGACACACTCGCGTACAAGCTGTTCCTCCCGCTGTCGGTGCTACTCATCCTGGTGTTCGTCGGCTGGGTCCTCTCCTCGAACGCAGTTGCTGAACTGCGGCAGGGAACGGGCGGACTCCGGGCGTTCGGTCCGACCTGGCTCTGGATGGTCCGGACGGTGGTTATCCTCGGCGTCCTCCTGACGCTGGCACTCGGACTGCAGACACTGTTCCTCACTGAGGACCCCGCAATCATCCCGCCGATATAGACGGCGTCCAGCAGTCAATATATCCGGGCATCGTTCAGACCGCTTTCAGCAGCCACACAGTAGCGTACTGGTTTCAGTTCGCCTCGCCCTGTGTAACCTCAAAGATCTCGTCCGCAGTGAGTCCGTGGGCTTCTTCGTGAACTTTCTCACCCGCTTCTTTGCTCGGACCTTCAAACAGACAGAAGACGGCACCTTCGTCCTCGTCGACCCAGTAGTTCAGGTATTTTACACCGTGTTTGTCTTGTGCTTCAACGTCTTTCTCGTGAGCCTGAACAACGTCTTCGACGGTGGCGTCAACATCTCTGTGGACATCCATATACAGTGGCATAGCACGTAGCGATACAACCGGAGGTGTGTTAGTACACCAACAATTTCACGCGACGCCGGCTACTGATTAACTGAGTTACAGCCCATGAACACGCTTCGCAAGACCGACCGGTATGTTGTGATCCACAGTGGGATACTGTTTTTCTGTGCTGGCAGTTTCAAATCGGGGGCAGCACAGGGCTGTGACGCCAACAGCCCGTCTCAGTCGGACTCGAAACCACGCGATTCGCCCGCGAGTCCAAACCCGTCCGTCGCGGCGTCAGTCTCGTCGGTCCCGGCCGAAAGCAGCGCGCGGACATCGACCGATTCGCTGCCGAGTACTGCGAAGCCGGCGAAGATAGTCAGGAAGCCCGCGACCGCCGTCGAGGTGATGGTCTCCCCGAGCAGCGCCCAGCCGCCCAGCGTCGACACGACGGGGACCACGTAGAAGATGAGGTTGGCCTGGATTGCACCGGTCGTGTCGAGCAGGCCGAAGTAGGCGATGTAGGCGACCGCACCGGCGAAGATGCCGACGTACAGCAGGGCCGCTATCGCGGTCGGTGACCAGACTGCCGTGGCCGCCGATTCGCCCGTGCCGACGCTCAAGGCGTGACAGAGGACGGCCGCGACGGGGAGCGCCCACGCCGTCCGGACCGTGCTCGACAGGCCGCCGTCGGACCATCGAATGAGGACGCTGCCCAGCGCCGCACTGGTCGCGCCGGCGAACAGGACGAGTTTGCCGATGCCACCGCTGAGGAGCATCGCCGGGTCGGGGCTGACGACGAGGCCGACGCCGAGCAAGCCGATAATCATGCCGAGGCCGCCACGGGCCGAAAGCCGCTCGTCGGAGAGCAGAATGGCGGCGAAAACCGGCGTCAGAATCGGGTTGAGACTAAAGACGATGGCGGCGACAGCGCTGGTGGCGGACTGCTGGCCCACGAACATCAGCGCGTTCGCGAGACCGATGGCGAACAGGCCCGTCGAGAGGATCCCTAGCACGTCGCCGCGGGTCCGCGGAAGCAGGTCAGCCCGGGATCGGGTCACGACGACGTAGCCGAGGAGGACGACGGCGGCGATATCGAATCGCAGGGCGACGAACAGCAGCGGCGGGAGATACGACAGCCCTGCTTTCGCCCCGACGAACGTCCCGCCGAACAGGACGCCGGCGACCGCAGCGAAGGCGAGCGTGCGGCGCGAAATCATGCCGCCACCTCGTGTGTAATTTCTGAAACGACTGCACAGCCGACAGAGAGAACGCGTGAAAGAACCTGAGTCATCGTACTCTACGGTACGGGATCGGGGTTTATAGGAGCGTTTAGAAAATCTTACATAACGCGAAAGGACCGAATACCCGTGGCGGATATTCACGGTGTGAAACTATTTCACACTGCGAAAGCGCTTTAGGACACAGTCTCAAAGGAGGCGGTATGGAATCGGCGCTCGAAGAGATCGAGTTCCTCGCGCTCTCGTCGAACCGGGTCGAAGTGCTACGGCTCCTGGCGGCGGAGCCACACTCACGCGGGGAGCTCGCGGCCGAAACCGGCGCGTCGCAGGCGACGCTCGGCCGCATTATCGCGGACTTCGAGAATCGGTCGTGGATTCGCCGGACGGGCGGCGAGTATGTCGCGACGGCGACGGGTCACATCGTCGCCGACGGATTCACTGACCTGCTAGATATCCTCGAAACCGAGCGGGGCCTGCGGGATATCGTTCAGTACCTCCCGACCGACGCGATGGACTTCGACCTCCGCCATCTGGCCGATGCCACGATCACCGTCCCGAGCCAGACGCGCCCGAACGCGCCGGTCCAGCGGCTGCTGGACCTGCTGCGGGACGCCGAGAAAGTCCAGACCTTCTCCCATGCGTTCAACGACCAGACGATACGCGTCGTTCAGGAGCGGGTGGCCGCCGGCGACCAGCAGTTCTCGGGTGTGTTCTCCCCCGGCGCGATAGACGCGCTGACGGCGGACGACCGGCTCCGAAGCCGGCTCGAATCGCTGCGTGCCGAACCGAACGCGTCGTTCCGGGTTCGGCCCGAGGGCGTGCCGCTCGCGGTGATGATCGCCGACGACGTGGTCCACATGCTGCTGCGGGACGACAGCGGCGTTCTACAGGCGTCGCTCGATACGACTGCCCCGGCCGTCCGCGAGTGGGCGACCGAGACGTTCGACACGTACTGGGAGTCCGCGGAGCCGCTGTCGGCTGACGGGTCGCTGTGACGCCTCGCGGTATCGAGCGACTGTATTCCGCTATTCCCGTAGAAAACAGCTCAGCGGCGGTTACCGGACCAGATACGGGTCCTCGCCCGGCATGAACCGCCCGAGGTCCGCCTCGCGGCGGTAGTCCGTCTCAAGCAGCGCGGTCAGTGCGTCGACGAGAGCGTCTTCGTCGTCGTCGGTCCACTCCGCGGGTTCTTTGATTGGGTAGACGAGCCAGCCGCTCCCGACGACCTCCGTGGCGTGGCGGGCGTCCATGTCTATGGACTCGGTCGGCTCCGATGTCGCGTTCGCGAACACGTGTCGCGTTGCACGCTCGCCGACGGGCAGCAGTACGTGAGCGGTGATCGCTCGAAGCTCCGTATCGAACAGCGGCTCGAACTCGTCGTAGTCCGCCTCAGTCGGCGGCTCGCCGCCGCACATGTACAGGTACGACAGGTACGTCTTCTCGACGGTCGGCGGGTCGCCGGCTTCGCTCAGGAGCCCGGCTCTGACGAGCGCGCGCTGGAGCCGCTCGCCCGCGGCGTTGCCGGTAAACGGGACACCGGATGTAGCGCCGCCGTGGACGCCCGGATGGTCACCGATGACGTGGAAATGGGCGTTGGCGTCGCCGTACCCCGGCACGAACGGCTCACACGGGGCGTCGAAGCCGAAGGGGTTGTGCTGGCGGGCCGTGACGTTCTTCACGCGCGACAGCAGCAGGCCGGCGGTCAAAACTCCGCCGGTTTCGGCTGTCGAATACGGCAAATAATGGTTAAGTTTGATAACGCTTTTCTCGGATGCCCGCAAGGAGTCGGATATGCTCCGGTCCGGGAGAAGTGATATCGCGTGAGCCACGATGACCGTGTCGAGGACCTTCGAGAACGAAAAGCAGCGGCCGAGCGGGGCGGCGGTGAGGAGCGGATCGAGGCCCAGCACGACCGCGGGAAACTCACCGCCCGCGAGCGCATCGACTACTTCCTCGACGACGACACCTTCGTCGAGATCGATTCGCTCCGGGAACACCGCTCGACGAACTTCGACATGGACGAGAAGAAAGTACCGGGCGACGGCGTCGTCGTCGGCTACGGCAAGGTCGACGGCCGCCAGGTGTACGTCTTCGCACACGACTTCACCGTTTTCGGCGGCTCGCTGGGCGAAGCCTTCGCACAGAAAGTCTGTAAGGTGATGGACAAGGCCATCGAGACGGGCGCGCCCATCATCGGTCTGAACGACTCCGCCGGCGCGCGGATTCAGGAGGGGATCGACTCGCTGGCGGGCTACGCGGACATCTTCCACCGCAATCAGCAGGCCAGCGGCGTCGTCCCACAGATTTCGGCGATCATGGGGCCGTGTGCCGGGGGCGCAGTGTACTCCCCGTCGATCACGGACTTCATCTACATGGTCGAGGAGACCAGTCACATGTTCATCACCGGGCCGGATGTCATCGAAACGGTCACCGGTGAGGAGGTCGGCTTCGACGAACTCGGCGGTGCGAAGACCCACGCCTCCGAGTCCGGCGTCGCCCACTTCACGGCCGCCGACGAGAAGGAGGCGATAGACGACATCCGCTACCTCCTCTCGTATCTCCCCCAGAACAACGTCGAAGACCCGCCCCGCGTCGAGCCCTGGGACGACCCCGAGCGCCGGGACGAAGAACTGAAGACGGCCGTCCCGGACGCGCCACAGAAGCCCTACGACATGACGGACGTGGTCGGCCGCATCGTCGACGAAGACTCCTTCTTCGAGGTCGCCGAGGACTTCGCGCGTAACATCGTCATCGGGTTCGCCCGCATGGACGGCCACAGCGTCGGCGTCGTCGGCAACCAGCCGCGGGTCAACGCGGGGACGCTCGATATCAACGCCTCGCGGAAGGGCGCGCGCTTCGTCCGGTTCTGTGACGCGTTCAACATCCCGATTCTCACGTTCGTCGACGTGCCCGGGTTCATGCCCGGCAAAGACCAGGAGCGCAACGCCATCATCAACCACGGCGCGAAGCTCCTGTACGCCTACTCCGAGGCCACCGTCCCGCTGGTGACCGTCATCACGCGGAAAGCCTACGGCGGGGCCTACGACGTGATGGCGTCGAAGCACATCGGCGCGGACATGAACTACGCCTGGCCCACCGCCGAAATCGCCGTGATGGGGCCACAGGGCGCGGTCAACGTCCTCTACGACGACGAACTGGAGGACGCCGACGACGTGGAGGCCCGCCGGCAGCAACTCATTG
The DNA here is from genome assembly GCF_031624315.1 of Haloarcula terrestris. Lineage (NCBI taxonomy): Archaea > Methanobacteriati > Methanobacteriota > Halobacteria > Halobacteriales > Haloarculaceae > Haloarcula > Haloarcula terrestris. The sequence continues at coordinate 471,786 of NZ_JAMQOM010000004.1, read as the reverse complement.
ACGAGTACCGCGACGCCTTCGCCAATCCCTACACGGCGGCCGAGCGCGGCTTCGTCGACGACGTTATCGAGCCCCAGGAGACCCGCCCGCGACTCATCGACGACCTCGACCTCCTGCGGGGGAAACGCAAAGAGCAGCCCGACCGCAAGCACGGGAACATCCCACTGTGACGATGGCGGCTGATACAGACTCGGCGGTCGACGCCGAACTGGTCGCGGAAATCGCCGCACAGCTCGATGACGCCTCGACGGACGAGGCGGCCGCCATTGCTGTCGCCGTCGGCGCACACCTCACCGACCGCCAGCGCGCGGCCGCAGCAGCGGCGGCGGCCGCCGCAGCGGACGACGGGGACTCCTGGGACGGCAAGCAGTGGTCGTTCTCCGGCCGTGTCGAGGCCACGCAAAAGCGGTCCGTCCGGGTCCGCTCCGACGCGCCGACCGACCCCTGGAGCGCCGCCGGTCGCACTGAGCGGTTCTGACCGCGGACAGTTCCATCGCGGGTCCGCCGCCGACGCCGTGGCTTGATTCCCCGATGTGCCCCTTACTAGCATGATTATATATGTAAGATTGGCCGCTATCTGCGCATAGTTTTATGGGCCGACTCTCAGTATGACGGCGTATGTTCGATAAGGTGCTCGTCGCTAATCGTGGGGAGATAGCGGTGCGCGTGATGCGCGCATGCGAGGAGTTGGGCATCGGCACAGTGGCCGTCTATTCCGACGCCGACAAGCATTCCGGGCACGTCCGGTATGCGGACGAGGCGTACAACGTCGGTCCGGCCCGTGCCGCCGACTCCTATCTCGACCAGGAAGCGATTATCGACGCTGCCAAGCAGGCCGATGCCGACGCCATCCACCCTGGGTACGGCTTCCTCGCGGAGAACGCAGACTTCGCGGAGCGCGTCCAGGAGACGGACGGCGTCACCTGGGTCGGCCCCGAAAGCGAGTCGATGGAGGCACTGGGCGAGAAGACGAAGGCCCGCAAGATCATGCAGTCGGCCGACGTGCCCATCGTCCCGGGAACGACCGACCCGGTCGAGGACCCCGAGGAGGTCGTCGAGTTCGGCGAGGAGAACGGCTTCCCGGTGGCCATCAAGGCCGAAGGTGGCGGCGGCGGCCGCGGGATGAAGATCGTCCACGACCCCGAGGAAGCCGAGGAGCAACTCGAAAGCGCGAAGCGGGAGGGCGAGGCGTACTTCTCGAACGACTCCGTCTATCTGGAGCGCTATCTGGAGAACCCCCGACACATCGAGGTCCAGATCATCGCCGACCACCACGGCAACGTCCGGCATCTGGGCGAGCGTGACTGCTCGCTCCAGCGCCGCCATCAGAAGGTCATCGAGGAGGGACCGTCTCCCGCGTTGAACGATGCCCTCCGCGAGAAAATCGGCGACTCCGCCCGCCGCGGCGTCCGCGAGTCGGGCTACTACAACGCCGGGACCGTCGAGTTCCTCGTCGAGGAGGATACCGAGCGGGAACCCGGGGAACTGCTCGGCGAGGACGCGAACTTCTACTTCCTCGAAGTGAACACCCGGATTCAGGTCGAGCACTGCGTCACCGAGGAGATCACCGACATCGACATCGTCAAGTGGCAACTGCGGGTGGCGATGGATGAGGAGATCACCTTCGCACAGGACGACGTGGAGATCGAGGGCCACGCGATGGAGTTCCGGATCAACGCCGAGAACGCAGCCAACGACTTCGCGCCCGCCACCGGTGGCAGCCTCGACACCTACGACCCGCCGGGCGGGATCGGCGTCCGCCTCGACGACGCGCTCCGGCAGGGTGATGACCTCGTCACCGACTACGACTCGATGATCGCGAAGCTCATCACCTACGGCGGGGACCGCGAGGAGTGTATCGAGCGCGGGAAGCGGGCGCTCAAGGACTTCGACATCGAGGGGATTCCGACCGTCGTCCCGTTCCACCGCCTGATGCTCACCGACGAGAAGTTCGTCGGCGGCACGCACACCACGAAGTACCTCGACGAGCAACTCGACCGCACGCGCGTCGAGGAGGCGCAGGAGAAGTGGGGCACCGTCACCGAGTCCGACGGCGACGACGATGAGGAGGTCGTCGAGCGGGAGTTCACCGTCGAGGTCAACGGCAAGCGCTTCCAGGTCGATCTCGAAGAGCGTGGCGCGCCGCCCATCAACGTCGGCGACGTGGACGCCGAGGGCGGAAATCAGCCACAGCGGCCACAGAGCGGCGGTAGCTCTGACAGCGGGGGCGGCAGTGCCTCCACTGCTGAGGGTCAGGAAGTCGCCGCGGAGATGCAGGGTACGATTCTGGAGGTCAACGTCGAGGAAGGCGACGAGGTGGAGGCCGGCGACGTGCTGTGCGTGCTGGAAGCGATGAAGATGGAAAACGACATCGTTGCCGAGCGCGGCGGCACGATCAACGACGTGGCCGTCAGCGAGGGCGAGTCCGTCGACATGGGCGACCTGCTCTTTGTGATTGGATGAGTTAGAGAGGGCACCGCGTCGTCTCGCTGTCTGCAGACGCCTTTTATTCTGGCCGGTCGAAGCCGTGCGTATGAACGAGACGCGTCACCGGGTGCTCGATGCGCTTGCGGACGGTCCCGTATCGGGGCCAGCCCTTGCCGACGAACTGGATATCTCCCGCTCTGCGGTCTGGAAACACGTGGAAGCGCTCCGCGACGAAGGGTTCGAAATCGGGAGCGGCGACGCGGGCTACGCCCTGGAATCGGTTCCGGAGTTCGGGGCGAGTGCGGTCGAATACGGTCTAGACGCCCCGTTTGCCATCGAGTACCACGACAGCATCCCGAGCACGAACGCACGCGCCCGGGACCTGGCGGCCGAGGGTGCGTCAGACCTCGTGGTGCTGGCCGACGAGCAGACCGGGGGCCGGGGCCGACTCGACCGCGACTGGCACTCGCCCAGCGGCGGGGTCTGGCTCTCGGTGCTGTTCCGGCCCGACGTGCCGATGGCCCACGCACCAGTGTTCACGCTCGCGGCGGCCGTCGCGGTAACGCGTGCAGCCCGCGAGGCCGGCGTCGAGGCCGGTATCAAGTGGCCCAACGACGTGCTCGTCCGTCACGGCGACGCGGAGCGAAAACTGGTCGGGATTCTCACCGAGATGGAAGGCGAGGCCGACCGCGTCTCGTGGGTCGTCGTCGGCATCGGCGTCAACGCCAACGTCGACCCTGGCGACCTGCCCGAGGAAGCGAATCCGACGAGTCTCTCGGCTGAGCGCGGCGAACCGGTCGACCGTCGGCTGTTCACCCAGCGGCTGCTGGAGGAATTCGACGCGCTGCGACAGGACCCCGAGAGCGTGCTCGACGCCTGGCGTGAGTACGCGACGACGCTGGGAAAACAGGTCCGGGTCGAGACTCCATCGAGAACCATCGAGGGCGAAGCGGTCGACATCCAGTTCCCCGGTTCGCTCGTCGTCGAGACAGAATCCGGTACCGAGATCGTGTCAGCGGGCGATTGCGAGCATCTCCGGCCGCTCACGGAGTGAGAACGCCGACGCAATTAGACGACTCACTGGGGGACGCCCGCGGGCTGTTCGTCTTCCGGCACGTCCTCCGGCGTCGTCTCGACCGGAACGGTGACGACCGGGACGTGGGCCGACCGAACGACACGCTCGGCGACGCTCCCCAGCAGCAGACGGTCGATGCCGCCGCGGCCGTGGGTCCCCATCACGATGAGGTCGCAGTCGTGCTGACTCGCGTAGTTGACGATCTCCCGGCTCGGACTCCCCTCGGCCGTGGCTCGGGTGAGGGTCACATCGTCATCAATGAGTCGCCTCGCCATGTCCAGTGCCTGCTCGCCCTCGCGGTGGAGCGACTGAGTGACGTTCTCCCACGTCGGCTCGTTCGGGAGCGTCGAGAACCGGCCGGTGTCGATGACGTACAGCCCGTGTATTTCGCTTCCGTGGGCCGTTGCGAGCGACTCAGCGTGTTCGAGTACGTCTCGGATCCCCGCCGAGCCGTCTGTCGGCACCAGTATTCTGTCGTACATACTGTCCTATTGACCGGCCGAGCGCATAGTAGTTTGGCAAACGATAGCACACAACAGGAGACGTGGAGAGCCGGCTCAATTCAACTCTCTATCCCGTTCGAATCCGGCAGTGGTGTCGTCGGTCGACTGGTCGTCGAGGGTTCGTTCGAGCCGTCGTTCGAGTTCGGCTTCGGTTATCTCACCGTTGGCGTAGCGTTCGGAGAGCCGTTCGACGGGGTCTGTTTCGTCAGTGCTGGTCACGCCAGCTCCGCCGGTACTCTGCATCTGAGACACGTCGGTGGCCGACGCTGTTTCCTCGTCCCCGCCGATAGCCCTCGACGCCAGCCAGTACACGGCGTAGCCGAGAGCCGCCATGACGCCAATGGTAGCGGCCAGGGAGACGATGCCGAACAGGAGGCCGATCAGGCCCCACACCAGTTCGAACACGAAACTCACGACGGTGAGGACAACGATCAGCGAAACGACCCCTAACAGGCCGTACAGCAGCACTTTGAGCGGTGTACTCAGGGCGCGGTCGGTGGTGGAGGGCATCACCCAGGGGTACTGTTCTCGCAGTGATAAGAATTACTCCGCCTGCGGATAGATGACCCGACGAACGTCGGCCGACCCAGCGCGACGGACCACGGCCCGGACCGGATTTCGCGCCCCGGAGAGGTTGTCCGAGTCCCCGTCGAGCACCAGCAGGCGCGCCGGCTGTCCGGTCTCGATGAGGCCGCCGCCGAGGCCCGCGATCTCGGCCCCGTTGACGGTCGCCATCCGCAACACTTCGCGGGCCGAGAGGTCGTACAGCTTCGCGGTGAACTCCATCTCGCGGAACATCGAGGGACTGTTGAGCATGACGTTGTCCGTCCCGAGCGCGACCGTCGTCCGGTCGGCCAGTTCCTCGACCGGCGGGCGGCCAACGTCGGTGACGATGTTCGACCGGGGGCAGACGACGACGGGAAGTTCGCTGTCGGCGACCCGTTCGAGATGCAAGGGCTTGGCGTGAACCATGTGGACGAGGAAATCCGGGTCCAGATCGAGCGCGGGATTGATATCGGAGCTGTCGACCTCGCCGGCGTGGATACCGAACAGCTTTCCGGCTTCTCTGGTGGCGCGTCGCTCCGCCCCGAACTCGCTGTCGTTGGCTCCGCTTGCACCGAAGCCGTCGGCCTGCTCCATTGCATCGGTCGTCTCGCGTCCGAGAATCACGCTTTCGAGGTCCGACCCGGCCAGCGCGTCCTGTATCGCGCGGACGCCCTCGACGCCGCCCTCCCGGAACTCGATGAACGCGCCGGTGCCGGCCTGCGCCATGAACGACAGCGACCGCGCCATCGCGGCCACCAGTTCGTCACGGCTGGCGTCCCGGAGCAGTCGGTGTTTCAGGCCGTCCGGCGGCGCGACCAGTTCCTCCAGCGAGAGCCCCTCACCGGCCTCTTTGGCAATTGAATCGCCGATGTGAGTGTGGGCGTTGACGAACGACGGCGCGATGATGTCGTCGCTGTCGACCGCAGCCTCCTCGACAGCGGTTATCTCCCCGTCCTCGACGACGACGCAGCCCTCGACAGCCTCGAACGACCGCCCCGTCAGAATCGTCCCTTCGAGAATCATACTCCCTGTTCGCCCGTTCTCTCAGTTAAATTCATCGAGGGTCGCATGGATGCCCGACCGTACGTCCCGGACTCTGGCCCCGTCGAGGTCGAGCCCCAGTTCGCGGATGGCCGCCGCACCGACCCGCTCGCTCTCGGATTCCGGGGCGTAGACGCCGAGCCGCCACTGGTCACGCTGGGCGGCGCGGATGGCGTTGACGAGCGTCGACTGCTCGCCGAGCCGGCGGACCTCGCCGTTGACGAGGACGCGGCTGCTCGATTCGGTCATCGACGGTTCGGGTGGAATGTCGAGGATGACGGCGTCGCTGTCGACGTTCGCCTCGTCGGCGATGGCCCGCTCCATGGTCCCGACTGCGTCGTGGTCGGCCGCCAGAATCTCGTCGGGCACGGCCTGTCGCTCGGCCCAGACGGCGCGCTTGTAGAGGTCCCGCTGGCTCAGCCGTCGGGCGTACGCCGTCGTCGCATCGCACTGCCGGAGCGCTACGAGCAGGTCGCTGTCGTCCCACCGGCGAAGCGTCTCGGCCGTCGTATCCGTCGCCGCGAGCAGTTCCTCCGTCCCCCGGCGCAGCATCGACTTGGCGATGCGGGCGACGTGGTGCTGGTAGACGGTGGGGTTCATCAGCGCCCGCGCCAGCAACAGCGACTCGGCGGTCTGGACGTTCCCCTCGTCCAGGACGAGTTCGCCGTCGACGAAACTCAGTTCCCGTATCAGCCGCTCGTGGTCGATGGTTCCGTAGGGTACGCCCGTGTGGTGGGCGTCACGAACCAGGTAATCCATCCGGTCCACGTCCAGTTCGCCGGAGACGAGCTGGCCCAGTTCGCCCTCGCCCGCGACGAGGCCGGCCACGCGGTCGGGGTTGAGGCCGTGGTCCGAGAGGACCCGTGCGACCGGGCCGTCTCCGAGGAGTTCGTCCACGTCGTCGTGGTACTTCCCCGTCCGGCGGTGGATGAGTGCCTCGACGTTGTGGCTGTACGGCGAGTGCCCGACATCGTGGAGAAGCGCCGCCGCGCGGACCCGTTCGGCCTGCTGGCCCTCGATGCCGAGATGGGACAGCGCCCGGTCCGCGAGGTGGTACACTCCCAGCGAGTGCTCGAATCTGGTGTGGTTCGCCGAGGGGTAGACGAGCGTCACCGTCCCGAGCTGTGAGATGTGTCTGAGCCGCTGGACCGGCGGCGTATCGAGCAACGCCGCCGCGACGCCCTGGACCTCGATGTGGTCGTGGACGCTGTCCTTGATTGTGGTCATTGCCGTGGCCTACGGCGGCGGCCGGCAAAATCGTTCGCCACCGGACGCGCTGAGAGAGCGGTCGCCTATCGGGGCACCCAGCCGTAGATGTGGTTCAGCATGACGTAGGTGACGAGCCCGAGAAAGAGGCTCAGTCCCCAGGCGGAGACCGCGATGCGGCCCACGCGGGCGTGGATTGTCTCCCGGAGTTCGGCCGGGGAGTGGGTCAGTCCGAGGACGACGGCGTGGACGACGACGGGTACGGACACCGCGGACAGCAGGATGTGGACCGCAAGCATCACGATGTACGCCGTCCAGACGAAGCCCTCGGCGACGATCTCCTTCTCGAAGCCGCCGCCGACCTTGAGGATGTACAGGACCAGAAACGCCATGATGAGGGCGAAGGCGGACAGCATCGCCGTGCGGTGTTTCTGTACCTGGTCGTTTTTGATGAAGTAGACGCCGGCGACGATTGCCAGCAGTGCGATGCTGTTGACGACGGCGATTGCGTCACCCAGCAGGATGACGGTGTCCCGCGAGAACTCCGGCAGCGGTAACACGCCGCCGAACGCGCCGAACACGAGGGCGTAGCCAACGACCGAGACGACAGCGGTGACGAGCCGCGGGCGAGCGCGGGCACGCGACTGGAGTGTGTCTGCGACGGCCATACTCGGACTCCGGCCCGGAGCGGTAACTGTGTTCTGAAACGGGTGAGAACGACAGGCGGATTGCGATAAGGGCAGTGGCTACTGGCAGCGCAAAAGCAGAGAATTGCAGAAAAGCGGCGTCGGAATCAGGCGAAGGTCCGGGAGACCTCTTCCTCTTCGGTGTCTTCCTGCTGGATCTTCTCCCAGGCGTTGTGGAAGTCGACCATCGTGACCTCGGTGCGGTCGTCGCGGATGGCGAACATCCCGGCTTCGGTACAGATGGCTTTCACGTCAGCACCGGAGGCGTCCGTTATCTCCTCGGCCAGGGCCTCGAAGTCCACGTCGTCGGCGACGTTCATGCTGCGGGTGTGGATCTTGAAGATCTGCTCGCGGCCCTCGACATCGGGATTTGGCACTTCGATGAGACGGTCGAAGCGGCCGGGGCGGAGGATGGCGCGGTCGAGCATGTCGAAGCGGTTCGTCGCCGCGATGATACGGATGTCGCCGCGGTCGTCGAACCCGTCCATCTCGGAGAGCAGTTGCATCATCGTCCGCTGGACCTCGGCGTCGCCGGAGGTCTTCGACTCCGTTCGCTTGGCCGCGATGGCGTCGATCTCGTCGATGAAGACGACGGCGGGCTCCTCCTGCCGAGCGAGTTCGAACAGATCACGGACGAGCTTCGCGCCCTCCCCGATGAACTTGTGGACAAGTTCGGAGCCGGCCATCTTGATGAACGTCGCGTCGGTCTCGTTGGCGACCGCTTTCGCCAGCATCGTCTTCCCGGTGCCGGGCGGGCCGTGCAGCAGGACGCCACTCGGCGGGTCGATGCCCACGTCTTCGAACATCTCGGGGCTCTTGAGCGGCATCTCGACGGTCTCGCGGACCTCTTCCATCTGCTCTTCGATGCCACCGATGTCGGCGAAGGTGACATCCGGCGACTGGTCAACCTGCATCACGCGGGCGCGAACGTCGGTCTCGTCATCCAGTTGCTTGACGATAGAGAGGGAGTTGTTGACGGCGACGCGGTCATCGGGTTCGAGGTCCTCGCGCATCTCGTCGGTGACCTCCGTCAGGGCCTCCTGGTTGTTGCCGTGCTGTTTGATAATCACGCCGTCACTGGACAGTTCCTGAACGGTGGCGACGAACAGTGGTGACTGCTTGAGCTTCTTGTTCTCGTGTGTCAGCCGTTCGAGCTTCTGCTGGTACTTGTTGTTCTCCGCGTTCGCGTCCAGCAGCTTGTCGCGCATCTCCTCGTTCTGGGATTCGAGCACCTCCAGCCGCTCCTGCAGCGCCTCGATCTTCTGTTGCTGAGACGCGTCATCGTCGTACGGCATGTCGACCTCGTCGACGGTGTCGGTCATTACGACGCCTTTAGTAGGTGTATCGTTATGAGGCTTCGGGTAGTGCCAGAATCTGTATCGCCCGCCGTGAGCCCCGTGGGGGCCGCTACTGGCTGCTCCCCGTCTGTGGGTCCGAAACCGGCACGTTTCTTGGCCCCCGCTGGCAACAGCCGACCATGCCAACGGAACGCGAGGAAGTCATCATCGTGGGCGGGGGCGTCGCCGGGCTGTCGGCGGCGATCTACACCGCTCGTGCTGACCTGTCGACCCGGATTATCTCGACCGGCGAGTCGATACTGAACCGCAACGCACACCTGGAGAACTACCCCGGGTTCCCGGCCGGAATCAACCCCCGGCTCCTGCTCGAACTCATGCGGGCACAGGCGCGGCGGGCCGGCGTCTGGTTCATCGACGGCGAAGCCGAGCAGGTCGAGCAAATTGACGGGGGCTTCGAAGTCACCTGTACCGACGGCGAGTCCTACGACGGAACGCATCTCATCGCCGCCTCCTGGTCGGACCCGTCGTATCTGGAAGGCCTTGACATCTCGCTCGTCGACCGGGGTTCGAAGCAGTTCATCTCGACCGACGACCAGGGCCGGACCGAGGTCGAGGGGCTGTACGCCGCCGGTCGGCTGGCCGAGCAGCACCACCAGACCATCGTCGCCGCGGGCCACGGCGCACAGGTCGGACTCACACTGCTGGAAGACTCCGACATCGACTTCTATCACGACTGGACCGCTCCGGAGGGGTATTTCACCGGCCGCGACCGTCCGGTTCCGCCAGGGTGTGAGGAGATCGACGAGGAAGAGCGCAAAAAGCGCGAGCAGGAGTCGCTGGAGGTCATGCAGCGGTACTTCGAGGAGCCGATGCCGGGCGAGCCGACGATGCACCCGAGCGTCGATCAGGATTCAGACTGACGCCGTTTCGAGGGAGCGTTCGACGGACTGCAGCCGCTCGATCCGCTCGGCCGTCGCCGGGTGGGACCGCGTTTCGATGGACAGCGAGTCGGTCGAGGCCGCCGTGTCGAACCCGTGCGGGAGAAAACACAGTCCGCGGACGCCCGCGTATGCGGCGCGCTTGTCGGCCGCCGGACGGTCGTCGTCGCCGTCGAGCGTCTCTAACGCCGCGACGAGCGCGGTGGGGTCCCCGGTCAACTGTGCCGCGCTCCGGTCGGCGGCGAACTCCCGAGCGCGCGAGAGCGACCGCCCGAGGACGACTACGGGCGCGGTGAACACGCCCAGCGCGACGCCACCGAACAGCACCGTCACCGCGAACAGAAACAGGAACCCAAGCGTGAACGAGAGGCTCCCGAACGGGGCGTCGAGTACCCGGGCGCTGCACACGTACGCGAGACCGAGCGCGACCAGTCCGAGCGCGTAGCGGCTCCCGCCGGGGAGCAGGTCCGCGAGCGGGTCGTACTCGCCGTTGGTCAGCGACGGGAGGAAGCTGGCAAGCGTCATGACGGTCGCGTCGCGGTTGGCGATATGCATCAGTTCGTGGGCCAGCACCGCATCGAGTTCCTCGCCCGCAAGCGTCGACAGGAGCCCCTCGCTGACGACGACCGTCGCGCCACCGAGCGTCCCGAGAGCGAAACTGTTCGGCACGTCAGCGTCCGCGACGGCGATCTGTGGTGGTGTGAGGTCTGCCAATTGTGCGAGCCGTTGCACCCGCTCGTGGAGATCGGGGTACTCCTCGGGGCCGACGACACGAGCGTCAACCTCGGCCATCGTCTGGGCTCTGGTGTAGCGAAGCTGTGCCCAGACAAAGGCCACGAGCGCCGGGATCAGAATCGCCACCCACCAGGCGATCCGCGCCGACGCGCCGCCGAACGGGAGGCGGGCCGCGACGGCGTCCCGCACGGGGGCAAGCCAGGGCGTCAGCAGCACCGCCGCGGTGGCGACCACCGCAACGTCGATGGCGAGGAGGAGCAGGAGGGTCCGCAGGATACGGCGGGTCAGTGTCCGCATGGGGTTGGTTCTGCTATACCCACAGCGAATGAAAGGTTTTCTGCTCCGGCGGATCGGGAGTGAGGGAAAATATTTACTCTACCGCCAGAAACCGTCCGGTAGTGTCAACGAAGCTGGTGCGTGCCGCCCTCGCCCTCCTCTGTGCAGTCGCGGTCCTGTTCGGCACGGCGCTGTTTCCGGGCGCGCTCGGCGTCGAGTTCGGCTCGGACGGGCCACTCGACAGCCAACAAAGCGGGCCGGCCACGCCCGACGGAACAGCGCCCGAGGAAGTCGATGGTGGGCCGACGCCGGTAGCGACGAGCGACGGGGTGGACGCGACACCGACCCCGGAGGCGACAAGCGACGAGACGGCATCGGCTGCGACAGCCACACCGACGCCGACGGAAACGGAGACTGCGGCAGCCGGGGACGGCTCCGATAGCGCTGCCCCCATACTGGTGAAAGTACTCGGACTGGCGCTGATCGGCGGGTTCGGCGTCGTCGCAATCGGTGTCCTCCGGGCCGCATCGAAAGAGGACCGCGACGGGACGACAGCCGCCGGGACCCTCCTCCCGGTCGTCGACAGGCTGGTCGGGCGGGTCGCCGGAGCGGTTTCGGACGGGGCAATTGGGCGGACTTTCGGTCGGATTCCACAGGTGACGACCGCCGCGTTGCTCTCTGGATCGGCGGCCCTCTCGCGGGTGGGGGCCGGTATCAGTACCGTCTCTAGCGGCGTCCTGTCCGGGTTGGCGACGGGCATCGGGTCAGTCGGAACGATGTTGCTACGGGGTGTCGCCGGCCTGCCGAGCGCCCTCGGGTCGCTGTCCGTCGCCCCGTTCAAAGCCCTCGGCGGCCTCGGCGGGAGCGGCGGCTTTCTCACCTCGGTTCGAAGCGGTATCGACAGCCCGTCGCTGTTTAGCTCGTCGGACTCGACGCCCGAGCGGACGACACCCACCGCTTCGACGGAAACGGACGACGGGCCGGACATCGATTCGCTGTCGGTTCAGGACGCCTGGGCGCTGCTTGCCGAGCGTGTGTCCGTCCCGGACCCGGAGACGGCGACGCCGGGCGAGTACGCCCGCCAAGCCATCGACAGCGGGCTCCCGGCCGAGCCCGTACGCCGGCTGACCGTCCGCTTTCGGGAGGTCACATACGGCGGGCAATCGCCGACTGCGGAGCGAACCGAATCGGCACGTGACGCTCTCAGACAGCTCCTCGGGGGCGGTGACGACTGATGAGCGACGGGGAGTCGCACCAGGGGCAAGGCGAAACCGCCCGGGCAACCATCGATATCAGCGTCGAGCGCCCGACACCGGAGCGCAAATTCGTCCGGTATAGCTTGCTTGGGCTCGGTGCGCTTGCCGGCGCGGTGTTCGTCATCACGTTCCCCTCAGTCCTGCCGGATGTCAGCAATGGAACGGTCCAGAGCATCCGGTTCGTCGCAAGCATCAGCGCCGCCGTCATCGGCCTCTTCGGCCTGTACTCCGTCGTTCGGACGCGGGAATCGAGTCTTCCGCCGGTGAAGGGGGGCCAGCCGCGTGACCCATATCACGAGGATGACACCGACGACGAGCCCGAGGAGTTGCTCGACGAGCTACTGGAACCGGAGACGGCGCAGGCGGACGCCGTCGACCGTGTCGGCAACGAAATCGACGATCTGCTCTCGGATATCGACGGCCGCGTCGACCCCTACAACGGTCTCGAAGCGAGCTACGCGTCCGAAGTCAGGGACAGGCTCCGCGAGACCGCGCGACAGGTGCTGGTCGAGACGGCAGACATGTCCTTGGAGACCGCTGCCCGGGCAGTCCGCACCGGGTCGTGGACGGACGACCGCCGGGCGGCCGCGTTCCTCGGCGGCCCGGAGGCTCCCGACCCGCCCATCGAGATGCAGCTTCGGGACTGGGCCAGCGGCGAGGGGTTCGACCGGAAAGTCGAAGCGGCGACGGCCGAGATACGACGGCTCCAGCGGGGTGAGCGCGCGTGACTACGCGCGAGACGACCCAGCGCAACGTCGGCGTCTCGGCCGCGCTGGTCGCCGGCGGGGCCGGCATCGTCACCGGGAATCCGGCGGTTTTCATGGTCGCGGCAGTGGCGCTGGTATACGCGGCCTATCAGGCAGCCATCGGCGACCCCGAGCCGACGCTCACGGTCGAACGGCACGTCGAACCGACCGACCCGCTCCCCGGGTCGGACGTAACGGTGACGGTGACGCTCACGAACGACGGGGACGCGACACTGCCGGACGTTCGCGTCCTTGACGGCGTTCCGGAGCGGCTGGAAGTAGTCGAGGGGTCCCCGCGGTTTGGCACCCACCTCGAAGCCGGGGCGTCGGAGTCGGTCACCTACACCGTCGAAGCCCGGCGCGGCGACCACGCCTTCACCGACGTGGCAGTGGTCTGTCGGAACCTGACCGGGACCGTCGAGTTCGCCGAGCAGGTCGGTGTCGAGACGACGGTGTCATGCAGTGCGAGCGTGGACAGCGTCTCGCTCTCCGGCCAGACACTCTCCCAGTCCGGGCGCGTCCCGACGGACGCCGGCGGGAACGGACTCGCCTTCTACGCCATCCGCGAGCACCAGTCCGCGGACCCGATGAGCCGCGTCGACTGGAACCGCCTCGCGAAGACGAACGAACTGGCGACGGTCGAGTTCAAGGAGACGCGGGCGGCCACCGTCGTCACGCTCGTTGATTCGCGACACGCCGTGGCGAGCGAGGCGAACGCGCCCACCGCCGTCCAGTTCTGTGCCTACGCGGCCCAGCAGGTCGGCTCGGCGCTGCTGGATATGGACAACCGAGTGGGGGCCGCCGTCTACGATAGTTGCGAGACGCTCCAGCCGTCGGCCAACCGGGCACAGGAACAGCGGCTGGAGGGGTTCCTGGGCGAAATTGTGAGCGGGTCGGCTACCGGATCGTCGGGGACCCGCGATTCGTGGCTGTTCGACACGGACACCCGCACCCCCCGGATGCAGTCGTCGACCAGGATGGGGGACCGCTACGGAATCGCCGACGGCGGCGACGCGGTAGCGACGCTGGACCGCTCGATACCGAGTGAATCACAGATCGTGTTCTGTACGCCACTGCTCGACGACAGAGCAGCCGAGGCGGCGAAACGGCTCGCCGCATACGGGCATGCAGTCACGGTCCTCAGCCCGGACATGACGACCGGGGACAGCCCGGGCAGTACCGTCGAGCGAATCGACCGAACGGCCCGCCTCGACGACCTCCGGGGAACGGTTCGAGTCGTCGACTGGACGCCCGCGGAGCCGCTCGCTAAATCACTCATCCACGCAACAGAGCGGTGGGCATGACGGGACTCGACAGTCGCCCGGCGGCGTCCAGCGCGGCGCTGGCTGGGACGGTCGCCGTCCTCGTCGCGCTCGGCCTCGGCATCGCTGTCGGGGACCCGATAGTGGTTCTGACCGGCCTCGTCGGCGGGCTCTGTGTCGCGGCCGGGGCCTGGGCGCTCCGCAGCGACGAACACACTCGCATCGCCGGCGGCAGCGTCGCCATCGTCGTCGGCGCAGCCGTGTTCTGTGGGACCGCGTTACTGGCTGGCGACTACTGGTCGCTGGCCGTGGCACTCGGGTTCTCGCTGGCCGCGACGCTCGTCGTCACCGACGCCAGCAGCGGGCTGGTGCCCCCGGCCGACGGGACGGACGAACTCTCGACGGCCCTGGAAGAAAATTTCGTGGTGTTGCTCGTCGGCATCGGGGTCGCGACCGCCTGTTCCATCGCCGCCGCCATCAGGCTGCCGTGGGTGCTCGTCCGTGTCGTCACTGGGTTCTCGATGCATCCGCTCGTGGGCTTCGTGACGCTACAGGCCGGGGTCCTCCTCGCCCTGTTACTGCTGGATCGGGTCACTGCGGTGCTGGAGTCGTGGATTCCGGCACCGACGGCGACGACCGACCGGGCACTCGACGGCCTCGACCTCGTGGGAACGAGCTGGTGGGACATCGACCTCCCGGTCAAAGTCGCCGTGGGCCTGCAGTTGCTCGTGGCCGTTGTCCCGACGGCCCAGGGGCTGTTCGACCGCTTTCTCGGCACCCTCCCGATGCTCGGGCCGATCCTGCGAGTGGCCCTCAGTGGCCCGCTCCACCTCCCGCTCGCGGTCGGACTGCTGGCCTTGCTGGGTATCCTCGTCGCCGAACAGCTCCGGCAGTGGCTGCTGCAGTGGCTCGGGGACAGTCCCGGGCGGTCACTCGCGCGACAGGCCGGCGGTATCGCAGTCCCAGTGGTACTGCTACTGAGCGCGCTGGCCCTCACAGCCGCCGGCGTGACACGACGCGTGGCCCCCACGTTCGGCGAGGCTGGCCACTACGGCACGGCAACCGTGCTCCTCCTGGGCGTCCTGATTTCCGTCATCGTCCTCCGGGCACTCAGCAGGATACTGACCGGAATTGCTCGGGCAGAACTACTGTCTCGGCGGGTGACCGGGTTCGCAACCGGGAGCGCGCTGCTGTTCCTCACGACACTGGTCGCGGCCGAGCGCGGGCTCGCACCGCTGTTCGTCCTCGTCGGAAGTGCGGCGGCGCTGCTGGTCTGGGACGCCGGCGTCCACGCCAGCAGTATCGGCCACCAGCTGGGCCGGGACGCCGAGACGACCGACAGCGAGTTCGTCCACGTCACCGGGACCGCGGCCGTCCTCGCCGGCGCGATCCTGCTCGTGATGGTCGTCAGATACGTGCTCATCCCGGTCGCGGTTCCGGCTACGTCGGCCGGCCTCTCGCTCAGTTCGGTGGTGGCACTGGGGTTGGTTCTGCTGGCGATAGCCGCCTTCACCCTCGCGTTGAACGCCCACGACGAGGGGCCACGAACGAGCAGCGACGGGGGCGAGCGGCAGAGCGACCCAGCCGCCAGCGATGGCGACTAGCCCGTGCTGGAGAGACGGGGGCTTTTACCCCCGCACCGAGAACCGGCGGGTATGCTGACCGGAGTCAACGTCGTCCTGGGGGTGTCGGGCTCTATCGCGGCCGTCAAGACGGTGGAACTCGCACACGAACTCCGACGGCAGGGCGCGTCCGTCCGGGCGGTGATGACCGACAGCGCGACGGGCATCATCCACCCGTGGGCGCTTGAGTTCGCAACGGACAATGACACCGTCACGGAAATCACGGGCAGCGTCGAGCACGTCGACCTCTGCGGGCGCTCGGGCTGGGGGGACGTGCTCCTGCTCGCGCCGGCGACGGCAAACACCGTCGGGAAGGTCGCCGCTGCCATCGACGACACGCCCGTGACGACGTGTGCGACGACCGCCCTCGGCGCGGACGTGCCGGTCGTCGTCGCGCCGGCGATGCACGAACCGATGTACGACCACCCCGGCGTGCTGGACGCCATCGACCGCGTCGAGTCCTGGGGCGTCGAGTTCGTGGACCCGCGAATCGAGGAGGGAAAGGCCAAGATCGCCACCGAGGCGGCCATCGTCACGGCGACCGCCCGGGCCGCGGGCGACCGGCCGCTGGCGGGCAAACACGTCGTCGTGACCGCGGGCGCGACGACGGAGTCAGTCGACCCCGTGCGGACGCTCTCGAACCGGTCCTCGGGACGGACCGGGCGTGCGGTCGCGCGGGCCTGCTACGTCCGCGGGGCCGACGTGACACTCGTCCACGATGGGCCGGACGTGCCCTACGCGACCGTCGAGCGGGTCGAATCCGCCGCGGAGATGACCGACGCCGTTCGCCGGGTCGCAGACTCGGCCGACGCGCTGGTCTCGGCGGCGGCCATTTCGGATTACACCGTCGAACAGGCTCCCGAGAAGATCAAAAGCGGGCAGGAGGAACTGACACTGACGCTCAAACCGACGCCGAAACTCATCGACACCGTCCGGTCTGTCCATCCCGACCTCCCCATCGTCGGCTTCAAGGTCGAAAGTGAGGGCGACGACGAGACACTGGTCGAGCGCGCTCGCGAGATCCGCGAGCGGTCAGGGCTGGCCTTCGTGGTCGCCAACGACGCGAGCGTGATGGGGGCCAGCGAGACGCGCGCCCTGCTCGTGGACGGCGATGGGGCCGCGGAGTACGTCGGGGACAAGCGGGGGCTCGGCGCTCGCGTCGCGGACGAACTCGGTGCCCATCTGTCCAACGGCGAGCGAGCGCGTAACTGATTACGAAATAGTTTTGCGTGTTCCGTGGTTCCGGTCCGATAACGACAGTATAGCCCGACAAACCGCTTATTCGGAGTTTTTAAACAGAGACTGTGACTGCACCACCACCCCGTCGCCTGCTCGTGCCAGTAGCTGATTCGGTGACGGTCCGGAACACCGTCGCCTACGCCGTCGAACAGGCTGAATCGGCGGCCAGAGACGGACCGCAACAGGTGTCGCTGCACCTCGTCGCCGTCGCAAGCACGCGCGCCGTCGACCCGGACGCCCAGTCTGAACTCGGCCAGGCGAAGGACCTACTCGACCGCATCGAGGTCTGGCTCGACGAAGATCTGGGGGCCGACCCCCCGTCAAACCTCGACGTAGAAACGGGGGTCATCGGGGCCAACCGCTACCTGTTCAGCCCCGGCGACTACGCCGACGCGATACTGGCCTACGCCGAGGAACAGAACATCGATCGGGTCGTCCTCGATCCGGAGTTCAACCCGGGCGGTACGACGCCGATGCTTCGGCCGCTCGAAGTCGAACTCTCCCGGGGCGATATCGAGGTCGAGACCGCCCCCGTCGAGCGGCCAGCGCGGTCGACCGCGCTCGCTCGCGCCGCGACGCTCCCGAAGTATCTCACCGTGTTCGGGGCGTCATACCTGTTTTATCTCCTGTTGAGTTCGTACAAGCCCCTGGATTTCTTCACTGGCGCGATAACCGCGACTATCGTCACCGCGTTGCTCGCGCCCATCGCGTTCAGCCGCCAGCCGTCGCTGACGCGGATCCCGAAACAGCTCGCCCGGATGGCAATCTACGTCCCGTACCTCCTCAAAGAGATCGCCGTTGCGAACCTCGAAATCGCCTACGTCGTCTTGCACCCGTCGCTGCCAATCGATCCTGAGATGGTCGAGCTGGAGGCCGCCGTCTGGGGGGACGCCGCGGTGACGACGCTGGCAAACAGCATCACGCTGACACCCGGGACGCTCACTGTCAGCGTCTCGGACCAGGCGTTCGACATCCACTCGCTCACCGGGAGCGCGCGAGAGGACCTGTTCGGTGGAAGCCTCGAACGGGCCGTCCGGTTCGTCTTTTACGGCCGGGAGGCCGCAGCGATCGCCTCGCCGCGCGAGCGCGGACAGGGGGACAACAGCGACACCGAGAGCGACGTTGGAGAGCCGGAGGTGGCCGACGATGATTGAGTTCGAAGCGGCACTGTTGGCAATTGCCGCCACGTTCGTTCTGTTCGCAATTGTGGCCCTCTACCGCGTGTTCGCGGGGCCGACGGACCACGACAGAGTCATCGCGGTCAACGTGATGGGGACCAACACCGTCATCGCTATCGCGCTCGTTTCCGGCGCTCTCGATAAGCCGCTGTTCCTGGATATCGCGCTCGTGTACGCCCTGCTGAACTTCCTGCTCTCGATAGCGTTCTCGAAGTTCAACGTCGAACATGGGGGTGTGCTATGACGCCGACGGAGTGGGGTATCGTCGCGCTTGCGCTGGTGGGCGCGTTCTTCGGCGGCGTCGCCTCAATCGGCATCGTCCGATTGCCGGACGTGTACACGCGCGCTCACGCGGCATCGAAAAGCGACACGCTGGGGGCCGTCCTCACTATCGGGGCCGCCGCACTCGCGATTCAGACCGACCTCTCGACGATCAAGGCCGTCTTCCTGCTGGTGTTCATGTTCCTGACGAACCCGACGGCCGCCCACGCAATCGCACGGGCGGCACAGGACCAGGGTATCGAGCCGTGGACCGCCGGCGACAAGGAGGGAAAGCAGTGAGTCTGACACTCATCGAGGCGGCGCTGCTGGTGTTCGTGCTGGGCTGTGCGATCGGCGCGGCAATGCTCCGTGACGTGCTGGCGTCGCTGATGGCGTTTGCCGCCTACAGCCTCGGTATCTCCATCATCTGGGTGATGCTGGAGGCCCCCGACGTGGGCCTGACCGAGGCCGCTGTCGGGGCCGGTATCATGACCATCCTGTTCATCTTGGCCCTTGCAAACACTGTTCGGCCACAGGAGAACGGCCTGTTCGAGTCGATTAGCCTTCGGACCGTCGTGCTGGTCGGCGCGTTCGTCGTCGTCATGATCGCGACGGTCCCGTCGCTGCCCGCCGTCGGGGCGGACGGGGCGGCAAACCCCGTCGTCAGCGGCGAGGTGACGCAGTACTACATCGAGAACGCGTACGAAGACACTGAGGTCCAAAACGGGGTGACGGCCGTGCTCGCGGCCTACCGCGGGTTCGACACGCTGGGCGAGGCTGTCGTGGTCTTCTCGGCCGGCGTGGCGGCACTGACCGTCCTCAGACAGGAGGTGTTCGCATGAGCAACGAGGAGCGAACCGGGCTGTACGTCGAGAGCACGATCATCATGACGACGGTGCGTGTCGTCGCGCCGTTCGTCCTCACGTTCGCCCTGTTCGTCATGTTCCACGGGGCAAACTCCCCCGGCGGCGGCTTCCAGGGTGGTGTCATCGCCGGGTCGGTCCTGATGATGCTCGCCTTCGCCTACGGTATTGACGCGGCGCGGCAGTGGGTTGATGTCCGCGTTATCTCCGCACTGGCCTCCGGCGGTGTCCTCGTATTCGCGGCCATCGGCCTGGGAACGATACTCCTGGGCGGGAACTTCCTCGAATACCACCTGTACGAACAGTTCATTTCGCATGCGACCGCCTACGGTATCGAACTCGTCGAACTGGGTATCGGTGGTATCGTCGCCAGCGTCGCTATCGGCCTCTTTTTCCTGCTTGCTGCCGGCTTCGGCCACGCCGTCGACGATCCGGAGGGTGAAAGCTAATGCTCGAACTGCTGAACTCACACTACAACTACTTCGCGGTGATGCTCCTGCTTGGTATCGGCCTCTATATGCTCATTGAGTCCCGGAACCTCGTGAAGAAGGTCATCGGGATGAACATCTTCCAGACGGGTATCTTCCTGTTTTTCATCACGCTCGCGTTCCGGGCCGGCGGGAACCCGCCGATCATCAAGGAGGGGGGCGGCCCCTACGTCAGCCCGCTGCCACACGTCCTCATCCTGACCGCTATCGTCGTCGGGGTGAGCCTTACGGCCGTGGCGCTTGCGCTTATCATCCGCATCTACACCGAGTACGGCACGCTGGACGAAGACAAACTCAAACAGCTCTACTATGATTGAACAACTCCCCGTTTTGCTGGTCGTACTACCCATCGTCGGCGGTTCGATACCGCTCGTCGCTAGCCTCGTCAGCGACCGGGCCGGCTGGCCCATCGCGACGCTGACGCTCATCGGCCAGGTCGGACTGGCCGGGTTGCTCGCGTGGGCCGTCAGTACGAGTGGCACTGTTTCCTACGCGGTCGGCGGCTTCGCCGCGCCGTACGGCATCGAACTCGTCGTCGACGGGCTCTCCGGGGCCGTCGCCTTGCTCGTGGCCGTCGTGTCGCTGGGCGTGCTCGTCTACGCTCGGCAGGCCGGCCCACACTCGAACTCCTTCTATGGCCTCTACCTGCTGTTGGTCGCCGGCCTGACGGGGATGACCGTCACCGGCGACGTGTTCAACCTCTACGTGTTCCTCGAAATCACGGGCCTGGCGGCCTACGGTCTGGTGGCGAGCGGCCGTGACGCAAGCGCAGCCGTCGCGGCGCTGAAGTACCTCATTATCGGGACCGTCGGAGCCTCGCTGTATCTCCTCGGTATCGGCTACCTGCTCGCGGCGACGGGGACGCTCAACATGGCCGACCTGGCGACCAAGCTCGGGGAGATGGCGGCTTACGACTCGACGCTCGTCCTGACCGCGTTCGGGCTGATGATCGGCGGGTTGACGGTGAAAGTCGCCCTGTTCCCGCTGCACACCTGGCAGCCAGACGCCTACGCGAACGCGCCGGACACCGTGAGCGCGTTCATTTCGGCGCTCGTCTCGACGGTCTCGGCGTACGCGCTCGCCCGTCTGCTGTTTTCCGTGTTCACCGTGGAGTTCCTGACGGCCGTGCCCGTCGCTCGCTGGGCGCTGGTCGGACTGGCCTGCGTGAGTATCATCGCGGGGAGCGCGCTCGCCGTCTCACAGAACAGTGTCCAGCGGATGCTCGCGTACTCCTCGGTGTCGCAGTTCGGCCTCGTCATCGCGGGGTTCGCCATCGCGACGCCGATTGCCGTCGTCGGCGCGACCGTCCACCTGCTGGGCCACGCGGTCATGAAAGGCGGGCTGTTCGCCGCGACGGGAATTATCGAGCGCAAGACGGGCGCGACGACCGTGAGCGGCTATGCCGGCATGGGGAGCCGCGTCCCGCTGTCGGCGTTTTCGTTTGCCGTCCTCTCGCTTGCCATGGTCGGCGTCCCGCCGGCAGTCGGCTTCGTCGGCAAGTGGTATATCGTCCTCGGCGCAGTCAACGCCGAGATATGGCCCGTCGTGGCCGTTCTGCTCGCCAGTACGCTCCTGACGCTCGCGTACTTCGCTCGCCTCGTCGAGCGGCTCTACTTCGCCGAAGCGACCATCCACGCGGAAGAGGGCGTCCCTGAGGACGCCCCCGTCACGGACGGGAGCGGAAAGGCGGTCTCGTTCGGGATGGTCGCCGTCGTCGTCCTTGCAGCCGTCCTCGCGGTCGCGCTGACCGCAGCCGTACCGGAGTTGCAAACAGTGCTTGAGGAAACGCTTCCACCCCTTCTAAACCAATGACTGAGTTACGACCCATCCTGGCGATCCTCGTCTCGGCGGCGGCTATCCCCGTCATTCTCTCGCTCAAAGGCCGGCCGAATCTGCGAGAGGGGGTGACCCTGGCCGTCGCGTTCACAAAGTTCGGCATCATCGCGAGCATGGTTCCCGGCGTCCTGAACGGGACAGAGTACGAGTTCGCAATCGGACAGTTCGCCACTGGAATCGAACTGGCGTTCAGCGTCGACCCGCTGGGACTCCTCTTTGGCCTGCTCGCGAGCCTGCTGTGGATCGTCACGAGCTTCTACAGCATCGGCTACATGCGCGGCCTGGACGAACACGCCCAGACCCGATACTTCGCCTCCTTCGCCGCCAGCCTCGCGTCGGCGGTCGGCGTCGCGTTCGCGTCGAACCTGCTGACGCTGTTTGTCGCCTACGAGTTGTTGACCGTGTCGACGTATCCGCTCGTCACCCACGACGAGACGGACGAGGCACGCGCCGCCGGCCGGAAGTACCTCGCGTACACCTTCGGGGGCGGCGTGGCCGTGCTGGGCGGGACCGTCCTCGTGTTTGTTCTGGCCGGAACGACCGCGTTCACGCCCGGCGGCCTCGAAGGCCTGGCGACGGCCGATCCGACGCTGGCGCGGGCGGCCTTCACCTTGCTGGCGGTCGGTTTCGGCGTCAAGGCCGCACTGATGCCGGTACACTCCTGGCTCCCGGAC
Source organism: Haloarcula terrestris (assembly GCF_031624315.1). NCBI lineage: Archaea > Methanobacteriati > Methanobacteriota > Halobacteria > Halobacteriales > Haloarculaceae > Haloarcula > Haloarcula terrestris. The sequence continues at coordinate 449,630 of NZ_JAMQOM010000004.1, read as the reverse complement.
GCGATGGTCGCTCCGACGCCGGTGTCGGGGCTGCTCCACGCCGTCGCAGTCGTCAAAAGCGGCGTGTTCGGCATCGCTCGGGTCGTTCTCGACGTGTACGGCACCGAAACGATGGCGGAACTCGGCGTCGGACTCCCACTGGCCGCGATTGCGGCCTTTACCCTCCTGACGGCGAGCATCATCGCACTCCGACAAGATAATCTCAAGCGGCGGCTGGCGTACTCGACGATCAGCCAACTCTCCTACATCGTGCTCGGACTGGGACTGCTCCATGGACAGGCCCTCACTGGCGGCCTGCTCCACATCCCAGCGCATGCATTCATGAAGCTCACGCTGTTTTTCTGTGCCGGCGCGATACACGTCGAAACGCATACCGACGACATCAGCGATATGGCCGGCATCGGGAAACGGATGCCGCTGACGATGGCCGCTTTCGCCGTCGCCGCGGCCGGAATGGCCGGAATCCCGCTTGTAGCTGGGTTTGTCAGCAAGTGGTATCTCGTCATCGGCGCGCTGAGTCTCGATGGGGGACTCATTTTCGCCGCAGCCTTGCTGGTCTCCGGTGTTCTCAACATCGCGTACTTCTGGCCCATCGTCTACCAGGCGTACTTCGAGTCGCCGGAGAGCCACGACGAAAAGCCCCTCCTAGAGGGGCCACTCGGTGGCCGGAGCGAACTGCGAGCCGACGGCGGGGAGGGACACGATTCAGACACCGCTGACGACCACGCCGGCGAAGGCGACGTTCCAGACCCAGCACACGTCGACCATCTCGGGAAGCGCCACGAGGATCACGAACACCACGGCGGCCCGCCAGAGGGCGGCTGGGACGACCGCGGCTGGCGCGGCGGCGAGAGCACGTGGTTCATGCTCGGCCCGATACTGACCGCGGCCACGCTGTCGCTGCTGCTGGGGACAGTGCCGTACACGGCTGTCTTCCTGCGCATCGTCGACACTATCGTCAGTAATCTTCCGGGGGTGGTCGCCTGATGTCGACGCTGACGATGGTCCCGCCGGTCGTCGTCCTGCTGGCGCTGGCAATCGTTGTTTCCCGGCTCCCACGGCGGGCCGGGCACGCCATCGGCGCGCTCGTCCCGGCGCTTGCAGTACCGTGGGCGGTCATGGTGCCCGAGGGTGCGCATCTTGGTGTCAGATTCCTCGGATTCGAGGCCGTCCTCCTGAACGTCGACCCGTTCTCGCGGCTGATGGGCATCATCTTCGGGCTCATCGCCGCCGTCGCCGTCCTCTACTCCTACGCCAGCGAGGCCGACACGACACAGACCGGCTTTGCCCTCTCGTACGTCGCGACTAGCTTCGGGGCGGTGTTCGCCGGCGACTGGCTGACGCTCATCTTCTTCTGGGAGCTGATGGCCGTCACCAGTACCCTGCTGGTGTGGCACTACGGCGGCAAGGCGGTTCGGGCCGGCTTCCGGTACGCGCTGCTGCACGGCCTGGGCGGCACGCTGTTGATGGCCGCCATCCTCGGCCACTACGTCGAGGTGGGCACGTTCCTGTTCGCGTCGGTGCCGGGCGGTCCCGAAGCGGGCGGCATTACTGCCGGTCTTCCCGCCGCCCTGGCCGCCATCGGCATCGGCGTCAACGTCGGCTTCATCGGCCTGCACGCCTGGCTGCCCGACACCTATCCGCGCCCGCACATCGCCGCCAGCGTCTTCCTCTGCGTGTTCACGACAAAGACCGGCGTCTACGGGATGTACCGGGCGTTCCCGGGTGGACACGACGCAATCGCGTACATGGGTGGCGGGATGGCCATCTTCGGGGCGTTGTTCGCGCTGTTCCAGAACGACATGCGGCGGCTCCTCTCCTATCACATCCAGTCCCAGGTCGGGTACATGGTCGCCGGCGTCGGCATCGGGTCCTCACTCGCTCAGGCCGGCGCGTTCGCCCACGTGTTCAACCACATCCTCTACAAGGGGCTGCTGTTCATGACCGCCGGCGCTGTCATCTACCGGACCGGTGAGGAGAGTCTGAAGAAACTCGGCGGCCTGGCCCGCGAGATGCCGATTACCGCGGGCGCGTTCTCCGTTGCCGCCCTCTCAATCGCCGGTTTCCCCGGCTTCAACGGGTTCGTCAGCAAGGGAATCATCATCTCCGGGAGCCACTACACCTTCGGGAAGGGACCGCTGCCACTCGGTGAGTTCTATACGCTTGAGTGGATGCTGCTCCTTGGCGGCATCGGGACGTTCATGTCGTTCATCAAGTTCGGCTACTACGCGTTCTTCCACGGCTCGTACGACGGTAGTGTTCCGGACGCGAACCGCGGTCAAAGCATCGCCATGGTGTCCGTGGCCGCGCTCTGTGTCATTTACGGTGTGTACGACACGGCACTGTTCACTATCCTTCCGTTCGATGTGACGAGCGAGGCTGCCGTCGACCACGTCTACGAGACGTACACCATCCCACATCTCATCGAGGGAGTCGCCCTCGCCGTCATCGGACTGGTCGGCTTCGCGGTGACGAAAAAGCCCCTGTCGAAGCTCGGCCGCGTCCCGGACATCGATTCGCTGTATAATCCCGCTATCTTCTATGGCTCCCGCGGGCTCGTCGTCGGCGTGACCGAACTGTACGCCGCTGTGGACCGTGCGGTGGTCAGGGCTACGGCCGTCGTCACGCAAACGGTGACAGCCCCGAACGACGTGATCGCACGGTTCCGAGACGATGACAGCCTCGTCCATCCGATGCGGGCCGGCATCGGGCTCAGTATTCTCATCCTCGCGGTGTTCGTTACGGTAGCGCTGCTGGCCCTTTCGTGATGGTTGAAAACACATTCTGTGATAATTGCGTCCCTAATCGTACAGATTTGGCCCCATACACCTCAGAATAGTTGTTAGCAGACGAGGTGATTACAGTCTCTGATAATACAGGTGCAGACTTATATATCTCCATAGCCACGATTCGATAAGCACGGCATAACAGGGGAACCTGTTGATGCGTGCGGACACAACAATGGAACTCAAACGATTCTTCAACGACGACGACGCGGTTTCGCCGGTCATCGGGGTCATCCTGATGGTCGCAATCACGGTCATCCTCGCGGCCGTTATCGCAACGTTCGTCCTCGGTCTGGGCGACCAAGTCAGTAACACGGCACCGCAAGCTAGCTTTAGTACGGATTATGATTCTGGCGCAGGCGAAGTGGCTGTCACCCACGACGGCGGCGACTCAATCACGGCAAGTAACCTTTACTTCAGAGGGAGCGGGTTCGCTGGTTCCGGCGCTGCTGCTAGCAATGAAGTTGACCAAAACAATGAGCAGTGGCCGGCTGCCAACGCCAGCAGTAACAGCAAAGTCGTCGCAGGTGACCGGGTTGCTGTGCATGTGGGCACCAGTGGCGATTACGACTTCAGCGTCGTCTACGAATCCTCAACCGGCGACAGTTCAGCGACTCTCGCCACTGCAACCGGTCCGAACGCATAAACTCGTATCAGCATCGTTTTTTCCGGCAGTAAAAGCAGCGAGTTTATAACTGATGAACACTCTGAATTTGGCTGTATTCCTCACTATGGGTGGTGGGAATTGGAGGACATTACATGAGTAAGCAGATAGAACGGTCGGACTCCACCGATTCGGAGGACGACCTTTCGAAAGGAGAGATATTCGACGTTCTGCAGAACGAGCGGCGTCGGTACACGCTTCAGTATCTCCGGGAACACGATGGACCGGTGCAGCTCGGTGACCTCGCGTCCCACGTGGCGGCGCAGGAGTACGACTGCCCGAACACCGAAGTCACAAGCGCGCAGCGAAAGCGCGTCTACACCACGTTACAGCAGTCGCACCTCCCGCGGATGGACGACACGGGTATCATCGACTACGATTCCGAGAATGGAATGATCTCCAGAACCGCACAAACGGAAGAACTCACAGTGTATCTCGAAATCGTCCCCGGAAGCGAGTTCCCCTGGCGCGAGTACTATCTCTCACTCGGTGCGGTCAGTCTGGCAATCGTCACGATCCTCTGGGTCGGCGTCTATCCGTTCACGGTCATTCCGCCGCTGGTCTGGGCGACGCTGATCGCTGTCGTCCTCAGTATTTCCGCGGGCTATCACACCTACGTGGGTCGTGAGATGACACTTACTGAGTATGTGGCCCAAGAAGCCGAATCCGGAGACTGAACGACGCCGTTCTTTTCACTTCCCTCCTCGTTTTGTTTGTCTCGTTTGATACTGAATTATCCGAGTACCCATGTATCGAATTCCAGCAGTACAGCCAGCCTTGAAGGATTTCAAGGCAGCATTGAACGGCTAAAACGTGGTATGAGTATAAGTAGGTACCTCCCATGTGGTTGAGTCAGCACACCTCCGCGAGCCGGTAAGTGTATCCTTCGATGTTTAGGATGGCACTACTCGGATCACGCTCGCGGTGTGCGCCGAACAAACCATGGATATCAAACAACTCATCCACGACGACGACGCTGTGTCGCCGGTCATCGGGGTCATCCTGATGGTCGCAATTACGGTCATCCTCGCGGCCGTTATCGCCTCCTTCGTGCTTGGTCTCGGTGACCAGGCGCAGCAGGCAACGCCACAGGCTAGCTTCTCATGGGATTATGAAGGCGGCAGTACGGAAACAGTTACAATAACTCACGATGGCGGAGATTCAATTGAGGCTCAGGAACTTTACGTCCGTGGAGATTTCAACTATGCAACCTCGGGAGATACATGGGGGAACTGGAGTTCATCAATAACAGATTCTTCCGAAGTGACTGCCGGTAATTCAATAGATATCAATGCCGGATCAGAATACGATCTACGCGTAATCTACGAGACTCAAGAAGGCGATAACTCTGCCACGCTCTCTCAGGATACTGGCCCGGACGCATAATCCGGCCAGCACCTCTTTGTTTTTAGCCGGTGAGCGGCAGCAGTGTGCTGGTATTCGAGAGTAGCAGATTCATACAACCAGAAAGCCCCGAGGCGCTGGGCTACTGTGACTCGCTGCGCGCTTCACTCACTCCGTTCGTTCCAGTGCTTGCGTCGTCTCGAACGCCCAGCGCCTCGCCCCTTTCAGTCCAACCCAGTATGGATTGACCAGTCAGCTACGAAGATTCCTCATCTAGCACATTTGACAACCCAGAATCACGAATGAGAAGCCGCCACGATGCTTTTATTGCCAGGTATCCAGTGACCGGTAACAATGGAGCAAACGCGGGCTGTTGTCATTAGTGTGACAGTCCTCATGCTCGGCGTCACACTGCTTTCCGGCCCGCTGGTGCCCGGTGTCACACTGGCAGCCGAGCCAGAGCCGGTTGCACTCGAATCGGGCAACGCCACGGTTTCTGCGGTTGAAATACCTGAGCGAGTTACACTCCAAGCGGGGTCTTACGGCGCGGCAAGCTACTATCTCAACGCACCGGCGGTCCATGTGAAGTTCTCGAATCTTGCCGGACAGCCGACACTTGTCTACGAACTCACAATCGAGGAACTCGGTTACTCGCGGACGACGAATCATTTCCTGGACGAATCAGCCGGTAACGCCTACGAACTGACGCTGGCGTCGGACACGTTCACCGACGCGGAGATCCAACGAGAGCAGTACAACGGCACGGTGACCGTCAGCAAGCGCGACGGCGCGGGCCACAGTGTGGTGGCGACGCGCAACGTCACGATTGCGGTGGTCGAATGACAGCGACGGAGTTCGTCGGCGGTCTGCGTCAGCGCACCACCGGGGTGTCGAACATTCGCCGAACGGCGTATTCAGTGCTGTTCGGGGATCGACTCGGATTGATTGTGTTTCTCGCAACAGTCGTTCTGTTCGGGCTGGTGTGGCGGACGGCGTTCCTGATCACGGATTCCTACACGCTGGCGAACGGGCTATACAGCCTCTCGAACGGACATGTAGCGTTGACCGACGCGGTCTATAGCCCCGGATTGGATACACCCGGAGCGAATCGCTACGGCGGCCAGCGGTTCGCGCGAAATTACGGTGTCATCGTCCTCTCGCTTCCGGTCGTGTTCGCGCTCGACCTGCTCACCGCCGTCGTCGAACTCCGGATTGCGCTGGTCGCGCTCTGGTCGCTCGCGCTGCTAGCGCTGGTGGTCCAGTGCGGTCACTACACCGACAGCGAATGGGTCTCTATCGGCGGCAGCGTCGCCGTTCTGGGGCTGTTCGGGCTGAACGTCGCGCTGGCACAGCCACTCGATACCGGTCGAACGCATCTGTACGCGCTGCAACTGACGCATCTTCTCATTGCGGCGTTCGCACCGGTCGTTCTCTATCGACTCCTCAGTCGAATGCAGACTCGTCGGCTGGGGTTCCTGAGCGCTGTCGTGCTCACAGCCGGGACGCCGCTGGCGTTCTGGGCGTCCGTGCCGAAGCGCCACGTCGTCACCGGCACAGTCGTCGTCTGCATCGTATACTGCCTCTATCGGAGCCGCATGCCGACGGACGGTCCGATCATCAGAGCGGAATCTCGGACGTTCCGCGCGCTCGCCTACGCAATGGTCGGGCTGTATGCCTGGGTACATTCCCCGGAGGCGCTCCTGCTCTGTGTCGCCCTCGCGCTGGTCGACATCCCGACAGCCCCGGACAACAGTCCACGAACACTGATCTGTATCGGCGTCGTCTTCGCTCTCTCCCTGCTGCCGTTCATCATCACCAACATCGCCATCTCAGGCTCCCCGATCAAACCACCGAGGGTACTTTCTCGTGGCGGTTCCGTGGGCGGGGATGTCGCAGGTAGTGCTGGCGGGGGTAGCAGTGCCAGCGGGAGCGGATCCAGCAGCTTACTCGCACCGCTACTCCCCCTGTTCAGCGTCGTCGAACGCGGACTGCGACCGCTGTTGCTGCTGAGCGGCGAACTCGTTAGGGGACTTGACACGATCCAGCAACGGCCAGACGACGTGTATCACGCGTTCGTCCGGTCCGGGAACGCGAGCGGCGCGCTCGATATCGCCGGTGAGGAATCTGTCAATCTCTCACTACTGGAGTCTGCACCAGTTCTCGTCGCCATGGTCGGTGCGCTGCCAGTCGTCCGGCGGCTGCGCTGGCCCTCGTCAATGGCTGACCGCGTCCTCAGCGCCGACCGCGTCGTAGACGCGTTCGCAGTGACCGCGTTCGTCGGTGTCGTCTTGCTCTACGCGGGTCGTTTACCACTGCACGCGCAAGTGACCGCCCGATACGTGTTCCCACTGTATCCTCTGGGCGTGTATCTGGTCATGCGGCTCCCGGCGGTACGCGGGAGCCTGACGAATCACTGGCGCGTGTTTCTCTGGACAGTTACGGGGACCGTATTGATCGGCGGGCAACTGGCCCTGATTTTCGTCGCCCTGACGGTCAACGGCATCGGCGAGGCGTTCCAGTTCCACGCGCTTCTCGGGCTCGCGATAGCCGTCCCGCTTGGCGGCTGGGCGGTGATTGGTCGGTCCAAAGGGGTGGCCGGGCAGACTGGGGCAGTTCTCCTCGGTGCTGCAACAGGCGTGACAATGGTGTTTCTGCTGCTGACGAGCGTCGAGTACTACGCGCTCGGGGATACCCACCTCCTCCCGATGATGCGAGTGCTCGCCGAACTGGTGGCGCTCTACTGAGTCGGTGACGGTGAATTTTAGTACGGGCTTGTAGTACCGCCAGCATGGACCGACTCAAGGAGTCTCTGCTCGACGCGCCGATCATCGAGAAGGACGGCTACCACTACTTCGTTCACCCCATCAGCGATGGCGTCCCGATGCTCCGGCCGGAGCTCCTGCGTGAGATCGTCATCAAGATCATCCGCAAGGCGGAGCTTGAAAACGTCGACAAAATCGTCACACCGGCGGCGATGGGCATCCACATCTCGACGGCCGTCTCGCTGATGACCGACATCCCCCTCGTCGTCGTCCGCAAGCGCCAGTACGGCCTCGACGGCGAGGTGTCACTCTCCCAGGTAACCGGCTATTCCGAGAGCGAGATGTACGTCAACGATGTGTACGAGGGCGACCGCGTGCTCGTGCTCGACGATGTGCTCTCGACCGGCGGGACGCTGGCCGGCCTCACTGGCGCGCTCGAAGACATCGGCGCTGACATCCGCGACATCGTCTGTGTCATCAAGAAAGCCGATGGGACGAACAAACTCGACGAAGCGGGGTACGACGCCAAGACGCTGATTAACGTGCAAGTCGTCGACGGCGAAGTCGTCATCGTCGACGAACACGGCGACGATTAGGACGCCCACTGAGACGGTTTGTGTCGGGAGACGGGAGCGGACGGACAGTAACCACCAGTAGGCTTACAAAAATTCGGAGCGATACTGGCTGTTGTGTCCCCCTCCATTCGGTCCCTCACGAAGGATGTCGCCGCACTGGTCAGTTCGCTTGTTCTGCTCGGACCGTTGGCGTTCGGGTTGCTCGTCGGCGCAGGTGCAACGATGGCCGAAATCGCTGGGCTCGCGGTTCCAGGCCTGGTAGCGACCGCCGGGATTGCCGGTGCCGTCCTGCTGTCGCTCTGGCTTGCGCTGGAAGGTGCGATGGTACAGCGTCATGGACTCAATGTGATAGACCGCGGTGGCCCAGTCCAGCGCACTGCCCGGTATCTGTTGGTCACTGTCACCACTCTCGCCGGACTCGTTGTCTCGGTCCGGTTTCTGGCGTTGTCGCTGCCGTGGGCAGTCGAGACCCAGAACACGCCGGCACAGTTACTGGGCGGCCTGCTCGTCGTTGCACTGATCGCTACGCTGTACCGGACACTCACAGCGGCTAGAGACGGATACTTGCAGAGCGGTGAGCAGCAACAGTGAGCGGACTGAAAGACGAGTCAGGCGAGTGATAGATTTGAACCACGTCGAGACGTACTCACGACGTTGCGCGCGACTTGCCTCGTTCAAATCTTCGCAACTATAATTGCCGAACTCAGTGCCGCTCGGCGATAAAACGCCTCGCTAGAGGAGTGAGCTCGGCAAAATGATAGCGGGAGGTAGATTTGAACTACCGATCTGCGGGTTATGAGCCCGCCGGAATCTCCTGGCTATCCCATCCCGCTACTTTCTGGTAGTCCGGTCCCCTCATTAAGGGTTGTGATTCGAGTGCCGTCCGTGAGTTAGTGACGCGCCCCTCAGCCGTCCGTGTGGACCTGCCACGTGAAGATGCTCTCGGCGACGTAATTGACCAGCATCGCCACACCGATCGCGATCGGGCTCGCGGCGATGAACCACAGGTCCGTCCCGGCGACGACGAGTTCGATCGCCAACCGCTGTGTGAGCAGCCAGTAGATGGCCAGTTGTACCGCGACGCCGCCGGACCGGACCAGATGGGATTTCCCGAGCCGTTTCGCGAACGAACGACGACCGGTCTCGCCCTGGCCGGCAAACGTCCAGTGTTCGTTGACCAGAAACATCACGAGGATCGCCGTCTCGACGCCGGCGGCTTTGGCCCACATATCGCTGACACCGAACGCCAGGCCCAGCACAGCGAGAACGGTGTTGTCGCTGATCGCGCCGACGACGCCAACGGAGACGAACTGGCCGAACCGAACGCCAGACACTAGCGACTCGAACCGATCCGGAACGACGCGTCGGACCTGTTGTGCAATGTCCATCATCGGTCCTTCTCGATCAGGGCGGTCGGCTCGTCGAGATGTTCAGCCAGGGCCGTGTGAAACCCGTCGTCTCGCAACTGCTTCGCGCGGTGTCGAGCCGTCAACAGCGCCTGTAACAGGTCTATCGACGTTCGTATCGGCGACACCGTCGAGCCGGGCTTGTCCTCCCACTCGATGGGGACTTCCTCGATACACAGGTCCAGGGCGGCAGTGATAGCGATCAGTTCCACGTCCCACGCGAAGCCGGGTTCGTACAGGTGGTCGCGGACGCGCTCCCAGGCGGCCGCGTCGATGGCTTTCGCACCGCACTGGTAGTCGTACAGCCTCGCATCGAGCAACTGGCCGGCGAGCCACGCGAACCCGTCACCGAGAAAGCGGCGAGCGAACGTCTGGTGTGACGCGATTGTGGCGTCCGGGTGGCGACGAGAACCCACAGCGAGGTCCGTGCGGCCGTTGATAACCGGATCGAGTATCTGTTCGAGCGAGCCGACCGGTGTCGACCCGTCAGCATCCACAAAGGCTAGCACGTCGGTATCCAGCCGCTCGAACCCCGCGGTGATCGCCGCGCCCTTTCCGCGACGGTAGGGAACGGTGTGAACCTCGACCGGCAGCGAACGAAGCGATTCAGGAACGCCGTCTCGTGGTGCATCGAGTTCGACGACGATAGTCTGGGGCGCGAGGGCGTCGTTGATAGCGGCGATATAGGTCCCGAGCTGGTCCGTGTCGGGACGGTAGGCTGGGAGGACAACCCCGACGGAACGCGACATTGGCGAGTAGTGGGGCAGGCGGAAGTAAAAACAGTTCGAAGCTACCGGTCACTAATCAGTTGATAAGTCCGTACACAACGGAAAAGCGTATAGGCCAGCGAACCGGCCCCTTCACTGATGGAATACGGGCTCCTCGTTATCTGGCTCGCCCTCTACCTCTCGTTACTGTACGCCGGTGGGACCGTCGCTGGGCTGCTGTTCCCCCGCTTTGCCGACCGCGGAGTCGCGTTCGGAATCCCGGTCGCCGTCTCGATACTCTGGCTGGTCACCTATTTCGTCGGCCGTCTCTCGCTGTCCCTCGGCATCTGGCTCGGCGTCGCCGTTCTCGCAGCGAGTACCCTAGCTGTGTGGCGGCTTGACAGTGCGCCAGACGTGCAAACATACGCAGAGCCGGCCGGCGTGTTCACAGTCGCGTTCCTGTTTCTCGTCGGCGTCCGGGCGCTTGACCCCGCAATCGTCCCCATCGGCGGCGAGAAGTTCCTCGATTTCGGGCTCCTACAGTCGCTAGTCCGGGCCGACAGCCTTCCGCTAGAGGACATGTGGTTCGCCGGCGAACCGGTCGCGTACTACTACGGCGGCCATCTCATTGCGGCGATTCTCACCAGAATCACGGGAACCGCGGGACAGTTCGCGTACAATCTCGCCCTGGCGGGCTTTTACGCCACGCTGGTCACGGCGGCGTACGGGCTGGCGGGCGCTGTCGCGAGCGAACGGGGCCTCCCGCGACGACTGGCCGCCGGCCTCACGGCGTTCTGTGTCGGCATCGCGAGCAATCTGTCGACGCCCGCCAAGTTCATCATCTGGCTCCTGCCCGGCGGACTGAGCCAGACGGTCGCCGAGCGGGCCGGCTACGAACTGGACGGGCTCGCGGCGGGGCCGGACTCGTTCAGCTACTGGGACGCGAGTCGTGTCATCGAGGACAGCGCAGCCGATTTCGTCACGTACGAGCCCGGTGCTGCGCTGGTCATCGACGAGTTCCCGCTGTTCGCCTGGCTCAACGGCGACATGCACGCTCACATGATGAGCACAGGGTTCCTGCTGCTGGCCGCCGCGCTCTGTTTCAGTTACTACCAGACGCCGGCCGCCGAACGCTGGCGACGGCTCGCGCTGCTGTTCGGCGCACTCCCGGCCGTCGCCGGCATCATGGCCGTGACGAACACCTGGTCGTTCCCGTCGATGGGCGGGCTGGCCCTGCTGACAGTCACCGTCGCGCCGGCCGATCCGACGACGCTCCTGCCGAAGCGCGTCGGACAGCGGCTCCGCCTGAACGGGCCGGGACAGGAGGGTGTCCGGATCGGGCTGGGGCTGGCCGTCGCTGGTGGCGTCCTTGCGCTGGGACTGCTCTGGTCGCTCCCGTTCTGGCTCGGCCCGGCGAGCGGGCGCGAGATCGCGGTCCTGCCCGACCGGACCTCGCTGCTGGAACTGCTGGCCGTCCACGGCCTGTTTGTCGGCCCCTTCTGGCTGTACCTGTACGCCCAGACCGGGCGTGCCGTCGGGTGGAGTACGGCCCGTATCGTCGGCCTCGTGACAGTCGCAACGGCGGCACTCGCCGCGACGGTGGACATCGCGGCGGTGGGCCTACTTGTCCCCCTGCTCCTTGGCGCGTGGCTGTTCGCGCGCTCGCCGACGCTTCACCGCACCGTCGACGCGGTCCCGGCGCTGGCCGACGGCGGCGACCGCCCTGTCGGCTTCGAGGCCGTTCTGATTCTCGCCGGTGCGGGCCTCGTACTCCTCGTCGAGTTCGTCTTCGTCAGGGAGAACATCGGCCGGATGAACACCGTCTTCAAGACCTACATGCAGGTGTGGGTGCTCTGGGGCGTCGCTGCCGGCCCGGTGCTGGCGTGGCTGCTCACCCGCTGGCGGCCAAGCGACGAGCGCGCGCGGGCCTGGGTCTCCACCGGCGTCCGCGCGTTCGTCGTCCTGCTGGTCTGTTCGGCGTCGATCTACGGCGTGTTCGCGCTCTCGAACCACGTCGACGCCGCTGACGACCCGACGCTGGACGGGCTTGCCTATCTCGACGAGGACCACCCAGAGGAGGCCGAGGCGATCCGATGGCTCGACGAGACGACGACCGGACGGCCGACTATCGTCACGGCCGCGCCCGCGGGGTACCAGTGGGACGCCGACGACGGCGAGGGAGCGAGCGCGCCGTCGAGTCTGACCGGACTGCCGACTGTCGCGGGCTGGACCCACGAGGCCCAGTACCGCAACGACACGGTGTATGACAGCCGCGTCGACGATGTGGAGACGATTTACACCGGGGACGCGACCGAGCAGCGTCGCCTTCTGGAAGCGTACGACGTGCGCTACGTCTACGTCGGCCCCGCTGAGCGGGCGCGCTACGACGACGTGACTGTCGACCGGCTACAGGGCGTGACTGTGGCGAAACAGACCGACGGCGTCACGATCTATCGGGTCCGACCGGAGTATTTCTGAAAAAGAAGCGGTTACTGTGGGCAAACGGCAGTTACTCAACGAACAGCAGCGGGCCGATCAGGATTCGGCGTTCGGGGGCGCGCGCTCGCGGAGGACGGTGACGGCCTCGGCCTCGATGTCGTCCGTGTCCAGGTGCATCGGGATGTACTCCTGGGTTTTGAACGTCTCTTCCTCGTCTTCCGAGCCGATCGTACACCAGAGCTGTGGCCGGTCCGGACCGTGCCAGTCGCCCTGCCGCGAGACGGAGAACACCTCGTACTCCTCGTCCTCGTACTCGATGCGGCCGCCCTTTCGCAGCCCCGGGTCGCCGTGGATAATGAGCTTCTTCATGGCCGTTCCTTTGCCAACAGCGTACTTAGTGACTTCGAAGGCGACTGCGATACCAAGCCCCAATCGACGGAGGGAACGAGTCAACAGTTTGAGACTAGAATGTCCTTATATTCTTTCGGATAGTGTTTAGATGCTTAACATCCTGATAGCAGAGATTTATATATTGGAATCGATGACAGTCATGTATGTTGAAACAACAGCAGCGGTCGAGCGAGCGGGCCTCGGTCGTGGTCAGTCCGATGGACGATACCGGGCGAATGGAGCTGCGGGATGTCGAAACTGACGAGATCTACGAGGTCGTGGACTACATCGACGACGAACTGGCGACGAAGCTGGGGGCGCTCTCTGCAGGCGAAGCGGTGAATCTCGAACTGCTGGCTGGATCAGGCACGTCAGACGGGTTTGGCGCGGTCCGCATCGAATCAACCGGCCCGTCCGCGCGGTTCAAGTAGACCGCGCTACGGCGGGAAGGGGACGAGCCAACGTGGCGGGTGGTCACGTGATCGGGACGGTACTGTGCGCCACACAGCAGGTGCGAACCAAACGGGTTTTAAGCGGTCACGTCAAATCGCTCGGTAAGGCCGATATCTATGCAGATGCCACGACGATTCAATACGTACTGTCCGCACTGTAACGAGCACCAGGAACACGAGGTCGAGAAGGTCCGTAGCGGCCGCCAGACCGGCATGAAGTGGATCGACCGCCAGCGCGAGCGCAACTCCGGTATCGGGAACGACGGGAAGTTCTCGAAGGTCCCGGGTGGCGACAAGCCCACCAAGAAGACGGACCTCAAGTACCGCTGTGGCGAGTGTGGGAAGGCCCACCTCCGCGAAGGATGGCGCGCCGGCCGACTGGAGTTCCAGGAGTAACGATGCCAGGAAGCTTCATCACCGTCGAATGTCCCGACTGCGAGAACGAACAGACTCTCTTCGAGAAGGCCGCGAGCGAGGTCTCGTGTGCCGTCTGTGGCCACACTATCGCCCGTCCGACGGGCGGCAAGGCCGACATCGAAGGCGAAGTGACCGCCGTCGTCGAGGCCCGATAGGATGAAATACAGCGGCTGGCCCGAACCGGGCGAGCTCGTCGTCGGCAAGATCGACGAGATCGAGGACTTCGGCGTGTTCGTCGACCTCGACGAGTACGAGGGCAAGCGCGGCCTCTGTCACATCTCCGAGGTCGCCAGCGGATGGATCAAGAACGTCCGCGACCACGTCAACGAAGGGCAGACAGTCGTTGCCAAGGTGCTTGATGTCGACGAGAGCGCCCAGCAGATCGACCTCTCGATCAAGGACGTTAACGACCACCAGCGGAAAGAGAAAATCCAGGAGTGGAAAAACGAGCAGAAGGCCGACAACTGGATGGAACTGGCCTTCGGCGAGGACCTGGACGACGAGAGCTACGCTGCCATCGCCAACGAGCTGCTGGCGGAGTTCGGCTCGATGTACGACGGGTTCGAGTCGGCGGCGATCCACGGCAACGAGGCCCTCGAAGATGTCGATCTCTCCGAGGAGGAGATCGACGCCATCGTCCAGACGGCCCGGAACAACGTCTCCGTCCCGTACGTGCAGGTCACCGGCTACGTCGACCTGTCCTGTCCCGAAAGCGACGGCGTCGATGTCATCAAGGAAGCGCTCCAGGCTGCGGAGGGCAACGGCGAGGTCCCCGACGAGATCCAACTCGAAGTGACCTACGTCGGGTCGCCGGAGTACCGCATCCAAGTGCAAGCGCCCGACTACAAGACTGCAGAGGACGCCCTCGAAGAGAGCGCGGACCGCGCCGCGAAGGTCGTCGAGCAACACGGTGGCACGGGACAGTTCCACCGCGAGCGCAGCGAAGACGACGAGTAACCCGCCGCTGACGGCGATTCCAACCGATGAAATCGGATATTCGCGTCTGTGCCGCCTGGGAGTCCGAGCACGACCGGCCGGTGTACACGCTCGGTGACACCTGCCCGAAGTGTGGGACCGAAGCGGTCAACAGCGCACCCGCGCCGTTCTCTCCTGAAGACAGCTACGGCGAGTATCGACGTTCTCTTAAGCAACGCCGCCGCGAATAAGCCGTATGGACGAATTCGACATCGAGACCGTAGCGGACCCCGACCTCGACGACCCGGTACTGGTCGAGGGGCTGCCCGGCGTCGGCCACGTCGGCAAGCTCGCCGCCGAGCACCTGCTGGAGGAGCTCGAAAGCGAACTCGTTCGCCGCGTCTACTCGACGCATTTCCCGCCCCAGGTCAGCATCGACGAGGGCCAGGCACAGCTCGCCTGCGCCGAGTTCCACGCCGTCACGCCAGCGGACGGCCAGGACCTGCTCGTCCTCTCGGGCGATCACCAGGCGCAGGACAACCAGGGCCACTACGGCCTGACCGACACGTTTCTCGACATCGCCGACGACTTCGGCGTCCAGCGGGTGTTCGCCCTCGGCGGCGTCCCGACCGGCGAACTCATCGAGGAGTACGACGTGCTCGGTGCGACGACGACCGAGGAGTTCAGAGAGACGCTGGAGGACGCTGGCGTGGCCTTCCGTGAAGACGAACCCGCGGGCGGCATCGTCGGCGTCTCCGGCCTGCTGCTCGGCCTGAGCAAGCGCCGCGACGTACCGGCCTGCTGTCTCATGGGCGAAACATCGGGGTATCTGGTCGATCCCAAGAGCGCACAGGCCGTCCTCGAAATCCTCCAGGACGTTATCGGGTTCGAGGTCGACTACAGTTCGCTCGAGGACCGCGCCGACGAGATGGAGGAAGTCGTCCGGAAGATCCAGGAGATGGAACAGCAGAACTCCCCGTCGCCGGCCGACGAGGACCTCAGGTATATCGGCTGAGAGACGACCCGAGAGCGGGCATTTCTTTACCACTGGAGCCTAACGACAGGTCGTGCAGACACAACCGGGCATGGTACCAGAGTGGCTGGTCCTCGGACTCGTCCTGGGTGTCGCCGGCAGCCTCGTCGTCGCCGGGCTGTTCGTCCTCGCCAACCGCGTGTTTCCCGCCGAACGGCCCAACCGACAGGCAACCGATGGCGGCGAGATGCGACGCCGGGCGGAGCTCCGCGAGTACCTCACCGCCATCGACGAGCAGTTCGCCGAGAACCACTTTGTCGAGGGACAACACGTCGCCTTCTACCTCCCCAAGCGGGACGTAGCGATCACGTTCGACGCCCGGGCGTACTACCGCATCGAGCGCTCGCCGACGGTGCCGGTACTGGTCGAACACGAGATGCCCGGCGTCTACCTGGGCGCACGCCTCCCCTTCGAGACGCCCGAAGTCGATCTCGGCCCGGACCCCGAGGACGAACCACACCCGACAGTGCAAGCGTTCAACGAACTGGGACTCACGCAGAACGCGTCGCTGGATGACGTGAAAGCGGCCTACCGCGAGCGTGTCAAGGAAGTCCACCCCGACCACGGCGGCAACGAAGACGAGTTCAAGCGCGTCCGAGAGGCCTACACAACCGCGAAACAGCACGCTGCTGGGCCGTCGAAACAGCGCGCATCGTAAATCACACACCGGCTGTTATATTCGTTGTTACCCCGACATCGCTCACCATAACGGACGGATCTGTCAGGTATTGGGAGGTCCGGCACAAACACCTGTCATTAAGATGAACTCACGAGAAGATATGACATGGCAGAGAAAGACACCCCCAAAGCAACCTCACATGGGCTAACAGGCGTTGGTAGTTCCATTACACTCCAACTGGTTGTCAGTCTTATCATAACCGGATGGGTCTGGTTCGAATTATGGCAGGGAGCGGTTCCGTCTATTGAGAACGACGTTGGTCTCCTGATTGCGGTAGGTCTCGGCCTGGGTTTCGGTGTCAGCCTCAGTTACGGGGACACGCAGGGGCTCGGTCGCAGATACTTCGAAGACACTGTCACCTTTCTACTCATTATGACCGTGCTCATCGGCCTCGATTTCCTCTTCTTTCCTGAGGGATTGCCTCCCACTGGCGAGATCGGCCTCGTTGTTTTCGTCTGGACCAGCGTCGTTGCTCACATGTTTTTCGTCTACACCCTGTCAGGTCGTGAGAGTGATTAGGGCGTCACGACGAGCTTCCCGACGCTGTCGCGGTCCTGCATCGCCGCGAACGCCGCACCGGTTTCTTCGAGCGGGTAGGTCTCGTCGATCTCCGGAGTGAGGTCGCCGTCGGCGACGAGCCCGACGAGTCGCTCCAGGTCGCCCTGGGTTCCCATCGTGCTCCCGATGACGCGCTTGTGGCCGAGGAACAGGTCAGAGATATCAATCTCGGATGTGCCGCCGGCTGTCCGTCCACAGACCGCCATCCGGCCGCCGCGTCGGAGGACATCCAGACCGACCTGCGTGTACTCGCCGCCGAGGTGGTTGAGCACGCCGTCGACCGTCCCGATATCGGCGACCGCGTCCCGAATCTCGTCCGGGTCGGTGCTCTCGACGGCGTAGTCCAGGCCGAGCGAGTCGACGCGCTGGAGCTTCGCCTGAGAGGAGGAAGTCCCGACGCTGTGAGCGCCGAGCGCGTCGGCGAGTTGCACACCCGCGACGCCGACGCCGCCGGTCACACCAGGGATGAACACCAGGTCGCCCGGTCCGGCGTCGACCCGGCGGAGCATGTGGAAGGCGGTCATGTAGGCCGTCGGGAGCGCGGCCGCCTCGACCGTTCCCACGCCGTCAGGGAGCGTGACGAGGCGGTCAGCCTGGACGCGGGCCGCCTCGGCGAGGCCACCGTGGTACAGCGAGAAGTTCTCACAGAGGTTCTCCGGCCCCTCCCGACAGTAGCGACACGTCCCGCAGGTCTCGTTCGGACAGAGGACCACGCGGTCCCCGGGTTCGACCGCAGTGACGCCCTCGCCCACAGCGTCGACGGTCCCGGCGACATCTAGGCCGGTGACAAAGGGCAGGTCGTCCGTGTCGACCATCGCGGAATCGCCTTCGAGAATCCAGAGGTCGTGCCGATTGATGGCACACGCTTCGACGGAGACCACTGCCTCGCCGCGTTCGGGTTCAGGGGTCGGTTGGTTGGTGATCGAGACGCCGTCCGGGCCAGTGAGTTCGCTGAACGCTGCGACGCGCATCACGCCATGTTGGTCCAGAATCGTATAAACAGCATCGAAGGGTTCCATAACTGCCTGATCGACAGCAATATCGCATCCGTACCCGGGTCAGCCGGCCGGTCGCTCAGATACCCTGGCTCATGAGGTGACTGCGCAGCAGGTCCGCCTCCTTGCTGCCGGCGACGGGGTTCACGAGGACGACAACATCGTCAGCATCGAAGGCTCCCTCGTCGGCCAGCGCTCGCGCACCGGCGACGGCCGTTCCGCCGGTCGCACCGGTTTCCGGCCCCATCTCGCAGCCGTCGACCGCGCCGGCAAGGATGTCCTTGTCCGAGACAGCGACACCGCCGCCCCCGGAGTGATCGAGCGAGTCGAGCGCCGCAGCGCCGGCGGCGGGATCAGGCACCTCCAGTGGGCCGACGATGGTGTCGGGATGCTCAATGGTCGCCGGTTCACTCGCACCCTCGCGTGCGGCGTCAGCGATTGCGGCCGTCGAGTCCGGCTGTGCGGCGTAGATCCGTGGGACCGAGTCCGCGAGGCCGCTGTCTGCCGCTGCTCGGAAGCCACGTTCGAGGCCGACCAGCGTCTCGCCGTGGCCGGTGGGGTGGACCACCGCGTCGGGGGCCGTCCAACCGAGGTCGTCGGCCGTCTCGAAGGCAACGGATTTCGCGCCCTCGATACGGAAGGGATGGCCGGGTGCGACCGGGACCCAACCGTCGGCTGCCTCGGCTAGCTCGTCCTCGAACGCCGAGACGGCGTCGTCGTACCGGCCCTCGACGACGCGCATGTCGCCGCCGTGGACGTTCACCATCGCCTTGTTGAGGAACGGACAGCGCGATGGGACGAAGCCCTTCGACTCGATGCCGGCCCGGGCCGCGTAGGCGGCGCTGGCCTGTGCGCCGTTGCCCGTCGATGGCGTCACGACACGCTCGGCTCCGCGCTGCGTGGCGGCGGTGGCCGCAAGCGAGAGTTTACGGTCGCCCAGCGAGGCCGTCGGATTGCGCCCCTCGTCTTTGACGTACACCGATTCGACACCGAGTTCCGCGGCCAGGTCCGGCACCGGGACCAGCGGCGTCGCCCCCTCGCCAAGCGTCACCGTCGTATCCCGCGAAAACGGCCGCAACGGCTCGTAGCGGCCTGGTCCCGTCACGTCGGGCAGGTCCGCAGGCGTCAGCTCGGGAACGTCGTAGTCGCCGACGAGAACGCCGCCGCAGTCGGGACAGCGGTCGGCCGTGCTGTCGGTTGCCGCGCCACACGCCGTGCAGGTGAGGCCGCGAAACGCCGCAGTCGTCTCCATGGGTCTCCCTGTGGACGGGACGACCAAGTGTGGTCCGGTCCCGCTTCAGCACGCTCTTGTCACCGGCGGTCAAAGGAGCGGACATGACAGATGTCGTCGTCGCCGGCGGGGGACTCGCCGGGCTGGTCGCCGCCCGCCACCTGGCCGAGTCGGGCCGTGACGTGACCGTCTTCGAACAGGCGTCGGAGGTCGGGGGCAGGGTCCGGACGACCCACGAGGACGGCTACACGTTCGACCGCGGGTTCCAGGTCATGTTCTCCGCCTACCCAGCCGCCAAGCGCGAACTCGACATCGAGGCGCTGGCTCCGCGGCCCTTCACGCCGGGAGCGACCATCGCCAGTCCGAACCACCGCTCGGTGCTGTCGGATCCCTTACGGAATCCCTCAGCAGCGCCACAGACGCTGCTGAACACCGACGTTCGCACGGCCGACAAGCTCAGGCTGTTCCAGCTCCAGCGCGAACTGGCCGGCGTCGAGCCCGTCGAACTGCTCTCCCGGGGCGGGACGACCATCCGGGAGTACCTCGCCAACTACGGGTTCTCACAGCGGTTCGTCGAGCGGTTCGCCGCGCCGTTCTACGGCGGCATCACGCTCGACCGCTCGCTGGGGACGGACAGCAGCATCTTCGAGTACACCTACAAGATGCTGAGCGAGGGCGAGATATTCGTGCCCGCCGACGGGATGCAGGCGATGCCGCGACAGCTCGCCGACCGCGCTCGTTCGTCGGGCGCGACCATCGAAACCGACGCGGCTGTGACCGGGCTGGAAACCCACGACGGCGAGGTCACTGCGGAGGTGGGCACGGAGACGGTGACGGCCGAGAGCACCGTCGTCGCGACGGACCCGGAGACGGCGGCGGAGCTGACCGACATCGACGCAATCCCGACCGAGCCCGTCGGCTGTGTCACCCAGTACTTCGCGCTCCCGACGAACCGCGCGCCGACCACCGGAAAGCGCATCATCCTCAACGCGGCCGACGACCGGCCAAACACCGTCGCGCCGCTGTCGGCCGTCGCCAGCGAGTACGCGCCCGCCGGCATGGAGCTATACAGCGCCACGTTCCTCGGAACGCCCGACGAAGACGACGAAGAACTGGCCGCCGAGGTCCGGGACGCGCTTCGGTCGTGGTATCCGAACGCGAGCTTCGAGGCGCTGGAACTGCTCCGGACCGACCGGGTCCCGTTCTCGCAGTTCGCCCAGCCGCCGGGGTACCGGAACTCGCTGCCGGACCCGACAGCGCCGGGCGGGAACGCCGTCTTGGCCGGCGACTACACCCGCTGGTCGTCGATACAGGGCGCACTGGAGAGCGGGAAAGTCGCCGCTGATCTACTGCAATAGGGACAGAAAAAGCCGAAACCGGCCACGCAGTCCTGCGACGGTCTAAACGGTCGGACCGCCGCTATTCGTGTTTCCCTCGTGGTCGTGTCCCTCCCCTTCGAGGACTTCAGAGACGTATTTTATGGTCGCGAAGTACAGCACCACCAGCGAGAGCAGCGTAATCGCGATGAGCCCCAGCGCGATTTCAGTCTGAACCATGTTCCAGCGTCCACCGTCGTGGGTCAAATACTTACCGTTATAGCATGCGGCGGAACTCACCCAGCGGCGGGAACGACAGCGTCTCGCGGCCGCTCTCGTCCCAGACCACCGGCTCCAATCGGTCGGCGTCAGTGACGAGCGGGGACTGGAAGTCACTGGCGCGCATCTCATTGACCTCGACGCCGGCGTTCAGTTTGTTGAACGACGGGAGCATCACCACGTCGCTGTCGCGGTACTGGCCGCTGCCGACGAGATAGCAGGGCTGACGCTGGCCCTCGATGGAGATGGTCGGGTGGTCGTGGCCGACGACGTAGCGGTCGGCGTCGGCCTCGGGAGCGTCGTGGCCGTGACAGACGACCGTCTCGCCGATCCGGAACTCCGTCTCGGTCGGGCCGTCCCAGACGCTATCGAGCATCGTGTCGTGGTTGCCCGGCGTCACGATCAGGCGCGCACCGACCTCCCGGCAGGCTTTCTTGATGCCGGCGACGGTGCTTTCGACCGACCGGGGAACGGTCTGAAACGAGTGCAGCAGGTCGCCGGCGACGACGACCTCGTCGGGGTCGTGGCGGTCGACGAGGGACTGGAACCGCTGGACCATATCGGAGCCGGAGCCGACCGGGAGTTCGAGGTTCCCGCCGGTGCCCCGGCCGATGTGGAGGTCCGCGACGACGAGCGTCCTGTCACGCAGCAGCGCCCGGTCGTCGTAGCTGACTGTCATCGCCGTCCAGTCGGTACCGGTGACGCTTATATTGTCGGTCACGGCGACGGCGGCTGAGATGGGCGGTCCTGCGGCCGGATATCCAGGCCTGACGGTGTCGGTGGTATTTTTACCTGTGACTCCCGTGACTCTGGTATGGTCGACGTCCTGGAGAACAAGCGGGCCGCGACGCGGTTTCGGGTCCTCGTGGAGATCGCCGAGCGCCAGCCCGCGGTGAGTCAGGGCGAAATCGCCGAGGCCGTCGGCGTGACGAGTCAGGCCGTCAGCGAGTACATCCGGGAACTCGTCGACGACGGCCTCGTCGAGAAAGAGGGGCGGTCGCGCTACCGCGTCACCAAGGAGGGCGTCGACTGGGTGTTCCAGTCCGCCACCGACGTACGACGGTTCGCCGACCACGTCACCGACGACGTGCTCGGCAGCGTCCAGGAGGACGCCGCCATCGCCACAGCGGACCTGTCGGAAGGTGAGACAGTGACGCTTTCGCTGGCCGATGGCCTACTACACGCCCACCCCGGCGGTGGGGACGCGACGGGCGTGACGACGACTAGCGCCGCGGAAGGCGAAGTCGTCGGCGTCACGGGCTTCGAGGGCGTCATCGACCTCGACCCTGGCCACGTCAGCGTGATACAGGTCCCGCCGGTCCGGTCGGGGCCGGTCGAGAACATCGACGAGATCGCCGCGGCCTGTGCGGACGCCACCATCGTCACCGCGGCGGGCGTCGAGGCCGTTGTCGCGCTTCGGGACGCCGAGGTCGAACCGACGACGCACTTCGCGGCTGGCGAGGTGGCCGCCGCCGCCGCATCTCGGGGGCTGGACGCCGTCGTCGTCGCCACGCAGGACACCGTCGGGCGCGTGACCGACGCGCTCCGGGACGCGAGCGTCGACTACGACGTGACCCAGTAGCCCGGAGTGACGGGACTTTTCCGGTCGGCTATCGTCAGGACAGCCATGAGCGACCACGACGTTCACGACGCCGTCGAAGCGTTCCTGAGCGAAGCCGACGACGCCTACGGCGAGTACGAGCAGGGGTACACCGACGCTGACGCGACGCTCCGGCGGCTGGAGACGGCCATCGAGGAACTGCGGACGGCGACCGAGGAGTAGGTTGCTGTCCGTTGCTGGGCGAACAGTATTGTAGGGTTAGATTCATGTAGTCCGTATGACTGATGTGGTTCTGGTCGACGGCGCACGCACCGCACACGGCGAACTGCTCGGAGGGCTCTCGGAGCGGTCCGCGGTGGACCTGGGCGGTGCAGCCGTCGAGGGACTGCTCGACCGGACCGGCGTCGACGAGGCCAGCGTCGACTGGGTCGGCCTCGGAAACGCGGTGCAGGCGGGCGTCGGCCAGGTGCCGGCCAGACAGGTCGTCGTCGAGTCGCCGCTACCCAATGATGTCGCTGCGACGACGCTAAACGAGGCGTCGGGGTCGGGACTGCGGGCGATTACGACCGCCGCCGACCGTATCGAAGCGGGTCGGGCGTCAGTGTGTCTCGCCGGCGGTATGGAGTCGATGTCGAACGCGCCGTATCTCGCACCCGAGATGCGCAGCGGTCGCCGGCACGGGAACAGCGAACTCGTCGACGCGATGATCTGGGACTCGCTGTGGGACAAACACTACGACGCCCACATGGGGACACTGACGGAGGAAATCGCCGCCGAGTACGACATCGGCCGCGAGGCACAGGACGAGTACGCCCGGCGGAGCAACCACCGGGCCGGCGAAGCCATCCAATCGGAGAAATTCACAGAGGAACTGGTCCCCGTCGAAACGGCCGACGGGCTGGTGACCGAGGACGAGGGACCACGGCCGGAGACGACGGTGGACCAGTTGGCAACGCTCCCGCCGGCCTTCGCGGAGAGCGGCACAATCACCGCCGGCAACGCCTCGAAGCTCTCGGACGGCGCGGGCGCGGTGGTGCTCGCCGACGCCGAGACAGTCGAACGCGAGGATCTGGGACCGATGGCTCACGTCGAGGACTACGCCGTGTCCTACCGCGACCCCGCCGAGTTCTCGCTGGCCGTCGCTGACGTGGTCACAACGCTGCTGGAGCGCAACGACCTCGCCGTCGCCGACGTGGACCACTTCGAACTCAACGAGGCCTTCGCCGCCCAGATGGTGTACGTCTCCGACGAACTCAACATCCCCGCCGAGAAGCACAACCCGCTGGGCGGCGCGGTGGCGCTCGGCCACCCCATCGGGGCCAGCGGCGGCATCCTCACGACGACGCTGCTGTACGCGATGGAGCGGGACGATCATCATCGCGGAGTGGTTGGGATGAGCATCGGCGGTGGCGGCGCGATTGCGATGTCTGTGGTCCGGTAGGCCCCGCCAGCGACGAGGCGAGTGAGCATCGGCGGTGGCGGCGCGATTGCGATGTCCGTGGTCCGGTAGTCCGTCACCAAAGGCAACACGAACCGCTGCTGGCGCGCGCTCTCGCTCGCTCCATCGAGCGGAAACGCCGTGCGAGGGATGAGTAGCGCAGGCGAACGGCGTGAGCCGAGCAACGCAATCGGTTGGGGAGGGCGTGGCTGTGGCGTGTCGGGTGGGACTGAAAGGGGCCGCCGGCTCGCTGCGCGAGAGGACGCAAGGACCGCAGAAACGACCGACGGGAGTGGCGAGGACCGCAGCGAGTCACAGCCAGCGAGCCGGCGGGGGCTTTCGAGGCCGTCGTCCGAACGGCACACAGCGCAATCGAGAGGAAGCTTGCGGGACTGCAAACAAAACGACAGTGATGTAAACAGTTCCCTCCAGAGCGGCGAGAATCGGGAAGAATTATCGGGCCGGCCCACCCCAGAGAGAGTATGACTGAATTCTCTCGACGGGTAGAGCAGGTATCGATCTCGGGCATCCGCGAAGTGTTCGAGGCCGCGGGCGAGGACGCCATCAACCTCGGCCTCGGCCAGCCGGACTTCCCGACGCCGGACCACGCCCGCCAAGCGGCCGTCGAGGCGATTCAGGCCGGCAAAGTCGACGCCTACACGTCGAACAAAGGGACCGAGGAGCTCCGGGAGGCCATCGCCGCCAAGCACGCCCGGGACAACGACCTCGATGTCGACCCCGGGGACATCATCGCTACGTCGGGGGGAAGCGAGGCGCTACACATCGCGCTGGAAGCCCACGTTGATGAGGGACAAGAGGTCATCTTCCCGGACCCGGGGTTCGTCTCCTACGACGCGTTGACGCATCTGGCTGGCGGGACGCCGCAGCCGGTTCCGCTGCGGGACGACCTCACGATGGCCCCCGAGACGGTCGAAGAGGCCATCACCGAGGACACGGCGGCGTTCGTCGTGAACTCACCCGCGAACCCGACCGGGGCGGTGCAGTCCCCCGAGGACATGCGCGAGTTCGCCCGCATCGCCGACGAACACGACGTGCTGTGTATCTCCGACGAGGTGTACGAACACCAAGTGTTCGAGGGCGAGCACCGCTCGCCGGCGGAGTTCAGCGACACGGGCAACGTCGTCGTCGTCAACGCCTGCTCGAAGGCCTACTCGATGACCGGCTGGCGGCTCGGCTGGGTCACTGGCGCAACGGACCGCATCGAGCGGATGCTACGGGTTCACCAGTACGCCCAGGCCTGTGCGTCGGCCCCGGCCCAGTACGCCGCCGAGGCGGCACTGAGCGGCCCACAGGACCAGGTGGCCGAGATGCGCGAGGCCTTCCAGGAGCGTCGGGACGTGCTGCTGGACGGGCTAGAGGAGATGGGGCTTGACTGTCCGACGCCCAAGGGCGCGTTCTACGCGATGCCGAAGGTCCCCGAGGGCTGGGTGGACGAGGTCATCGACCGCGGAGTCGTGGTCGTCCCCGGCGACGCTTTCGGCGAACACGGCGCGGGCTACGCCCGCATCTCCTACGCGACGGACATGGAGACGCTGAAGCAGGCCATCGACATCATGGCCGACGCGACGGCAGCGGTCCGCTGACGCTCTCGGGTAAGGCGACGCCGTGGCGATTCGCCCCGAAATTGGAACAGTCTCGGAAGAGAGTGCGAAGAAAGGCTTTATTGCGTGGTTGTCTCGACTCCGGTAACTGACCGTGCCAAATGCATTCGAGACCAGCGCGCCCCTCCGCGGAGAGAGACAGGACTATAGGACCGGCAGACGCAGGTCCCGGGAGGACAGTGGGATGGAGAAAGCGCTCTGGTATCTGTTGACGGCGACGCGCGGCGGCGCCAACCGAGCGCGTATCATCGACGCTCTCTCGGACCGACCGATGAACGCCAACGAACTCGCCGACGAACTCGACGTGGGCTACAAGACGATCAGACATCACATGGAACAGCTAGAGGACCACGACGTGGTCGAGTCCGGCGACGAGGAGTACGCCAAACTGTACTTTCTGACCGACCGGTTCGACAACTACCGCGATACCTTCGAGGAAATCGTGGAGAAGATGGACGAATGACGGGGACAGACGCGGTGGCCGCCACCGGACCGAGCGTGACCGGCCAGCGAGTGAGGTGGCGCTGATGGCGATGGGACCGCTCATCACCGCCGCGGCGGCGCTCGCGGGGCTCAACGTCTTGCTGTTGCTTCCGCTGTTGGGCGTCTGGGTTCGCAACTACGCGACGTTCCGGACGGGGCTGGTCGCTGGTCTCATCGCCTTCGCCGTCGCGATGCTCGCGGAGAACGCCGTCGCCGTCTACTTCTTCTTCTCGATGCAGAGCTTCTACGCCGGCGACCCGCACGTCCAGCAGGCCGTGCTGGTCCTGCGCTCGCTGCAGTTCGTGGCGATTGCGGGCCTAAGCTTCACGACGCTTCGGTGATAGGCATCGTGCGGCGGTCTCTGCAGTACCACAATTCAGCTGCTCAGTACGAGGGCCTGCTGCCCGTGGCTGGCCCCGCAGTTTATGCTCCTGCCGGGCGCCGAGGGCTGCATGTACGACCGGATACTCGTCCCGACTGATGGGAGCGACCACAGCGACCTGGCTATCGACCACGCGATGGACCTCGCCGAGCAGTTCGACGCAATTGTCCACGTGCTGTTCGTCGTTGACCAGGCAGGGCCGAGCGGTCACTGGGACGTTGCCGTCGAAAAACAGGAAGCGACCGGTGAGGAGGTGCTCGACGCGGTTGTTGCACTGGGCAACGAACGCAGCGTCGACGTTGAACGCCACTTGCGCCGTGGGATGCCCAGTGAGGAAATCGTCGACGCCGCCACCGACTACGAGGCTGACCTCATCGTCATGGGGACCCAGGGCCGGACCGGGTTCTCACGCATCGCCACTGCTGGTAGTACGACAGAGCGTGTCGTTAGGCTGACCGAGATCCCGACGCTCGTCGTTGGCGGCGCGGGTGCCGGTGACACCTGAGGTGGGCATTCGATTCGAGCGAGCCTGTAGCAATCGGCCCGTGAAGCAGTGGTTCGTTTAGCAGGAATGAATACGGAGAGCCAGAAAGCCCTCGCGACCCGCGCCTCGCTGTCGGTCGAGCGAACACAGCACCCCAGTGAACGGCCTAGTTTTATACTCCCACAGCGGCGGCAGTGTGGTATGCCCTCCCACTCACGGCGCGCGCTCCTGCTGACGCTCGCCGGCACGGCCAGTACGCTCGCCGGGTGCCAGAGCGACATCTGGTCAGCAACCAACCAAACTACTCCGTCCACGGCATCGGGTTCTACAGGAACGACTGCAACGCCAACCACCAGGACACCGGAGGAGCCACCCCAAGAGGGTATCGGTGGTGACCTGAAGGACCGGCCAGAGACGGTGTGGCCGACTCCCGACCGGGGGCCGTCGAACGCTGCGTACCTGCCGGCGGGTCCCGATTTCGAGGCCCCACCGAGTACAGCGTGGGAACTCGCACCCGTGAACCCGGACGAGGACCACTACAGTCCGCGATACCTCCAGCCGGTCGTCGACGGAGAGACGCTGTACGTGGTAAACGCTGTGATATACGGGACAAACGTCGCCCTGCCTGAGACGCAATACCTTCGTGCGGTCAACACGAGTGGTGAGGAGCGCTGGACAGCGCCGCTCTCAGCCGGTGACTCAGCACCGGTGCCCTCCCTGCCCGCTGTCCACGAGGAGTTCGTCTTAGTCGGTCTCGACCAGGTTCTCGGTGCCTATGACCGGGCAACTGGCGACACCGTCTGGACAGTGGCTATCGACGGAGGCGTCCACTCGATTACCCCAACCACACAGCGGGTCATCATCCGTGCCAGTCGCGCCATCGTTGCCGTCGCCGACGGTGAGAAACAGTGGACGGTCCCGTTCGAGACGTATCCGAGCGCGATGGCAGTCGGTCCGGAGACGGTGTTCGTCGGGTCGAGCAAGCGCATCTCTGCGCTCGACCCCGCCACTGGGAAGCGGCGATGGCGAGAGGACCTGCCCGCGGTCGATGGTGGCTGGGGAGTGAGTTCGGTTCTCGCGGTCCCCGGCGGCGTGGTGGTGCGCCAGAACAGTGGCCACGTCTACGCCTTTAGTAGTGCGGGGGAGGCCGTCTGGCGAACCCAGAGACGCAACGGCGGGTTCGCCACTGATGGTCGGTCCCTCTATGCCAGCGATGCCGATAGCATCCGCTCGCTACGTGTCGCGGACGGGAGCGTCATCTGGGAGCGGACGTGCGATGAGATTCCGGGCTGTGACGGGACGATTGCGGTTCGAGACATCGCCGCCACCGCGGACACCGTGATAGCGTCCCTTGCGGATGGACTGGTCGTCGGGCTTGCCGCACGCACCGGCAGCGTGCAATGGACAACACAGGCACCAATTACTATCGACGGCATTGCTCTCACCGGCACCGCCATCTATGGTGTCGGCGATATCGACGACCCGCTCCTCCAGTTGACGACGTAGTGCTGCTGTCAATTATCCCCGCAGCGCTACCGGGTGGCGTTGCCGGGAGACGAGAACGATTCGGCTCACTGGAGACCGCTTGGACCCGTGTATTCGCGCCCCGACACACCACTCGGAGCACCGTAGCGGCGAGAAGTCGAACACGTTCGGGACAATAGCCTGACTGGCAGGGACCGTCATCGAGCGTATGAGCACGGATCAGCAGGAGTCTGTCCAGGAACTCGACGTTCGGGAGGTCGAGGGCGAACCGTTCGGGCACATTATGGATGCGCTCGATGCTGTCGGTGAGGACGAGGCGCTCCGACTGGTGAACAGTTTCGAACCGGTGCCGCTGTACGAGGTCCTCTCGAAAAAGGGATACCAGTACGAGACAGAGCAGGTCGCCGACGAGGAGTGGCACGTCACGATCCGGCCGGAGTGAGATGCGGCCCGAGCGCGCCTCGCGGTGGTTCGTCACCGCCAGTGCGCTGTTTTTCGTCGGGTTCCACGCCGCAGCGGTCGGTGCGCCCCGCCGCGTCGTCGTCACGCTCGGCCTCTACGGGTTCGTCCTGCACGTCCTGTTCGGGAAGGCCTACGCGCTCGTGCCGTCGTACTTCGACCGGGACCTCGAGTGGAAGTCGGGGCCAGCCGTCCAGTTCCCGCTGTCTGTGATTGGAACAGTAGGCCTGGCGCTCGCACCGCTCGGACCGCCGTGGCTCCAGCCCGTCGGGACCGTGCTCTGGGCCGGCGGCGTCGCCGTGTTTCTCGGCACGCTGGGCTGGACGATGCGTGACAATCTCACCGGCGCGGCGACGGGAACCGGCGGCGCGAACGAACACCGCGAGCCGATCGACCGAACGGCAAACGTCGCGGTCCCGATAGCACTCGGCTATCTCACGCTTGCTGCGGGAAGTGCGCTCGCTATAGCTGCCGGCTTCGGGTCAATTCTCCCACAGCAGCTGTCGCACTTGCTGGCTGCGGGGACAGCGGCGCTGTTTGTCTTCGGCGTCGGCTTCCGGCTGTTCCCACGGTTTCTGGTCGCCGAACCGCCGCGACCGGTCGTCGGGGTCGTCGTCGCTGCTGGAGCCGTCGGTCCCGCGCTGCTCGGATTCGGGCTGCTTGACCGGAGACTCCTCCTCGTCGGCGGCATCGTCGAAGCGATCGCAGTCGTGGGGTTCGCGCTGTCGTACGTCGTGCTCTTCCGGCGGTCGGAGCGCCGCCGCGTCGGCTTCTACGCGGTACTGGTGGCGGTCGCCGCCGGCGTCGTCGGTATCGGACTCGGACTGACCATCGCCGTGATCGGACGGAGTCCGGCGCTAATCACCGCACACTATCGAGCGATGCTGGCGGGCTTTCTCGGACTGACCGTCGTCGGGGCTGCATTTCAGTTCTACCCGCCGGCAGTCGGCGTCTGGCCGCGGGCGAACGACCGGACGGCACTGGTGTCGATTGGGCTGCTCGGCGGCGGACTCGGCATACAAATAATCGGCCTCCTCGGCCAGTTCAGAGGGGTGACAGTCGTCGGCACAGCGGCAGGGGTTCTCGGCGCACTCCTCTATACGTATCTCCTGGGAGCGGCGTTCGCTCGCCGATGGAAGTAGTAGCGACGCGGTGCAGGCTTACTCGGCGATGATGCTGTCGAGCAGTTTCGTCTGAGCGGCGGCGAGGTGTTCCGCGAACGTCGAAACGGAGATGTCCAGTTCCGACGCCACGTCGCCAGCATTGGCCCCCTTCGGATACTCGAAGTACCCCATCTCGACGGCTGTTTCGAGCACTTCCTGTTGCCGGTCGGTGAGTTGGCTTCTGTCGACCAGAATGGAATCCACCGGGTCAACGTCGCCGTTGCGCCGCATCGACCGGAGCGAAACACCGTCGTACAACTCCTTCAGCCGTGTCACGATGGCGCGGACCCGGTCGACATCAGGGGCGTGAAAGGTCAGGTGGAGCTGTCCGTTCTCGGCGCGCATCTCTGCGACGGGACAGTCGAAGGTTTCGACCGTCTCACAGACACAATCGGTCCGCGTCCGGGTGAACTGATACCGGGCTCCGTCGCCCGCAGCGAACACCTTGTCCATATCTTCCCGTTCCTCGATTACAGCCTCATCCGTACCTGTCGCGGTGAACTCTTCGATGATCTGACCGTTCTCGTTCGGGCTGCTTCGGGCAATGTCGGTCACAGCCGCACCCGCCTCGTCCGAAACGCTTGCCACCGGACAGGCCCCGGGGGTGTCGACCGACAGTTCCACTCTGATGCCGGAGTCACTCATATGTGTACCTGTGCCACCCCATTACAAAACGAGTGAGGCGCGTTCCCACGGAGTGAAAAACCCCCTCAATCTGCTGGGTGCTGGTCGGGTACCGACCCTTCGAACCCGTCGGGCTGGTAGTCACACAGCGGGTCCGCCGCCAGCGGGTCCCCCGTCGTCGCGTACGCCCGCGACCGGCTACCGCCACAAACTGTTCGGTACCGACAGGCCCCACATTTGCCCGTCAGCGCGTCGTCGTCTCTGAGTCGCTGGAACAGCGGCGACTCCCGGTAGATGTCGACGACGCTCTCCTCCCGAACGCTGCCCGCCGATTTCGGCAGGAACCCTGAGGGGAACACTTCGCCGGTGTGGCTCACGAAGACAAAGCCCTTGCCGGCGCGGATACCCATCCGTCGCTTGAGTCCGCTGGCTCCCTCGTCCTGATTCTGTATCGCGACACGCCGATAGTGGGGCGCTTCGGTCGTCTTGAGGCCGAACGACGCCTCGTCGCTCACCTCGTGAAGCCACTCCAGCACGCGCTCGGCCCGCTCGGGGTCAATCGGCGTCAGCACCCGCCCGCGACCGACCGGGACGAGGAAGAACACCGACCACAGCACCGTATCGAGGTCAGCGACGAGGTCCCGGATTGCGGGCAGTTGCTCGACAGTCTCCGCGCAGACGGTGGTGTTGATCTGCAGCGGGATGTCGAAGTCCCGCGCCGCCTCGGCGGCTTCCATCGTCGCGTCGAAACTGCCGGACTCGCCCCGGAAGGCGTCGTGGGCCTCGCTGTCGCCGCCGTCGATGGACAGGGCCAGCCGCCGGAGTCCGGCCCCGTCGAGTTCGGCCAGTCGATCCCGCGTGAGCGAGTTCGTCCCGCTGGGCGTCAGCGTCATCCGGAGGCCCTGCTCGGTCCCGTAGTCGATGAGTTCCGGGAGGTCCGCGCGGGCGAGCGGGTCCCCGCCCGAGAGGACGACCAGTTGCCCGTCGCCGAACTCGCGAGCCTGGTCAAGCAGCGACTTCCCCTCCGCCGTCGATAGCTCGTCGGGATGGCGGCGGGGCTGGGCGTCGGCCCGGCAGTGCTTGCACGCCAGTTCGCAGGCCTGGGTCACCTCCCAGATCAGCACCAGTGGCTGCTCGTCGAGGTCGAGGTTCCCGCGCATCTATGCCTCCCGGTGGACGCGAGTGACGTGGCCTCCACAGCCACACTGCTGGACGTACTCCAGCGAGATGGTATCGCCGAACGCCTCTTCCAGCGCGTCGAACAGGTAGGTCTCTGGGTGGCCGTGGTCGGCGTGGCTCACCAGATTGACGTGGTTCCCCACCGTCGTCTTTTCGACGGCGTCGATAGCCTGTTCGACGACAACGTCGGGGTCCTCGGCGTGTGCGGGCGTCTCCAGGTTCGCCGACCAGGAGTTGTCGTGAACCTCGGTCGTTACCGGTGGCACGTCCTCGTGGGGATGGCTCATATATGTCACTTGACGGCGCGTGCCCCTCGGTCCTCCGCCGCACATGTTCGGGTCTTTTATCCCGAGTGGGGTGGGTCAAGACACGGACGGTCGGACAGCTATCGTCTCGCAGGGAGCTATGTCACCTGCTCGACGAGCCAGTCGAACTGATTGTTCAGTTCCTTCGTACGCTGTCGCGAGATAACGGTCGAATCGATCATCTCGCCGAGCACGGGGAGGTCGAGCGCGCTGTACTCCGTCGTCGCCGTCACGTCGGTCCCGCCGTCGACGGCCTCGACGGTGTATTCGGTCATCATCGACTCGAAGATGCCCTGGCGCTGTTCGTACCGCAACACCGCGTCTGTGTCGACGATTTCGAGATCCAGTTCGATTTCGAACAGCCCGACGCGGTTCGTGATGCCGAGGTCGTCCCCGTCGAGCGTCACCTCGTCGAACCCCGCGGCGAGCATGAACGGCTTCACGTCGGTTATCAGGTCGGTGACTGTCTCCGGGTCGGCCGGGACCGTCCGAGTCAGGGAGACGCGCTCCATACCGGACGGCGAGTGCCCGACGGAATAAGCGTTCGCCATACCCGGAGATGTTCGGGCGATCGGTTTTGCACCGTTAGTGTCTGCCGCCGACAGATCGCCGGACTCCTCCCCAAGATTCTTGTCTCCGGACAGACAAGCGAACATGTTCGGGAATACGGCCGCAGGGGTCGGGCGAATATATTCGGATATACCGATGCCACACGCTGAACTCACACTTACGATTCCGGAGGAAATATGGATCGGCGACATCTCGCGAGCGTACGACGACGCGACGTTTCGTATCCTGTCCGCGCTCCCGGGTGAGGACTCCGGCGTGGGACTGGCCGAGATTACGTCGGAGGACCTCCCGGCGATTCTCCGCGACATCGAGAACCGGGAGTCGGTCACGACGCTGGAAATCCTTTCTCACCGAGACGACAGCGCGCTGGTCCAGTTCGAAACGTCGATGCCGCTGTTGCTCTTTCCGGTACAGGGGTCTGGCGTCCCGCTTGAAATGCCGTTCACCCTGTCGGACGGCCAGGCGGTCTGGGAGATTTCGGCACCACAGGAGCGACTCTCCGAACTCGGCGACCAGCTGGAGGAGTTCGGGATCTCGTTTAATGTCGACCGCATCCAGCAACACCTCGAAACCGAGCAGGTGCTCACCGAGAGCCAACTGGAACTGGTCCAGGAGGCCATCGACGCGGGCTACTACGACACGCCCCGGGAGTGCTCGCTGACGGAACTGGCAGACCGCGTCGGCATCGCGAAGTCGACCTGCAGCGAAACGCTCCACCGCGCGGAAGAGCAGATCCTGAAACAGTTCATGTCGGACCTCCCTGCGCGATGAGGGGAAGTCGAAGCGCGTAATACGCGCCTCTGTGAGAGGTACGACATATGAGTTCCGACGCGGTCGACGAGACGCACGAAAACGCCCGACAGGAGGTCATCGCGGTTGATCCCGATGACAACGAGGAGGGACTAGTCAACCGGCTCGATGCTCACACCGGCGACGGGGTTCGTCATCGCGCGTTCACCGCCCTGCTGTTCGACGAGGACGACCGGATCCTGCTCGCCCAGCGCGCGGCGAACAAGCGCCTCTGGGACACCCACTGGGACGGCACCGTCGCCTCCCACCCCGTCCAGGGCCAGACACAGGTCGAGGCCACCGAGGAACGGCTCGAAGAGGAACTTGGTATCGACCCCTCGCAGTACCGGGACCTCCGCGTGACCGACCGGTTCGAGTACAAGCGCTACTACGAGAACGCCGGCTTGGAGTGGGAAGTGTGTGCGGTCCTGCAGACCACGCTCCACGACACCTCGCTGGACCCCAACCCCGAGGAGGTCGACGGCCTGATGTGGGTCCCCTACGAGCGACTCCGCGAACACCCCGAGTACTACCGGCAGCTCCGCCTCTGTCCCTGGTTCGAGATCGCGATGCGCCGGGACGAAGAGCGGTAACGTCGGCCCTACTGTGTGGGTTGCAGTCTCGCGGTGACGCCGCTCCGACCCACCTCCTTTTCGGCCCCGCCGCCTAATCCCGCGTATGGACGTTCCGCTGTATGACTCCCTCGACGGGCAGGTCGTACTCGTCACCGGGGCCACGCGCGGTATCGGGACGGCAATCGCCGACGGACTGGTCGACCTCGATGCGACGGTGTACGCCGGCGCTCGTGACACGGACGACATCGACGCCGCGGATCGCCACGCTATCGAACTCGACGTGACCGACGACGCGGAGATGGTCGCCGCGGTCGACCGCATCGAGCGCGAACAGGGCCGACTCGACGTACTTGTCAACAACGCCGGCGTAATGGACTCGCGGGAGCCGCTCGACGAGATGCCGACAGACGTTATCGACCACACCCTCGATACGAACCTCCGGGGGCCGGTCCTCATGACGAAGTACGCCCTCCCACTGCTGCTGGCCGACGCGGGCGGCCGCGTCGTCACCATGTCATCCGGGCTGGGAGCGATCACCGAGAGCCAGTCTGGCGGCACGCCGGCCTACCGGGTCTCGAAGACGGGCGTCAACGGGCTGACGAAGTACCTCGACGGCGAGTACGCGAGTGACGGGCTCATCGCCAACTCGGTGTGCCCGGGCTACGTCCAGACAGACATGACCGAAGAGAGCGCCCCGCGGACGCCCGAGGAAGGAGCCGAAACGCCGGTCTGGCTCGCTCGCTTCAAAGCCGACGCACCGAGCGGTCGGTTCTGGCGCGACAAGGCCGAGATCGAGTGGTAGCCGCCGATTCAATCGGCGTTCTCGCTACGGTTTGTCGCCGTGGGGTCGTCCGCTGGTGCTGATTCATCCGCTGGCGCTGGCTCGTCCGTTGCTGGGTCGGCGGCCGGCAGTTGCAGTTCTACAGTCGTTCCCGGCCCGTCCGTATCAGGAAACGACATCCGGCCGCCGAGGTTCCGGACGATCCAGTTGACGAGCCAGAGCCCGACGCCGGAGCCGTGTTTGAGCGGCGTTTCGGTCTCCGAACGGATGACCTCGCGCTCGTGGTCGGCGATACCTGGGCCGTTGTCGTGAACGGCCACGCGGATGCCCGGCGTTCCGTCGGTCCGCGTCGCGGTGATCTCGACCTCGACGGGATCCTCCGGGGCCGCCCGATGCTCGACAGCGTTCTCGACCAGTTCTTCTAGCGCGATGAGGACCGATGGCCCGCCCTGTATCCAGAGATCCGCTTCGGACGTGAGCGTGATCGTCGCGTCGGGGTTGCGCTCCCGGGCCTCGCTGATGACCGTGTCAAGCAGCTTCCGAAGCGGCGTCGGGCTGTGCTGTTCGGTCTCCAGGGCTTCGGTGACCCGGCCGATCTTGTTGCTTCGGTCGACGATGTCGTCGACTGTCCTGATGATCCGGTCGAGGCGCTCGCGTTCATCAGCGTCGGCCGAATCCCGGAGCAGGTCCGCGTTCCCCTTGACGACGTTCATCTCGTTTCGGATGTCGTGCCGGAGCAAGCGGTTGAGTACGTCCAGCCGCTGCTCGCGCTGGCGGCGGTCCGTAATGTCACGGAGGCTGATCAGGTGACCCGAGACGACGCCGTAGGCGCGGTACAGCGGCGTCACGCGCACGTCGTAGTACCGGACCCCGCCGTCGTGTTCGAGCGTCGTCTCGGTCTGTGTTCGCTCACCGGGACTGGGAACCGTCTCGGCGAGCTGTGACAGCTCACCCTGGAGTGGCCGGCCCAGCAGCGAGTCCTGATCGCCATCCAGCAGCGCCGCGGCGGCCGCGTTGATATCGACGATGCGGCACTCGTCGTCGACGATGATGACCTGGTCGTCCAGTTCGGTGAAGATCGCCTCCCGGCCCAGTTCCCGCGTGACCGGTGCGACATCGAGTAATTGGCCTCGAAGGATGGCGACCGAGAGGACGACCCCTGACATGACGTAGCCGAGACTCGTCGGATCGAAAGCCATCGGAAGCACGCCGAACAGGAACAGTTTGTGGATGACCGTCGGGACGGC
This sequence comes from Haloarcula terrestris, assembly GCF_031624315.1. NCBI lineage: Archaea > Methanobacteriati > Methanobacteriota > Halobacteria > Halobacteriales > Haloarculaceae > Haloarcula > Haloarcula terrestris. The sequence goes on along the minus strand of NZ_JAMQOM010000004.1, from coordinate 413,535 downwards.
GATAGCGAGCAACAGCGCGATCCCCTGGCCCTGAAACACCGTATTCGACCGGAACAGCATCCGCAACAGGAGTACACTACCGGTCAGGATCAACAGCAGTATGTAGGCCAGATGGCCCCAGTACGCGACCTGGTACGCGGGTACGAGGGTCACTGACGACGCCGAGATGTACTGTGTCCCGCTCCCGGACCAGATGAGGCGATGTGCCTGATTCGACCACACGAGCGTGACAAACACCGCTGGCTCGACGAGCAACAGCACCGTTCGGAACCGCGTGAGCCAGTGTGGATGCCCCGTGTATTCGATGACAGTCACGAGCCACGCAATGGGGATGATCACCGATAGCGTCAGCTGAATCTGGACGAGTCGCTCCATGGTGGGGACTCCAGAAGCGGCTAGCTCGATGCCGTACGCGACGGCCCAGAGACTCGCCGCAACGACGAACACTGCAAGCGGTCCTGCGCCGGGTCGGTCCCGGTGGAGCCACACCAGAAAGGCGACGCCCATTCCGACGACACCCGACAATAAAACGACAGCAAGCGGCGACAGGACCATTCAGTAGCGTAGTAATGGAGTCCCTGATATAACTATTCCCGTCATTGCGACTGCGAGCGAATCGCGGACCACACCGCGAGGACGCCGAGCACGAACGCCGGGATGAGCGGGAGCGTGAGGTATGCGTCCCGGAGTGTGAGTCCAAAGCTACTGATGACGCCCTGTGCGGACGGCAGCAGTAGAATCGCACCAGGAACGAGCAGGAACGCCACACCGATCATTCCAACGAGAATCCAGCCGCTCGTCCCGAACTCGGGGCCACCGTCGGCCGGTGTGGTCGCCTCGCTGTCCGTAGCACTGGGTTCTCTGGACGGTGACTCGGTAGCACTGTCGGGGCGGTGGACGTACCCAGACTCGTCGTCAGCCATCGGCACGCACCCCGTCAGGGCCACTCAAACGGTGTGTCACAGTGGAGCGTCCGGTAGTACCGACGGACCAGCGTGGCGGCATGCCTCGAAGTCAGGCAAGCGAGCGCAAAACGCTGACGATCCCGCTACTGTGTCGGTCCGGGGACGTTCCGGTCAGAGATGTCTCGCAGGCTCATCCGGTGCCCACTGGAAACAGCGTGTGCGTCCCGCTGGCTCTCTGCGACGGACTGGTCCTCGTATAAACCCTCAAACGCACACTCGTGACAGACGACATGGAATCTCCTCGACATAGGCATTATTTAATCAGAATATTTCTTAAATCTACCGATGTGCGGGAGAATATGGACTCCGAGCGGGCGCCCCGTCGTACAGGTATTTATCCGGGGCGGCCGTAACCCCAGTATGGTGGATTTCCAGTCCCGCGACACACGGCGGGGCTCGACTGACGAGGACGACGAGACAGACGAGGCGGAGTCGTCCGACGACGAGCCCACGGCCACCGACGCAGGTCCGGAGGAAGCGGACACGGCAGCGAGTGACGGGACGGAGTCGAGTCCGGAGCCGACAAGCGGCGATGCCGACACGGCGTCGGCTGCGGGCGATGCCACGGAGAACGATCACAGCGAGCAAACCACCGAGACGGACAGCACGTCCACAGCGGACACCGGGACCGAAGACCCATTGGCGGACAGTTCCGTCGCAGGGAGAACCGACGACGCGGCGTCGGCTGACACGGAAAGCGAGTCACCATCGACACCCGGGCCTGAAGCGGCGGAACAGGCCGACGGACCGACACAGGATCACCAGTCTGAGAGCGCTCGCCCGCCGTCACAGTCGGACCAGATGGCGTCCGGAACTGGCGGAACGGCCGAGGAGACGGCGCCGACAGCCGATACCTCCCAGGAACAGGAAGTAACCGTCGCTGTCGTCACAGTCGGGACGACAACCGAGGATGGAGATCCGACTGGGGAGGCGGTCGAGACGGCCCTGGAAGCGACCGGACAGACGGTCACGGCCCGCGAACGCCTGCGCGGGGACTACGACACCATCCAGGGGACCGTCGACAGACTGGTCGAGCGCGACGACGTGGCGGCCGTCGTCACGGCCGGCGGTCTCGGCGTCGCACCGACGGAACAGACTCTCGAAGCGGTCCACCCGCTGTTCGAGAAGGCGCTGCCGGGGTTCGAGGAAGTGTACCGGAGCCTGCTGTTCGAGCAGCGGGGCACCGGGGTCATCGCCGTCCGCGCAACTGCCGGCATCGCCAACGGGACGCCGGTGTTCTGTCTGCCCGCGGAACCCGCGGCCGCCCGACTCGCCATCGACGAGATCATCGCGGCGGAAGCCCCCGCTCTGGTCGCTGCGCTGTCCTGACCTCCGCCAGCGAAGTCACGGTATCAGTCTTGTGTCCGTTTACCCGTCTTAATGTGATGTTTGCCGGTTCTGACCGGGACGCCAGGTTTTCCGATCTCAGCGAACTGAAACCCGATATATCCACCGTTTAAACGTTTGAAGCGCCGTGAAAGGTCGTTAACTGCGCCCCCCATTGAAGTGCAGACAGTCCTCAGAGTCGGGTGTCATGTCCGATCGCAACGCGACACGACGTGGCGTACTCAAGGGTATCGGCGCGACAGCTGCAGCCGCAGTGGGCGGGGCGGCCCTCTCCGGCACGGTTGCAGCGGCCGGTCCCTGGGAGTCCGTCGAGTCCCCGACCGGGAACACCCTCCACGATGTCGAATACACGGCCACCGGCGCGTACGCGGTGGCGGGTGGCGGTATCGTCCTCGAACGAACCAGCACGGGCTGGCAGAAGGTCCTCGGCGGCGGTCCGACCGGCAACGGCAACAGCCTCTTCGGGGCCGACGTGACTGACGACGGCAAGGCCCTCTGGTTCGTCGGTGCGTCGGGTGCTATCGGCGAGTACGACGTTGAGTCAGGCGTCCTCACCGACCACAGCGCCCCGATGGACGTTACCAACAACTTCAACGACGTGTCCGTGACCGGCGACGCCGGCGAGGCGAACGTCTACGTCGCCGGCGACTCCGGCAAGATGTACTACAGCTTCGAGAACGGCGCGAGCCAGACGTGGGACTACACCACGCCCGGCTCCGGGTCGGCCATCAACGCCGTCGACTTCCACGGCGTGCGTTCGGGCCACATCGTCGACGGGAACAAGAGCGTCTTCGTCACCGACGACGGCTCGACGTGGGACAAGATCGGCCTCGCCGACGCCAACGTCAACTTCTACGGCGTCGACTCCGACGGCCCGAACGACGTGTGGATCTCCGGCGGCGGCGGGATGATCTTCCACTGGAACGGGTCCGAGTGGACGCCGACCGACACGGGCGACGCCGGCCTGCGCGACATCGAGGTCACCGACGACGACAGCACCGGCTACACGGTCGGTGGCGGCGGCAAGGTGTACGCCCTCGGTGGCGGTGACTGGACCCAGGAGGAGACGCCCGCCGGCGAGAACCTGAAGGCCGTCGTCCGCGGTGGCACCGACATCGCGGTCGGCTCAGGCGGGACGATCCTCGAAAAGTAGCTGGCGAGGCCTGCTACTCTCCGTCGTTCTGGCACTCGGCTGTTCCGTCTACGGGGATGTGTGCGTTCTTATAAGCACCCTGGTGGAACGACTCGGCGAGCCAGATTTTGTGTCCGTACTCGTTCCCGAGGCGTGCCGTCCCGGTGGAGACGAACTGCCGGGTCGAGGACGGTGAATGGAGATTGACGTGGCACTCCTGTAGCTCCCAGTAGTCGTCGCCCGAGGTCGTCCTGTCCCCCTGTTTTCGGAGATAGACGTGCGTTACGTTCGGCAGGCAAATCGTCATCCGGTCGAGTTGATCGGCCGCGGTCCGTGGATCCTTCGCGCCGTAGAAACCCGCCCGGGGGCCGAAGCCGTAGGTCACGACGCTGCCCTCCTCCCAGTCGTCGAAATTTTCGACGTTGAGGGCAAACTCACGACCGCCAACCGTGCCACAGATACCGAGATATACGTGGTCGTCGGTGCCAGCGTACTGTCCGGCGCCGGTCGTCAGCGAGACGAACACACCGTCCAATTGGCTCATGGGCGTCCCCTCCGGCCCCGGGAGTGGTCGTGTAGTGATACTCCTATCCGTTGCGGGTACTGGTGGCACATGGACGCGTTCTCCTGTCTCCCGCGAGACGTGACAATTCGGATAGGGATCGTATTAATACTTGAAAATTGTTCATGGTAAATGATTTGTTTTACGGGCGGTAGCCACGACATACCTCTGAAGTTTCAGCCACACGGGCCCCTGGCGCGGTCACCGACGTTTTACAGGCGTGACACCAACGAAGCCCATGGACGACATTCAGGTCCAGGGAACGTCGGTCCCCGCACTCGGCCTCGGAACGTGGCAGTTGACCGGCCATACCTGCCGGGAAACGGTCGAAGCGGCCCTGGAGATGGGCTATCGCCACATCGACACGGCCCAGGCCTACGGCAACGAGCGACAGGTCGGTCTGGGGATGGAGGCCGCCGCGGTGGACCGCGAGGACGTGTTCCTGACGACGAAGCTCGATGGGTCTAACCGCGACGAGCGAAGCGTCCGCCGGTCGACGCGGGAGAGCCTGAACAAACTGGGGACGGACTACCTGGACCTCCTGCTCATCCACTGGCCGAACACGCCGTGGATGGCCCCGCTGTCGGAGACGCTCGGCGCGATGAACGACCTCGTCGACGAGGGGCTGGTACGGCACATCGGCGTCAGCAACTTCTCGCCGTCGCTGTTGAACAGGGCTCGAGACATCTCAACGGCCCCCATCCTCACCGATCAGGTACAGTATCACCCCTACTGGGACCAGCGGAAACTGCTTGATTACTGCCGCATCCACGACGTACTCCTGACCGCCTACAGCCCGCTCGCTCGCGGCGGGGTTCTCGACGACCCCGCGCTCGTCCAGATCGGCAATCGATACGGCAAGTCCTCGGCCCAGGTCGCCTTGCGGTGGCTCCTCCAGCAGGACGGCGTGGCCGCGATCCCGAAGGCCTCCAGCCGCGAGCATCTGGCAGCGAACATGGCCGTCTTCGATTTCGAACTCACAGACGCGGAGATAGAGCGGATTCGGGACCCCTCGAAGGTCAAGACTGGCGTGCAGTTCGTCCGGTCGCAGTTGCCGTTCTGAGCGCCGTCCCGGCTCGGCGACCGGAAATTACTCGGAATCGGCAGATTGTAGCGTGAATTCGGCAGACTATGGCATTTGTGTCCGGTTTTACGATGGCTATCCGGATAGTCGTGGCCATGGATGGGGCAAATATTACAAATCACACAACAATGATAAGCCGTCTGGCCACAGTTATCGTGTGGTGTGTTACCACTAGATTTCGGCACGAGGACACACCGCTGAATCCACAGCGAGGCCACTGTGTCAGTACACGAATCCGAACCGATACGACGGAGCATTGAAGTGGAGTACTGGGTCATCGACGACGCGGGCCAGCTGGTCGAACCGGGCGCGCTCGTTGACGCAACCCCGGGCGCGGAGCGGGAGTTCGTCGAACCACTGCTGGAAGTCAAAACGACACCATGCGAGACAGCGACAGAACTGCACGAGGAACTCCTTGATCGGCTCGGTGCCGTGTTGCGGCAGGCCGACGACCTCGGCAAACGTCTCGTTCCGCTTTCGACGCCGGTCAAGGCCGACGAGATTCAGGAGATTCCGAGCGACCGGACCCGGATTCAAAACTGTGTCATCGGCGACGATTTCGAGTACGTTCGCCACTGCGCCGGGACACACATCCACGTCGAACAGCAGCCGGGGCGGGCGATAGACCAGTTGAACACGCTGATCGCCATCGACCCCGCGCTGGCGCTCGTCTCGTCGTCGCCGTACTTCCGCGGCCGGCAGCTGGCCGATGGGGCTCGCTCGAAACTGTACCGCTGGATGGCGTACAACTCAGTGCCACACCAGGGCTGGCTGTGGTCGTATCTCGATGACACCGACGAGTGGGACCGGCGGCTCGAACGGCGCTACGACGAGTTCGTGGCCGCGGCCGTCGACGCCGGTATCGACCGGCGGACCGTCGCAGCGAACTTCGAGCCCGAAAGCTCGATCTGGACGCCGGTCCAGCTCCGGGCCGAGTTCGGCACCGTCGAGTGGCGGTCGCCCGACGCTGCACTCCCGAGCCAGGTCCTGCAACTCGCCGACGACGTGGCGTCTCTCATGGACCACCTGCGGGGAACCGAGGTGCGCATCGAGGGAGAGACAGGCCGCGTTACCGACGACGAGATCGTGCTCCCCGAATTCGATGCTGTGCTGGCGTACGCGAACGATGCTATCCGGGAGGGCGTTGCCGCCGACAGCGTGCAGTCGTATCTCGACCGGATGGGGTTCGACGTGGACGCCTACGAGCCGGTCGCGCCGACGTTTGACAGGCCGGAGCCGGTCACGGCTCGTGACTCCCGCGAGATCCGACTGGAACACGCCGACCGCCTCCAGGACGACGTGCGACAGGCCGCGCCGGTCGCACTCGACTGACGCCGGGACAGTGACAGTTTAGGAACCGCCGCACCAACCCCGCGGTATGGTAACGGCGCTCGCCGACGACAGCTGGTGGTACGACCTCTCGGGCGTCAACGCAGCGCTCGTCGACGATGGCGGAACGCTGACGCTCGTGGACACAGGGCTACCCTGGCATGGCAACGAACTCATCGCCGGCCTGAGCGAGGCCGGCTACGAACTCCGGGATCTGGACCGAATCCTCCTCACGCACTTCGATTTTGACCACGTCGGTGGGCTGTCGGCCTTCGACGGCGTCGACGTGACCATCTACGTGGGGGAACGGGACGCGCCGCTGGTCACCGGCGACCAGCGCCCGCCACTGGGCAATCACAAGGGCGCGTTCCAGCGTCTCGTTTCGTCATTTCTGGACGTGCCGGCCAACGATGTCGTCCCGCTCGCCGACGGCGACACCGTCGGCAGTTTCACCGCCTACCACACCCCCGGCCACACGCCGGGTCACGTCTGTTACGTCAGCGAGGTGCTGTCACTGGGCCTGCTGGGCGATCTCGTGCGGGAGGATGGCGGCCGCTTCCAGCCCTCGCCGTGGCTGGTGAGCTATGATACTGATAGCGTCGCCAGGAGTATCCGTGATTTCGCCGAGCGCGCACCCGATTTCGAGGTCGCTGTCCCGGGTCACGGCATCCCCTTCCAGAAAAACGGCTCCGAGAAGCTCGCCGACTTGGCAGCGACGCTGTGAGCGGCCGGAATATGAAAACCGGCGGACGACGCTACAGTTCCTCGGCGACCGCCTCGACGCCAAGCAGGTCTGGGTCGACGACGAGGTCGGTCTGTCGGCTGGCGAAGTCGGGCAGCGACCCCTCGGCGTAGACGACGACCCGCAGGTCGGGGGTGAGGTCCTTGGCGACGGCGATAGAGGTCGCCTGGGACATCTCGGTCAGCAGGTACACGTCCGCCTCGTGGATGCCGGCCTCCTCCAATCCGGGTCGGTTACCCACGTCGGCAACCGTTACAGTGTGGCCTTCGGCTTCGAGGGCGTCCGTGAGTCCGTTCGGGTCCGAGCCGACGAGGACGACCTTCATTCGTACTCGATTGTCGCTGGCGGTTTGTGGGTCACGTCGTAGACGACGCGGGCGACGTTCTCGTGTGCCCCCGTGATACGCGATTGGATGCGCTGGAGCGTGTCCCAGTCGAGTTCCTGCGCGCGGGCGGTCATCCCGTCTCGGCTCTCGACGGAGCGAACGGCGACGACCCAGCCGTGGACGCGGTTGTCGCCCTTGACGCCCGTGGCCTTGCCGATGACGGCGGCCAGGGCTTGCCACGGCTCGTACTCTTCCAGTTCCTCCTCGACGACGTGGTTGGCCTCGCGGGCCACTTCCAGTTTCTCCTCGGTGACCTCGCCGATGATGCGAACGGCGAGCCCGGGGCCGGGGAACGGCATCCGCTCGGAGATGATCTCTTCGAGATCGAGCGCGCGGGCGACCTCGCGGACCTCGTCCTTGTAGAGGTCACGCATCGGTTCGACGATGCCCTCGAAGTCCACGACTTCGGGGAGGCCGCCGACGTTGTGGTGGGACTTGATGGTCCCCTCGCTCTCGATTCGGTCGGGGTAGATGGTCCCCTGGACGAGGTAGTCGGCGTCGACCTCGCGCGCGACCGTCTCGAACTCCCGGATGAACTGCTCGCCGATGATGTGGCGCTTCTCCTCGGGGTCGGTCTCGCCGCCCAGCGCGTCGAGGAAGCGGTCCTGGGCGTCGATGATGCGCAGCGAGTCCATGTAGTCGAACGTCTCGCGGATCTCGTCGGTTTCGCCTTTCCGCATCAGCCCGGTGTCGACGTAGACGGCTGTGAGCTGGTCGCCGATGGCCTCGTAGGCCAGGGCGGCGGCCGTCGAGGAGTCGACGCCGCCGGAGAGGCCGATGACGGCGTGCTTGTCGCCGATCTCCTCGGCGATCTCGGCTTTCGCCTCCTCGATGAACTCGTCGACGTTCACCATCAGTGGCTCACCTCCTCAGTCGTCACAGTGTGGGGGTCGTCGCCGAGTACGGCCTCAAGCAGGCCGACAAAGGGCGGACTGGCACGGGTCGGTCGGGAGCGGAACTCCGGATGGAACTGCGTCCCGATGAAGTACGGGTGGTCCTCGGGCGCGAGTTCGAGTATCTCCATACGGTTTCCGGCGCGGCCGGAGAACTTCAGCCCGGCGGCTTCGAGGTCGTCGATATACTCGGGGTTGACCTCGTAGCGGTGGCGGTGCCGTTCGGTACAGGACTCGCCGCCGTACAGTGTCGCGGCGAGCGTGCCGGCGTCGATGTCGGTCTCGTGAGCGCCCAGCCGCATCGTGCCGCCCATATCCTCGATTTCGTACTGCTCGGGCAGGATGTCGATGACGGGGTAGGCCGTGTCCTCGTCCAGTTCGGCGGAGTGGGCGTCATCGAGGTCCAGCACGTTCCGGGCGTACTCGACGACGGCCATCTGGAAGCCGAGACACAGCCCGAGGAACGGGATGTCGTTCTCGCGGGCGTACCGGATCGCTTCGATTTTCCCCTCGGTCCCGCGCGCGCCGAACCCGCCGGGGACGACGATGGCGTCGGCCTCGCGCATCCGGTCGGCGTGGTGGTCGCTCATCTTCTCGGAGTTGACCCACCGGACGTTCACGTCGACGTTCTTCTCCAGCCCGGCGTGTTTCAGCGCCTCGTGGACGGACATGTAGGCGTCTTCCAGGTCGTACTTGCCGACGAGGGCGACCTCGACCTCCCCCTCGGTCTGCTGGGTGACGAGGTCGCGCCAGCGGTTCTCCCGCTCGTCTTCGGGCAGCGCCTCCGACGCGATGTCGAGTTCTTCCATCACGTACTCGTCGAGGCCTTCCTCCTCGACCATCAGCGGGACGTGGTAGATATCGTCAACGTCGGGGTTCGAGAAGACGGCTTCCGTCGGCACGTCACAGAACAGCGCGATCTTCTCCTTCGTGTCGATATCGAGCTTGTCCGAACAGCGGCCGACCAGAATGTCCGGCTGGAGACCGATAGAGCGCAGTTCCTTCACGGAGTGCTGTGTGGGCTTGGTCTTCTGCTCGCCGTTTTTCGAGTAGGGGACGAGCGTGACGTGGGTAAAGAGAATATCGTCCTCGTCTTCCTCGTGGGCGAACTGCCGGAGCGCTTCGAGATACGGCATTCCCTCGATGTCACCGACCGTCCCGCCGACTTCGATGATACAAACATCGTTGCCTTCGGCGGCCTCGCGGATGCGGCGCTTGATGTCGTCGGTGATGTGCGGGATGATCTGGACCGTGCGACCGAGGTAGTCGCCGGCCCGCTCCTTCTCGATGACGTGCTGGTAGGTCTTCCCCGTGGTGACGTTGTGGTCGAAGGTCATGTCGATGTCGAGGAACCGCTCGTAGTTCCCCAAGTCGAGGTCGACCTCCCCACCGTCTTTGAGCACGTACACCTCGCCGTGCTGGAAGGGGTTCATCGTACCGGCGTCGACGTTCAGATACGGGTCAATTTTGACCGCTGTAACGTCGAACCCGGCGTTTTTGAGCAATCTACCTGTACTGGCGGCGGTGATGCCTTTCCCCAGGCCAGACATCACGCCACCGGTGACGAAGATGAACTTCCGACCCAGTTCCGGGTCGTAGTCCGTTTCGGGTTCGGTCGGCATACCGACGGTGAACCCCGCGTAGTCTAAACGGTTTCGGAGCGCGCACTGTTCGCCACCCTATCGCAGTGTCAACGGGCCGACAGTGACGGCTGCATGAAGAGTCGCCACGCCGTCACGAGCACGGCAAGCGACAGCGCCGAAAACAGCGCGTCACTGGGGCCGGAGCCGATAGCGATAAACAGCAGGTAACCGGCGACGAACCCTCCCAGAAGCGAGACCACACCCTGGCGTGTCGACCGCGACACCGCCTTCCTGGTGTGCGTTGACATACTACAATATTTATCAGTATATATTATAAATGTACCTTCCATTCGGGTTACGATTTGAGGACGCCGGATCTGATAGCGACGTAGGTCCCCACCCCGCCCATCGTGGCGAGGACGACCGCTCTGGCTGGGCCACCCGCGACGAGTGCTGTCTGCATCAGCACTAACAGCGCTACCAGGGTCGTAGTGAACGAAACAGCGGCGAACGCGAGCGGACGGTTCATATCCAGAGGTCGGGCCGCCGGTGTCTCTGTCTTTCGGTACTTTCCTATGGTGTCATAGAACTGTTGTCAGGCCCGAGTTGAAACGGTCAGTACGGGCCCAGAACCGTTCAATACAGAGCTATGATTCGGGACTGCGATACCGTTTGGCTGGAGTGGTACAGCGTATGTCAAAATCGATGCACGTGAACTGCGATGCATGGCGTGCTAACCGTCCCGTCCTCCCGCCGTTAGCTGTGACGAGACAGCACTCCCGCCTGCGATTAGTCCGGAGATCGGGGTCCGAACCGCTTGACCAACGCGTAGCCGCCGACCGCACTCACCGCCGTAACGATGGCGACACACGCCGAGAAAATAACCGCGATGGGGAGGGCGAATATGATACCCAGGATCGCGATGGCCGGAGACTGAACCGCGATGGCACCCCAAGCGATAGCCGCCCCGAGCAAGACTGTTACGAATGGCCCGACGATGACCGTGGTGACGACAGCCACGTCCGTCGATCGACCGGCGTGTCCACCTCGGCGGACGAGTGACAGTGTTAGTACCGTTATTACGAGCGGCACGAGTACCAGGACCCCAACGTGATAGTAAACCGACTGCTCAAAAAAGGACTCCAAAATATAGTAGGTAATCTCAAGGGAGTCACGACCGCCGGTGTTGACGTACTCGCTGGTCACCAGCGGGACAAGAAAGTACGCGACCGCTCCGATCAGTCCCGTCATGACCCCACTAAGGACGGCCAGAACCCCCGGTTCCATCTCGCTGGTCGGTCCCGACGTCGTACGCTGTGGGGCTTCAGTCATGTTCTGGTGGCCGCCTACCCGTAAGTGGTCTTTGACCGGCACGGATCCAGCTTGTGACCGATACGGGTCCGCTTGTCCTCGGAGGGGAGTGGATCCTGTCACTCTGGACAGTCGGGGAACGTGCCGATCTCGCGGGGCGACGTTTCACAATCAGTGCACGTACATGGCTGAAATAAATGTTTTCTATCTGAGAATATGGCCAAACCAGGCTCAGAGTTGCAAAGACAGTAATGAACCCACTGATAGACCTCTCAGTAGCCAACACACAGTCCTACCGTGCAGTCTATTCGGGCGACACTGTCTGAAATCAATACCTTGTGAAAAATTGTATGACGCTCTGTACTGCCCAGCAGTTGCGTTACAACCGGTCACGGAGGAACCGGCCGACAGTCTCGCCGATACGCCCGCTCTGGCCGACGAAGTGGTGGTCGGCCGGCAGGCGCTCGACAGCGTGTCCCAAGTCGGCAGCGCGGTCGGCGACCGGCTCCCAGTCGACGGTGTCGTCGCGTGCACCGACCACGACCTGGACCGGGCAGTCGATGGCGTCCAGGGCGGCGACGGCGTCGAGATGCTCGGTCAGTCCGGCCGGTGGCGCAAGGACGGAGAGGACCGCCGGCTCGGACTCACTATCGAGTTCGGCGGCCGCACGGAGCGCCACGGCCGCGCCGAAACTGTAGCCAAACAGGCCGACCGCGTCGGCCCGCTCGTTCCCCCACGCCAGCGCGTTCTCGGCGTCGACTCGTTCGCCGCGGCCCTCGTCCCACGGACCGTAATCGAAGCGAAGACAGCCGATATCCGGCGCGAGTGCATCACTGACCGCGCGCAGCCGAGTGTCCGACCGCGACCCGCCGTGCTGTGGATGTGGCGGGCACGCGACGATGACGGCCTCCGACTCGGGGCGGTCGAGCGTCGCGGTGACGGATCGACCACCGGGAATCCGAACGGTGTCACCCATGCGTGTTCACTCGTCACACCTCTGTAAGAAATTTAAGGTTGGAGAGACCAATGCGCATACATGGGAATCCTCTCGCGCGCGTCGTACGTCATCCGCTCCAAGGTCAACGCCGTCCTGAACCGAGCGGAGGACCCGACAGAGACCCTCGACTACAGCTACGAGCAGTTGCGTGACGAACTGCAGGATGTCAAGCAGGGCATCGCGGACCTGACGACACAGAAGAAGCGACTGGAGATTCAGAAGCGCCGCCTCGAAGAAAACGTCGAGAAGCACAACGAACAGGCCCGGCAAGCGGTCGAGCAGGACCGCGAGGACCTCGCCCGCCAGGCCCTGGAGAAGAAAAAACAGAAGATGAGCCAGATCGAGGAACTGGAGGGCCAGATACAGGACCTGCAGGCCCAGCAGGACCAGCTGGTCGAGCAGAAAGACGAACTCCAAAAGCAGATCGAGCAGTTCCGGACGAAGAAGGAGACGATGAAGGCCCGTCACGAGGCCGCCAAGGCGTCGGCGCGCGTCAACGAGGCGATGACCGGTGCGGGCGACGAGATGCAGGACATCAATCAGGCCATCGAGCGTGCGGAAGAACGCACCGAGGACATGGAGGCCCGCTCGCAGGCGATGGACGAACTCCGCGAGGACGGCGTCCTCGAAAACCAGCTCTCCGACAAGAGCTCGCTGGAACAGGAACTGGAAGAGGTCCAGCAAAAGGGGTCGGTCGACGCCGAACTCGACACGCTGAAAGCCGAGATGGGGAAAGCCGAGGACGGCGACAGCGGGTCGAGCAACGCCGATGTCTCCGAAGCCGACCTGGAACAGGAGCTTGCCGACGACGCCACGCAGGTCGATGTCGACGAGAGCGAGGTCGAGTCGGAACTCGACGAACTGAAAGACGACGAGCAGTAGCGCCGTCAGATCATGGTTTTACAGCGGCCAGACGACAGACACCGCGAGCGTCGTGACCACGCACAGAAGGAGCTGTAGCGGGCCGCCGACGCGCACGAAGTCGGTAAAGCGGTACCCGCCGGGGCCGTACACCATCAAGTTCGTCTGGTAACCGATGGGCGTCAGGAACGCCGTCGCGACCGCGAACGTCACGACGACGAGGAACGGGAACCCGGCGACGCCGACCTCGGCGGCGGTGGCGACGGCGATCGGGATCATCAGCACGACGGTCGCGGCCGGGGTGATGACGCTGGCGAGGACGGCCGTCAGGAGGTACACCAGCGCCAGCAGCGCGAGCGGCGGGAGGACGCCGGCGGCGTCGACGAGAAGGCCGCCGACGAACGCGGCCCCGCCGGTGGCTTGCATCGCTTGCCCCAGCGGGAGCAGTCCGGCAAGCAGGAACACGATGTTCCAGCTCACCGCGTCGTAGGCCTTCGACGCGCTCAGCGTGCCGGTCGCGACCGTGGCGACGACGCCGCCCAGTGCGGCGATGTAGATGGGAACCAGGTTCAGCGCCGCGAGGGCGATGACCGCGAGCAGGGTCGCGAGCGGGACCGCCGCCGAGGCGTCGAGTGACGGCGGCCCGCCGTCGAGCGCGTCGAACAGCTCCGGCGGCCCCTCGGTCAGGACCAGGTACCCCTCATCCTGGAGGTGGCCCACCTCGTCGAGGGGCGTCTGAAGCAAGAGCAGGTCGCCGGCCGACAGTTCGACCGCTTCGAGGTCCTCGTGGATGATCTCGTCACCGCGGCGGATGGCGAGGACCGTCACGTCGAACCGACTGCGTAACTGCACGTCGGCGAGCGTCCGCCCGCGGAGCCGCGACTCGTTGTCGACGACCGCTTCGGCGAGGACACCCGCGTGGCCGCTTTCGGCTAGGAGCGCCTCCGTGACTGATTCCCGTGCCAGATCCCGGAGATCGAGCGTCTGTGCGAACTGGTTGACCGCCTGTCGGTTCCCGCGGACGGTCAGCACGTCGTCGGGTTCGAGCGGTCGGTCGGTGGCCGTCGCGAAGAACGACTCGCCGTTGCGGTCGATCTGGAGCACATCGATGTCAAGCGGGTCGCTTGCGGCGATGACCTGTTCGACGGTGGCCTCGGTCGGCAGCGACTCTCCCGCATCGACCACGTCCGCGACTGATTCGACCACGTCGTCGGGGACGCCGCCTTCTAGCGCCTCCTGCACCGTCAGTCCGACCAGCGGCGACGACTCGCGCACCTGTAACTGCGACAGGTGGCGGTCCATGTCGAACTCCTCCGTGAAGTCGGCCGCGGGGTGGATCCGTTCGGGGACGAGTGCCCGACCGACCGTCAGCAGGTAGGCCACGCCGACGGCGAGGATCACGATACCGACGGGCGTCAGCGTGAACATCGAGAACGGCCGGCCGAGCAACTGCGCCGAGAGGTCGCTGGCGAGGAGGTTCGTCGAGGTGCCGACCAGGGTGAGCGTCCCACCGAGCATCGCGGCGAAAGAGAGCGGCAACAGCAGGTTCGATGGCGAAATGCCGTATCGCTCTGAAAGCCCGGTGACCAGCGGGATGAAGACCGCAACCACCGGCGTGTTGTTGACGAACCCCGCACTGACGCCCGTCGTGCCGACGATGGCGGCCAACAGGCGCTGCTCGTCGCCGCCGGTCAGCGCCGCCAGCCGCCCGGCCAGCCAGTCGACGACACCGGCCGACTCGACGCCGGCGCTGAGGATGTACATTGCGACGATGGTAATCACTGCCGGGCTGGCGAACCCCTCGATGGCTGTCCGCGCCGGCACGCCGGTATACGGCTCCAGCACGACCAGTGCGACGAGGACGGCGACGGCCGTCATGTCCGGGGGCAACCACTCGGTGACGAACAGCGTCAGGGCGGCGGCGACGAGTGCGAAGACCACGAGCGCACCCGTCGAAAGCGGGGGCATACCAGTCCCCTCGGCGGATGGGGGCAAAAGCGTCGGGGGCGATTCCAACCGATCACCGCGCCGACGAACGGCCGTGACAGGCGACCGGTCTCACTCCGGGGTCGGCTCGTAGCCCGCTCCGACACGAAGCGTGAGGGCGCGCTCGCGCACCGACAGCGACAGCGTTTCGTGCGTGCTGAGTTCGCCGTCGCGGCTGAACGTTATCGCTTCCCCGTGGCCGTCGACGGTGATCTCGTCGGCCCGGACGTGGGTCACGCCGTCGGTGTCAAGCGCCAGCAACCGCTGCCCGATAGCCTCCGCGACGAGGTTGCCAGCGGGCATCTGTTCGACGATAGCCACGTCGAGCAGGCCGTCCTCCATGTTGCCCTGGCCGCCCTCGCCGACGAACTTCCGGGCGTTTCCGACCAGCAGACAGGCAGCCTCGCCGGACCACGTGAACGGGCCGTCCTCGCCGATTGCCTCGATAGTAAGGTCGAGGCCATCGAAGCGAAACGCCTCCTGTGTCCCCGTGATGAGAAACGCCATTGTCCCGAACCGCTCCTTTAGATCGCTGGGAGTCGAGACGCTGGCGTCGGCGGGGAGCCCGGCGATACAGGAGACCAGAAACGGCTCGTCGTCAGCGATGCCCACGTCGACCGTCCGCGTCTCGCCGGTGTCGGCGATTTCGACGCCGTGTTCGATGTCCCTGATGCCGATGTTACCGGCCAGAAGATTCGCCGTTCCGGCCGGAATGACGCTCAGTGTCACCGAGTCGAGATGGTCGGCGTCGTCGAGTCCGCGGACAACCTCGTTTACCGTTCCATCGCCGCCACAGACGGCGACCTCAGAGGCCTCTGCCCTGCCGGCCTCGCGGCCGAGTTCGACCGCGTCGCCCTCGCCTTCCGTCTCGAACACCTCGAACCCACGTGCCTCCATCAGCCGTGGGACGTAGTCGGCATGCTCGCCGTCGCCGCTGACGGGATTGAGGATACACCGACGCGAGCCAATCTGCATGGTACTAGGGAGTCCGGACCCGCACTTATACCGTGGTGGTGTGGCGGCGTCACTCCCAGTCCACGTCGGCGCTCCGGTCAGTCTCGCGGAGGATGAAGGGGCCAATAGCGAGCGTTCGCTTGGTTATCGTGACGATGCGGAGGATGTACGACAACAGGACGGTGAACGGAAGCACCGACACTGTCGTCGTCGCCGCGAGGAGCCACAGCACGTCAGGGACGCCAGCTGTGACGCCGAGGATGTCCCGCGCATCGAAAAACAACAGCGACGTGACCGCGACCGTCAGCGCCGGCACCGCGACGTACAGCAGCGTCCGGGAGAGGTCCGAGATCTCCCACTGGAAGTACAGCGTTTTGAAGTGTTCCCGGGCCGGACCGAACAGTTCGAGCGTCCCGACGAGTTCCGCGAGCGAGTCGTCGATATCGTCGGTGAGTTCGTCGGCATAGGACTCCCGGATGCGCCGACCGACGTACAGCTTCCAGGAGTAGTTGTAGTTCAACGCGGCCTTGACAACATCGAACTCCCCGAAGGTACTGCCTTCGAGCTGGTCAGTGACGCTGTCGGCGTTGGTCCTCACGTCTTCGAGATACGTCGTGAGGAGTTCCGTCAGATCCTGATCGAGATTGGTCTCATCGAGGGTGTTCTGAACGTTCTCGGCTCGTTCGGCGGTCCCGCGGACCAGCGACCGGAGGAACGCCGAGGGTTCCGCGGGACTGACGGGCGTGTCGACGGCGTCGGCCACGTCGGCCCGGAACTGCATCGACCCGTCCATCCGCTCGCGCTGGTCGCCCACCGCGCCCAGTTCCTGCGACAGGACGAGCTGACTCAGTGTCAGGACCAGCGTAACGGCGGTTATAGTCCCCGTAATCAGCGCCTGAAACAGTGTTTCGACCGGGTCGCCGCGGGTCAGCAGCGTCAGAGTCGGTGTGGGATGCAAAAGCCCGACTGCAAGGATCCCACAGAACAGAACGCCCGAAAGGATGGCGGTAACGAGCCAGCGGTCCGCATCGAGGAGCAGCCAGAGGAGTCGCGTGTCACCTGCGGCGCGCTCCCGCATGGTGTCGCTCGACTCCCCGCTGTCAGAGGTCATACAGATCGGCTCGCCCGCCGTGCATAAAAGCGCGAGCCCGGCACTCGCCGGGACGTCGGTGTATCGGCAGTGAGAAGTAGCTGGGCCAGCCGAGACAGCAGCGCTACCGGCCGGCGAGGAACGTCACGGCGGTCCGCTGTTGTTCGATCTCGGTTTCGAGGTGGTCGCGGAACTCGGCGATGTCGATGTCCTTCTCTTCGCGTTCCTTGCGGTCCCGCACCGAGATGGTGCCGGCTTCCGCCTCGTTGTCGCCGATGACACACATGTAGGGGACGCGGTCGTCGTGGGCCTGCTGGATCTTCTTGCCGACGGTCCAGGAGCGGTCTTCGATGGTGACACGGAAGTCGTCGAGTTCGTCCTGAATCTGCTCACAGTAGGCGATGTTGTCGTCGCTGACTGGCAGGAGCCGGATCTGCTCGGGGGCGAGCCACGGCGGGAACTTCCCGTTGTAGTGTTCGGTCAGCACCATGAAGAACCGCTCGTAGGAGCCATACAGCGCGCGGTGGATCATCACCGGGCGATGCTCCTCGTTGTCCTCGCCGGTGTAGGAGAGGTCGAACCGCTCGGGCATGTTGAAATCCAGCTGGACGGTCGGGCCGTCCCAGTGGCGTCCCAGTGCGTCCTCGAAGGCGAAATCGATCTTCGGGCCGTAGAACGCACCGTCGCCTTCCTCGACGACGTAGTCGATGTCCTGCTCGTCGAGGACGGCTTCGAGCTGGGATTCGGCTTTCTCCCAGATCTCGTCGCCGCCGACGGATTTCTCCGGCCGGGTGGCGAACTGGACGGTGTAGTCGAGGTTGAACGTGTCCAGCGTGTTGAGGATGATGTCGACCGTCGCCAGCACCTCCTCTTCGATCTGGTCCGGGCGAACGAACAGATGGCCGTCGTCGATGGTAAAGGCCCACGTCCGGGAGAGCCCGGAGAGTTCGCCGCGCTGCTCCTTACGGTACACCTTGCCGTCCTCGAAGTACCGCACCGGCAGGTCCCGGTAGCTCCAGGAGTTCTGCTCGAAGATGGTGGCGTGCCCCGGGCAGTTCATCGGTTTCAGGCCGTACTCCTCGTCGTTTACGTCGAGCAGGAACATGTCGTCGACGTAGTTCTCGTAGTGGCCCGACTTCTTCCACAGTTCGGTGCGGAAGACGTGGGGCGTCTCGACCTCGTCGTAGCCGGCGTCGCGGTTGAGGCTGGCGACGTACTCCGAGAGCTCGTTGAGGATCTTCTTGCCGTTTGGTTCATACAGCGGCAGGCCCGGCCCGGTCGTCTCGTCGATGGAGAACAGGTCCATCTCCTGGCCGATTTTGCGGTGGTCCCGCTCC
This sequence comes from Haloarcula terrestris, assembly GCF_031624315.1. Lineage (NCBI taxonomy): Archaea > Methanobacteriati > Methanobacteriota > Halobacteria > Halobacteriales > Haloarculaceae > Haloarcula > Haloarcula terrestris. Next base: position 394,977 of record NZ_JAMQOM010000004.1, on the reverse strand, counting down.
TCGGCCTTGCGGCGCTGTTCGAGGAACTCGTCGAGCGCGTCCTCCGTCGGGAAAGCGGTTCCGTAGACGCGGGTCAGCGTCTCGTTTTCCTCTTCACCGCGCCAGAAGGCCGCCGAGATTTCGAGCAGGGCGAAGCCGCCGATCTCGCCGGTCGATTCGACGTGTGGCCCCTGACAGAGGTCTTCGAACTCGCCCTGGGTGTAAAAGGAGACTTCTTCGTCATCCGCGGCCTCGGTTTGGAGGATGTCCTGTTTGAACTGGTTGTCCTCGTAGCGCTCGAAGGCCTCGTCGCGGTCGACGAGTTCGCGCTCGATGTCGAGGTCCTCCTCGATTATCTCCTCGGCTTCGGCCTCGATGGCTTCGAGGTCGTCCTCGTCGATGTCGACGCCGGTGATGTCGTAGTAGAACCCGTTGTCGGTCCACGGTCCGATTGTGAGCTTCGCGTCGGGGTGGAGACGCTGCAGCGCCTGGGCGAACACGTGGGCGGCGGAGTGGCGCAGTACGTCGAGGTACTCGTCACTGCTCTCGGTGACGATCTCCAACTCGACATCGGCTGTCAGCGGCGAATGCTTGTCGACAAGCTCGCCGTCGACAACGCCGGCGACCGTGTCGTCACCCAGCCCTGGCCCGATTTCGTAGGCGACATCCTCGACCGTGCTGCCACGCTCGACCTCTAGGGGGGTCCCGTCGGGCAGCGTGACCGTGACCGTACTCATACCCGAGGGTACGACGGCGGCCGGGGATAAGTGTATTGAGACGCGGGCGGACCTGACGCTACTCGGGCCGCAGCGGGTCCGAATCTTCGTCGACGGTGTCAACAACCGGCGAGTCGGACTGCGTCGGTGCTCGGGTCGCACTCGCACGCTCCAGCGGTGAGAGCGTCAGTTCTTCCTCCTCTTCGATCATCGTTAGTCGCTCGCTAACAGTGACTGTGTCTCCCTCGGCTGTATGCGGCGTCACACACGTGAGTTCAGACCCCTTGTACTCCGCTAATAGTTGGACTGGAAACACGAGTGCGCGGTACTGTTCCCCCGATATCTCGGAGTCCACCGTCCGGACTCGGAACGCGGGTTCGAGTGTACAATCGTTGCGTTTCGCCCACTCCTGAAAGACGCTGACCCGGTTGAGTGCGAACAAACCCAGTTCGGTCCGAGCCTCCGCAGGCGTGGACGGAATCTGCCGACCGATAACCTGAACAGTAATATCTGACAGAACATCGGCGTCCGACAACCCCTCAAGACGGTCGATTACCGCAGCCTGTTGCTGCGTGTGCCCGTCGGGCAGTAATGAACGAACGTACAATTCTGCCCGTGTATCGTCTGGCTGCGTGCTCCCCTGCATCGTATAGATGTTAATGGGTAGCAACCGGGAAAAACATTCCTGTTGACAATTAATGGTTAGAATGATTATACACTGAACGGCGGAAAGTGAATCAAACGTTTCTCACGCCCGGTGCGATAACTGCGGAGCAGTTCATCGTGATAGGGAGTACTATGTGGGCACAGTTCGCATGGGAAGCCACAGATGTACGACTCGGTGCTCGTAGCGACCGACGGCAGTTCGGGAACGACGGAGACGCTCGCACATGCGACCTCCATTGCGCGTGACAACGACGCGACCCTGCATGGCCTGTACGTCGTGGACAAGCGGCTGTACCTCGCGGCGGATAAGGACAATCAGGACGAAGTGCGCCAGTCGCTGGAGGAAGAAGGTGAGGTCGCACTCGATGACATCGCCGTCGGCGGCGAGGAGGCCGGCGTTGAGGTCGTCACGAAGATGGAAGAAGGCATTCCCCACAAGACGATCACTGACTACGCCGAACGGGAGGATATCGACCTCATCGTGATGGGGACCCACGGCCGGACCGGTCGAGACCGGGTCGCCAACCTGGGGAGCGTCACCGAGCGCGTCGTCCAGAGCGCGCCCGTCCCCGTTCTCGTGGTCCATATCGAGTAGCGAAAGTCCGGGAGAGCGAACAGAGCGTGAGACGGGTGGCCGCGAGAGCGGGTCCCCCTGATCTGACCGGTATCTTTTCGGCCTGCCGACACGCTGTTGACAGTATGGACAGCCGAGAGTACGAGTTCGAAGGAGCCACACCGGACATCCACGGATACGCCCATGTCAGCCGCGAGGCGACGCTGGTGGGCGATGTCACCGTCGGCCCGAACGCGAACGTCTGGCCCGGCGTCGTGCTGCGTGGCGACGTGGCACCCGTCGAAGTGGGCCGCGAATCGGCCATCGGCGACGGGGCCATCGTCCACGCCTCGACCGTCGGCAAGAAGGTGATGGTCGGTCACGGGGCCGTCCTCAACGATGCAGTAGTCAACGACGGCGCGCTCGTGGGGTTCAACTCGACGGTCAGCGACGCCACCATCGGCGAGGGCTCTATCGTCGCGATGGGGACCGTCGTCCCGCCGGGCTATGAGGTGCCCGCGGAGTCGTTCGTCCGAGGGAATCCCTCCACAGTGACGCCGCTGTCGGAGACGACCATCGACCCCACCGAGGTGTTCGAGGCGTTCAGCTCCGGCGATTACGCCAACCTCGCGGCCCGCCACGAGGACCTGTTCGAATAACGCCCAGTATCAGTGGTGGAAACACACGACGGGTCACTTATAGTGGAAGAGCCCACACAGTACCGAGCATGGACGATATCGTCGACCTGGTGACCCGGTCGCTCGCCGACGAGACTGCCGCGACGTTCACCGAACGGGTCGACGAACAGGCGATGCAGCTCCGCAAAGCCATTGAGGCCGGGGAGTTCGACAACGAGGCGTTCTCCGTCGGCCTGGAGATCGAACTGTACGCGATCAACGCTGAGCCGAACCCGCCCGAGCCCGACGAGGACGAAAACAGCGAGGAGGTCGCCGAAGAGGACCTCGACGACGACCTGAGCGGGTCGGACGACGCGGCCTGGAGCGGGTCGCTCGAAGCGCCGGCCGAGTCAGAGGGCGGTGGTGGGGCGTCGCTCGAACCCAGCGACGGGGGCGGAGCGTCGCTGGAACCGAACGACTCGCTGGAACCGAACGACTCGCTGGAACCGGCAGGGGACGAATCGGGTGATTCGAGCGGAGCCGACAGCAATGGCGACGGCGACGACTCTTTCGGTCCCGGCGAAGGGCCGTCGCTCGACATCGATCCGGACAGTCCGCTGGCAGAGGACGAACCGGAGACACCCGAAGAGGAGGCCGAGCCGGCCGTCGAGTCGTCGGTCGAGGACGAAGCCGACGACGAGCCCTACATGGACCCCGAGGACTGGGCGGGGCGGCTGACCCGCCTGCCTGACGTGGTGTTCGAGGGCGAGGCCAACAAGGAACTGGGCCTGCACAACGCTGAAGTCAACACCGAACCGAACAGCTTCGACCAGACCGGGATGGAGGTCCAGACGACGGCGGTAGAGATGCAGACGAAGCAGGCCCGTCAGCAGGCGAGCAAGCACAACTGCGAACTCGTCCTCGACGCGATGTGGACAATCCCGCCCGAAGAAGGCAGCGAAGACTACCTCTCGGCCCACGAGACCCGCGACGGGGTCGTCCTCGCGGACAACATGCGGCAGGCCCCCAGATACGTGGCGCTGGACAACGAGGCACTGGACCACGCCGGCGGCAGCATCGACTTCGACGTGCCGGGGTACAGCGGGTCGTTCCCGACGATTCTGTTCGAGTCGCTGGCTACGTCGATCCAGCCCCACCTTCAGGTTCCGGACACCGGGGCGTTCCCCGAGTACTACAACGCCGCGATACGGACGCTCGGGCCGCTGCTCGCGCTCTCGGTGAACTCGCCGTTCCTCCCCGCCGACATGTACGGCGACACCGACGGCGAGTGGCTCTGTGACAGTACCCACCACGAACTCCGCATCGCCGCTTTCGAGCAGTCGGTCAACACCAGCGAGAACCCGAAGGTGCGGGTCCCGCGGGACCTCGACAGCACGACGGACGTGGTCGGCCGCGTCGTCGATGACGACCTGTTCGCGCCGTTCCTCCGGGAGTTCCTGCACGACGACGAGCGGACGGCGTTCGAAGACGAGTTCTGGGAGTTCGACCACAAGCGCGGGACCTACTGGCGCTGGCTCCGGTGTGTCGTCGGCGGTGCGCCCGTCGACGGGGCAAGCACTGAGAAGTCGCTCCGGATCGAGTACCGCCCGCTGCCGACCCAGCCCCACGTCAAGGACATGATCGGGCTGCAGGCGCTGACGGTCGGTCTCATCCGCGGCCTCGTCGTCGCGGACCACCCCGCCGCAGAACTGCCCTGGCAGGAGGCCAAGCGGAGCTTCTACAGCGCCGCACAGGACGGCTCCGATGCGGACCTCTCGTGGGTAACAGCCGACGGCGAGCGGACGGCCGACCATGACGAGATCTACGGCGAGATCTTCCAGTACGCCCGTCTGGGCCTCGCAGAGCAAGGCGTTCCGGAGGCCCGCATCGACGAGTACCTGGAACCAATCGAAGCCAGATACGACGCCGGCATGACCCCGAGCGACTGGAAGATCACGCGGGTCCGCGACTATCTCGACGACGGCGACGACCTCTCGACGGCCATCCGGTCGATGCAACTGGACTACGTCGAGGCCAGCCGCGACCACCACTCCTTCGACGAGTGGGTGTAATCGGTGAGCGGACGACGAGCCGCGAACCGGACACGGTACCCCTGCTATCGCTGCCGGATGGTGGGCCTTTATTCGGATGACGCCGCTAGCATCGGCTGATGGTATCCACTGGAGACACAGCGCCGGACATCTCGGCGACAATCGCAAACGGTGAGGTAGAGGATTTCGAACTGAGCGACCACCTTGGCGACGGGCCGGTCGTGCTCGCCTTCTTCCCGGGCGCGTTCACACCACCCTGTTCCAACGAGATGGTGGCGCTGCAGGAGCACCTCGGGGACTTCCACGACGCCGGCGCGACGCTCTTCGGCGTCAGTGCTGACTCGGCGTTCTCCCAGAACGCGTTCCGCGAGGAACACGGTCTGGAGTTCGACCTGATCAGCGACATGGGCCGCGACGCCATCGACGCTTACGGCGTCCGAATCGGTATCGAAGACCTCGGGCTACTGGGCGTCGCTAACCGGTCAGTGTTCGTCGTCGACGACGACGGCGAAGTCGCCCACAGCTGGGTTGCCGACGACCCGACCAACGAGCCGGACTACGGAGAGCTGCTGGACGCCGTCGAGTCCGCGTAAGCGAGCAGAAACGCTCGTTCAGTTGCGACAATTCTTTGGACACGCGAATAGTTGGACAGCGGTCGCTATATCGACACGTCGACCGTCCGCTCGCCGTCGTCGTCGGAGATGGTGAGCGTCGCTTCGGTGCGGCCGGTCGTCTCGACATCGACGTGCGATTTGAACGACGTTTTCAGGCCGGTTACCGTGCTGTTCATGTTTGTGCCGATATCGGCGCTCGTGTCGATTGCACAGACACCGATCCCGTCGCTCCGCCTGATTTCGGTCAGGAAGGTAGAGTTGAGAAAGCGGTACAGCGACCGGGTGTCGTCGAGTTCGCCGGCGATCGTCGAACAGAGGAAGATACCGGTCCGAAGCCGGTCCGTCTCCTGCTGTGAGTCGGCGGCGAGAGACGAGAACTCCATCCCCATGCCCGTGAGGTCGGAGAGATCGTCGACCGTTTTGATGTCGTCGCCGCTCGGGCTTCCCGCGGCGGTGAGTACAGACGACCGGTCCCCGGCACCCCGTTTCGCGCTGTTCAGAGACCGTTTGACCGCGCGGCCGCGGCTCTCGGTGGCGATGACGACGCTCCGCTCGCCGTCGGCGGGGGCCACGACGCGGGCGAACACCGATTCCAGCGCGTCCGCGTCGTCGCCCGTCAACAGGACGCTCGTGCCGCTCTCCAGCGGCCCGATACCGTCGGGTACGTCGAACCCGTCCGAGGGGACGGACTTCATTGTGCGACCTCCTGAGCGGTCGCGTCACGAACGGTCTGTCTGAGTTCCAGGATCTCCATCGCCGTGTCGGCGAAGTCTTCGAGTTCGGCCTGCTCCACGGCGTCGTAGCTCCGCGGGACGTGGTCGAGCAGACACACCTGCCCGATGACCTGCCCGTTGCTCGCGGTCATGTTCGCGCCGGCGTAGGAGCGGATGCCGAGGTTCTGGAGTTGCTCGTTCTCGGCGAAGCGAGCGTCCTGCAGGATGTCCTCGACAACCATCACGTCCTCCTGAAGCATGCTGTGGGTGCAGATGGTGTTCTCGCGGGTCAGCGTGTCCAGATCGCCGCCGTGACAGGCCAGGAAGTTCTCCTCGTCTTCCTCGATGAGCCCGATGAACGACACCGCGGCGTCGAAGTGACTGGCGATGAGATCCGTCAGGCGCTCGAAGCTCTCCTCGATGGGAAGGTCGTCAACGTCGTACTGTGCGAGCGTCTCCAGTCGCTCGTCCTCGTCGTCCGGGCGGATGAAACTGGCCTGGGCGCTGTAGTCGATCACGTCGTTGGCGACGAAGCCGAGCCGGTCGTGTGCGTCGGGGAGGTCGCGGTTGAGGTACTCGACGATGCTCTCCTCGAACGACGCCGTGTCGATGTCCGCGGGCGGAACGTCGGTGAAAAGGACACAGGGCGTCTGGGGCGCGGTGTCGCGGATCGCCCCGACGACTTCGAGGCCGGTCCCGTCCGGGAGGTCGTACGCCGTAACCACGCAGACGACCGGTTCGTCTTCGAGACACTCTGTCGCTGCCTGGACGGATGTTGCCGTCCGTGCGGTCAGCGAATCGTCGCCGTCAATCGCGGTCGAGACCTCGTCGATCCGGTCTTCGGTATCAACACAAAGAACTGTGCGAGTCATATGAGATGAATAGTGGCCGTTTACATAGTTATTAGTCCCCAATTATCAAATCCGATGTTTAATGCATAGGAATCCGGTTTTATGACTCGGAAAATCACAGAACCGATCTGGACTACCAATCTGGGACTCGCCGAGCGCCGGTGCCGGCCGACACCCCGGTGAGGTCGAACACGTCGCCGTCGAGCGGTACGCCGGTGTAGGGGTCTGACTCAAGCAAGAGCGCCCCGTCGAGGTCGACGTAGTCGACGAGCGGCGCGAGGTGGACCGCCGCAGCGATGCTGGCGTTGGACTCGACCATACACCCGAGCATCGAATCGAGGCCGTGGGCGTCGGCGGCGTGCAGGAGCCCCATTGCGGGGCGGATGCCGCCGCATTTGACCAGTTTGGCGTTGACGATGTCGCAGGCGTCGGCGACCCGCGGCACGTCCGAGGCGGTGACGCAGGACTCGTCGGCCGCGACGGGTATTTCGGTTGCGTCAGTCACGCGGCGGAGGCCGCCGATGTCATCGGCTGCCACCGGCTGTTCGAGCATCGTGATGCCGGCGTCGGCGAGCCAGGCGGTCTTGTCGATAGCTTCCTCGGCGGTCCAGGCGGCGTTGGCGTCGACACGCAACTCGGCGTCGGGGGCCGCGTCCCGGACCGCATCCAGTCGCACCCGGTCGTCGTCGGTCCCGAGTTTGACCTTCAGGTGGTCAAAGCCGTTGTCGGCCGCCGTCCCGGCTTTCTCGGCCATCCGCTCGGGCGAGTCGATACCGACCGTGTACGTCGTCGGTGGGACGGCGTCGGGGTCCAGCCCCCACTGGCGGTACAGCGGCAGGTCGAGGCTCCGAGCAGCGAGGTCGTGGACGGCAATAGAGAGTGCCATCCGGGCGGCGGGCTGGTCGGGCGCTCGCTCGCCGAGTTCCCGCTCGATACGCTGCTGGGCGTGCGGATCGCCGATGCGGTCGACGACCTCACAGAGCGACGGCAGCGTTTCGGCCACCGATGCTGCGCTCTCGCCGTAGTACGCCGACGGCGTGACGGCCCCGATTCCAGTGGTTCCCTCGCGGGAGAGTTCGACCACAACAGCCTCGCTGGTCTCGCTGGTCTCCCGTGAGATGCCGAACGGGTTCGACAGCGGCAGCTCGTAGCGGTCGACGGTCCAGTTCATACGATGGCGTCCAGTACCTCGTCGGGGACGCCGTGGCGGACGGGGTCAGTCGCCGGCGCGCCGAGGGCGTCGCTGTACTCCGTGACGGCCTCGGCGGCCGTGTCGTCGTCGAGATGGCGCGTGTTCAGCATGCCCGCGACAACGGACGCATCCGCGACGGGTGCGGCGAGGCGTTCGTAGATGTCGACGTACTCGGAGAGCGGGGGAATGTCGAAGGACTCGTAGCCGTGGATCGCCTCCCGGCCGGCCTCGTGGCACATGACGAGCGCGTCGGGGGCTGACCCGTGGAGGATGCTCGTCGTCACGCCGGAGTAGGCCGGATGGGCGAGCGCGCCCTGGCCTTCGACGACGAGGAGGTCCGCTGCCTGTGCTTCTTCGACCAGGCGCTCCACCGCGCCGGCGGCGTAGTCGGCGATGACGCGGTCGATGACAATGCCCCAGCCGGTGATGGCGATTCCCGTCTGGCCGGTCGGGATGACGGCGGCGTCGAGGCCGCGCTCCCGCGCCGCGTCGCGGATCTCGAACGACGCGGTCATCTTCCCCGTCGAGCAGTCGGTGCCGACGGTGGTGATGACCGTCGCGTCCACGTCACCGGCAGTCCCCGCTGCCACAGTGAGGTCGTCGGGTGGCTTGCGCAGGTCGTGCAGTTCGGCGTCGTGTTTCTCGGCGAGGTGGACGAATTCCTCGTCGTCGGCCAGGAAATCGTGCAGTCCCGAGTACACGTCACAGCCGCGTTCGAGCGCCGTGCGAACGTCCTCGCGCCAGGACTCATCCAGCTCCCCGCCGATGGGCGAGATGCCGATGACGAGCGCGTCGACATCGGGTGCGTCGGCCATCGACGCGACGATGGGGGCATCCTGCACGTCCGGGAGCGTGTCGTGGACGCGCTGGCCGGCCCGTTCGCGGTCAATGAGTGCCCGGACCTCGCGGTCGCCGTACCGCAACAGCCCGACGGCCGTCTTGGCTCGGTCGGGGAAGGCGTCGTGGGTGAGAATCGCAATAGCCATACCAGAACTGAGTCGCCGCCCCGCGAAAAACCTACCCAACCAGCACTGACGGTACTGCGAGGAACAGGGCCCGGATTACGGAACGCGCAGCCGAACGGTCCACAGCGACCGGACAGCGTCGTCGAGCGCCTCGTCCGGCTCACCGGTCGCGTCGACCGGCTTCGTCGCCGTCGCGAGGTCCTCGAACTCGTGGATGACCGACCCCTCGCCGACGACGTACAGTCGATCGGGGGACACTTCCTCGATAGCGGCCCGGCAGCGGTCGAGGTGGGAGTCGATCTGCTGGTCCCGGAGCCGCTCGAACCGGCCCTGCGAGAAGCCGCCCTTCGAGTGCTGGCTCTTGAGTTCCGAGTCGAATCCGTGGAAGGCAGTCCGCTCGCGGCCGTCGTACTCGCCCAGCGCGAACAGGTCCGAGCGGACCAGCGCGACGACGTGCTCGCCGGTCGGTTCGAACCACGACCGCTCCAGCCGAACGCTGTCGTCCCACTCGGTGAACGGCGACGGCGGCGCGGGGACGGACAGACACGCCGACAGGACGCCGGCGTCGTCGGTGACTGCGAGACACGGCGCGGCGCTGGCGACCAGCGACGCGCGGTCACCGAAGGCGTCCCGGACCGGGCCGGGCAGGGAGCGCTCCGCGTCGACGTAGGCCGTGAACACGCCCTCCGGCTCCGTTTCGAAGGACTCCAAACGGTCGAGAACCTCGCTCAGCCGGGCGCGGCTGAGCGTCTCCTCGGCCCGGAACGTCGATTCGCCCTCCGCGCTCTGCAAGCGTTCGACGCGGTCCTGGAGTTCGGCGACGCGGTCCTCCAGCCGATTGACCTCGGCCTCGGCCCGCTGGCGTTCGGTCGCTGCGTCGGCCCGGCGTTCCTTCTCGGCGTCGAGCTGTCGTTCGAGGTGGTGGGTCTCCTCTTCGAGTTCGGCCACCCGCTCTTTCAGCGACGCGCGTCCCAGCAACCGGTCAAGCATCGGTTTGAAGGCAGACGGCGACGGGCTTAAAAGTGACTTCCCGGACTGCCACTACATTGAGAATCCGTCGGTCAATCCGGAGGTTCGCTGTCATCCCGCAGCGACGATATGATGAGTCGCTTGATGCCACGTCGAAGGAGACCACTGGCTGCCGGCTGAGAGATATCCAAATCAGCGGCCACCTCGCTGAGGGTCGCGTTCCGTGGCTCTTCGAAATATCCAGTTTCGAAGGCGACGAGGAGCGCTTCTCGTTGGCTGTCGGTCAACCCAGCGTCCGTATCTCCTAAACTGTCGTATTCGTTCACACGCAGTAAATCGATATCAATCTCGTTCTGTTGTGCGTAGTCCCAGAGATGCACCAGATCCGTCCGATCTGGCATCCACACTGTTAGAATCCAGGCGCTCCCGTCGTTCTCCATGTCGAGGATGACACCGTTCGCGGAGGAAATTACGGGTGAGAGGATCTTCGCTTCGTCCGTATACTCGAAGCTGTAGATGGCCTCATCGTCTCGGGTTTCGATAACTCGTTCGAATTCCCCGATGGTACCATCCTTCCGTAAGCCGTCTTCGAACTGTTGAAAATCAGCTGATTCGATGTGATAGAAGAACTTTCCCGATGTCGGGTCTGTTCCCGCCTCAGACACCGACCTGACTTTCGAACTTCGGTCGTGGGTAACGGTCTCCGTGAGCACAATGTCGGGGTGCTCAGTTCGGACGACCGCCTTGATATCCGTCATAGTTCTGTAAGGTAGTGGGTTAGTGTGCTAAGACGCACAAGTAGGCATTTGGTTGAAATGCCTGGTGAAAATCTGTATCGTGGTTCTTGCTACTGGGGTTATAACAGTGGTCCTGCGGTAGCTTAATTGAGTCGGTTGGTCGTAATTTCTACACATGGGGCTACTGTCCGGTTATTACGTGGATACGAGCCGGTTAGTCCGGGAAGCCTCTCGGAAATCACCCCACCGTTGAACACATCCTCGCCCATCGATGTCGGTGGTTCAGACGCGATGATTGAACAGCACGGCCCAGAAGCGCTCGAACCAGCCGGCCCCGGACGACGGGGTGACCCCGGCGGGGAGATAAACGTTCGATTCGGTCGCTCTGTCCTGATCGCCTGCATGGTTCCGCTGTGGCATACAGGTAAATAGAACGCCCCCAGACCGCATTGCTCTGTAGCTTAAGCGTATAACCTACTTATACGGGCCTCGGAGGAGTGCATCGGTTTCTGCCCCTCGGCGGAAGCGGGGACGCTCACCAGAGCGGAGCTTCTACGCCCTCAGACAGCGGTGTCCGGGAGTGTCGGCGTCCCCTCGGAGATAGAGAGCAGTTGTGCGGCGTGGTCCGCCTTGGCCAGGAACACCTCTTCGAGGCTGGGCGGGTTCCGCACGTTGGCGTCTGCAAGCATCGTTTCTGGGACGACGAGTGTATCCGCCGGGACCTGTTCGTCACCGTGGACTGCGAAGTGCCGCGAGCCGAGTTTCATTACGAGGGGATAGTCTGTGCGCTCGACCCCCTCGCCGGAGGCGTACAACTGTTCGTTCACTCGTTTGTGCTGCTCGCGACACATCGCGGCCGCCGCGTCGTCTCTCGGTTCGACGTAGAGGCGGCCGAGGTAGTATCCGCGCGAAAACTGTTCGAACATCGGTGCATCCGAATGTGTGTCATTGACATACATAAGTGTTCGCCGGCAGCCTTTTGCCGTCGTGCAAACAGCGCGGATTCGGTGGTGGATTCAGCGGCAACGGCTCCCGTCCGACAGGGCTTTGCCGCGAGCGGTCCCGAGTCGATTCATGAGCGAGCAGCGGGGGCCGTTGCCACGTCGCTACGCGCGGTACTACCTTGAGCAGACGCCGAGCCTGGTGTGGCTGCTGGTCGTCAACGCCGTCGCAATGCTCGTCGGCATCCGGTACTACGTCGAGACGATGCCCGAGGTGTCGACGTTCCTCTGGCCGCTATACGCCGACTCGCCGGCGGCGCTGTTCCTGATGACGCTGTCGGTGGCGACCCTGTTGCCGTTTCTTGGGCAGTCACTCGACGAGGTACCGCTGACGGTGCCGCTCGCGTACCTCCACACCATCGCGCTGGTCTGGCTGGTCAAGATGGGGCTGTGGACTGTTGTCGCGTTAAACATCGGCTTCGACGCCTACTTCCCGGCCCCGTGGGCGTATTTCGGCATCATTGTCACCCACCTCGGCTTCGTCGCTGAGGGGCTGTTAGTCCCTCACTACGCCCGGACGACGAAGGGGGCGCTCGTGACGGCACTGGTGTTGGCGCTTGGCAACGACGTGCTCGACTACGGCTTTGGCTACCATCCGCCGCTGCGATACGACCCCGGCCTCGTATTGCCGGTTGCTACCGTCGCGCTCTCGGTGCTGTCGGTGGGAATCGCCTGGTACCTGCTCCCAACGGAGAAGCCGGCTCAAAAGACAGCTTAAACGCTATTGGACGGTCTGTATTTGTTTCAGGAGTCCGTGAACGACACGAACGAAGGCGTTTCTTTTTGATGTGGGAGGGCAGAGGTAGTGATACGAATGAGCCAACGCCAGGCCACGCTCCTCGCGTTGCTGGTCCTCGTCGGGACTGTCGTTGTCGGCCTCCCGGCCGTGACAGCGCAGGAGACCACAACGGAGACGGTGGCCACGCAGAACGACTCTGCCAGCGGGATGGGAGCGCAACTCACCGCGTTCCTCCAGTCGAACTCGGCTGCCGCCAACGACACGGTCAAAAACGGGATGTGGAAGTCGGCATACAACCAATCGAACGAGACCGAACGAACCCAGTTAGTGACGAAACGGGCTGGTTCGCTGGAGCGGCAACTCGAACGGCTGCAGGAACGCAACGCAACGCTCGAACAAAAGTACGAGAACGGAACTATCTCGTCGGAACAGGCCTACGTGGCACAGCGAAGCCGGCTCACCGCGGAAATTTCGGGCCTGCAGACCGCGATTAACGACACCGATTCGGCTGCCGAACAGGCCGGCGTGAACGACACTGCACTGGAGCGGCTGAAACAGAACGCCAGCGAGTTCTCCGGCCAGCAGGTCGCGTCGATCGCCCGCAGTATCGCCGGGCCGCCCGGGAATGTCGGACCAGCCGGGAATGGGCAGGGACCGCCGGCGGATGCCGGCGTCAACCGGAGTGAACAGGGACCACCCGAGAACGTCGGAGTTAACGAAAGCGAGCGGGGGCCGCCCGGCGACGCAGGAGCCAACCGAAGCGGACGGGGACCGCCCGACAATGCGTCTACACAGGGTGCGAACGAGAGCGAGCAGGGGCCATCTGACGGCGCGCCCGGACAACAGGGAAACAACAGCGACCGGGGGCCGCCAGATGACGTGGGTGCTGACAGCGAAAACGAAACCGACACCGCTGCCGGGAGCAACGGAAATGGACGTGACGAGGGTTCGGAACAGGGTGCCGACAGCGATTCTGGGGTTGAAACCGGTGACAACAACGGAGACGGCGGTGTGAGCGGCGATAGTGACGATCAGCCCGGAGATAGCGCCGATTCTGACTCCGCCGATACCGACGACTCTGACGATGGTTCCGACGGGAGCGCTGGCGGAGACACCCAGGGAAATGACAACAACGGGAACGATAGCGGAGACACACAGGGAAATGACAACGACGGAAGCGATAGCGGAGACTCCCAGGTAAATGACGACAACGGGAGCGATAGCGGAGACGCCAGAGGAAATGAGAACAGCGGCCAAGACAGTGATAGCGGAAGCAGCCAAGGGAGCGGGAACAGCGGCCAAGACAGTGATAGCGGAACCAACCAGGGGAACGGGAACAGCGGCCAAGGTAGCGATAGCGGAAACAGTCAGGGGAGCGGGAACAACGGGCCACAGAACGGACGGTAGCCCACTTGCTAACACAGCGCACCACCAAACCGCCCGACGAGAGTCATGCTTTTGAACCGTGACCCGCTACTCACGTATCGATGGACTCCGCCGAGTTACTCAATCTCCTTGGGAACGCCAACCGCCGGCGGATTCTCAAACTACTCGCACACAAACCCTGCTACGTCACCGAAATCAGCGAATACATCGGCGTCAGTCCGAAAGCGGTCATCGACCACCTCCAGAAGCTCGAAGACGCCGGGCTCATCGAGTCCCGGACCGACGACCAGCGCCGGAAGTACTTCTCTATCGCCCGGAACCTTCGCCTAGAGGTCCGTGTCTCTCCCTACGAGTTCGGCACCAAGAGCGCCTATCCGGCCAACCCCGAGTTCGAGATGCCCTCCTGTCGCCACCTCTCGATAGACGTGGGGGCCGCGTCCGACGGGGACTTTCACGACCTGGCGCGGGAACTGGAGCATCTCCAGCAGCTAGAGAACGAACTGTCGCTGGCCCAGCGGTGGGTCCAGGCCCGCATAACCGACGTGCGGGACCGCATCGACTCCGGCTTCGAGAACGGCGACGGGAGACTGTACGCGGAACTGGTCAGCGGCCTCGCAAACGGCATCGACACCGTCCCGGCACTGGCCCGGGAAATCGAAGCCCCGCCGGAGATCGTCGAGGAAGCACTCAAGCGGCTCGACGACGACGACGTGATCGAGCAGACCGACGACGGGTGGGAAATACTCTGAGAAGGCGGTTTGGGACTGCAAACGGACGGAGAGCCGACTCAATCAGCTTTCGACTCGTATGAGCTCGGTACCTCGACCGACAACTGTTCGGAGAGCAGGTACGTCACCAACCCGACAGCGACCAGTCCGATTGGGAGCGCAATATACGCCGAGACACCGTAGCCGGCCATCAGGAACAGCCCGGTCGAGACGACACCGGCCAGCACCGCATATGGAATTTGGGTGTTTACGTGGTCGACGTGGTCGCTCGCGGCGAACATACTCGACATCACCGTGGTGTCGGAGATGGGTGAACAGTGGTCGCCAAACAGTGACCCGGTCAGAATCGCGGCGATAGCTGGTGCTAGCGGCGCGCCCAGCGCGTATCCGAGCGGTATCGCGACCGGGAACAGGATACCCATCGTTCCCCAGGACGTTCCGATACTGAAGCTGATGACGACGGCGCTGAGGAAGACGACGGCGGGCAGCATACCCGGCGTGATGATCCCCTCGCTGATAGCAACGACATAGGGACCGACCCCGAGTGCCTGGCTCACAGCGCCGATAGACCACGCGAGCGAGAGCACCGCAACGGGGAACATCACCATCTTGAATCCCTCGAAAATGGCGTCGCTCACCTTGTCTACTGCGATCCGTGCGTGACCGACCAGAATCGTCAGGATGACCAGACAGGCCGAGAATGAGGCCCACACGATTGAGTCCGCGGTAGCTGCGTTCGACAGCGCATCGGTGAGGCTCCCCCCGGCGAACCCACCGCCGGAGTAATACAGCGAGAATCCGGTCACCGCCACAAGTGCAGCGATTGGCGCGGCGAAGTACCACCACCGCGGCTCAACGTGGTCGGGCGTCACGATATCATCGTCCTGGGTTTCCATCAGCGGGTCCGCGTTGTCGCCGAGGACTTTGCCTTCGTTTCTGGCTCTGCGTTCGGCCTTCGCCATCGGACCGAAGTCCATGTCTGCGAGAACGACAATAAACACCATCGCAAGTGCGAGCAGGCTGTAGAAACGGTACGGAATCGATTCGAGAAACAGCAGGAACGCGCTCCGATCCACTCCGATTGAGGTCAGTTGCTCGGCGATGAGACCGACCTCGAACCCGAGCCACGTCGAGACGACCGACAGCGACGCTGTGGGTGAGGTGGTAGAATCGAGAATGTACGCCAGTTTTTCGCGACTGATATCGAACTTGTCAGTTATCGGGCGCATGACCGACCCGGTGATCATCGTTGAGGCGTACGAGTCGACGAAAATGGTCATTCCCAGCAGCGAGGTGCCAATTGCTGCCTGCCGACGGCTTCGAATGCGCTTGACTATCTGGGAGGCTAGCGCGTTCATTCCGCCCGACAGGAATATCATCCCCAGCATGGCCCCGATGAGGAATGTGAACAGTAGCAGTTTGACGTTGAACGGTTCGGTTACGTTGTCCACGATAAACTGGAGACTCCGAGCGGCTCCAGCGGCTGGGTTCCACCCGATAAGCACTGTCGCACCGATCCAGATGCCCGCAAACAGCGAAAGGAGTACTTGGCGAGTAACCAGGGTCAGTACAATGGCGAGCATTGCCGGAAGCAGACTGATAAGCCCGTACGTTTCTGGCGCCATACGTTGTATCTCTGATTTTACATACAAGAATTATAAGCGTTTTTATTCTAGTATATAAGGTTCAATACGCCCATAAAGAAAGTGTATATCCAAATAATGCCCGAATATATGTACATATGGGATCGAGATATAAATCACTTGAGTGGACAAGCACTATTGAGGTCGCCTGGCGGAAATTCGCTCGGAGAGATGCCGGCTATCCATATCTGTCACGAACAGAGCATCCCGACGCAGCATGTGGCCTCGTTTCATCAAGCTCGGTGGGACCCGATGCAACGAGCACCACGAGTACAGACCACAGTTCGTGATTCAAACGGGCGGGCTTACGAGATGCATCAGAACAGGGGACCAAACGAACTACAAGTCCTTCGTCAGCCCGCTACGGAGGTCCCGACCGAAGTAGTGTCCGACCAGCGCGAGCACGAGGCCGACACCACCGGCGATAGCGAACAGCCGGGTCCCGTTCAGCCCCGCGGCGAGTTGCGGCAGCAGAGAGAAAACAGCTGTGGCACCGCCGCTGATACCCCCAGCAAGCCCTATTTCCAGATAGCGTCGCTCGCTGGCGAGCAGTCCGTAGACAAATCCGCCCAGCAGGACGCCGAGCAGTTCGGTAAAGGGAACGAGCGGTATCAGCCCACCGAGTACCATCCCGCCGCCGACCGCACCGAAGGCAAACAGCAACGCCCGCAGCGAGAAGTAGCTGCCACGCTCTTTCGTGGAATCGTCAGTGACAGTAGACCCATCAGTAACCGATTCCCCGACAGCAGCGTCCGTCTGTGCCGACTCTGACTCACCGATGTCGATCCCGAGGTCACTGCCCGACTGGGCGTCCGCGTCGCGGGTCCGTTCCTCGGTGCGTTCGGCCATACCAAGTGTCGGACCGCGAGCGGTATGGTCCTTGTGGAGGCATACCGCCAGTCATGGCCGTGGCAGCGCTGGCGCTCAGATACCGAGCCAGTCGTCGTTGCGGACGGAGTAGCCGTTCGACCGGCAGAACTTCGCCGCCTGTCGGCGCACGTCACGGGAGCCCGGGAGTTTCTCTTTCTCGTGAATCCGTTCGACGACCCAGTCAGCGATGACGCTGATACCCTCGTCGTCGTCATCCGCGTCGATGGCCTGCAGTTCCCGGAACGTCTGCTCGTACCCGTCTCGCTGGGAGGTGCCGAAAGACGCGCTCTGGTAGGTGTCCGCGGCCTCCACGACACGTTTCATCGCCCCCGCGACCGTCGGCCGCTGGACCCGCGTCCGAACTTCGGCGGGCGATTCGAAGGATTCGACCTGCGCGTCCGGGAGCAGGTCCGCCACGGTGTAGGTCCCCTCAGTCGACTCAACCTCGCGGTCGCCCACCGCAGCGACTACGTCGGCGGCCGTCGCCGGGAATTCGAGTGTTTCGAGCTCTGTTTCGAAGTACGCAAGCTCCGAGGGGTTGACCGGTGGCTCGGGGTCATCAGCGCGTTCAAGCTCCTCGGCGATGGCGCGCTCCCGCTGACGGCGCTCGTCGTTCTGGGCCTGGTTTTCGCGCCCGTTCTTGTTGTCTGCCATACTTGTTAGGAGAGTGTCTAGTCGGATAACCTTGTGGTCTGGTAGCAGTTGTGATTTTTAGTCACGACGTTGATTATTCCAGAGCGGGCGGCAAGGGACACTGCAGTCGGGGATTCCGGCACGTGATCGAGACCGCTCGCCGAAACGAGTGGGTTCAAGTCCCACCGGCGGAAAGTGCCGCGCATGAACGCAGGCGACCGGGTCCGCGTCGAGCGCGCGGCCCAGACCTACGAGGGCGTGTTGCTCCCGTCGAGTACGCCCGATCATCTCGTCGTCAAGCTCGACGGCGGGTACAACGTCGGCATCGACCGCGAGGACGCATCCGTCGACGTGCTGGAATCGGACGTGTACGATGTCGAGAGCGCACAGGACGAACAGGGCCAGTCAGCGATAGAATTCGACGACGACCTGCCGACGGTGTCGCTCATTTCCACCGGCGGCACAATTGCCTCGACGGTCGACTACCGCACCGGCGCGGTAACGGCCCAGTTCGACGCCGAGGACGTGCTTCGGGCAGTTCCGGACCTGGCGGGGATGGCGAACTACCGCGGCCGCGTCGTCGCCAACATCCTCTCTGAGAACATGACCCCGGCCGTCTGGCAGGACCTCGCGCAGGCGGTCCACGAGGAGATCGAGGCCGGCGCGGACGGCATCGTCGTCATGCACGGCACCGACACGATGCAGTACTCCGCGTCGGCGCTGTCGTTCATGCTCGACACGCCGGTTCCTATCGTCTTCACCGGCAGCCAGCGATCGGCTGATCGGCCCTCTTCGGACAACGTAATGAACGCCGTCTCGGCGGTCGAAGCCGCCACGAGCGACTGCGCGGAGGTGCTGGTCTGTATGCACGCCGACGAGTCCGACGACCGGTGTGCGCTCCATCGCGGGACCCGCGTTCGTAAGAACCACACCTCGCGCCGGGACGCCTTCGAGACGGTCGGCGCGAAGCCACTCGGCGAGGTCGACTACGACATCGACAGCGAGAGTACGGTGACGTTCCATCGGGAGTACACCGAACGAGACAGCGTCGACCTCGCGTTACACGACGACATCGAGACGGACGTGGAACTGCTGAAGTTCTCGCCGGGGATGGACACCACGCTGCTCGAAGCCGCCGCCGACGGGAGCGAGGGCATCGTCATCGAAGGGACCGGGCTGGGGCACGTCAACACCGACTGGATCGGAACCATCGAGGACCTGGACATCCCAGTCGTGATGACCAGTCAGTGTCTCGAAGGGCGGGTCTGTGACCGCGTCTACGACACCGGCCGGGACCTGCTCGACGCCGGCGTCATCGAGGGTGAGGACATGCTCCCCGGCACGGCGAAGGTCAAACTCATGTGGGCGCTGGCAAACAGCGACGACGTGGCCGACACCATGCAGGAGCCGCTGGCCGGCGAGATTCAGCAACGCTCGACGCCCTGGCTGTAGCATCGAGCCTGGTACGGTAGTCTGTGCGGGAGCGAGGCAAGCTGCTTGACGCACCGAAGCGATTCTTTTTCACCGTCGCGGGCGAGGCTGCCCGCATGTCGCCGACTGTTCGGACGGCCCGCCACGACGACTACGAGGACGTTGTCGACCTGACCAGCGACGTTTGGCCCGACCGCGTGATGGCCGACTACATCCCGGACGTGTTCCGCGACTGGGTTGAGGCCGACGGCCCGGACCGGAAAACCCTCGTCGTCGACGTTGACGGCCACGCCGTCGGCCTCTGCCAGGCCGTCATGCTCACTGACACCGAAGCGTGGTTTCAGGGCATGCGCGTCGACCCCGACCACCGGGGGAGGGGGTTCGGATCGTTGCTGACCGAGCGGCTCATCGACTGGGCGGCCGACGCCGGGGCGTCCGTCGGTCGGAACATGGTGTTTTCCTGGAACGAAGCCGGGCTCGGGCAATCGCTGGCCGCCGGCTTCGAAGCCGCAACGTCGTTCCGCTGGGCACAGCCCGAGCCCCGAGCGGAAACGCCCGATGCAAGCGTCAAAAACGACCCCGCAACAGCGTCGCGCTACTGGCAGGAAAGCGAGGGTCGGGAGGCACTGGCCGGCCTCGCGCTCGACAGCGACGAGAGCTGGGCGCTTTCGACGCTGACGCGGGAGACGCTGGATCGGCTGGCGACCGACCAGACAGTCCTGACCGTCGGCGGTGACGAACCACGGGGAATGGCCTGTCGCGTCCGAACGACCGAGAGCGACGGCGACCTGCTTGCCGAGTACGCGGTCGGAGTGTGGGACGACGTTGCCGCCGCGCAAGCGTTGTTTTCGGCGATAGCCGCTGATGCGGCGACTCTCGGTGTTGATTCGACACGAGTTCTTATTCCCGAGACGCCCCGCCACGTGGCCCAGGCAGCGTACGCCGGCGGGAACATCGACGACTGCCCGGACTTCGTGTTCGAAATCGACGGCCTCGAAGAGTTATCAGAAGCGATAACACGGACATAACACTCATTGAACGAACAGCCAAACCATCCGTAGATGGATCTAGTTGGGAGTTCACCGGTATTTTTTACGTACGTCGCGGCGTTCGCTCTCGCGGCAGTCGGGTGCGGTGTCGGGCTCCACAGAGCGGCCCGTATCGAGGACCCGGACACGCGCCGCGGAATGGTCGCGCTACTCCTCTGTAGCGGCGGCTGGGCGGCGCTGGAACTCGGATTTTTGCTTACACCGGGGACACTGGGGTACGCCTTCTATCTCGGCAGCCTCATCGTCGGCCTCGCCACGGTCGGCGCGTGGCTGTACTTCTGCTCAGCGTACACGGGCCGGGCCTTCCACCGGAACCGATTGTACCGTGCGGTCGCGGCGGGCACGTATCTCGGCATCGTCATGGTAAAGCTCACCAATCCGTTTCACGGGCTCTACTTCGCCACGCAGTTCGTTTCTGACCCGTTCCCGCACCTGACAATCACACACGGCGTGTTTCACTGGGTGGTGACAGGGCTCTCCTACGCACTCGTCGCCGTCGGCTTCTTCATGCTGTTTGAACTGTTCCTCGAAGCCGACTACGACACCCGCCCGCTCGGCGTCCTCGTCGGCATCACAGCGCTCCCGGCGGCGCTCGATATCGCCGGTTACGTCAGCAACGCCCTGCTCGACATCAACCACGAGCCGCTGGGCGTCGCGCTGTTTGCGGTCGGCATCCTCTACGTGTTCGACGAGGCGTTCCTCGCCGTGCAGTTGACCGACGGCGTCGACGACGCCGTCGTGTATCTCGACGACGACGACCACATCAAGGAGTCCAACGGTGAGGCAAAGCAGCTGTTCCCGACGCTGTCCGGGAGCCGCGGGCAGCACCTCGACGCCGTCCTGCCGGCCATCACGGAAATCCTGGAAACGGACGACCAGATTCTCGAACGGACCCGAAACGGGGAGACGGAATACTTCTTCATCAGCGATACCTCGTTCTCGCTGGGACAGGTCGATATCGGCCGCATGCTCGTGTTCACCGATGTGACCGACAGCGAGCGGCAACGCCGGGAACTGGACCGCCAGAACGAGCAACTGGAGGGGTTCGCCACCGCGATCAGACACGAGCTGCTGAACACGCTCCAGATAATCACTGGTCGCGTCGATGTCGCCGGCGACGCTCTGAACCGCGGGGATGTGGGACTTGCAAAGGAGTCCCTCCAATCGACAGCCGAGACAGCCGACCGGATGTCAAAAATCGTCGATGGACTCGCGACGCTCGCTCGACACGGGCAGACGATCGACGAGACGACGCCGGTCGACCTGCAGCCGGTCGTCGACGGGGCCTGGAAACGCGCCGACACCAACGGCCTCACCGTGGCGGCCGACGTGGACGGGCAAGTCATCGCGGATCCGACCCGCCTGCGCGATCTCTTCGAGAGCGGCTTCACGTTCGCGGCACACAACGGCGCGTCGACAGTCACGGTCACGCGCAACGCCGACGAGATCGTCATCACTGATGACGGAACCCCCGCGGGCGAGACAGCGCCGGAGGCGTTTTTCGAGTACGGCGGCGCAATCCCGGACGCTGCGGCCGGGATGACGCTTCCGAACCTGCGCATGCTCGCCCGGACCCACGGCTGGGATGTATCGCTCGACGTGACGTACCAGGACGGCGTGCGCATCGTCATCTCGAACGTGACGGTTGCGGGGCCGGTAGAAAACTAATTCGGACTGGAATCCGGATCAACCGCCGCTGACCGGCGGGAACAGCGCGAGTTCCGTTCCCTCGTCGACTGGTGTCGCCAGTCCCTCGCCCGCGGCGAACGGGTCCTCGCCGTCGACGAGCACCCGGATGTGGTCGGCCAACTCCTCGTTCTCGTCGAGCACCTCCTCGGCGAGCGCCGGTCGCGCCGCAAGCAGCGCATCGAGCGCCGCCTCGACCGTGGCCTCGCCCTCGATATCGACGCTGACCGACTGGCCGTCGGCCGCATCCCGGAGGTGTGCGAACAGTTTCCACTCCATACCAGTACTCCGGGCGTCCGGCAAAAGAGGGTTCCGGACCGCGGCATGTCCGGCCCTTTCAGGCGGCAGGCGATCCGCCGCGCCACGTTAGCCGTTCCTCCGCTGGAAACAGCGACAACCGCGCCTCAGTTCGGTTTCTCCGAGCCGTCGCCGGCGGTCGATTCGTCGTTGCCATCGTCTTCGGCGTCTGTGGGATCACTGTCGCCGGCCCCGTCGTCAGCAGCTTCGTCGTCCTGATCGCTGATTCGCTCCGCCGGATCCCACACTTCGACGGTGTCGTCGTCGCCCGGTGGGTCCTCGAACGTCTCGTCCGCGGGTAACTCCTCACCAGTGTCATCCGGATCGGCGCTCCGAAGTGCCGCCAGCGGGTCGTCGTCCGGGGACTCGTCGCTGTCGGCGGCATCCGCTATCGTATCGGCCCCGGAGTCCGCCGCTTCGGTATGCCCCGGCGTTCTATCAGCAGCAGTGTCAGCCGGCTCATCGGCAGCATTGGTCTCTGCCGTCCCGTCGGTCTGGGCTGTGTCGACATCTTCAGCACTGTCACTAGTCTTCGCATCGGTCGAATCAGTCGCTGACGCCGCCGTCTCATTGGTCTGCTCGCCGCCATCAGCGGGGTCAGACGCACCTGACGGTTCGTCGTTGTCGTCCGTATCGCCGTCCGGCTGGTCCGACACAGCCGCCGTGGTCCCTTCCGTCGCCTGCTCCAGCCGCCGGAGCGCGTCGGGCGTCGCAATCGCATAGATGGTGTCGCCGGCAGCGAGGACGCGCCCGCGGGACGGAATCGTCTCCGGAGCGGTGTCCTCGCGGGTAATCGCGACCACGGCGACCGACAGACTGCCGACCGCCGCGCCGTCGAGCACGCTTCCCGGTTCGACGGTTGCGGTCCCCATCGTCTCGTCGGCCGCCCGGAGCAGCGAGGCGAACTCCCGATCCGAGCGGTCCTGCACCGGAAGCGTGACCAGCTTGTACTGCGTTTGCGGGTCGAGTTTCGGCGTGTCGGCGGCGTCGATAGCGACCGTCACCACGTCGCCGGCAACGCCTCGGAGTTCGCCGGTGAGCACGCGCTTTGCCGGCGCTTGTTCCCAGACCTGGACGAGGTCGCCGGCGCTTGCGGCGTGGGCCGGGTCGGCCTGGATGGCGACGGCGTTGGTCGAGGGCGGCAACGTCGGACCGATGCCGGCCGCCCGCGATCCGACCGCGAGGTAGTCGACGTTGCCGTCGTCGGCGAGTTCGAGGTCCACGTGGCCGACGCCGTAGTCGGTCTTGAGCCGGGCGACCAGCCGGTCCCGGAGTTCATCTTTCGTCAGCCGCCGCGGGAAGAGAAAGCGGCGGTCTGCGAGCGTCTCTTTGGTCTCCTCGGGCATCGGGTCGTAGCCGATGATGTCGTCGATATCCTCGGGCAGGCGGACCGAGGTGACTCGACCGACGGTCTGGACGATCTCGCTCACGTCGGCGTCGATGTTCCGGCCGCCGGTCGCCGCGAAGAGGTCGACGCCCAGTCGGTCACCGATCCGCATTCCGCCGTAGGCCCCGATGCCGCCGGCGAGGAACGCGGCGAGGTTCAGCAGGATCGCGCCGGCCGCCAGCACGTCCTCGTCGCCGAGGATGACCTCGCTGAGCGCGGTCGTTGCGCCGATAACGAGGACGACCGCGGTGAGGCCGAACAGGAGCGCCAGCCCGGTCTGAATCCGCTCGCGGACGTACCAGCGGTAGAAGAGGGCGATACCGCCCGCCGGCGTCGCGGCGAGGACCGCGATGGCGAGGAGCCACACCACGCCCTGGACCAATGCCTGTGATATCGACCCCAGTTGCAGGTTCGTCCCGAGCTGTGCGACCAGGATGGGGCCAAGCGGCGTCATGCGACCGCCTCCACGAAGGCGTCGAGGGCATCGCGGTGGCCAATCGCGTACAGTTCGTCGCCGGCCTCGACAACCGCATCGCCCCGCGGCGCGACCTGCCAGCCGTCCGGCGTCCGAACGGCGACGATGGCAACGTCGTAGGCCTCCCTGACGTGGGCGTCCCTGAGCGTCGTCCCGTCCAGCGGGCCGTCGGCGCGGACGGTGAGCCGGCGGAACCGGCTACCGGCCCGCCGGAGCAGTGAGACGAGTTCGTACTCCCGGTGTGTCCCGCGGGGTTCGACCACGACCTTCGGCGTCGCCGAGCGCAGCAGCGGTTGCACGTCGGTTCGGGTCACAGCGACGGTGAGCCGGCCCTCGCCGCCGTCGGTCGTCGGTGCCTGGACCGGCGTCGGTGGCGTCTCGGTGTCGGCGATATCCGGGTCCGCCGGCGTCTCGGCGGGCGTCTCATCGGCCGACGACGCCGACCGGGCGCTGACGACGGTCCCGCGGACCTGTGCGTCCTCGGTCAGCACCGTCACCTCGTCATTGCGGGCGAGGCCGGTCGGCAACAGGGCGTCCGCGGAGACGGCGTGGCGGTTGTTTCCCACACGCTTCGACAGCCCGGAAAACGGCGGGGCAGCGACGATCGTTGCTCGACCTTGCTCGTCGATGGAGACGGAGGCGTCGCCGAGATCGAACTCCGATTTCAAGCGCTCCTCCATCCGGCGTTCGAGTTCGCCGATGCGGAGGTCCGCCGGGAACCGCCACTCTTCGCTGCGAATCTCGGCCCGGAGCGGCTCCGACAGCGGCGGATACCCCTCCATATCGGCCACGTCGCCGAGAACGCGGATGCGGACCTCGTCGCGGCCGCCGACGAACTCGACCATGTCCGCGGAGAGTTTCTTCTCACGGAGCCCCTTCAGCGAGAGCCGCTTCGGGAAGGTCGCCCCGAGTTGGTCCCCCTTGCTGTGGGCGTACAGCGACACCATCCCGACGAGGATAATCGCGGTGATGATTCGCTCGGCGTTGGGGGCCTGCGTGATCGACTTATCGGCCAGTGACATGAGCCCGCCGCTGACGCCGGCAAGCGCGATTGCCAGCACGACGACACCGAATCCTGGCACGGTAATGCCGGTAAAGTACTTGAAACTGAACCCCAGCGCCCACGACACGAGCGCCGGAATCACTCCCACCAGTAGCCCCAGATAGATTCCCATCAACACCTCGATCGGGAGTGAAGCCATGTCCACATCCTGCGTGTCCGGTAGTAAATCGCTTCCGGCCCGCGGACAGTACATTTACACCGGACGCTGTAATCTGGATGGGTATGGACAGACCGCGGGATTGGCTGGGGGCACGCGCGACCATCGTGTTGCCGGTGCTCGTGGCAGTGCTGTCGTTCGCCACGGGCGTCATCAACATCAGCGCGGTGTCGATAAGCGGCCCGCTCGGCGAGTTCGTTCCCCGGAGCATCCAGCGAACCGCCGGGTTTACCGGCGCGCTCACGGGGTTTACGCTACTTGTCAGCGTCGTCGGCCTCCGCCGTCGCCTGCGGGTCGCGTGGTACGTGACCGTTATCCTGTTACCCGTCTCGGCGGTGCAGGGCCTGGTCCAGAGTTCTGCGGCGTCGCTCCCGCTCGTCGTGCTCTCGCTGATTTCGCTCCCGACGATGCTGTTGAACCGCCACCGGTTCACCAGACCGGTCGATCTCTCGACGGCACAGCTGGCAGCCGGGGCCGCCCTGATCGGCTCGCTCATGTACGGGACTGCCGGTTCGTACGCGCTACGGGATGAATTTACGAACCTCTCGACGGCGACCGACGCGTTCTACTACACGCTGGTCACCGCGAGTACGGTCGGCTACGGCGACGTAACGCCACAGAGCCAGCAGGCGAAACTGTTTGGCATGTCGGTGGTCGTCGTCGGGACGGCCAGTTTCGCTATTGCGCTGGGGTCGTTGCTGGGACCGGCAATCGAGAAACGGCTTTCGGAGGCACTCGGAAACATGACTGACGCACAACTGGAACTGCTCGAGAACCACGTACTGGTACTCGGCCACGGCGACCTGACCGAACCGATTATCGAAGAACTGACCGGCGCGATAGAGTTCGTCGTCATCACGTCGGACACGGAGACGGCCACGCGGCTCCAGCAGCAGGACATCGCCGTCCTGACCGCGGACCCGAGCGACGAGGAGCCGATGCAACGAGCCGGTATCGAGGACGCCGCGGCGGTCGTCACAGCGACGAACGACGACGCACAGGACGCCTTGGCGATACTGACCGCCAAGACGCTCAATCCCGAGGTCAACATCGTCGCCGCGGCGACCGACCGCGAGAACATCGAGAAGCTCCGGCGAGCGGGCGCGGACACCGTCATCAGCCCGGCAGTGTTGGGCGGGCATCTCATCGTCCAGTCCGCGCTCGGCCGTCAGGGGATGGAGAACATCGCGGACCACCTGCTCGACGTAAAAGACGAGGACGACGCGGATATTTAGGCCCGACCGCGGTCGACGATGGCGATGTCCGTCTCTACGTCCTCCAGCCGTTCGAACGTCGGCGGTGAAATGAACCGCGAGGCTTTGCTGCGGTCGCGGCTCGCCCCGATCATGACCAGATCGTACTGCGGGCCGGTGTCAGCGAGAAACGTCTGGATGTCTGTCCGGGGAACCCGCGTCTCGAAGGCGCCCTCGTAGGGTTCGATGAGGTCCGCGAGCATCTCTTCGACCCGGCGTCGGTCCCCGCCGGAGCCGATACAGGTCGCGACAGCGACCCGGCCGCTCCGGCCCGCCAGGCGCGTGGCGAAATCGACCATGTTGTGGGCCACGTCGCTGACAGACCGCACGGGGACGAGGACGTGCTTCCAGCGGGTCCGGTCGCTACGCGAACGGTGGACGACCACGTCGCTCTTGCTACGAAAGAGTCGCTGTAAATACGGTGTCAGCGCCCCGTTGCGGCTCTCGTAGGGCGCGACGATGAGGTCGCAGTTGGTCTCCTGCGCGGTTCGCAGCGTTGTCGCCGCCGGTGACCCGTCGTCGCTCGCCACGACGACCTGACAGGAGACACCAGTCCGTGTCTCGATCCGAGCAGCATGCGTCTCCAGCCAGTCGACCTGTGCTTCGAGGTTGTGCTGTCCGGATGGCTCGGTCGCGTCTGTCGGCTCGCCGCCGTCGACGGCGAGACGCGTCTGGGCCGGTGGCGTGTCCGACCCGTTCTCGGATCGGATATCCAGCTGTATCGTGTCCCGTGTGAGAGACTGTTCGGTCGCGGCAGCGTCGGTATCCGCGACCATATCCAGCAAGACGACCTTTCCGGCCTCGTGGGCGGCCGCGAGCCGCGCGCCCAGCATCGCCGTCTGTCCGGCCGACTCGCCGCGCATCGGTACCAGCACGTGGTCGTCGCCGGTCATCGACTCGTAGAGGTACGTCGCCCGCTGCTCGTAGAACTCCTCGCGCCAGATGACGAAGATGATCGCGACGATAGAGCTGGCGAGGAAGATACTGACGACGAACGTCGCCCGCTGGTTCGGTTCGACCAGCAGCGCCAGCAAGGCGGTTGAGTACGACGACGGCTCCTCGATGTCCAGGGGCCAGGTGACCACGCCGGTAGCAAAGACGGCGAGACCGGCACCGAGCGCGTTGACGGCGAACTGGCCGCCCGGGGCCGTGAGGTAGCTGTTCGAGACGGCGAGTGCGCCCAGTCCGCAGACCGCGCCGATAGTGAGACCCGCGACGAACCGCTTGGGGTCGGAGTACTTGCTCGTCGGGTCCACGAACAGCGTGTACGACCCCGCCGCAAGCGGCGGAAACAGCAGAAAGCTCAGCTGTGGCACGGCGTTTGCCAGCGTCGTCACCAGCACGATAGCCAGCGGGACGAACACCAGCATGGAGAGGTGGACGAGGTTCTCGGTCACCTCGGCCCACCGCCTGAAATCCTGTAGTTCGCGGCGCTCGACCCGTCGGAGCCGTCTGGCAGCCGCGCGGAGCCGCTTCCGGAACTGGTCGAGCATACAGGTTTGCACGGGAGAACGTCTGTTAAGCCCTCCGCCGGTCGGTGCCACAGACGACTCTGGACACGACGGGAGGGACCTACAGCGACGCGGCCGCCGTCAGACTGATTTCGATGGCACGCTCGACGTTGTTCTTGGCTTTCTCGGGGAGTTCGTCGGCCTCGGTTTCGCCCTTCTGTGTCCCCTCGACGAGGTTCCCGTCGACGGTACAGATAGCGCCCGAGCGCAGGCCCTTGCGGCGACACAGGGAGAACAGCGCGGCGGCTTCCATCTCGACGGCGAGCAGACCGGCGGCCTCCCAGTCGGTGATGTACTCGTCCGTCTCGGCGTAGAAGGCGTCGTCCGTGGCGATGGGGCCGACGTGAACGTCCTCGTCGTTGGCCTCGGCGGCGTCGACCAGCGACGTGAGCACGTCGTAGTCGGGCACGGCCGGCACCGTGTCCGACTCGTAGCGCCCGGTCGTCCCCTCGTCCTTGGCTGCGCCGTTGGCGACGACCATATCACCGATCTCGATGCCGTGCTGGAGCGCCCCGGTCGTCCCGACGCGGATGAGCGTCTCGACGCCGACTGCTTCCAGTTCCTCGACGGCGATGGCCGTCGACGGTGAACCGATACCGGTCGAGCAAATGGTCAGATCGCGGCCCTTGTAGGTGGCGTTGACGAGCTTGTACTCGCGGTTCTGTGCGACGACCTCGTGGTCGTCACAGAGGCCGGCGATGCGGTCGACGCGGCCGGGGTCGCCCGGCACGAGCGCGATGTCTGTCAGGTCACCCGGTTCGACGAGGAGGTGCGGCTGTTTCGCCATACAGGCCCGTCGAACGGGACCGTTTAGTAGCCAGTGGATTCTCGCCGGCCGTAACAGTGAGGGAGGACCCGGACAGAGAGCGGGTATGGCAGACGACCTCTCGCTGTTCGACAGGCGGATGCGGGGGCCGGCGGGAATCGCCGTCGCTGCCGGAGTCGTCCTCGGAGTGCTGACCGGCTACACCGTCGGCGCGGGGACACCGGACGGACCATCGTGGGCGCTCGTCGCCCCCTTCGCACTGCTTGCCACCGTGTTCCTGTATCTCGGGGCCTATCGAAACCTCTCGAAGCGAGTCCGGAACCAGTAGTCAGATTTGTGTGACGAGCACCGGCACGAACAGGGCGAGCGCCGTGCCGTAGATGAACGCCGTCAGCGCCCACTGCTCGACAATTTCGTCACCCCGGTCACGGAGGCTCCCACCGAAGCGGGGCATCGCAATGCGGGCGAAAAAGTAGTAAATGAACGCGGTGACGCCCGCGGCACCGACGACGTGAGGGAGCAGTGGAACGCCGTTGAGCGAGACCGCAGTCGGCAGTACGAACGCGAGGACAGCGACGACCACGCCGTACAGTAGGGCCGCGATGACGGCGGTGACGTGATGGACGAGGACGGCGAGCGGACGACTCACTGCGGTCGGGTTGGTGCGGGTGAGGCCGCCCGCGGCGACGTACGCCGGCAGATACCCCTCGTCCTGCGTCACCATCGGAATGTTCAGCAGCAGGCCCACGAACGCACCGGTGACGGCACAGACGAACGCCCACTGCGAGAGGGGGAAATCGAGCACGTCTCCTCTCTTGCTCGCAGTGCCAATGAGCGTTGTGTCATCCGAATCGTCACGGCCAGAACATATATTTATTCCCGAGAAGATATGACATATCAAGCAATAATATGGCAGACATTCACTATCAGAAGGCAACGCAGGTGGTGGGGCGGTGGGACGACGTGTTCAGCGCGATCACAGCCGAGCCGCGCCGGCAACTCATCGTCGCGTTGCTGGACGCACCGCCAGACGAGACAGTACCGCTGCCGGAGAGTGCCGCCAACCCCAACATCCCACTAGATCCGGACGACCTCCGCCGAGACCTGTATCACCGTCACCTCCCAAAGTTGGCGGACCTCGGGTTCATCACGTGGGACACCGAGCCGCTGGTCGCTGGACGGGGGCCGCGCTTCGAGGAGGTCGCGGTCGTGTTCGAGTGCCTACAATCAGATGCGGCTGCCCTGCCCGACTCGCTCGTGTTCGGCTGTGAGCGGCTCGAACAGGAGCGACAGCGGCATATCAAGGATGCATCGACGGGGTAGTCTCAGACCGGGCTGAACAGGAACAGGACGATGTTGTTCGTGGCCGGACCGATGCCGACGGCGGTCACAAGCGCGAGTAGCAGACTGGCCTCGACAGGGTCCTCTTCGAGGTAGTCGTCCAGCAGGAAGACGACCCCAACCGCCACAAGCAATTTAACGAACACGAACAGCCAGCCCTGTCCGAGATACGGGGCCGTCGGGAGCGTGCCGGCGAACTCCATGATTCGGGCCGGAATCGGCGTTCGCTCCGTAATGCCGATGACATCGACGCCGACCGCCGTCGAGACGCCGTCGAGCATGTGCGCGAAGACGACCGTGGGGGCCGCGTAGCGCATCCGAACGATGATCGGCGTCCGCCACAGTGCGACAGCGAGCACCGTCACCGCGGTGACGACTGCCGCCACGACGACGGCGATAGTCGGCCAGATGAGACCCAGTAGCTCCGAGCGCAGTGCCATCACGACGCCGATGACGAGCAACACCGTCAGGAGACCGATCCCGATGTACCCCAGATTTCGCGATATCGTCTCGCTGTGACCCCGGCGGACGCTGAACAGCGTCAGCGTGATCCAGACCACGCCCAGCGTGACGAAGGTCGTGAGATACACCGCCGGCGCGCCAAATAGCGGCGCGACCACCGGTCTGTAGGCCTCTATCGGCGGCTGATGAAAGGCGTGCAGCGCGCCGCCGAGTGCCATCCACGGCGTCAGCGCCACGACGGTCCGCTGGTCGATCGGTGGTTCGAGGGCGTACAACAGCGCTGTCACCACGAGCGTGCCCGCAAGCAACGCGATAATGTACTCAAGCGGCGGGAGCGCTAACCCCGAAGGCAGTACCATGTCCCCCACGCCGACCCCGACGAGGGAAAACCTTCCGAACGCAACCGACACGGGTGGTACTGCCTCCGTCGCCCGCCGTCTTTACGTACACACCACGCCTCACCCCGCTGTATGGACGACGTGCCAGACCGGATCGAGCATACGGTCCTCGGACCGACAACGACGCCGGACGACGTGAGGGGCTGTCTCGACGAGGCGTTGCAGTACGGGATGCGGGCGTGTATTCCGCCTTGGGCACTCCCGCTGGCGACGGAGTACGCGAACGTCCCGCTGACGGCCGTCATCGACTTCCCACACGGGCAGGGCCAGACCGACAGCGTCTGTCAGGCGGCCAAACTGGCCTGGGATACCGGGGCCGACGAACTGGACATGGTGTGTAACGTCGGCCTCCTCAAGGCCGGGGAAGACGACGCCGTCCGGGACCACATCACGGAAGTCGTCGCCAGCGTCCCGGTGCCCGTGAAAGTCATCGTGGAAGCGCCGCTGCTTTCCGACGACGAACTCGAACGGGTCGGGCAACTCACTGCCGACGCCGACGCCGCGTACCTCAAGACCGCGACGGGATTCAGCGAAGGTGGCGCGACGGTCCACGACGTGGAGATTCTCAGCAAGTACCTCCCGGTGAAAGCCAGCGGCGGCGTCGGGTCGTGGGAAAAAGCGAAGGCGATGTTCGAAGCCGGCGCGGAGCGCATCGGGGCCTCCAGCGGCGACACCATCGTTCGAGAATGGCAGGCCGCGACAGAGGGCGAAACCCCGACCGGGACGGAAACAGACCGGGACAGCGTGGACACGACCGACGCGGATATGGACGGCGCGGACACGGACGACACGGATACGCACGACTCGAACGCGGATGACGGCTACTGACCGGTCCAATCCGTCGCCCTTTTGCCGTCCTGGCGATAGTGTTCGGATGAATGGCCCGGTATCACATCGAGACGTACGGGTGCACCTCGAACAGAGGTGAGACCCAGCAGATCGAGCAGGCGCTCCGGGAGGGCGGGCACCACTCCGCCGACGGGCCGGAGTCGGCCGACGTGGCGATCCTCAACACCTGCACGGTGCTTGAGAAAACCGAGCGCAACATGCTCGCACGGGCCAAAGAACTCGATGCGGAAACGCCGGCCGACCTCGTCGTCACGGGCTGTATGGCACTCGCACAGGGCGAGGAGTTCCAGGACGCCGACATCGACGCCGAGGTGCTCCACTGGGACGACGTGCCCCAGTACGTCCTCAACGGCGAGTGCCCGACGATCACACCGGACACCGAAACGGTACTCAACGGCGTCGTCGGCATCCTCCCCATAGCCCGTGGCTGCATGTCCGACTGCTCGTACTGCATCACCAAGCAAGCGACCGGGAAAATCGAATCGCCCTCCGTCGAGGTGAACGTCGAGAAGGCCCGCGCACTCGTCCACGCCGGCGCGAAGGAAATACGCATCACCGGCCAGGACACCGGCGTCTACGGCTGGGACACGAACCAGGGAACGAGCCGCCTGCCGGAGCTACTCGACCGCATCTGCTCCGACATCGACGGCGATTTCCGGATCCGGGTGGGCATGGCGAACCCGAAGGGCTTGCATGGCGTCCGCGAGGAACTGGCGCGGGTGTTCGCCGAACACGACGAACTGTACAACTTCATCCACGCGCCGGTCCAGTCCGGCAGCGACGACGTGCTAGCCGATATGCGCCGCCAGCACGCCGTCTCGGAGTACCTGGAGGTCGTCGAAACGCTGGACGAGCACCTGGACTACTGGACGCTGTCGACGGACTTCATCGTCGGCTTCCCGACCGAGGAGCCGGCCGATCACGAGCAGTCGATGGCGCTGCTGCGCGAGACCCGTCCCGAGAAGATCAACGTCACGCGGTTTTCCAAGCGGCCCGGCACCGACGCCGCTGACATGAAGGGCCTGGGCGGCCAGACAAAGAAGGACCGCTCGAAGGAGATGAGCGAGGCGAAGATGGAACTGATGGCTGAAGCCTACGAGGAGATGATCGGGCGCACCTCGTCAGTCCTGCTCGTCGAGGACGGGACCGACGAGTCGCTGGTGGGCTACGACGAGGCCTACCGGCAGGTCGTCATCGCCGACGCAGAGGATCGTGGCCTCGAAATCGGTGACACGGTCGACGTGGAGATCACGAGCCACAACACCGTGTACGCCTTCGGCGAGCCAATCGAGCGGGCGCAGGTCGCGGACTAACCGGGTCAGTGACGCAACTTTTCCGTCGGCCCCGACCGGGCGTTAGTCACCGCTGTAGGCCTCACGGAGAAACGTCAGCGCTGCGCCGATCATGGCGAGGTTCCCGAAGAACGCGAGGCGCTCGCCGCTGCGGTCGTCCGGGTCGGCGTTCCAGAAGTCATGCATCGTCGGAGTGACGACGGCAAGGAACGTGGCGACGGCACCGGTCGAGATGCGGGGGAGTCGCCAGAATGCCGTCCCCAGCCCGCCGACCAGCATCATCCCCGAAGCCAGCGGGGCCAGCAGGTCCGGTGCGGGGACGCCCGCCGACTCGGCGTACTCGATGGTGTCGTCCATGTCACGGAAGTCTTCAGCGGCCTGCAGGGCGACACCGAGACCGAACAGCAGTCGTCCGAGCGCTACCCAGCTACGTGATGAGTCGTCACCCATATGCTATCTGATGGCACGGCAGCTATTAAAACGTCATTCCAGGTCAGCGAGCCGCTCGACTTCCTCGTCGTCTTTCCACTCACCAAGTTCCTTCGGGTCGACGTGGACGAACACGTCGTCGACTTCCGGGAGTTCCTCGATAGACTTGATGACCGCCGTCTCGATGTCGTGGGCCTCGAACAGCGTCAGATCGCCCTCCACCTCGATGTGGAGACTCACGTCGATCTCGGGGCCGACGTAGTGGGCGATAACGTCGTGTGCGCCCTGAACCTGCGGGTGGTCGAGGGCGCGCCGGAGGATTTCCCGGCGGAGGTCTTCCGGCGGTGCGCCGCCAACGAGGTAGGTAACGTTGTCCTGGACGACCTCGATACCGGTGTAGATGATCCCGACGGCGACGACGAGTGCGGCCAGCGGGTCGGCGATGGGGTAGCCGATCATCGCACCGGCGACGCCGACAAGCGCCGCCCCCGCAGTGAGGATATCGTTGCGGTTGTCCTTCGCCGTCGCCACGAGCGCCGGGGAGTTCCGGTCCGTGCCCGCACGCAGACAGTACCGGTAGAGGCCGTACTTCGCAGCAGCCGAAAAGGCAAGCACCAGCACGGCGGCCGGCCCCTGTGTCACCGAGATGTTGCCGGTCAACAGAGCGTTTCCGGCGTTCCAGAGGACGAAACCGCCGGCGGCGAAAATTCCTGCGGCGACGAACAGCGAGACGAACGGCTCGATGCGCTCGTGACCGTGTGGGTGCTCGAAGTCCGGCGGGCGCGTCGTCAGGTAGAGTCCAGCGACGATGACCAGCGAGTAGGCGGTGTCGGCGGCGCTGTTGACCGCTTCGGACTGGACGGCAAAGCTCCCAGTTGTGAGCCAGACGCCGCCTTTCAGCAGGACGAGGAGGAGATTCACGCCGAGAACGAGCAGGCCGACCCGTCTGAGCGTCGCGCGGCGTGACATTGCACCACCGTTGTCGGGCCGCCGTCAAAGCCGCTTCGACACCGGATGAACCGCCACAGCATCTGTCCAGCAGCCACACCCGGCCGTCTCAGTCGATGCGGACAGCTTTGTCTTTGTCTTCAGGAGCGGTCGTCCCGTCCTGTGACGCGAACGCGGCGTACAGTCGGTCGTAGGTGTCTTCAACGGCCTCGACGATGACCTTCGTGTCGCTGATGACCGGCATGAAGTTGGTGTCGCCGTTCCATCGCGGCACGATGTGCGTGTGGAGATGGTCGTTGATGGAACCGCCGGCCGCGGAGCCCCCGAGATTCAGCCCGGCGTTGAACGCGTCCGGGGACAGCGCGGTTTCGAGGGCGTCGAAGGTCCGCTGTTTCAGTCGGGCGTGATCGAGCAGCGTCTCGTCGTCGAGGTCGCCGTATTCGCCGGTGTGGGTATGCGGGATGACCATCACGTGTCCGGGGTTGTACGGGTAGTTGTTCAGCAGGACGAAGGCGTGCTCGCTTCGTGCCACGAGGTTGTTCGCCCGGTCGTCGTCCTGGCCCTGAAACGCACAGAACACGCAGTCCACGTCGGGGTTCGTCTCCTCGCGTTCGACCCACTCGATGCGCCACGGTGCGAACACCTTGTCCATACTTCCGCTTGTCGAGCCACCAGCAAAAACGGCGTGACTGAGCGCGCAAAGCACATATATAAAATTGTTGGCCGTTCACGCGTCCAGGTGGCATTTTACGGCTCGACAGAGCCGGGTGAACGTTTTCGCCGATTCTGTGCCCGTCTTCCACAAAAATCGGCTACCGTATGGCGATAAACAGTCTGAACGGACCAGAACGGAAGGGGGTTTTTATGCTGTCTTCCCGGTTTGTCCCAGGTGGGATGGCAGCGATAAACGACGGCGTTGACATGGCTGAACACTGCTCGGCGTGTGACCGTGAGACACCGCACGCGGTGCGTGTCCAGATACAGACAGAATCAGATAAGCGCGAGAACGCGGCGTTTTCCCGAGAGCCGTACCGGGTCAGCGAGTGTCAGGTCTGTGGCACAACCACGTCAACGCGGATGAACAACGCCTGACCATCCCCACACCCCACCCCATCGTTTCCGTACGCCACGTGGTCTCTGACTGCGTGGCCCACACACCCCCACCCCACCGTTTCCGTACGCCACGCGGTCTCTGACTGCGTGGCTCACACACCCCCCACCCCACCGTTTCCATACGCCACGCGGTCACCGACCGTGTGGCATGCACACCCCTTTCCATCACACCCTTTCAGACCGAACATGGAGTGCTGCCGCTCTCGACAGTCAGTAGCAGTAACATAGCCGTCGACCCGTTGACGCACCGTATTCGAAAACGCAGTCCGCTACCGCGAGCGGGTCGTCACTTCACAGCCGTCCTCGGTGATGATGACGGTGTGTTCCTTCTGGCTGACGTAGGCCCCGTCCTGTTCCTTGAGCACCGGGTACCCGTGGACGATGTCCTGCTGTTTCAGCCGGCGGAGCGCCATCTCCGCGCGGGGCGAGTCGAGCCAGCGGGCAGCGAAGGGGAGGGTCCGATACTCCTCCGTGATCTGGTCGAGGACCTGGCGGGCCTGGCGGTTCCGGACCGATCCCTCCCGCTCGAGGGCGAAAATCTCCTCGTCAGCTCCCTCTTGGACCTTTCCGCGGCCGTCAGTTGCGAAGGGCTCGATAGCGACCACGTCGCCCACGTCGAGCGTCGCGCCCTGTGCGACCTCGCGGTTCGGGATGTTCGGCGACGTGTGCTGCTCCCAGTGGCCCAGGCCGTGACCGGTGAGGTTCACAACGGGGTTGTAGCCGTACCCCTCGATGACCTCCTCGACGGCCGCGCCGATCTGGCCCACGTCGACACCGGGGCCGGCAACGTCCAAGGCGGCGTCCAGCGCTTCGGCGGGCGCTTCGGCGAGTTCGTCCTGTCCGGAGAGGTCCACGGTGACGGCGGTGTCGGCGAGCCACCCGTCGACGTGGACGCCGATGTCGAGATTGATCATCTCCTCGCCGAAGGTCGCGTCGTCGTCGCGCTCGGGCGTGGCGTGGGCCGCCTCCTCGTCGATGGAGATGTTGACCGGGAACGCGGGCTTGCCGCCCAACTCCCGTATCTTGTCCTCGGCCCACTGTGCGACTTCGAGGTGGGAGACGCCGACTTCGACGCGCTCGGCGGCCTCGTCGCGTACCTGTGCTAGAATCTCGCCCGCTTCGCGGCATTTCTCGTACTGCTCGGCATCGAGGTCCACGTCGGTCATGCTCGCCGGTTAGTCGGTGGCGGGCAAAGGGGTTTCCCTCTGCTATCTCCGTGCGGTTTGCATCGCGGCGGTGTTCCGCTCGGCCCCGGCGTGACCGGCGTGGTCGAGGACGATGACGCCGGCGCGGCCACCGGTCGCGTCCTCGAAGTCCGCAATCGCCTCCTCGGCGGCCTGCCGCGGGCCGTAGGTATCGAGCATCTCGACAGCGTGGCGGGCCAGCCCGAACCGGGCGATAGCTTCCCCCTCGCCGGTCACACTTGCGCCCCCGCGGTCGTCCGCGTAGAATCCCGCACCGATCTGGGGCACGTCGCCGACCCGGCCCGCCAGCGCGAACCAGCGTCCGGCGGTCGATGTCGCCGCCGCGAGCCGGTCGCCGTCGGTTGCGACAGCGCCGACCGTGTCCGTCCCGGTAAAGTGCTCTCGCACCCATTCGAGATGGTCGGCGGGGCCGCCGTCGGGCGGGTCGGCGTCCGCATATCGCTGGCGCGTCTGCTCGGTCGTGAGATCGCGACCGGTCTCGACGCCGAGACCCGCCGCGAAATCGACGGCTTCGTCGCCGGCCAGCAGGACGTGTGGCGTCTCAGTTGCCACGGGATGGGCCACATCCGCCGCGTGTACAACGCCAGACATTGCACACACCGCACCGGCCTGGCCGTCGTCGGTCATCAGACCAGCGTCGGTCCGGACCTCGCCGTCGCTCTGGATAGCCCCACCGATGCCGGCGTTGAACGCCGGGTCGGATTCGAGCGGGCGGAGCGCGGTCAGCACCGCATCCATCGGCCCCTCCGACCCCGTTGCCCGGGCAGCGGCGTCGGTGAGGGTTTCCTGCCGGTCAGCCGGTGCCTCCGGGGGACTGCCCGCGCCGCCGTGGACGATGACGTGCATGCGTGACCTGTTGACACACAAACCCATATCAACTCCGACTGTGGCGTTGATGCCGTGCCGGCGTGGGGTCGTTGTCCTTTCTTTACGCACCGTGTTACCACGTCTGACGCAAAGCGGCACGCCTTTAGGGGCGACTGTCAATTGGCGGAATATGGGCTACGACTACGACAAAGTGGAGGTTCCCGACGAGGGACAGCAGATTCAGGTCACTGAAGACGACGAACTCGACGTTCCGGAGAACCCGATCATCCCCATCATCCACGGGGACGGCATCGGAACAGACGTGGGGCCGGCCGCACAGAAGGTGCTCGAAGCCGCCGCGAACGCTACCGGTCGGGATATCTCCTGGATGCGCGTCTACGCCGGCCAGTCCGCCCGGGACAAGTACGACGAGAACCTCCCTGATGACACCGTCGAGGCCATCAAGGAGTTCAACGTCGCTATCAAGGGGCCGCTGACGACGCCGGTCGGCGCTGGCTTCCGCTCGCTGAACGTCGCGCTCCGGAAGACACTCGACCTCTACGCGAACGTCCGCCCGACCTACCACATTGAGGGCGTCCCGTCACCGGTCAAGGACCCCGAGGAGATGGATATGGTCACCTTCCGGGAGAACACCGAGGACGTGTACGCCGGCATCGAGTGGGAGGCCGGCACCGACGAAGTCGAGGAGGTCAAGGAGTTCGTCGAGGACGAGATGAACTTCGACGAGACCATCCACGACGGCCCGGTCGGCATCGGCATCAAGCCGATCACCGAGTTCGGGACCAAGCGCCTCGTCCGCGAGGCCATCGACTACGCCCTCGAAGAGGACAAGGACTCGGTCACGCTGGTCCACAAGGGCAACATCATGAAGTTCACCGAGGGTGCCTTCCGCGACTGGGGCTACGAGGTCGCCGAAGAGGAGTACGGCGAGCACGTCATCACCGAGGACGAGCTGTGGGACGAGTACGACGGCGAAGCGCCCGAGGACGCGCTCGTTGTCAACGACCGTATCGCCGACAACATGCTCCAGCAGCTCCTGACCCGTACCGACGAGTACGATGTCATCGCGACGATGAACCTCAACGGGGACTACATGTCCGACGCCGCCGGCGCACAGATCGGCGGCCTCGGCATCGCCCCCGGTGCGAACTTCGGCGAGGCCCGCTGTCTCGCGGAGCCGGTCCACGGCTCCGCCCCGAAGTACGCCGGCGAGGACAAGGTCAACCCGACCGCGATGATCCTCTCCGGCCGCCTCATGCTCGAATACATGGGCTGGAAGGACGCCGGCCAGCTCGTGCGTGACGCCGTCGAGGAGACCATCTCCTCCGGCAACGTCACCTACGACCTCGAACGCCAGATCGAGGGCGGCACGAAGCTCGCCACGAGTGAGTTCGCCGAGAAGGTCGTCGAGAACATCGAGAAACTTGCGTAAGTAAGTTTCTGGGCTCTGGCGGCGAAGCCGTCAGAATATAGAGAAGCTCGCATAAGCGAGTCGTCGCTGACCACCCGGGTTCTACCTTTTTATTGCGCGTACCAGATCGAGACTGGTACGTAGAGCGGCCACGCTGTCAGGAGAGCGATGCTGTAGCTCGTGTGGCCAATATTCGATGATCGTGGAAACCCGGAAGCGTTACTCCGTCAGCGGAAGGAGGACGCCGAACACGAGCGGCGAGAAGAGGCCGATGAGGATACCAAGCATTTCCATGTCGATCAGCAGCGTGTTGCCCCAGGCTGGGAGTGTCCCGAGGACGGCGTGGCCGCCGACTTCGCCCGCGATTCCGAGCAGGAACAGCCCGACGCCGAGCAGGAACCCACGCTTTGCGAGGACGGCGTAGTCTGCGTTCCAGCTGTGACTCATACAGGTCCGTTCTCGTGAGCCTACTAAGCTTTCTCGGATCGAAAAAGCTACAACCGGGTTCACACTGATATCTTCGCACACATGGTTGGCTCAGAATCGGTTCCGGAACTACTCGAACTACTGCTCTCGACGCTTCTCGCAACCGCACTGACCGTCGGAGGGGCACTTACCGAACGGGCCGCACTCGCCGATCTGTCCGGCGGCATCTCCGCAATCGCGGTCTGGGAGGTCTACATGGGACTGGTCCTCCTGTACGCCGGCTACACGCTCGGGACCCGACGGGTGCTGCCCGCCATCCGGAGCGCCTAACGGTCGTCTTTGCGGGATTTCGCGGTGTCGCTTACTGCCGGCCTGACCGCCGGGTGGTGTTTGCGACCCAGCCCGGCTTGTCCACTGTCGTAGCTCCGATCTTTGTCACCCTGATGTCCTGTTTGACACGGACCCACCGCTCGCTCCGCTCAGCGTCGAAAGCAAGCCGAAGTGCCGTGACGGTCCCGTCGTGCCTGACCCGAAGTCGGACAGAGACGTTCCGGGGGTTACTGACGAACAGCGGCGTGATGAGCCGGTCCGGGTTCGTGAGGCGAGTCCCGGCGAGGATGACACTCCCGTCGGTCCGCCTTGCGACGGAGAGGTCGACAGCCTCCCCAACACCCAGTATCGTCCGCCGCTCCGAGAGGTCAGAAACCGGGCCGTCGTCGCGGACGGTCCATGTGACCCGGTGGGGCCGGTTCGCCCGCTCGTCGTACTGGGCCGCGACGATGGAGCCGTTGGTCCAGTAGTCGATGCGGGTGGTGAAGACGTTCAGTTCCGTGCCGTTCTGGTGGAAGTGGCCGGCGTATCTGGTGCTGTTCGCCGCGACGGAGCGCGTGTGGTTGGACCGCCGAAGGACCGTCCCGTTGCGGTCAGTGACCCGCTGGCGCGTGACCAGCGTGTAGTTCGTCGTCGCAAGCGTTCGCGCGTGAGCGCTGGCGAGAGCCTGCGGAACGACCGCGTCATCGCTCACGCCCGGCGGATAGCCGGCTCCATCGGTCGGTACCGGTGCCGGCGTGACCGTCTCGGGACTGTCCTGCTGGACGAACCCCGAGCAGCCGGCAAGCACGAGCGCAAGTGCCACGACAGCGGCCACTGCCCGAGTCATCAATTGGCATACGGTCGCAAGCCACAAACAGTTGTGGTTACTCTTGCCAGTCCGGATCCGTTCTGGGCGGGCTGAACACGTCGATACCGCGGACCGGCTCCTCGCCGTCGTTGCGAGCCTCGTGGGGCTCTTCGCTCGGGATCACGTAGGAGTCGCCGGGGCCGATAACGTACTCCTCGCCGTTGACGTGGAAGGTAAAGGTCCCCGTGGCGACGTAGCCGACCTGCTCGTGGTGGTGGCTGTGTTCCGGGACTGCCGCGCCGGGTTCGATGTGAAACTGCTGGACGCTCATCTGTTCGCCGACCGCCAGCTGTGTCAGGTGGACGCCGTCGACCGCTTCGACCGTCTCACAGGCCGCCTGTGGTACTTCCTCCATGCGCTTTGGTGTTGGTCGGGCTCCACCTAAGCGTTCGTCCGCTCGCAACAGTTGTTGCTGTCTTGGTTCGTACTGATGCCAGCCAGAACGCCCCCGCGCTATCGAACTCCTGCGGCTCTCACGGTTCGCTTCGCTCACCGTTCGGGTAACCGCGGCGCTTCGCGCCGCGCACTCGTTGCGCTCCTCGGCCAAGGCCTGCGGTGCTTACGTCGCCGGGGTTCGCCGATAGCGCGGCCCCTTTCAGTCCCACCCAACGTGGATTGGCCAACCGATTACGGGCAGGCTTTCTGGCTCTCGCCACTGTCCGAAACAACACTCACTCCGGCGTTCGCTGTCGGTGGATTCAGTACCGTCCGGCCCTGACAGAGAGGCATGTACGCGGTAGTGGGGTGTAGCGACTGCAGTGCTTTGTGGGTCACCGAGGGGCAGCCGGAGACGACCCAGTGCCCGCGGTGTGGCACGCGCCGCAAGCACGCAAAGCGCCGAAAGTTCGTCGAGACCGACGACGAGGCCCACGCACGCGAGGTGCGGGCGTCGATGCTGGCGAACCGGCAGGGAGAGGGCGACGCCTTCGCGGAGCTTGACTCCTACGCCGAGATGGAGCGGCAGGTCGACGACGCGGGGGTGGACGACGAGACGTATCTCGGAGATTCGGGGGTGGACACCGAGGCCGTGTCGGCGGCCGCGGACCGCGCCGAACAGGGGGCGACGGGCGGGTCGAGCCGCAAGGAAACGGTCACGAACGCGCTCCGAGATCTGGACGAGCCGACGGAGGACGACATCGTGGCCTACGCCGAGGAGCGGGGCGTCCCAGCGTCGTACACCAGGAAGGCGCTGCAAAAACTGGTTCGCGCCGGCAAGGCATCGGAAAGCCGGGGGCAGTACCGACTGCTATGACTGCGACGCTGGACCTGGAGCCCGGCCCCGTCGCCGTCGGCTCG
This sequence comes from Haloarcula terrestris, assembly GCF_031624315.1. Lineage (NCBI taxonomy): Archaea > Methanobacteriati > Methanobacteriota > Halobacteria > Halobacteriales > Haloarculaceae > Haloarcula > Haloarcula terrestris. Next base: position 353,101 of record NZ_JAMQOM010000004.1, on the reverse strand, counting down.
CTGGTCGGACTCGCTGGGCTGCTGTTTCTGCTCACACCCGTGGTCGAACCTGTCGCCGTGGGTTCACTGCGGGTGAGCACGGTCGCGCTCTCGGCGGTCGTCCTCACGCTCGGGTTCGCGCTGGGGACGGTCGTGTTCGCCCGGCGGGGCCGGCGGTTGTTCGCTATCGCTCATGGCGTCTTCGCCGTGGCCTGGGCGCTGTTGGTGCTCGGTCCGCTGCTGGGCCGGGAATGGCTCCTGCTCGCCGGCGTCGTCGTGCTGGTGGCTGGGGCTGGGTTTCTTGTCAGCCAGAGCCGGCAGTGATAGCGAACTGACGCAGAGACGGCGTTACCGTCCGAGGTCGGCGTGTGCCGAAGACAGATGGCGCGAGGACAGCGCCGCGAGCAGAGAGAGTTCGCCTGCGAGTGCGCCAGCGGCGATGACCTCCGCGAGCGCGTCGGCGTTGCTGCCGGCGGGGTCGCCGCCGCCGCCGTACCCCAGCACGTCCAGCGCTTCGGACTGGGTCGGCAGACCCGTCCCGCCGCCGACAGTGCCGACCTCCAGCGACGCGATGGTGACTGAAGCGTACAGGCCGTCCTCGCGGGCGTCGACCGTCGTGATTGCGTTGCTCCCCTCGACAACCTGGGCCATGTCCTGCCCGAGCGCGAGGAAAGCCGCGGCGACGACGTTGGCCGCGTGGGCATTGAACCCCAGCGCGCCAGCTTTTGCCGAGCCGACGAGGTTCTTGCGGGTGTTGGCCTCGACGATGGCGTCGGAGGTGGTGTCCAATCGCTCCTCGACCTGCTCGTGGGGAATGAGCACGTCCGCGGCGACGGTCCGGCCACGGCCCTCGACAGCGTTGATGGCGGCGGGCTTCTTGTCCGAACAGAGGTTGCCCGACAGCGCCACGAGGTCGGCCGGCGTCTCGGATTCGATGACATCGCAGGCCGCCTCCGTGGCGATGGTCGCCATGTTCATCCCCATCGCATCCTTGGTGTCGTAGGAGAACCGGAGGAAGACGCTGTCGCCGACAACGTAGGGCGTCACGTCCTGCAGTTCGCCGTGGCTCGTCGTGGACTCGGCGGCGTCGGCGAGGACATCGACGTGCTCGCGGACCCAGGCCGATACCTCGCCGGCCTCGGCCACGTCCTCGACGCGGAACACCGGCGCGCGGGTCATCCCGGATTTGAGCACGCGAGCGGTCGCGCCGCCGGCAGTCCGGATTGTCGAGACGCCGCGGTTGACAGAAGCCAGCAGCGCGCCCTCGCTGGTCGCCAGCGGGAGGTGGTGGTCACCCTCGGCGGCCCCGCCGTCGACGGGCAGCGGGCCGACGACGCCCATCGGGACCTGCGCCGCGCCGATCATGTTCTCGATGTTGCTCTCGGCGTCGGCGGCGTCGAAGGTGTAGTCGCCGACCGCCGAGAGGTCCGCGCCGGTCTCCTCGGCCAGCAGGTGTCTGCGGGCCGCCGCCGCGGTGTCGGCGTCGGCGTGATCTTCCAGTTCGTAGAGCCGCAACTCGCCCTCACGGACGCGCTCCGCGAGCGCGACGGCGTCGGAGTCGGTCATACTGACCGGTGTGCGTTCGGGACCCCTAACAGTTGCTCTTGCGGGTCAGCCATCCGGACCGCTGTCCTCGTGTCACGCCGAGACTACCGGACTGCGGGCAGTCGATGCGGGCGAGACGAACAGCGGTCCGTCTCAGTCGTCGGCCGTCGGCATCCCGGTCGGTCCGCTCCCAGTCCCGCCGCCCTCCTCCGTGACCGTCACGTAGAACATGATGAGCATGGACGCGATGAGACAGCCGCCCCAGAGGAACCCGGTCGGCATGAGGAGCGCCACCCCCGCACCCTCGCCCAGCCAGACGATGCCGGGGATGCCCCACTGGCCGGCGACGTACAGCCCCGTGACGGCCGTCCTGAGGTTCCCCGTCACGCCCAGCGCCGGGACGGCAAAGCCCATCACAATGGCCAGTATCGACAGGACCCCCAGGTGCGCGTGCCCGCCGATCATCCAGCCCGGAACCCCGCTCCCGCCCGAGAGGAGGACGAACTGGTACATACCCACAGTCATCATCACCGCCAGTCCGAGGAAGCCGGAAGCTTTGAGTGTGCGTGTCATACACAAGCAAATATATTTTATGCAACAATAACGTTTGCTCCCTTCCCCACCACCCGTTCCAAATATTCTCTCTCAATATTGGTTGGTGATAACTCATATCATAACTGAACAACACCGCAGGTACAGACTCCGATGTTCCCCACAGAGCAGTATTGAAGATAAAATCTTTTCAATGCCGTAGTACGAACGCTAATTCACCCACAGGTGGATACACCGTGCCAGAAATGGAAACCGCTGCGTTCGAAACCGACCTCAGTCTCTTCAAGTACGACAACCTCGAACAACTTCCCCCCAAATACCGGGAACTGGAGAAAAACGAGCGAACGGAGCGCATCAAGAGCGCGCTCGACGAACTCGGCGACGATGTGGTCATCCTCGGCCACAACTACCAGCGCCAGGAGATCGTCGAGCACGCCGACTTCATCGGTGACTCCTACCAGCTCTCGAAGGAGGCCGCCGAGTCCGACGCCGACTACGTGATCTTCGGCGGCGTGACGTTCATGGCCGAATCCGCGGACATCATCACGGACGATGACCAGTCCGTAATTCTCCCGTCGATGGAGGCGTCCTGCCCGATGGCCGGCATGGCAGAGGCGCTGCAGGTCGACGCCGCGTGGGCGGAGCTGACCGCGGCGCTGGACGACGACGAGGAGATCATCCCCATCACGTACATGAACAGCTACGCCGACCTGAAAGCCTTCTGCGCCGAGCAGGGCGGCCTGGTCTGTACCTCCTCGAACGCTCACAAAGCGTTCGAGTACGCCTTCGAGAGGGGCGATAAAGTCCTGTTCCTGCCCGACAAGCACCTCGGCGAGAACACGGCCCACCGGCTCGACATGGCTGACGAGACCGTCGAGTGGGACCCGTGGGACGCCGAAGGCACCGACGCCGCCGACGCTGTCGAGAACGACATCATCCTCTGGGAGGGGTACTGCCAGGTCCACGAGCGGTTCCGCGAGCACCACATTGAGTCCATCCGCGAGGACTACCCCGACGCGAACGTCATCGTCCACCCCGAGTGCCGCCGCGAGGTCGTCGAGGCCGCCGACGTGTCCGGCTCCACGTCGACCATCTGTGAGTCCGTCGCCGAGGCCGACCCCGGCGAGACGTGGGCCATCGGCACCGAGATTCACCTCACCCATCACCTCCAGCGGTGGCACCCCGAGGTGAACGTCGTACCGCTGTGTGGCGAGGCCTGCATGGACTGCAACGCCATGCGCCAGATCGACCCGAACTACCTCGCGTGGGTGCTGGAGGAACTGGTCGAGGGCCGGGAACGCAACGTCATCGAAGTCGCACCCGAGGAGAAGGACCTGGCACAGGTCGCGATGGACCGGATGCTGGAAATCTAACCATGACAGACGACCCACTCACGACGGACGTACTCGTCGTCGGCTCCGGGATCGCCGGGCTGGCAGCGGCGCTCGCTGCGGCCCGCGAAGGTGCCGACGTGACACTGGCGACGAAGGCGACCCGCCCCGAAGGGGCCTCCTCCTGGTGGGCCCAGGGCGGTATCGCCGTCTCGCGGGACACGCCGGAACAGTTCAAGCAGGACATCATGGCCGCCTCGGACGGCACTGCCGACCCCGACGCCGTCGACGTACTGGTCGAGAACGCGAACGAAGCCGTCGAGGACGTGCTGCTGGAGACGCTGGACGTGGAATTTGACAGCGTCGAGCCGCGCTCGATGGGAACGGACGAGCGGGCGTCGGAGACGCCCGTGAGTCAGACGGGTTTCGACTTCACCCGCGAGGCCGCCCACAGCGAGGACCGCATCCTCCACGTCGACGCCTCGACGGGCAAACACATTCACGTCCCGTTCCTGAACTACGTCGCCGACCACGACGGCGTAACGGTTCTGGACGACACCGCTGCGCTCGAACTCATCCGCCACGAGGGCCGCGTTCACGGCGCAATGCTGGAATCCGACGGCGCGGTAGACCCCTGTTTCGCCGGCAGCGTCGTGCTGGCGACCGGCGGCATCGGCGACCTCTACCCGCGGACGACGAACCCCGACAACACGACCGGGGACGGCATCGGCATGGCCGCACTCGCCGGGGCCGAAGTCGAGGATATGGAGTACGTGCAGTTCCACCCGACAGCGTGCATTAGCGAGCCGCGGAGCGGCTCGGACGGAGGCGGTGGAACCGCCGGAGCAGACGACGCCGACAGCGCTGATGTGGCGTTCCTCGTCAGCGAGGCCGTCCGCGGCGAGGGCGGCCTGCTGCGCAACGGAGAGGGCGAGCGGTTCATGCCCGACTACCACGCCGACGCCGAACTCGCGCCCCGCGACGTAGTTTCCCGGGCAGTCAAAGCCGAGCGGGAGGCGACCGGCGAAGTCACGCTGGACGTTTCGCCGCTCGATTTCGCCGCGGAGTTCCCGGACCTCGCAGACAATTGCGAGGAACACGGCATCGACTGGGAAGACGGCATCCCGGTCGCGCCCGCCGAGCACTTCCTCTGTGGCGGCATCAGCGTCGACGACCGCGGCCGGACGACGCTGGACCACCTGTACGCCGTCGGCGAGTGCGCCCGGACCGGCGTCCACGGTGCAAACCGGCTCGCCAGCACGTCCCTGCTCGAAGGGCTGGTCTGGGGCCTGCGAGCCGGCGAAGACGCCGCCGGGGCCGAGCCACAGCCCATCGAAGCGCCGGAGTTGCTCGAACGCGACCCGGACCTGCCGGAGCAGTTCGCCCGCGACAAGTTCCAGCGGCTGACCCGCGTGATGGACGAGTCCGTCGGCGTCGAGCGCGACCCGGCCGACCTCCAGCGGGCGATGGCCGTCCTCCGCCGGCTCAAGGGCGAGGTCGACGCCTACGCCCGCACGCGGACCAGCCGTTCGCTGTACGAACTGCGCCACGCCAGCGTCACCGCCCTGCTGGTCGCGCGCCACGCCGCCGAGAACGAGGAGAGCGTCGGCACGCACAACCTCGTGGACGGCGCGAGCGAGGACCCACCGGAGTCCACGGCCGACTGATGCTCACCGACAGCGATGTCGAGCGGTGGCTCCGCGAGGACGTGGGCCACCACGACGTGACCAACGACGTGCCCGGAACGACGGAGGGCCGGCTGGTGGCCAAGGAGGGCGGCGTCGTCGCCGGTCTCGACGCCGCGACCGCGGTGTTCGAGTATCTGGACTGCTCGGTTGAAACGCCGGTCGACCCCGGGGACGCCATCGACGCCGGCGACGTGGTGTTGCGAGTCGACGGCCCCGCCCAGTCCGTACTTCGGGGCGAGCGCGTCGCCGTGAACGTCACCGGTCACGCCTCGGGTGTGGCGACGAAGACCCGCGCTGCCGTCGACGCGGCAGAATCGGCAACAGCGGAGCCCCCACCCCGCATCGCTGGCACCCGCAAGACGACCCCGGGACTGCGCGGCATCGAAAAGCGGGCGGTGGCGGCCGGCGGCGGCGACACCCACCGGCTGGACCTCTCGCACATGGTGATGGTCAAGGACAACCACATCGCCGAGATGGGCCTTGTTGCGGCCATCGAGCACTTCCGCGAGCGGGCCTCCGTCGCCACGAAACTTGACGTGGAGGTCGAGAAGCCCGAGGACGCTCCGCGGGCCGCCGAAGCCGGCGCGGACATCGTCCTGCTGGACAACATGTCCGCCGTCGAGACCCAGCGGGCCGTCGACCTCGTGGCAGCGGCCGACGCCGACGCACTCACTGAGGCCAGCGGCGGCATTACTGTCGAGAGCGTGCCGGCCTACGCCGAAACGGGCGTGGACATCATCTCGATGGGGGCGCTGACCCACTCCGCGCCGACGCTCGATTTCTCGTTCTGGACTGGGTGAGTCCCGGTTACTCCGGCCGACTCGACGAGGATTCAGTTCTGAGTTCCGGCGGGAGTTCGAGTTGCTTGATACCGACCCGGTCGTCGATCCGGAACCGGTACAGCGCTGTGGCCTCCGTTTCGGCCGCCCGTTCGAACACGTCGGGCGTCCAGGAGGTGTCTATCTGTTCTTCGATTGCGCTGCGTTCGTCGTCGGGAACTCGCTCGATGGACCCCGTCAGCAGGACGCTGCGCCAGTTGAACGTCGTTTCGATGTCGTAGACGAGAAACCGGGCAACGTCCGCGTGGTCGCTCGCGGTCACTTTCCGGCTGTCGGCACCGAGAACGTACACGAAGTAGAGCGCGGACTCGCCATCGTACCAGAAACTGAGCGGGCGCAGTAGCGGTGCGGAATCTGTCGGGACGCCGAGCACACCGACGCTCTTTCGTTTGAGGGTCTTTTCGATGTCCTCACTGTCCATCTGGAGCATCCCGTAGTCTTCCAGTTCGGCAACTGTCATGCCGCTACTTGTCGGCAGATAATCATAAAGCCATAGGGCACTATCGACGGCCGATCCGGTCGGCAGGCCCTGGCGCTCGGCGTCACTCCGTCTCAGTCCAGCCGGCGGGCGAGCATCACTTCGTCGACCAGTTCCCCCCTGATTTCGTAGTGGTCGGCGCGGACGGCCTCGACGGACCAGTCCGACTGTTCGAGGAAGTCGATAGCCCGCTCGTTCGTGGCCGGCAGGCTGTTGTACACCTTCCGGCAGCCGCGGCTGGCGGCCCATTCGACCCCGCGGTGCAGCAGATGGCTGCCGATCCCATGCCGGCGGTAGGTCGCCAAGACGCCGAGCGTGAGTTCGGCCATCGACGCGAGTTCGTCAACTTCGGACATGGTGACGTGGACCCAGCCGACGACATCATCGTCGACGGTAGCGACGAACACGGCGCGACAGCGGTTGGGACACCAGCGGACGAGCGTGTCCTCGTAGGCCAGTTGCTCGGCCATGCCGGCTGCAACGATGTACGGCTCCTCACTGGAGACCTCCCGGATCGTCCCGACGACGCCCGAGAGGTCCGACGGACGTGAGGGCCGTATCTCGTAACTGACGCCGGCCTCGTAGTGTTCGGCCGTCTCGCCGTGGTGGAGCGCGACGGTGAGCTTTCCGTCCTCAGTGGTCTCGATGAGGTCGTCGCGTTTGAGAATGGAGACGTGGTGCTGGAACCGTTCCGGGTCGACGCTGATGGTTTCGGCCACCTCGGCGGGTGCGACGGGGCCGTGCCGTTCAACGAACCGATACACGTCGGCCCGGTCGCCGCCGAGTTCGAGGTCTGTTGGGGACGGCATTTCGCTACGGGCAATTGATGACTGTATCCACTTGAAAATACCCGGCGTTCGTGCCAGATAATTCAGGCTATATCGGGGGTAGCGACGCCATGGCCGCCAGCAAGCCGTCGCTCGTCTGTCGGTGCTTGTGGCTCCCCAGGCCGGGCGCGTGACGCTTTTGTGCGGCCACGATCCATCCCCAACTATGCCAGACGCGGTCCGTCGCTGTCCCGAGGACGGCTTCTTCGAGGGCGAACCCTGCCCGGTCTGTGACAGGACGGGCACGAGCGTTCTCGACGGCCCGCGGCGACGACAGCTCTCGAAGTTTGTCTCCGGCGCACTCAGACACTTTCCCGAAGACGCGGGCATCGAGTTGGACGAGGCGGGGTGGACTCCGTTCGCGTCCCTGCGCACCGCAGTCAAGCGAAAGTACGACTGGGCCGACGGCAAGGCGCTGACGGGTGTTATCGCCACGGACCCGAAGGGCCGGTTCGAGCGGACGGGAGTCAGTGATGAATCGGGCACGATAGCCACTGACAGCCGCGTTCGGGCGGCGTACGGCCATTCGGTCGACGTGACCCTCGACGCGACCGACGACCCGGTCCCGGCGACGCTGTATCACGGGACCGCCCCGCGGAACGTCGCGTCGATACGCGAGGACGGACTGCAGCCGATGGGCCGCCAGACGGTCCATCTCTCGGAATCCGTCGCGGCGGCCCGCGAGGTGGGGCGTCGCCACGGCGACACCCCCGTCGTGTTCGTCGTCGACGCAGACGCGATGCAGACCGACGACCGCCGAATAGCCAAACGCGGGAGCGAGACGTACACGACCGACCGCGTGCCGCCGGCGTACCTCTCCTTGCTGGAAGAATAGCGTGATCGCGTCGCCCGTTACTCGACCAGCGGCGTGCCGGTCATCGCGTCCGGCTGGGCGATACCCATGAGCATGAGCATCGTCGGCGCGAGGTCGGCCAGCGTCCCGCCGTCACGGGCGGTCCGGCCGCCGGCAGTCCCGTCAGGGCCGAGATAGATGAACGGGACCGGATTGGTCGTGTGGGCCGTGTGCGGATCGTCTTCGGTGCCCATGTCGTCGGCGTTGCCGTGGTCGGCGCAGATGAGGACGTGGCCGCCGGCGGCCTGAATCGCCGCGACCAATCGGCCGAGTTGTTCGTCGACGGCCTCGACGGCAGTCACCGCCGCGTCGAAATCGCCGGTGTGACCGACCATGTCGGGATTGGCGAAGTTCAGTACCAGCGCGTCGGGGTTCTCCGTCTCGATGAACTCGATAGCAGTGTCTGCCAGTTCCGGCGCGCTCATCTCCGGTTGCAGGTCGTAGGTCGCCACGTCGGGGCTGTTGACGATCTCCCGGCTCTCGCCGTCGAACGCGACCTCGCGGCCGCCGTTGAGGAAGTAGGTGACGTGGGGGTACTTCTCCGTCTCGGCCAGCCGAATCTGTGTCTTTCCGGCCTTCGAGAGCACCTCGCCAAGGACATCCTCGGGCTGGTTCGGCGGGAAGGCGACCGGCAGGTCGAACGTCTCGTCGTATTGGGTCATCGTCACCAGCCGGGTGTCCGGCGGCTCGGTGTCGGCCCCCCAGTCTTCGGGCCGGATGTCGCCGAGCATGCGAGTGAGTTGCCGGGCGCGGTCCGAGCGGAAGTTGAAGAAGATGATCGCGTCGCCGTCTTCGAGGCCGGCGTGGTCGCCGACGGTCGTTGGCTCGATGAACTCGTCGGTGGTGTCGCGGGCGTAGGATTCGGTGGCCGCCGTGACGGCGTCGCCGGCGTGGTGGTCGCCCTCGCGGTGAACGATGGCGTCGTAGGCCCGACGAGTCCGCTCCCAGTTCTGGTCGCGGTCCATCGCGTAGTACCGGCCACAGACGGTGGCGACGTGGCCGGTCCCGTGTTCCTCGGCATGGGACTGGAGGTCGGCGAGGTAGTCCTCGCCGCCGGTCGGCGAGGTGTCCCGGCCGTCAGTGAAGGCGTGTGAAACGGCGTCGGTCCCGCGCTCGCCGGCGAGTTCGATGAGCGCGTGGAGGTGGTCCTGGTAGGAGTGAACGCCGCCGTCCGATACGAGGCCCATGAAGTGGACCCGGCCGCCGTGCGCTTCGGCGTGTTCGAAGGCAGACAGAATCGTCTGGTTCTCGAAAAACGGCGGGTCCTGTGCGGTGGCATCGGGCGGCGACTCGCCCCGCGAGCGGGCGATACTATCGCTGACGCGAGCGGAGTCCTGCTTGACGACGCGGCCGGCCCCAATGTTGAGGTGGCCGACCTCGGAGTTGCCCATCTGGCCCTCCGGGAGGCCGACTCGGCGGCCGTGGGTGGCAAGCGTCGACGCTGCGCCCGTGTCACGATACCGGTCGAAGTTCGGCGTGTCGGCGGCGGCGACGGCATCCCGGCCGTCGTCGTCCGGGTTCAGGCCCCACCCGTCCAAGATGATGAGTCCGATGTCCATATCCAGTGGGTCACGCGACCGGCCTAATACACTGTCGGTAAGGGGGAGAACGTGACGGTCGATAATGCGGAATTCAGCGGCTCTGGTGGTGCTATCCCCCGCCTCCGGCCCGCTATCGGTGTCGGTACCGGGAACCCCGAAATTAAGAGGATGGCCCGTCTTCAGTCGGGTATGACGCGGAACATTCTCTCGGACGATCTGGCCGACGCAATCGTCACGACAGCCCGGACGGCGACGGGCGATTCGCTCCGGTCAGTGACGTATTTCACACGTGCGAACTTCGAGCAGCTCTACCTGCGGGAGGACCTCGAACAGGACGCCGACCTCAACGACTTCGTCGGCCACGAGTGGCAGGGGTACAAGCAAACCAAGAACGCCTACCAGGAGTCCGAACTGGGCGACTACCGCTTCACCGTCCGCGCGTTCTCCAACGGCTACTTGCTCCGGGCGACGACCGAACGCCAGGGCGTGCTCATCACCACGGACGGCCTGACGATGCAGTCCTACGAGGAGATCGCCGAGGCCATCGAACGCCTGCTTCGCGAAGAATCCGGCAAGGAGTGAACGGCAACTCGGCGGGCGACCAAAGGGTTATGCCCCTTCCCGCGAACGCACGGGCATGACGCTGGACCCGGTCCACGTCGACGGGATCGCCAAGCTCGCCGGGCAGGTCCGCGAGACCGTCGAGACGAGCGACCAGGAGGCGGCCGCCGAAGACGTGTGGGACAGTTTTCTCGACCCGCTGTGGCAAGACGGGACGAAGATTCTGGCGCCACTGGACGAGCAGCGCCGCCGGAAAGTGCCAATCGAAGACATCGCGCTCGCGGACCCACCGTTTCCGACCCAGCACGGCCTGGATTCGGGGACGATCAACCCCACGACGTTCAAGAACGGGCTGGTGCTGGATGTGGCACAGGCGGCGATGGGCAGCGTCCCCTCGGACATCGAACTGCACCGCGGCCGGACCATCATCATGGCCGTCCACTCGAACGACGCGACGTTGGGGTTCGACGGCGAGTGGCAAGGCGGGGACCGCGGCTACGCCAAACGGCGCGTCCTCGACGTGCCACAGGTCGACCGCTACGAGCAGCGGGTCGTCCACGCGCTGGCGCTGTACCTCGCGGAGAGCCAGCACGCGCTGACCAACGCCGACATGGTCGAGGACCTGTTCATCCTCGACGGGCCGATCTACCCGACCGGTGTGCTCCGCTGGGCCGACCGCGACACCGAACTGGCCGACCTGCTCGCGGAGGACGACCGCCCAAAGACGGTGGTGAACAACTACGTCGACCTCGTCGAACGGTTCGTCGAGCGGGACGTTCCGATGGTCGGGTTCATCAAGAACTCCTCGACGAAGGCGCTCACGCGGGCGCTCCGTCGGAAAACGAACGCCCCGTGGGTGAACGACACCGCCTTCTTCCGCCGCATCCTGGAACGTGACGACGACGACGGCGAGCGACAGGCAGACTATCTCACTGCGACGAACTGGTTCCGCTCGCGGGCCGGCACCGACGGTATCATGGCCGCCGACGGGGACGCACTGGGCATCGAACGGTCGCTCGACCCCGAGGCCTACGAGGTGACGTTTTTCGTCCTCTACGACCCACGTTCCGACCTCGTGTTCCGCGTCGAGGCACCCTACGCGTTCACCAAGGACCCGGAGTGTCGCGCCAAGCTCACACGGCAGATACTCCACGACGTGGCCCGTGAGCAGGGACCGCCGCTGGCTATCGGGAAGGCCGACGAGTTGGCGAAGATCGACCGGCAGGGCAGCGAAGAGCTTACCCGCCGCATCGAACGAACCTTCGAGACCGACCGGGAACGGGAGTACAACGACATCCGGTGGGGAGCCGTCGAGGAGTCGTTCTGAAGCGTGCTATCCGCGGCGGGCCAGAACGATGGCGTACAGGAGGACGAGGAGCCCGACGAGTTCTGTGATAGTGCCCGGAAGGGGAAACACCATTCGCGGGAGTACCTGCACTGCACTAAGGGTAACGAGGTACGAGACGAAGGTGAGGAGGCTGATTCCGACGGCCAGCGCGAGCATGGAGCGGGTCCGCCGTCGACGGTAGCCAACGAGCGCTAAAGCGGCAATGAGCAGCCCGATCCCCGTCTGTGCGAGGTGGAGCGCAGTGTTCACGGTGACCCACATTTCGCCGGAGAGGCCGGCAAACTCCATCAGAGCCCCTCCCAGAGGTCCACCAGCGCGTCGGCGAACTCGTGGGTCGTCGACTCGACGGCGAGGCTGACATCGAAGGTCCCGTCGGTGAGACACACGGTGAGTTCGTCCATCTGTGCCTCGTACACGTCCGGGTGATGGCCGTCGTCCGCGAGTCGCGTTCGAGCGGCGACGAGGCCGCAGTCCTCAAGCGCGTCGAGGCGGCGATACACGGTCGAGAGTGACATGTCGCAGTCGTTGCTGAGTTCAGTTGCAGTCATCGGTCTGTGACTCGTGGCTGCAAGGAGCGCGCGAGCGTATTCGTCGTCGAGGAGGGCGAACACCTCGGTCGGGGACGGATCCTCGGCCACGCGCAGTGGCTTCAGCCGCCACTTTGGTATAACGCACTGGTCGTTCGCTGACCCAGAAAACGGACGGTCGGTTACAGCGGACTATGTAGCTACGCCGTTTCGGCCTGCTGCACCGTCACGTCGACTGTCTCACCCGCCACGCCGAGCCGGGCAAACTGCGTTCTGACGTGTTCCTTGGCCGCGTCGATGGCCGCATCGCGCGTCTCGAAGCCGCGGGGCATCGGGGATTCGAAGGCGATCCGGATCTCGCGGTCGCCGATGGACTGGACCTGTCCGCCGCTTTCGACCTCGTAGAAGGCGTCACAGACCCAGACGTAGGGCGTTCCCTCGTCCGGTGCGCCGTTGAATTCGGGCGGCTCCTCGCCCGGTTCGTACAGCGTCCCGGTCAGCGCCGTCCCGCCTGCTGTCCCCCGAATGAGCAACATAGCTCACTGTAGGAGCCACACGGGCAAAAGATTCTCCCCCGGATCAGGGCTCGCAGTCGACCACGACGGGCAGGTGGTCGGAGCCGTAATGGTCGTCGTCGCGGTCGGCGATGACCGCTCTAGTGTCGACAGCGATGTCCTCAGTGACGAACACATGGTCGATCCCCATATCGGGAAGTAAGTCGTGGAAGTCGGTCCGGCTCGTCGTCGGGCCGTGGGTCACGGTCGCTGTGTCGCGGGCATCGACGAGCGTGCGGCCGTCCGGGAGTTCGTGGCCCGCGGCCCGCTCGTAGGCCGGCTCGCCGACGACGCAGTTGAAATCGCCGGTCACGACCGCCGCGGCCTCGCGGGCGATGGAATCGAGGTGATCGAGCACCAGTTCGATGCCCTCGACCCGCGCGGCAGCCCCCTGGTGGTCCAGATGCGTGTTCAGACACAGCAGATCCTCGTCGGTCTCGCGGTCACGGAGGCGCGCCCAGGTCGCTACGCGGGGGTAGGCGGCGTCCCAGCCGACGCTGCTGGGCTCGGCGGGCTGTTCGGAGAGCCAGAACGTGTTCGTGGCCGCGCAGTCGAAGCGCTCGGCCCGGTAGCCGATGGCCGTGTGCTCCCCGCCGGCGTCGACAGAATCACGGGGATCACCGACCCACTCGTAGCCGTCCAGGAGCACCTCAAGCTCCCGGAGCTGGTGGGCCATCGCTTCCTGGACCCCGATGATATCCGGGCTGTGATACCGGATTATCCCCGCCACCAGCCGCCGTCTGTGCGGCCAGCTGTCCAACCCATCCCTGGCGGTGTCGTACCGCACATTGAAAGACATCACCCGCGTCCGCTTCATATGTGTTCGTTGACAGCCACCCGGGTAAGGTTTCACTTTCACGGCGCTGGGGAAAGGTGTTAATCCCCGGCTACCCTGGAGTGGGGTATGTCCGACCTCGGGGATTTCACTGATTTCGACGGCGACGACGCGGCGGCTGACGAGGCGTCCGCCGATTCGGCCGACACGAGCGACGGCGACCGGGCCGTCGACGCGTCGGCGGACACTGATACGACAGCACAGGCCACGGACGACTTCGAGGAGATGGACGTGGCTCCGGCGGGGAGCGACACTGGCCTCGGCGTCCTCTCGGCGGCGAACGGACTGAAAATCAGCGAAGAGGACGACGAGTCCGTCCTGCGGGCGTACGTCACGGCGCGGAACCGCTCGCGGCTGCGCATCGGGACGTACCTGCTTGTTCCGTACCCGGACGGAGAGCGGTTATTCTGTCGCATCAAAGCGCTGGAGTACGCCCAGGAGTTTCACGCCGACGACGCGACGGAGATTCACGCCCGCCGTGCGATGCGCGAGCAGGGTATCGACGAGCGGGACTTCAAGTTCATCGCGGAACTGGAGCCGGTCGCCGTTCTGTACGCTGACGACGCGGCGCCGAAGGGGTCGCGTGAAGCCGGTGAAACCGGCGACAGGGAACTCAAGCGGCGGATGACTGATCGGGTACCCAAGCCCGAAACCGTCGTCCGGGAAGCCACCGACAAGTCCGAGATCAAGACCGGCCTGAAGATCCCCGAAGACGGCGTCTTCCTGGGCCATCTCTCCGTCGGTGGCGAAAAAGTCCGAACGGCCGCCGAGCCGCCGACCATCGACTACCGGCTGAAAGACGACTACGACGCCGGGGACCCGCTCGTGTTCCGGCATACGCTCGTCGCTGGCGGGACCGGGTCGGGGAAGACCCACAGTTCGAAGAACGTCCTGCGGCAGTATCTCGGCCGGACCTACGAGATGGGCGACGGTCGTACCCCCGAACTCGCCGTCGTCCAGTTCGACCCGCAGGACGAGTACGCCCAGATGCACGACGACAACCCCGCAGTGACCGACGACTTCGAGCGCCGGTGTGAGCGGGAGGGGGTCGCCCACGGCGGCTACGACGACACTATCGCGTTCGTGCCGAAGGTGGCCGGGGCCGACTACAACGCCAGCCACCACCGCGCCGAGCAAGTAGAGTTCACCATCCCGTTCTCGCTCGTCCACGAGAACCCCTGGCTCATCGCCGGCTCCAGCCTGAACGACAACCAGTACGGCGCGCTGGTGAACACGCTACTCCCCCGGTTCGAGCGTGAGTACGGCGAAAGCGGCACGTATAACGACTTCCGGACATTCCTCGGGGACCCCGCGCTGAAGGAGGAACTGGACGAGGCCGGCGACGTTCACGAAGCCACGTTCGACGCGGTCAAGCGCCGCGTCCAGGGTTTCGGCGCGGTCTTCGACCAGGACGCCCGCCCCATCACTGACCAGATCTCGCAGTTCGTCCGCGACGGCGGGCTGACGGTCATCCCGACCTACCACATCACGGACTCCCGGACAGCTTCCACCATCGTGCTGGCGGTCTCCAGCCTGCTCATCGACCAGAAACTCTCGAACGACCCCGACTACGACCGCATCAAGGAGACGCCGCTCGTCCTGGGGATGGACGAGGCCCACAACTTCCTCACCGACGCCGACAGCGTCCAGGGCCGCAAGGTCATCGGGAAGTTCACCGAGGCCGCAAAGCAGGGCCGCAAGGAGCGTCTCGGCCTGTATCTCATCACGCAGGACCCACAGGACATCGCGGACCCGGTGTTCAAGCAGATCAACACGACGATGGTGCTGAATCTCGGCGACGAGGACGCCATCTCGGCGGTGAATATCCCCAGCAATCTGGAGTCGAAGGTCCCCTACATGGAGAAGGGCCAGCGCGTCGTCTACTCGCCCGACAACTCCGAACCGGTCGAACTCATCGGCCTGTCGACGTGTGTGACCCGCCACGGTCGAGAGTGAAAACCGCGGGTTCGCTCGGCGATTTCCGGGGCGAAGATTCAAACCAGCCCCAGCGGAAGGGGTGCGTATGGCGAAGCGAATCCTCGTTCCAGTCGACAGTTCCGACCAAGCAACGGCAGCCTGTGAGTTCGCAGCCGAGGAATACCCCGAGGCGACGCTCGTTCTCGTCCACGTCATCAACCCCGCTGAGGCCGGTTACAGCGCTGAGGCGTCGATCCCCTCCTTCTCCGAGGAGTGGTACAACCAGCAGGAAGCCGCCGCGACAGAACTGCTCGATGAACTCGAAGCGACGGTAACCGATGCCGGTGTCGAGTCCGTCGAACGGGTCATCGAGGTCGGGCGGCCGACGAAAGTCATCGTCGACTACGCTGCTGACCACGACATCGACCAGATCGTCATGGGGAGCCACGGCCGGTCTGGAATGTCCCGCATCCTACTGGGCAGTGTCGCCGAAATCGTCGTCAGGCGTGCGTCCGTCCCCGTAACGGTCGTCAGGTAGCTACGCGTGCCTGACGATGTGAACGTCGTACCGGGGGTCTTCCGACACCGGTGAGCCGACGCTACAGACCGGCGTCGACACCCGACCGGCGTTCTCGCTCCCGATGAACACGATGGAGGCCCCTTCCTCGTGAGCCACTTCTCTGATGGTGCGGGTGATGTCCGTCGCCGTCGACGCCATCGAACTCACGTCTTCCGGGATTTCATAGCGGAACGACACCGACGGGGCGACCGCCTCGGCCTGCTCGCGCATCCGGTCGGCGATGGCCTCGATATCCAAGGCCGTATCGGCGTCTATCCAGCCGCGTTCGCGTGCGTACTCCTCGTCATCGGGAATGATCGACAGCGCGATGATCTCCTCGTCTCGGTAGTCCGCGAACTCCGTCGCACGCTCTAGGGCGGCTTTCGACAGGGGCGAACCGTCAAAGGGCACGAGTAGCACCATATCACACGTGTTGCTCGGTTGTGGTTTATTGGTTCCGCACGCAGCCCCGCCACGCGAAGTCCGGATCTTCCAATACCGGTGCTGTCCTGCGGTAAGCCGAGCGAATATCTCGACAAGGAGCCTGTAACTAAGCCTGTGGCGTGTGAGCAATGCCCATGGAATCGATAGAAGATGCACTAACGTACCCCATGGAAAACGACGATTGGACCGTTACCGTCCTCATCGGCGGCATCTTCAGCCTCCTTTCGTTCCTTATCGTCCCTAGTTTCCTCGTGTCCGGCTACCTCGTCCGGGCGGTCCGTGAGCGGGTGCAAGGGGCGACCCAGCCGCCGACGTTCGGGGACTGGGACGAACTGCTCGTCGACGGCATCAAAGCCTGGGCCATCGGACTCGTGTACATGCTTGTCCCGCTCGTGGTGTTGGGCGTGACCGTCGGCGGGAGCCTGCTGACGATACTGAGCGGGACCGACGCCGGGATGGGTGCCGGGCTCGCCGGCCTGGTGGGCGGATTACTTATCACGTTCGTCCTGTCGCTGGTGTTTGGCTACGTTGCGACCGCGGCGATCATCCATTTCGCCTGTACCGGCGAACTCGGTGCCGCATTCGACTTCGGGACGCTGCGGAAACTGGTCCTGTCCCCGGAGTACGCGACGCCGTGGCTGGTCTCGGTTGCGCTGTTTATCGCCGCGAACGTCGTGGTGAACCTGTTCAACGTGATCCCGTTCATCGGGTCGCTCGTCGCCGTGGTTCTCAGCCCGTTTGCCACCTTCTACGTGGTGGTCGTCGCGACGGACCTCTGGGCCGGCGGCTACACCGCCGCGCTCGACGAGCGGGCGGCAGCGGAGTCGGCCGGAACGGCGACAGTTTAGAAAATGTTGGCCTGCTGGTAGACCGAGATGCCGTCGTTCGTGATCTCGTAGGGTTTGGTCTCCCGCGAGTGGTTCGCGTTCCGTATTTTCTGTATCTCGACAGCGAGTCGCGTCTCGCGGGTTTCGGCTCGGACGTACTGGAGGATGAACACGGCGTCGGTCAGGTACTCGATGATGCCGTGTCTGGATGCGAAGGGGTTGTTCTCGTTGGCCTCGGAGACGAGCATCGTCGTCACGCCGGCCTCCTTCAGCGACCGCGTGAAATCGAACACTTCGGTGCGGCGACGGGACTGATCGTCGTACATCATCTCCAGCAGGGAGACGGAGTCGAGCACTAGCCGGTCGGCGTCGAACTTCTCGATGAGCGCCGGGAGTTCCCCCCGGATGTTGTCGAGGCTGTTCGCCATCTCGACTGGGTCGAGGTCGACAATCGCTAGCTGGCCCTGTTCCTCGTACTCCTCGAACCCCCAGCCGCGGTCACCGGCGGTGTCCAGAATCGCCTCGTGTGACTGTTCGAGCGTCAGAAACACCGCGTTCTCGCCGTTTTGCAACCCGTGATGGAGGAACTGTAGCCCGAACGTGGTCTTCCCGGTCCCGGCCGACCCGATGGTGACGATGAGATGCCGTTTCGGAATTCCGCCCTGGATCATCTGGTCGAGGCCCTCGATACCGATGTCGACCCGCGGGATGTCGGACTCGAACTCCTCCTCGAAGCCGCTATCGTCGCCGCCACCGCTTCCGGCGGACTCGAACGCGGTGGCGAAGTCGTCGTCGAAGAGGCCGCCGCCGTCGTCGGGAGCGGAACCGGCAGTGGCGTCAGCGGCCCCGCTTTCGCCGCTGCTGAAGGGGTTATCACCGCTGTCGTCGAACGGGCTGCCGTCGGCACCGTGCTCTGATTGCCCGTCGTCGCTGTCGTCGCCAAACGGATCAGTGTCCGCGGCTACTGTCCCCGCAGCGTCGCTGTCGAATGCTGACGACGACGTGTCGTCGCCGTCTGCCGGTTCGGCGTCGCCGTCCTCGTCGTCCAGCGCGCTTTCGAACCAGTCGTCGTCGGACCCGTCGCCCTCGCTCATATGCACGACCACCGGCCACACGAACGGCCCATGGAAGTGGATACTCGTCAGGACGGATATAATTGCCGTCGTAGAGGGTTTATATGCGGCCGGCCGGAAATTCCGGGCAATGACTGTCGGTATCGTCGCCCAGCGGGACAACGACCGGGCTATGTCGCTTGCCAGTACACTGTGTGACCGGCTGCGTGCTACGTCGGCGGCCGTCGTCGTCGACGAAACGACAGCCGGGGCGCTGGGCGACCACGACGCCTGGGAAGCCGCCGTGCCCGAGTCGGCCCCAGTCGAGGAGATGTCCGCCTGTGAGCTCGTCGTGAGCATCGGCGGCGACGGGACCTTTCTGTACGCGGCCCGCGGCGCGGGGTCGACGCCGATACTCGGGGTCAATCTCGGAGAGGTGGGCTTTCTGAACGCTATCGCGCCCGAGGAAGCCGTCGAAACGGTCGTCGCGGAAGTCGAACACATCCAGAAGACCGGCAGCGCCAGAACGCGAGCCATGCCGCGGCTCCAGGCCAGCGGCGACGACTGGGCGCTGTCGCCGGCACTAAACGAGGTGGTCGTTCAGGGCGAACGCCGCGGTCACGGCGGCGGGGCGACGCTTGACGTGTACGTCGACGACTCGCTGTACACCTCGGGCCACGCCGATGGTGTGCTCATCGCTACCCCCACCGGATCGACGGCGTACAACCTCAGCGAGCGGGGGCCGCTCGTCCACCCCGACGTGGCCGGCCTCATCGTCACAGGGATGGCGGACGCGACGGGGACGCCGCCGCTGGTCGTCGACGTTGATAGCGAAATCGTCATCGAACTCACGGACGCCGACAGCGGTGTCGTCGTGAGTGACGGCCGGGTCCGAAAAGACGTGGTGCCACCGGAGCGAATCACTCTCTCGCGTGCGAGCGAACCGGTCAGGCTCGCCGGTCCGCCGCTGGATTTCTTCACCGCACTGGACAAACTGGCCTAACGCCGACCGACGGCGTACAGCACTGGTGCGAGGACGAGCAGGACCAGACCGAACAGCTTGTACTGGAACGACGACGCGAGGACGCTCGCGCTGTTTGGTTCCATCGCCGATGCCGGCGTAATCACGAGCAACGCGCCCAGCGCGATCGTGTGCAGTCCCAGCATCCGGAGTGATCGTTGTGGGAGAATCGCCACGAGCCCACCGACAAAGCCGAGTAGCAGGACATCACCGATGGTGTAGTTCAGTAGGAAACTATCGATGAGTTGCAGCGGTGACGCGAGCATTCCTATCCAGGATTTCGCCGTGATGGAATCTTTAAAGTTCCGTTCCGCCGCCGACCCACGGGCGGCGTTCGGCGTTTCAATCGCCCGCCGTCTCCAGCGGGGTGAGCAGGAGGTACCCGGTCGACGGGACTCCGGCCGTCCGCACCCGGAACCGACGCGGTTCGTCGTGTGTGGTCGAGAGGGCCACGACATCGAGGTCGGCCGCGCTAACCGTCTCGGCATCCACTTCATCGATACCGGCCACGAGCAGTGCCTCAGAGAGGGCCGTCCCGTCGAGCCGGTCGGACGGTACGTCGAACGTGGTCCCGAACGATTCGTTGGCCGCACGCACGACCGGACCGTGACCCTCGTCAATGAAGTACAGTACCGGGTCCGGGTGCCCGTCGAAGAGATCAATCGGTTGTGGCTCCGGGGCTTGGTCGGTCTCCGCCGAGACCGTCATCGTCTCGTCAGTTGTCTCGGCGGGCGAATCAGCCACCAGGAGATAGGAGACGCCGCCGAGCCCACCGCCGAGTGCCAGGCCGAGACCGACGGTGACCTGTTCCGATAACCCCAACCCAAGCACCGACTGCACTACCAGCGCGACGGTTGCGAGCACGACCGCTCCCGCCCCGATCCAACCGATGACGGCCGCGAGACTCCCGAGGCGCTGTCGGCCGCCTTTGCCCGCCGACGACTCACTCATCGGTATACACTCTATGGGCCATCGGTTAACGCTTTTCGAGAGCATCCCGCCGATAAAACATTTACAGTCGCCACCCCTAGCAGGCCCTACGACAGTGTCCAGAACGACAGGCAGCCAGCTGCGGGTACTCGTTGTCGACGACGAACGTGACGTGGCCGACACACAGGCGCTGAAACTCGGCGAGCGCTACGAGACCACGGTCGTCTACAGCGGCGAGACAGCACTCGACACTGCCGGGCCGGCGTTCGACGCCGTGTTGCTCGACCGGCGGATGCCGGATGTACACGGCGACGACGTGCTGTCGCAGTTGCGCGAACGCGGCTACGACGGCGTCGTTGTCATGTTGACCGCGGTCGACGCCGACCTGAACATTCTAGAGATGCCCTTCGACGACTACCTCCAGAAGCCGGTCGACCAGGCGACGCTCCTGTCGACCCTCGACCAGCATCTGGACCGGGCTGGTCAGGACGACCGACTCGACGAGTACTTCCGGATCTCGTCGAAGCTCTCCGTGCTGGAAAGCGAGAAATCCGCGTCACAACTGGACGCGAGCACGGAGTACACCAAGCTGAAAGAACGAGCCAGGGAGCTGGAGTCCGAGCTGCGAGCCGAAAACGAGGATTTCGAGGAGTTGAAAGAGACACACCAGTCGATCAGCCGGAACTAGCTGTCGAGCAACAGCGTGTCTTCGATGTACTCGTCGATGGTGTCCCGGACCGTCGAAACGGGGTCGTCGTCTCGCGTCGCGTTCTGGAGAATCACGCCGTCGAGTACCATTATCATGAACTGTGAGACCTTTTCGGCGTCGACCTCGGCGAACTCCCCCTGTTCGATGCCGTCCTCGATGATCTGTGCGAACTGTCGGGCGAACAGCTTGTCCGTCTCGGTGAACTTCTCCCGGAAATCCGGGTTCTGAACTGCCTGTGCGCGCATCTCGACGTAGGACCCGAGCACCGCGTTCTTGTCGGGTGTCTCGACGCACTCGGGGAAGTCATCGAGAATCAGGCTGACAAACGTCTTGAGGTCCTGTTCGGGGTCGCCGGTCGACTCTAGCTGGAAGATGCGGTTGAACTCCGTGAGGATGAACTCCTGAAACGACAGCAGTAGGTCTTCCTTGCCATCGAAGTGATGATAGAACGTCGATTTGCTGAGATCGGCCTCGTCCGCGATCCGTTGTATCGAAAGTCCGGCGTACCCGTATTCCCGAAGCGCACGGAACGTGGCTCGCATGATCGCCTCATGCGAGTCGTCCGGTTCCCCGGCGAACGGTATTCCATCACTCATCCCGACCGAATATTCGTTCGGGCTGTAAATACCTTCCCACTGTCACCGAACCACAACGTTGATAGGCGACCGAACGTTCGTTCGATGTACACGGTTCGGACGGGAGTCTGCGCAGAGGTATGTGGGTTGTGACCCGACTGCTCTGTTATACTGGCCCGTCCGAACAGAGCCAACCCAAGGAATGCCCGAAGTGCCCTAACGCATGAAACCACGAACAATACTGACGCTGACTGTTGTCGCATTGCTTATGGCGTCCGGAACGGCGGTCGCCGCCGTGACCGGGAGTCCCGACTTCGACGCGGTGTTCGTCGACAACACTGTTACACCGGGCGAGGAAACGACACTCGACGTTGTACTCGTCAACAGCGGGACGGTTGATCTCGGCTCCTCAAGCCAGGGGATTTCGAACGCCGAAGTAACAACGGCCCGCGGGACGATGGTGGATGTCAAAGACGGAAATGCCCCGATTACGGTATCGACGAACCAACAGGCGATCGGTTCCGTTCCGCAAGGCAAGACCGAACCGGTTCCGTTTGAAATCAGCGTCGAAGATGACGCCAGTCCGGGAAGCTACACAGTGCCCGTTGTCATCGAGTACGAGTATACGAGCTTTATCGCTGAGACCACCAACTTGCGTCGGGAGAATTCCACAACCAAGCGGGTTAGACTGAAGCTCAAGATCGACGATGATGCGGCGTTCGACGTAGTGAACGTCGACTCCGGTGCGCGTGTCGACTCGACCGGAACGGTCGCAGTCACCGTCGAGAACACCGGTGACAAGCGCGCTGAAGAAGCCTCAGTGACACTTGAATCGTCGAACTCCGAACTCACGGTTGGTGGCGACACCAGCAGTTCCCGGTTCGTCGACGCCTGGGAATCCGGCGAACAGCGCACCCTCCGGTACCGTGTCGGCGCAAGCGGTGATACCCGATCCGAGCCCTACCAGTTTGACCTCCAGGTCGACTTCGACAACACGAACGGGGTTCGAAAGAGCACCACCGCCTCCTCAATCGGGATCACACCCGCACAGGAGCAGACGTTCAGCGTCCGGGGAATCGACAGTGACGTGGCCGTCGGCGATTCGGGGACGTACAACGTCACGCTCCACAACGACGGGCCGGTGACTGTCAGGGATGCCACAGTCTCCCTGCGGTCACAGAGTAGCCAGATCGCGTTTGGCGGGTCAGAATCCGCCGAACAGTACATCGGGACGTGGGAGCCCGGAGAGACCCGCACCGTCAGCGTTGAAGCTTCGGTCGGTGAGAACGCGTCCGTCAGGGGCTACGCGCTGTCAGCCACTGTGGGCTATATCGACCCCGAAGGCGATTCCGGCGCTGACGACGGCATTGCCCTCGGCATCCGACCCGAGCCCGAGCAGTCCTTCGCGATGGGGGACGTGGAGTCGACGCTCCAGGCCGGTGACGACGGGACGCTGGAGGCGTCGCTGACCAACACCGGCGACCAGACGGTCCGCAACGTGGTCCTGAACTGGGCGAGCGAGCACGACAACATCTCGCCGAAAGAAACCCAGTACGCGGCCGGCGATCTCGAACCGGGCGAGTCAACGACCGTCTCGTTCGACGCCGATGTGTCCGACAACGCCAACGCCGGCCCGCGGCAGTTCGACTTCGTCGCCAACTACCGCAACAGCGAGGGCGACCAGCGGGCGAGCGATACGCTCGAAATCCGGCAGGACATCCAGGGCAGCGCCAACGAGTTCGCGCTCGAAACCACGAACGCGTCGGTGGATGTCGGCGGCTCCAGCACGTTCGAAGTGACGATCACGAACGAGGCCGGCGAGACGCTGACCGACATCGAGGCGAAGCTGTTCGCCGAGTCTCCGATCTCGGTGTCCGACGACCAGGCCTACGTCAACAGCCTCGAACCAGGCGAGTCCGCAACCATCGAGTTCGGCATCAGTGCGAGCGGCACCGCGATGACGAAAAGCTACCCCGTCTCGGTCGACTTCCAGTACGAGGAACCGGACGGCGACACGCCGGTGTCTGACACCTACCGGATCCCGATTTCCGTGACCGACTCAGGCGGTGGCGGTTCGTCGCTGACGGCGATTATCGGCATCGCGCTCGTGGCCCTCCTGGCCATCGGCGGCTACTTCAGGTTCCGCTAACGCATGGACTACCAGCGCTACATCGACTGGGCGGACGACCGCATCGTCAACGACTCGCGGAAGGTCGTCGTCGCCTTCCTGCTCGTGACGGTGGTGTTCAGCGCCGGCCTCGGGAGCGTCTCGACCAGCGCCGGTACGTCACAGTTCACGAGCGACCTCCCTGCTGAGGAGGCGCTGGAGCGGATCAACACCGAGTTCTCGCCGGCATTCTCGCCGGACACGGGAAGTACCCAGCTCATCCAGCGTGAGAACAACGTCCTCTCGAAACAGGGGCTGTTGCGGATGCTCCGGTCACAGCACCGCATGGAGGACCACGCCAGTCTCCGGGTCACCTCCTCCTCAAGCGCGGCGAGCATCGTCGCCACGCAGTTAGATCCCGAGGCGACGACGACCGAACAGCAGATATACGCCGTCGAGTCCGCGACCCCCAGTGAGATCGACGCCGCCGTTATGCGTGCGGCCGACGAGAGCTCGCAGTTCACGTCGCTGTTGAGCACGGATTTCAACCGCAAGTCGGCCTCGGCGTCAGCGACCATCGGCCTCGTGAATCACGAGGTGCCGGCCGGCATCTCCTCGGGGTCGGGGCAGGGCGGCTCCAGCCCGTTGACGAGCATCCAGCAACAGGCCAGGTTCACCGTCTCCTCCGCGAGCCAGGGGAGTATCACCGTCTTCGGGTCCGGAATCGTCGCTGCGGAGTTCTCGAACGTCATCACGGACTCGCTCATCCTGACCGTCCCCGCGGCGGTGCTGTTCATCCTGCTGTTCCTGACAATCGCCTACCGCGATCTCGCGGACATGGCGCTCGGGCTGTTTTCGCTGTTCATGGCCGTCATCTGGACGTTCGGCTTCATGGGGTTGGCCGGCATCCCCTTCTCGCAGATGCTCATCGCGGTCCCGCCGCTGTTGCTGGCGGTCGGTATCGACTTCGGGATTCACGCGGTCAACCGGTATCGTGAGGAGCGTCAGGACGGCGAATCGGTCGAAACCTCGATGCGGATCACGACCGACCAGTTGCTGGTCGCGTTCTTCATCGTCACCGGCACGACGGTCATCGGCTTCGCGGCTAACCTCACCAGTTCGCTGCCCCCGATTCAGGACTTCGGCTACGTCGCGTCGGTCGGCATCACCTTCACGTTCCTCATCTTCGGCGTGTTCCTGCCCGCCGCGAAGGTGGAACTGGACCGCCTCCGACAGCGCTACCCCATCCCCACGTTCAGCGAGAGCCCGCTCGGCTCCGAGGGGTCAGCGCTCGGGGGCGTCCTCCGTGGCGGGGTCGTCATCGCAGAGCGAACACCCGTCGTCTTCCTGCTGATAATCCTCGTGACGACCGCTGGCGCGGGCTACTACGCGACCGGCGTCTCGACCTCGTTCACGCAGGAGGACTTCCTCCCGCCGGAGGACAACCCCGATATCGTCGAATCGCTGCCGGAGCCGTTCGCGCCCAGCGAGTACACCGTTACGGGGGTGTTGAACTACCTCGAAGACAACTTCGCGTCCACGCAGTCCAGCCAAACGACAGTGTACGTCGAGGGGCCGATGCGGCAAGACTCGGCGCTCGAACAGATGTATCGCGCCGGTGACGACCCGCCGGAGTCGTTCGTCCGGCAGGACGGGCGGGCCGACTCAACCTCCATCGTGACGGTCATCCAGGACCGGGCCGAGCGCGACCCCGAGTTCCGCCGGATGGTCGAGCGAAACGACCGCAACGACAACGGCGTCCCCGACGACAACCTCGGGGAGATCTACGACTACCTGCTCGATTCGTCGTCCCGCAGCCAGGCGCTGAACTACATCACCGAGGACTACCGGAGCGCCCGCGTCGTCTACACCGTCGAGTCCGACGCGAGCGACTCCGAGATCACCGCGGACACGCGGACCGTGGCCGAGGACTTCCGGTACGAAGCCACCGCCACCGGCTCGGTGGTCGTGTTCCAGGCGGTCGCTGACCTGATCTTCGAGTCAGCCATCCAGTCGCTCGCCCTCGCGCTGGCGGGTGCGTCGGTGTTCCTCGTGATCATCTACAGCGTCCTTGAGGGGCGGCCGTCGCTCGGACTCGTCAACATCGTCCCCGTCATCGTCACCGTCGCGCTCCTGGCCGGAACGATGCGGCTGTTATCGATCCCGTTCAACGCGCTGACAGCGACGATGCTGGCCATAACTATCGGGCTTGGCGTTGACTACTCTGTCCACGTCACCCACCGGTTCGCCGACGAGTTCGACGAGAACGACCTCGAAACGGCACTTGACCGGACCGTTCGGGGGACCGGCGGGGCGC
The DNA here is from genome assembly GCF_031624315.1 of Haloarcula terrestris. Classification (NCBI taxonomy): domain Archaea; kingdom Methanobacteriati; phylum Methanobacteriota; class Halobacteria; order Halobacteriales; family Haloarculaceae; genus Haloarcula; species Haloarcula terrestris. The sequence goes on along the minus strand of NZ_JAMQOM010000004.1, from coordinate 327,185 downwards.
TGCTGAGCAGCATGCTGACCACGGTGTTCGGTATCGGCGTGCTCGGGCTGGCAGTGTTCCCCGCTATCGGCCAGTTCGGGATTCTGACCGCCCTGTCGATCGCGTACGCCTTCCTCGCGTCCCTGCTGGTGCTCCCGTCGACGATCATCATCTGGGACCGGGTTTTCAACGCTGACTGGTCGGTCCGTGACATACTCGGGGTCGGGCGGTCGCGCCCACCTGCCCCCGTCGACGGCGACGACTGAACGCGCCGTCCGACAGCCCGCTATTTGGTCGTGTCCGGCCGGGGCACGGCACTGAAGCCTTTATCCCGCGGCAACGCCCTAGCCACCGATATGACTCACGTCGTCATCATCGGCGCGTACGGAAGTGCCGGGGCCGCGGTCGCCGGCGAACTCGTCGAGGAAGAGGGGATCGAACTCACGCTCATCGACAACGGCGAGCCCGGCGGCGGCCTCTGTATCCTCCGGGGCTGTATGCCGTCCAAGGAGGTCCTCTCGGCAGGGGCACACCGCTTCCAGGCGCGCCACGACGAGCGCCTCGTCGGTGACGTACCCGAAGTCGACCTGGAAGCCGTCGTCGAGCGCAAGGACGACCACGTGCTGGGCTGGGCCGGCCACCGCCGGGACTCCATCCACGAGATGGCCGAGCGCGAGGACGTGACCTTCATCCACGACACCGCCACGTTCGTCGACGAGCACACCGTCCTGGCCGGCGGCGAGGAGCACGAGGCCGACTACGTCGTCATCGCGACCGGGTCCAGCGTGAACATTCCGGACACGCCCGGCATCGGCGAGGTCGACTTCATGACCAGCGACCAGGTGCTCGACGCCACGGAGTTCCCCGACTCCGGCATCGTCATGGGCTTCGGCTATATCGGGATGGAGATGGTGCCGTACCTCGCCGAGGCCGGCGGGATGGAACTCACCGTGGTCGAACACGACGACCGCCCCATCGACGAGGGCGACCCCGAGTTCGGCGACGCGGCACTCGACATCTACGAGGACAACTGGGACGTGACCATCCCGACGAACTGCTACGAGAAGGAGTTGGAGGAGACCGAGGACGGCGGCGTCCGCCTCACCGTCGAGTACGACGACGGGAGCGAGGAGACGTTCGAGGCCGACCAGCTGTTCCTCTTTACCGGCCGTCGCCCGACTGTCGGGGGGCTGGGGCTTGAGAACACGCCCGTCTCGGTCGAGGGCGACTGGGCGAAAGACACGATGCAGACCCGCGACGCCGACCACATCTACGCCGTCGGCGATGTCAACGGTAAGGAGCCGATCCTCCACGTCGCCAAGGAACAGGGCTTCACCGCCGCCGAGAACATCGTCCGCCAGGAGGCCGGCGGGAGCCTCGAAGAATACCGGAACGTCCACCACCACGTCATCTTCTCCGGGCTGGGCGTCTACCCGTTCGCCCGCGTCGGCCACAACGAGGAGACGGCGAAAGCGGCGGGCTACGATGTCGTCACGGCGACGCGACAGGCCAGCGACGACGGCGTGTTCAAGTCGAAGGACGTGCCCGAGGGGCTGGCGAAGCTCGTCGTCGACGCCGACGACGGGACCGTGCTTGGCTGGCAGGGGATGCACTACCACGCCGACAGCTTCGCGAAGAAATTCCAGATCATCGTCGAGTTAGGACTCGACGTGCGTGATCTGCCCGACCGGGCCTACCACCCGACGCTGCCCGAGAACGTCGACGGGCTCATCCGGGACTGCGTCGACCAGCTGTAATCACTCGATCTGAATACCGGTCACGTCGAAGCGTGTGCCACCGTCCTCGCTTTCTGAGATAGTGATCTGGCCGCCGTGTGCATCGACGATCTCGGAGACGATAGCCAGCCCGAACCCGGTCCCAGCCTCGCTCGTGGTGTAGCCACGCTCGAACACGGTGTCGCGCTCGTCCTCGGGAATACCCGGGCCGTCGTCCGCGACGTAGAACCCCTGGCCGTCCGAGCGTGTCCCGACGCGGACGGTCACCTGATCGGCGCCATGTTCCACGCTGTCGTCGGACTCCGTCCGACTGCTTGTGGAACCGTGTTCCACGCTGTTCCGGAAGAGGTTCTCGAACAGCTGTTGGAGTCGCGTCTGATCGCCCGTGATTCGTACGTCCGTGTCGACCCGTTCGAGCGTCGCAGCCGAGCTCTCGACGGTGTCCCAGGCGGCCGTAATGATCTGGTCTAGCGACGTATCGGTCGCATCGATGACCTTGTGGCCGCCGCGGGCGAGCGCGAGCACGTCGTCGATGAGTTCGTCCATCCGGTTGAGCGCGCGCCGGAGCGCGTCCACGTGTTCTTGATTCCCGGTGTACTCCTCGTCGATGAGCGTGAGCCGACCGGCGGCGACGTTGAGCGGGTTCCGGAGGTCGTGGCTGACGACGCTGGCAAACTCTTCTAAGCGGTTTCGCTCGCGGGTGAGTTCCGCCTCGCGGCGCTCGCGCTCCTGTTCGTAGCTGACCCAGTTGCCCATCAGCTCCACGAGTGTGACTTCCCACTCGGAAAAGGATTCCCGGGAGTGCCTGTCGTAGAAACAGAACGTGCCGTACACCGACCCGTCGACAACGACGGGCGTTCCCAGGTAACAGGAGACGCCCATCTCCGTGTAGCCGGCTTTCTCGGTCAGCTCCGGTCGGTCTTTGGCGACATCAGCGAGAACGAGCGTCTGCTCTTCGACGACGGCCCGCTCGCAGTTCGTCGCCTCCAGCGGGACCGTATCGCCCGCTTCGGTGTTGCCCGTCTTGTCACAGACGATTTCGAAGACGTACATCTCGCCCTCGATGCGCGACAGGGCGGCCGTTTCCGTCCCGAGAACGTTCTGACCGATTTCGAGCAGGCGTTCGACTTTCTCCTCGAAGTCCAGGTCCTTTCGCGAGATGACTCGGTAGATCTCTCTGAGCGTCCGCTCGCGGCCCCTGAGTTCCTCTTGCTGTTCGTGGCGCTCGGTGATGTCACGGAAGTACACCGAAATCCCTGTCGGCGACGGGTAGACGGACACTTCGAACCACGTCCGCAGCGGTTCGAAGTACGCTTCGAACGAGGTCGGTTCCTGCTCGCTCATCGCCTGCCGGTACTGTTTGCTGAACTCGGTGCCCTCAAGGGACGGAATCGCCTCCCAGAGGTTACGCCCCAACAGGTCAGTGATATCCCCGTCCGCCGCCATCGCACGGCCGATGACACGCCTGCCGCGCTCGTTGGCGTACGTGAACTCCCAGTTCTCGTCCACCGCGAAGAACGCGTCGGTCATCCGGTCGAGAATGTCCGCCTCCTCTTGATGGCGGGCGACGGCCGATCTGATTCGCTGTCGGAGCAGTTCCGTCTGCTCAGAGAGGGGCGTCTTCGTCACGTAATCCGTGACGCCGGCCGAGATAGCGGCGCTGGCGACACTCTCGTCGCCGTCGTCAGTGAACAGCAGAAACGGGAGGTCGAGTGACCGGTCTCGAATCGCTTGCAACAGTTCGACCCCGTCCTGGTCCGGCAGTCGGTACTCGCTGACGACGCAGTCGTACGACGCGCTGTCCAACGCGTCAAGTGCTGCCGACGCACTCTCACACACGGTCACGTTGAATTCGTCGGCACTGTCACGCAGTGTTTCGTTGACCGTTGAGGTATCGGTACTATCCGTATCGACGTAGAGGACGCGTAGCATTCCGTTGGTTCCGCTGTTCCCGTGACGGTTCGACTTGGTCACGGGCGTATCCATACACGGAACACGGCACGCGGGGCTAAAGGTGTACCGCCAGTAGGGTATCATTACCTCGGTGTTACCCGTCCGTGATGGCGTGGACTCAGTCGGGCCGGCGCGCCGACAGCACCGGTATCTCGTCGATGCGCTCCGCCGACAGCGCGTCCCAGTCGACGCCCGTTGGCCTCGCGTGTTGAGTCTCCGTTTCGACCGTTCGCTCCGGCGTCACGACCCAGTCCATCGGCACGTCGTGGGCGTTGACGGGCACGCTGGTGTCGACGACGCCCTCGGGACCGCCGACGACCTGTAGCTCGTGAACCGTGGTTACAACCGGTGTGGAATCGTCGACCAACCCCAGTTCCCGGAGGACGGCGTATTCGAGGTCGCTGTACCCCTCACCCTTGCCGATGCGCGCGCCGTCTTCAGTGACCGCGACGGAACCGGACACCACGAGGTCGACCTGCCCGACCGCCTCGGGGCCGACCTGTCGGGCGTGGTCGGCGACGTTCGAGACCGCCGGGGCCGCCTCGATGTCGTCGAGTTCGGCCGGGTCGAGTTCGTAGAAACAGCGCTCGTCCCGGAGCCGCGGGACGGCCATATACACCGTCTTGCCGGCCCGCAACGCCGCCCGCCGGACCGGGAGCTGTGGCGAGTCAGGATTGGCCTTGACCGTCTCAGCGGCGTCCCAGACCGCCGTCTCGGTAAGGCGCTGTGTGGCCTCGCTCGCGCCCTCGAAGTTCGGAATCCGGTCGTGTGGCGGGAACGGGAACCGGGCGATACCGCGCTCTTCCAGCGCGTCCCAGACCCGTTCGCGGATGGTCTGTTTGTCCATGGCGTTAGGCACCCCGGCGGCGGAGAGTGCCGATCAGCGCGAGCAGTGCGACGAGCGCCGTAACAGCGGTGAATCCGGGGCCGCTGGCGTCGGTCGTGGTCCGGTCCGGCGTCGCATTCGTTGTCGACGGCGCGGTCTGAGTCGTCGCTGTCTCGGTGGGAGTCAGCGCTACGGCCGACCGGGGGACGTAGCTGTCGCCGTCGTAGCGGTCCGGATAGAGCTGTGCGGTGGCGTTGTGGGCGAACCAGACCACGCTCCGCGGGGCGGGCTGATTGATGTCCTGCACCCGAACGGAGACCGTCGAGTTGGTCTCACCGGCGGTCGTGCTGGCGTAGGGTTCGGTCTCGGCGATAGTCGCCGTGTTCTCGGTGACAAACAGCACATCCGGGTCGAGCTGGAGAATGACCTCGTCGCTGAGTTGCGGGTACTGCGTGTGGTTGCGGGCCGCGACGTTCTCAGCGCCCACGAGTTCGATGAGCGACGTGACGAAGGTGTTGCCGGCCGCCACGTACCCGCCGCCCAGCGGGTACAGCGCCGCCGGTCGGTCCTCGACAGCCGCAGTGACCTGCCGAACGGCGTCGACGTTCGCGTCCATCCAGGCGTTGGCCTCGGTCGCGCCCTCGCAGTTGCCGGTCAGGCGGCCGGTCGTCGTCGTTTTGGCCCGAATATCGTCAATCGTTGTCGCAGCGGGGAAGTGATACACCGTGAGTCCGGCCTGCCGGAGCGGGGCCACGTCACCGGCGCTGGCGTTCGGCGCGAGCACCAGGTCCGGCTCCGTGCCGACGACCCGCTCGACGCTGACGCCGAAGCTCGCTGAGACGTTCGTCCGGTTCGCAGCGCCGTCCAGATAGCTCGCGTACTGAGTGAGCCCGACCACCTGTGAGCGGCCGCCGATCTCCCACATCGTCTGGGCGGCCGAGGGGTTGGTCGTCGTGATTCGCTCCGGGCGCTCCTCGATCGTGACTTCGGTCCCAGTCGCGTCGGTCATCGTCACCGGAAACGAGCAGTCGTCGGCTTGCGTTGGGGCTGTCGCTCCAGCCGGTGTGACAGCCGCAAGCGAACCCACGAGCAAGATACAGAGACACGCGAGAGAAAGTCGTCGCATGCTCTAGGCGGGTGTCAGGAGCAATAAATACTTATCTACTGCAAGTGGGCTTTCACACATGCGATTCGCGGGTCGGACTGTCGGGTGGTCGACGGGCCTCGTCGCCGTCCTCTGTGCCGTGGTGACGACGAGCGCCGGCATCGGCCCAGTGTGGATCCCGCCCGACATCGTCGGGAAAGTGCTGCTCAATGCAATCGTCGTCCCGACGGGCGTCACCCTTTCCGGGGCCGCTTTCGACGTGAGCACGACACACGTGTTTTCCTACGCCGTGAGCGACCTCCAGACGCAGATCGTGATGCAGGTCCGACTGCCACGCATCCTGCTCGGCGCGGTCGTCGGCTTCTCACTCGCCGCTGCGGGGACGATCATGCAGGGTATCTTCCGGAACCCGATGGCCGACCCCTCCATCATCGGAGTCTCCTCGGGCGCGGCGGTCGGTGCGGTCGGGTTCATCGTCGCGCCGGTCGTAATCCCGTTCGGGCTCGGCCTCCGCGGTGCGGCCTTTGCGGGGGCGCTGGTCGCGGCCTTCGGCGTCTATCTCATCGCGACGCGGAACGGCCGGACGCCGGTGGCGACGCTGTTACTGGCCGGCGTGGCGATACAGACCTTTCTCGGGGCGGTCGTCTCTTTCCTGTTGCTCCACAGCGGCGAGAGCATCCGCCGGGCGCTGTTCTGGCTCATGGGCCATCTCAAGGGCGCTTCCTGGCCCGAAGTGACCAGCAGCGTCGTGCTCGTTGCCGTTCCGTTTGTCGTGTTGCTCGCCTACGCCCGCGACCTGAACGTCATGCTGCTGGGCGAAGAGGACGCACAGAGCCTCGGTATCGAAGTCGAGCGGACCAAACGGGTCCTGCTTGCGCTGTCGGCAGTCATCACGGCGGCCGGCGTCGCCGTCGCCGGCATCGTCGGTTTCGTCGGCCTCATCGTCCCCCACGTGATGCGGCTGCTCGTCGGCCCGGACCACCGGATACTGCTCCCGACGGCAGCGCTTGCCGGCGCATCCTTCCTCGTGGCGACGGACACGCTGGCGCGCTCGGGTAGCGCCGAGGTCCCGGTCGGCATCGTCACCGCCGTCCTCGGCGCGCCGTTCTTCCTGTATCTGCTCCGGAAGCGGGAGGTGCACGAACTGTGAGCGATCCGAGCGGGTCCGACGGTGTGGACTCGGGACAGAACCGCGCCGGACCGATGCTCGACATATCGGACCTCGCGGTGTCTTTCGGCGACCAGTCGGTGGTCTCGGGCGTCGATTGCAGCGTCGAGCGGGGGACTCTCGTCGGCCTCGTCGGCCCCAACGGCGCGGGCAAGACGACCGTCTTGCGAGCGGTGAAGGGGACGCTGGACCCGGACGCCGGCACGGTCTGTGTCGACGGCGACCCGATCCGAGACAAATCCGCAAAAGCGGTGAGTCGTCTCGTCGCAAGCACGCCACAGGGAACTGCCCTGTCGTTCGATTTCAGCGTCAAGCAGACCGTCGAGATGGGACGGACGCCCCATCTGGGCCGGTTCGACCGGATGGACGAGACCGACCGCCGTGCCGTCGAGCGGGCGATGGAGCGTGCGAGCGTCGCCCAGTTCGCCGACCGTCCGTTCACGTCGCTTTCCGGCGGCGAGCGCCAGCGCGTCCTGCTGGCCCGGGCGCTGGCACAGGAGACACCGGTGCTCCTGCTCGACGAACCGACAGCGAACCTCGACATCAACCACGCCGTCCGGACGCTCGAACTGGTCCGGACGCTCGTCGACGACGGGAAGACGGCCGTCGCCGCGATACACGACCTGAATCTGGCCGCCCGGTACTGCGACGAACTGGTGTTGCTCGCCGGCGGCGGGGTTCGTGCGGCAGGTCGCCCGGTCGACGTGCTCACAAGCGACACGCTCCGTGACGCCTTCGACGCGGAGACGCTTGTGACGACCCAGCCAGGCACCGACGCGCCGCTGGTGACGCCGCTGGCCCAACAGGAGACAGTCGACCGTCGCGTCCACGTCGTCGGGACCGGCAGGCCGGCGGCTGCCGCCGTCTCGACACTCGTCGGGGCCGGCTGTCAGGTCACCGTCGGCGTCGTTCCCGCCGGCGACGCGGCTGCCGAGCGGGCGGCGGACCTCGACTGTGAGGCGGTCACGGTCCCGGCGTTCGCCGGGATCGACGACGCGGCCCGCGAGCGCGCCATTGATCTTGCCGCTGCCGCCGATGCCGTCGTGAGAGCGGGCGAGACCGGTGCCGGCAACAGTGCGGTTATCGATGCGGCCAGTGCCCTACTCAACGCCGCGGCCGGCGACAGAACCGATTCGACCGGTCGCCACGACGCCGTTCCGCTGGACACGCTCCCGGCGGCGGTTGCGTCCCTGTCGCCCACAGCGGAGCGGGGCGGGACGCCCGCGCCCACGCAGTCACCCACCGACTGAGTACACTCCGAGCGAAAACAGCAACACCGATACTTCTCGTCCACGTATCCCGCCCGTGGACGACACGATTGCGTGGCTCCGGGACCGCCCCTACTACGAGGGACAGATCGTCGACCAGCGGACGATCCCCGGTCGAGATGCGCGGACCGCGGACTGCGAGGTGCCGGACCGGCTCGCCAGTGTTCTCGAAGACCGTGGCATCACGGACCTCTACGCACACCAGGTGGACGCTATCGAGGCAGTCCGTGGCGGTGACAACGTCGTCCTCGCGACCGAGACGGCCAGCGGCAAGAGCCTCGCCTACACCGTCCCCGCCTTCGAGCGGGCGCTTGACCGCCGGGCGACGACGCTGTATATCGCGCCCCAGGTCGCGCTCATCAACGACCAGACCGAGACACTGTCGGAACTGGCCCAGGGGCTTGGTTTCGCCTCCGGCGTCTCCGTCGCCCAGTACACCGGCCGACAATCGAAATCCGAGAAGGAAGCCATCCGGGAGCGCCAGCCCACCGTGTTGCTGACGACGCCGGACATGCTCCACTACGGGATTCTACCCCACGCCCACCGCCTGTGGGACTGGTTCTTTCAGCGCCTCGAAACCGTCGTCATCGACGAGATCCACGGCTACCGCGGCGTGTTCGGCAGTCAGGTTTCGCTGGTGATGCGCCGCCTCCAGCGGGTCGCCGAGCGGTTCGACGCCGGAAGCGAGGCCAGCGAGAGCGATGGCGGCGGGAGCGCCAGCGCTACGGCGGGCGGTCCGGAGTGGGTCTGTTGCTCGGCGACCATCGGGAATCCGGTCGAGCACGCGGCGGCCGTCACCGGCCAGCAAGAGTCGTCGTTCGCACTGGTCGACGAGGACGCCAGCGCCAGCGGGCCGCGCCACTGGCTGCTGTGGAATCCCCCGGAGTACGAGGGCGGCGGCTGGGGGAGCGGCCGCCGGAAATCGAACCACGTCGAGACGAAACAGCTGTTCGTGGACCTCGTCGAACGCGGTCTCCAGACGGTCGTCTTCGCCGGGTCGCGCCAGACGGCCGAACGGTATGCCAGCGACAGCGCGGACGAACTGCGGAGCCGCGGCGAACACGACCTCGCCGACAGCGTCGGCGCGTACCAGGCCGCGCTGACCGACGACCGCCGGCGCGAACTGGAGCAGGGGCTGCAGTCCGGCGACCTCCGTGGCGTCTGGTCGACCAGCGCGCTCGAACTGGGCGTCGACGTGGGCGGCTTAGACGCCGTGTTGCTGGACGGCTACCCCGGGACGCGGATGCGGGCCTTCCAGCAGGCCGGGCGGGCCGGTCGGGGCACGGATCCCGCGCTGGTCGCGCTGGTCGGCGGCGAGGACCAACTGGACCAGTACGTCCTGCGCAACCCCGACGCGCTGTTCGAGACGGGGGCCGAACAGGCCGTGACAAACCCCGAAAACGAGCAATTGCTGCCAGCCCACGTCCACGCGGCCGCCTGCGAGAACTGGCTCTCTCCCGGCGACGACCGCCACTTCGGCGAGACGTTCCCCGATGTCGTCGCGGATCTCGAATCGGCCGGAAAGCTCGACCGCCGCCAGACCGACCAGGGGATGCGCTGGCTCGGCAATGGGAGCCCCCACCACGACATGAATCTGCGGACCGTCGACGACGGCGAGGTAAAACTCGTGGCGAAAGGCGACGTGATAGCGAAGCTTTCCGTCGAGGACGCGCTGCGGGACGCCCACCCCGGAGCCATCTATCACCACCAGGGCCGGCGCTACGAGGTGACAGCCCTCGACCTCGACACGGGCGTCGCCGAACTCGACCGGACGTGGGCGGACTACTTCACCCGCGTCCTCCACGACAAAACGATTACTGTCGAGGCCGATTTGGCGGAGCGGCGGCTGCCGACCCGCGAGGACGTGCCGGTCCGGTTTGCGTCCGTGACGATGCGAAAACAGATCACCGGCTACGAGCGCCGTGACGGTTCCTCTGGAGAGGTGCTCGGCCAACGCTCACTCGATCTGCCCGAGACGACCTTAGAGACGAAGGCGCTGTACCACACCGTGCCGTCGGACCTGGAAAGCGAGATCCGGCAAGGAGCCTACGGAGCCGAAAGCGATCCCGGGAGCGGTGATGGGAGTCAACCCGGCGACGCGGCAACCGACGGCGGTAGCGACCCCGGCGACTTCCCGGGGGCCATCCACGCCGCCGAGCACGCCATGATTTCGATGTTCCCCTTCGAGTACCTCTGTGACCGCGGCGACATCGGCGGCCTGTCGACGCCGCGCCATCCCCACACCGGCGAGCCGACGATCTTCATCTACGACGGCTACCCCGGCGGTATCGGCCTGACGCGGGCGGGCTACCACGACATCGGACCGCTGATGGACACCACGCTCTCGATGCTGACCTCGTGTGACTGCGCCGACGGCTGTCCGGCCTGTGTGCAGTCACCCCACTGCGGGAACGCCAACGATCCGCTGGACAAACACGGCGCGATACACCTGCTGGACGGGCTAACGGACGACGCGGCGGAGTAAGGAGACGGTGGGCTGGAGTGGGTATGCTATCGGAAGTCGTTGAGCCGCATCTGGTCGGGCGACAACCCGTCCGGTTCGCCGGCACCGAGCAACCGCGGCAGCGCCGTGTTCGCAAAGGTCAGTCCGATGACGAGCAGTATCGGCGCGAAAAAGAGGCCATAGAACCCGAGCACGACGGGGCCGAGCGTGTACGCGAGCATCAGGAGTCCGACGTGGGTGTTTTCGCCGCTGAGCAGCGGCCGGAGCAGGAGGTCGGGAACAGTGTCGACGACGACCACCGCAACGAGGAGGAACCCAAGCACGTACACGAGCAGCGAGGATTGGCCGTCGAGCACCACCGGGAGGGCGGCGATGCCGGTCAGCGGGAGGTACACTACTTTCATCCCCACGACGGGAATCAGGCTGGCGATACCGGTCAGCGCGCCGGCGAGCGTCGGATACGGGACCTCGACGGCCGCCGGGACGAGCGCGTTGTAGCCGGTGAACGCGGCGATAGCGATGAGCGAGATCGCCAGCACGTTCAGAAGGTTCCCGAACAGCACCGCCTCCAGTTCCTCGTCGACGGCTTCGAGATACTCCCGGATGATGGCGTCATCATCGAACCGGAGCAGCCACTCGCGGATGCGTCGACCGTCCACGAGGAGGTAGTACGTGACGATTGTCGTGATGAACAGATTGAGGACGAACTCGGAGACGACCGCCGTCAGGACCATGGCGTTCTCGCTGAGGAAGGTGACGAACGGCGAGAGCTGGCCCGACTGATAGGCCTCGTACAGCCCCTCGACGGTGAGGTCCGGAACCGAATCCGCCCCGTCGAGCCAACTGACGTGGGTCGCGGCCACGTCGATGAGCGCGTACTGCGTGACGAACTGCCGGGCTTCGACGATGAGGAGGACGGCCGCGTAGCTGACGAGCAACAACAGCGGGAGCGCCAGTGAGGCCATGACGACGACCGCGCGAATCCGCGCGGGGAGGCGCAAGCGACGCAGCGAGCTGTAGTACCGCCGCGTCGAGTAATAGAGGAACACCGACACAGTGAGCGCCGCGATGAACTGATACGCAAGCACACCGACCACCACCGCGACTGCGAGACCGAAGAGGGCGACGACGAAGCGCTTCTCGTCCATATACGTACCAGCTTATGGGCAGTTATAAACATACGGACGCCGGCTCTGTGCCTCTCGAAGGAGACGCGGTCACGCAAAACTGGTTGTCTGCACCGCGTACCGACTGGGAACTATTCGGTCCGCTCGTCCGCCGTCCCGACACCGTCGTGGACACCGATCTCGCCAGAAATATCGTGCTGACTCGTATCGCTGAGGTCGATACCCTCGGCATGGCAGCCCTCCTGGACCTGCTGAATGAACGCTGATCTGACTGAGACGAGTCGGTTCCGTCGCTCGTTGGGAATCCAGATTCGGCCTGTCAGGACGACCGCCGTCGACGCGAGGTCGCTAACCCTGGCTGTCGGCGTCGGCTTCTCCATGACGTGGTCGATGTCGCGGGCGGCGTTCTCGATGATGGCCCGGACTGTGTCGATGTCGTCCTCGTAGCTGATGCCGAACTGGTAGGAGATCCCGATAGGCCCGGTTGAGGTCTGGTTCGTCACCGCGCTCGTCGCCAGCGTCGTGTTGGGGACGATGATGCGCTCGTTGTCCGGTGTCTGAATCCGAGTCACACGCAGGTCGATGTCGACCACTGTCCCCTCCATGCCGTTCCAAGCGATGGTATCGCCGACGTTCAGGTCCGGGTCAGTCACGATGAACGCGCCGGCGACGAAGTTCCCGAGCACGTCCTGTGCGGCCAACCCCACAGCCAGCGTGATGCCCGCTGCCAGCAGCGTCGACCCCGCGAGCGCGCCCCGGAAGCCCGCGACGCTGGCCCCGATGACGACAGCGAGAATGACCGACACCAGATGGACGGCGCTGGTCAGCGCGCTCGCGACCGTCTTGTTAGTCTCCGTTCGCGATAGCCCCCATCGGACCAGCGGTACGGCAAGCAGCCGGCCGATGGTGTAGAGAAGCGCCGCGACGGCAAGAAACTGCGCCCCGTCCGTCGCAAGCTGTCCGTACGTCGAGACGATGTCAATATCCAGGCCCGCCGGGAACTGCATACCGGCTGTCGTAGCTCAATGGATATGAAATAGGGGTGTCACATCCGGACGAATCGGGGCCGCGGCTTCGCCCGGCCGTTCACAATAAAGCGAGGTCGCCCACTCCGTTCAGCGTCTCCCTGCTCCTCACGGCTCCTACCGTCGCCGTTCGGAAGTCCGGGACCTCTCCCTACGGTCGGGCTCTCCCTGCTCACGGCTCCTACCGTCGCCGTTCGCATATTCGAGGGCCGCGCTTCGCGCGCCTCGCTATTCCTCGCGGGTCGTTCCTCCCCGCTCGGACGTTTGGAGACGCTTCACTCTGTTCAGCGTCTCCCTACTCCCCTGCCATCCCCAACACATCATCGAAGAAGCCGAGCGAATCGTGCGGGCCGGGATTAGCCTCGGGGTGGTACTGGCGCGTGATGATGTTCAGGTCGTCGTTCTCCAGACCTTCCGGCGTATCATCGTTGACGTTGACCTGGGTCACGTCGAGCTTGTCGCCGGGGTCAGCGACGGTGTAGCCGTGGTTCTGGGTCGTCATCACGACCTGGTTCGAGCGCAGGTCGCGCACGGGCTGATTGACACCGCGGTGGCCGAACTCCATCTTCTCGGTCTCGCCGCCGAGCGCGTTGGCGACGACCTGCTGGCCGAGACAGATGCCCGCAAGCGGCACATCGCCGACGTAGGTCTCGACGAGTTCGCCGGCCTGCTCGAAGTTCTGGGGGTCGCCGGGGCCGTTCGAGATGAACAGCAGGTCGGGGTCCACCGCGGCCACGTCGTCTTCGCTGGCGTCGTAGGGGAACACGTGGACCTCAGCGTCGCGCTCGACGAGCGAGGAGGTGATGGAGCCCTTCGCGCCGCAGTCGACCAGCGCGACCGTCTCGCCGTCGCCGCCCTCGTTGTAGACCTCCACCTCGTCGACGGAGACCTGCGCGCCGATGTCGGTGTGGTCGGACATGTGCTTGCACTCGTGGAGTTCATCGAGCGCGTCCTGCTCGGTTACGTCCGGGCCAGCGGCGATGCCGCACTTCATCGCGCCCTCGTCGCGGATCTCGGTGACGATATCACGCGTGTCGAGGTGGTCGACGGCGGGAACGCCTTCGGATTCGAGCCACTCGGCCACGTCGTCGGTCATCTCGCGAGCGACGGCGGCGCGCGGGTGGACGCGGTCCGACTCGAAGCGTTCCTCCCGGACGCCGTAGTTCCCGATCAGCGGGTAGGAGAACGTCAGGACCTGCTCCTCGTAGGACGGGTCGGTGAGACTCTCCTCGTAGCCGGTGTATGCCGTTGTGAATACCAGTTCGCCGCGGGCCGTCCCGGGAGCGCGAGCGCGCGCCTCGATGACGCGGTCGCCCTCGATTGCCACGTATGCGTCAGCCATTACGAGATGCGTATACTACAGTCGGTCATAAGGGTTGCTTTCGAAGACGAGTTTCGAATTTCGTAATCCTCAAGTCACGACCGGTGATACTGTCACATCTCGATGGACGACCTCGACAGGGAGATACTCTCGATACTCCGCCGGGACGCCCGAACGCCGTACACGGAGATCGCGGACCGGGTCGGCACGTCGGAGGGGACCGTGCGCAACCGCGTCGAGCGGCTGGTCGATGACGGCGTCATCGAACGCTTTACCGTCGCGACGCGGACCGGCAACGTGAAAGCGATGATCGAGGTCAGCGTCGACGTGAACGTCGACACGGGCGAGGTTTCCGACCGCATCGCCGAGTGGCAGGAGGTCGATTTCGTCTGGCAGGTCTCCGGCGAGGAGGACATCGTCGTGGTCGTCGACGCCGCGGACACCGATGCGGTCAACGGGCTCATCACACAGGCGCGAGAGTTGGAAGAGGTCGTGGGGACGAAGACGAGGCTCATTCTGAACGAGCGAGTTGGGTAGCGCTTGGCGAAGCCGCGCGAGCCAACTCGGTGAATCGGAATTTGCCGAGTGAGGCTCATTCTGAACGAGCGAGTTGGGTGAGTAGCGAGGTCGCGGAGCGACCTCGAAAAGCGAGCGGGGAACGGAGTGACCCGCGAGCAGTAGCGCGGTTCGAGGCGAGCGACTGGGAATCGAGTGCCTCAGTCGTTGTCGTCGTCGATTGGCTGCCCGCGGTAGTATGTCGTCTGGTCGCTCTCCGTATTGTCGGTCGTGGTGTCTTGTGGCGCGACGGGTCGACCGCGATACATGACCCGATTGGCGTTGTCGTCGCCGTCGATGGAGTCCGGACTCTCCTGTTGATGGTTCTCGATGAACTCGGCGGCCGCCTTGAGGACCGATTTGTCGGTCTTGCGGTGGACCCAGCAGTGGTACATCTTCCGTGGGGTCCGGAGCGCGAGTCGGTGCGCACGGAACCCAGTCTTGGTGGTGACATCGGCAACCGACTCGTGTGGGACCTCGATGACTTCGTCGTTCTCGTCTTTCCCGATGAGACAGAGCGTCCGGCGGCCAGTGATGAGAATGACTGTCCGACGGTCCCCGACCGGCGAGTCGGTCTTTCGTTTCGTCCCGCGACCGATGCCACGCTTCCCGTTCGTAAGAACGTACGCCGGTGCCTCCGCGCCGTCGAGGTAGGTCAGCGGCGGGTTGTTCAGCGGCGGTGACGCCGAGAACCGGCTCTCGTGCCCAGCGAGGACCGCCGTCGTAACCGAGTCACTGGGAGCCATCTCCGCGACCGTCTCCGCCCGCTCGGCGACGTTCTCTATCATCGGGCTCCCGAAAGAGCGACAGCGGTTGCAACGCGATGCATACTGGTAGTGCCACAGCCTCGGAAATGAGTGTTACGAACGTGCCATTATTGTCCCAGAACAAGATAGATAGTCACCAGTTGGTGTTGATACCCTACAGATAGCCGAGGTTTAGGCGGAGATAGTTCTAAGTTGGAAGTCAGAGCGGAACAATCAGTTGCGAGTGGGTACCGCGTCAGAACGCCTGTTTGATACCGGTGAACTCAAACCGTGCGCCGCCGCCGTCGCGCTCGGTCACGGTCACGGACCAGTCGTGTGCCGCCGCGATCTCCTTGACGATAGCGAGGCCGAAGCCGGTACCCTCATCAGATGTTGTGTAACCGCTTTCGAACACTGTCTCGCGTTTCTCTGCCGGAATGCCGGGGCCGTCGTCGGCGACGTAAAAGCCCGAGTCGCCGATATCACCGACTTCGACAGTGACCGCCGGGCCGCCGTGTGTCACGGCGTTGTTGATGAGGTTTTCGAGGAGTTGGCGGAGGCGGCTCTCGTCGGCATAGATCGTGCTCTCAGCGGTGATTTCGAGGCTCGCGTCCGATGTCTCGACAGCGTGCCAGCAGGACTGCACGGTCGATTCGAGATCGAGCGGCTCCGTCTCCGAGACCGTGTCCCCCTCGCGGGCGAGGGTCAGCAGGTCCTCGATGAGCTCTTTCATGCGGTCGATTGCGCGATAGCAGCGGTCGAACTGCTCGTCGTCGCCGGTTTCTCTGGCCAGGGCGAGCGAGCCTTCGAGGACGCTGATCGGGTTCCGGAGGTCGTGACTGACGATGCTCGCGAACTCTTCGAGCCGGTCGTTCTGTCGCTCCAGTTCCTTACGGTACTCGATGCGGTCGGAGATGTCCCGGGAGATGACGACGAGGCGGGTGATCTCCTCGTCGGCGAAGATCGGCGTTATCTGCGTCTCCCAGACGCCGGTGGTGTGGAACGCGTCGGTTTCCTCGAACGTAATAGTGCTGTTGGCGGCGACACACCGCTCGTAGTGGGCAGCGATTCGACTCCCAGTGTCCTGGCCGGCGGCCTCGGTCGGGGTCTGGCCGGCCACCGATTCGGTGGCGAGTTCGGTTCGCCGTTCGTAGGCCTGGTTCGTCCGGACATACCGGAAGGTCGGGTCCTCGGTCGCCCCCACAACGTCGACGAGCGCGATGGCGTCGTTCGTGTTCTCGAACACCGCCTCGTATTCGTCGGTGAGTCGGGCCAGTTCCCGCTCGCGCCGTTTCTGCTCCGTGATGTCGGTCGCGACGACACAGAGGGCGTACGGCTCGCCCTCATCGTCGAGTATCGGCGTCTTCCGCGTCAGATGGGTCCGCTCCGTCCCGTCGACGGGAATCACCTCCTCGACTTCGACAGTTTCCTTCGTTTCGAGGGCCTGCTGGTCGTCGGCATAGGTCTGCTCCGCGATCTGGTCGGGGAAGAGGTCGTAATCCGTTAGCCCGACGATAGACTCGTCGGCATCCAGCCCGAGCATGTCGCGGGCCGCGTTGTTGGCAAAGAGAAACCGGCTGTCGATGTCTTTCATCAGGATGTACGTCGGCGCTGTGTCGAGAATCGCCTGGAGTTTCCGGCTCGTGTCTTCGAGTTCCTGTTTCCGCTCCTTTTGATCGGTCACGTCCCGATGGATCCCGACTGCACGAACCGGATCGCCGTTCTCGTCGCGTTCGAACACCTTGCCGATGTCGCGGATCCACCGGTACTCCCCGGTAGCCGTCTTGAGCCGGTGGTCGCATTCGTAGATCTCCGTCTCGCCGTCGAGGTGCGCGTTCAGCGCCTCGTAGGTCCGTTCGCGGTCCTCGGGATGGATCAGTTCGTCCCAGGTGTCCACCGACGGATCGAGTTCGGCGAGCGAGTAGCCGAGCATGTCGGCCCAGCGCTCGTCGAAGGTGACCGCGTCCGTCCTGATGTTCCAGTCCCAGACGCCGAGTTCGGCGCTCGCAAGCGCGAGTTCGTGCCGCTCCGTGAGCGTTCTGAGTTCGCGCTGTCGATCAAGCCTGGACAGCGCCTCCTCGGCGTTGGCAGCCAGCGTTCGTAGCAGGGAGACCGATGCGTCCTCGAACGCGGCGATTTCAGTCGAGGCGGCGATCAGGACGCCGTAGTCACCGAGTGGCATCAGAATCTCGCTCCTGATGTCCGTATCGGGGTTGTACCGGTCCGGATGGGTCGACACGTCGTCGAAGACGCGCGGTTCGCCGGATTCGGACACCGTCCAGGCGAGGCTGTCGCCCTCTCGGAAGGTCGGATGCTCACCGAGGACCGCCTGTGCCCGGTCGGTCACAGCGACCGGCCTGAGGCAATTGGCCGACTCGTCGAAGAGAAAGACGGCGCTCAGCGGGAGGGCGAGCAGATCACGGACAGTATCGACGACCAGTTCGGCAACCCCCTCCCGTGACTCGGCGTGCATCAGCTTCCGGGTCGTGTCGTGCAGCGCCTCGATACGCTCCTGTCGCTTCCGGCGCGCCGTTATCTCCTGGAACTGCGAGAAGATCGCGACAGTCTCACCCGCTTCGCGGATGAGGCGGTTGTGCCACTCACAGACGATCCGGTCGCCGTCGCCGGTCTCGATGTCGAGTACCGCGTTGTAGCCGCCGCTGTCGTCCTGCAGGGCCGTAATCGTCTCCTCGACCGCCGGACGTTCCGAGTCCGGGACGAGTGTATCGAACCGTTTTCCGACGAGGTCCGCTTCCGACCGCCGCAAGATCTCCTCACCTGTCTCGTTGACCTGGACGATCTCGAAGGACTCGTCCCACTCGAGGACGCCCAGTGGTGACTTATCGATAAACAGCGAGAGCCGCTCCCGGCTCGCTTCAAGCGCCCGCCGGGAGCGGTACTGCTCGACCGCGTTCGTGATTCGGTTTGCCAGCAGCGTGAACTGGTCGGTCCCCTGTTGCTTCTGGAGGTAGTCAGTCACACCGGCCGAAATCGCCTCACTCGCTACTTCTTCGGAGCCTTTCCCGGTAAAGACGATAAACGGGATGTCTTCGTCGATAGTCCGGACGGACTCCAGAAACTCGATCCCGTTCTGTCCGGGCATATCGAAGTCCGAAACGACACAGTCGACGGGCTCTTCGCCGAGCCGAGTGAGCCCTTCATCCGCCGACGGTGCCGTTATCACGTCGAAGCGGTCGTCGATACGGCTCAGAAACGCCGCCGTCAGCGACGCGAACTCCGGATCGTCCTCGACGTGCAGAACGCGAACGGCATCGGCCATTGCTCATGTGTGAGCGTGTCCGATCAATAAGTATTATTGCCGGTTTGTTCGAGCGACAGGATCGGTGCCCCGCAGTGAACGACCCGCTCTGAAAGCAACCGGTCGCCTTACTCAGCGCCCCAGTCGCGCTGGGTCTTGGGCCGCTCGTCGATGGCCTGGACGGCGAGTGGCTGGTCGGCGGAGTTGATGGCTTCAAGCGCCGCCTCAGCGCTCTCGTGGGTCGAGAAGTACGTCACGGTCTCCTCGACGCAGGCTTCCAGCACCTCGCGGTCGCGGGAGAGGACGAGGTCGACCTCGCCACTCCGGATGGCGTCGATGATGGCGTCGGTGTCGTCGTAGTCGTCGAAGTCCTGTACGTCGAAGTGCTCCTCGAAGCCGAGGATCGGCAGGTCGACGATGGCCGTCCCCTCAAGCGGGATCGGCTTGCCGACGGCCATCTGGGCCTTCTGGTAGGCCTTGCCGAAGGAGCCGGCGGTACCCATGACCTCGCCGGTGGATTTCATCTCGGGGCCGAGACGCGGGTCCGAACCCGGGAGGCGGTCGAAGGGCAACACGACCTCCTTGACCGACACCTGGTCGGGAATCTGCTCCTGTACGTCGAGGTCAGCCAGCGAGGCCCCGGACATCACCTTCGCGGCAATCTTGGCGATGGGGACGCCGGCGGTCTTGGAGATGAACGGAACCGTACGGGACGAGCGCGGGTTCGCTTCGAGGACGAACACCTCGCCGTCACGGACCGCCAGCTGGACGTTCAGCAGGCCGACCGTGTCCAGCGCGTCGGCGATGTCCTCGGTGACTTCGCGGATGCGGGGCATCACGTCCTTGATCTCCTGGGAGCGGGGCGGAATCATACAGGCGGAGTCCCCGGAGTGGACGCCGGCCGTCTCGACGTGTTCCATCACGCCGCCGATGAGCACGTTGTCCTCGTCGGCCACGGCGTCAACGTCCAGTTCGACGGCGTCCGCGAGGAACTCGTCGACGAGGATCGGCTTGTCCGGGCTCACGCGGACCGCTTCCTCGATGTACGTTTCGAGGTCCTCGTCGTTGTACACCACGTCCATCGCGCGACCACCGAGTACGTAGCTCGGGCGCACGAGGACGGGGTAGCCGATGTCGTGGGCCAGTTCCAGGGCCTCCTCCTCGGAGGTCGCGGAACCGCCTTCGGCCTGGGAGATACCCAGGTCGGCCATCAGCCTGTTGAACCGGTCGCGGTCCTCGGCGAGGTCCATCGCGTCGACGGACGTGCCCATGATCTCACAGTCCAGCCCACGGCGGTCGAGTTCCTGTTCGAGCGGGTGGCCGATGTCGACGGAGGTCTGGCCGCCGAACTGGACCATCACGCCGTCGGCGTTGGTCGCCTCGATGACATCGGCGACCTCCTCGGCGGTGACCGGCTCGAAGAACAGCCCGTCGCTGGTGTCGTAGTCCGTCGACACCGTCTCGGGGTTGTTGTTGACGACGTGGGCGTCGATGCCCAGTTCCTCCAGCGCGCGGACGGCGTGGACCGAACAGTAGTCGAACTCCACGCCCTGCCCGATGCGGATGGGGCCGCCGCCGACGACCACGACGCTTTCGAGGTCGGGATCGATCTGGAGCTCGTTGCGGTCGATGCCCGACACCGGATCCCGCGTCGAGTAGTAGTACGGCGTCGTCGCCTCGAACTCGCCGGCACAGGTGTCGACGAGCTTGAAGTCGCGGTCGGTCGTTTCGGTCTCGACGGTGTCGACAGTGACACCGGAACCGTCGGTAGCCGCTTCAACCTCCGCCTCGTCGCCGCCGTCGTCGCCGAGGTCAGCCGGGAGCCAGGAGACGTGCGTGTCGTTGAACTCGCCGCCGGCCAGCGCGGTGATCTCCTGGTCGGTGAAGCCGGCCTGTGCGGCGGTCTCGTAGTCGCCCTCGCGGGCGGCCTGGGCGGCGTCGGCGACCTCCTTGAACCGCTCGACGTACCACTCCTCGATGTCAGTTATGTCGACGACTTCCTCGATAGTGTAGCCACGCGTGAACGCCTCGAACATCGCGTACGGGCGGTCCGGCGTCGGCTTTTCGAGGTACTCCGTTTCGAGTTCCGAATCGTCGATTTCGTTGAAATCAGCGGCCGGGTTGTACTCCGAGGACCGGAGTGCCTTCAGCAGACTTTCGGGGAACGTCCGGCCGATAGACATCGCCTCGCCGGTGGATTTCATCGCCGTCGAGAGCTCGAACTCGGTGTCCTGGAACTTGTCGATGGGCCAGCGCGGCACCTTCGTCACGACGTAGTCGATGGCCGGCTCGAACGCCGCCGTCGTCTCGCCGGTGATCTCGTTGTCGATCTCGTGGAGGCGCTTGCCCATCGCCACTTTCGCGGTCACGCGGGCGATGGGGTAGCCGGTCGCTTTCGAGGCCAGCGCCGAGGAGCGGGAGACACGCGGATTGACTTCGACCACGCGGTACTCGCCGCCGGGCGTGCCGTCGTCGCGCCAGGCGTGCTGGATGTTACAGCCGCCCTCGATGCCGAGTTCGCGGATGACCTTCAGCGCGGAGTCGCGCATCTCCTGGTGGCCCTCGTCAGGGATGACCTGCGAGGGCGTGACGACGGTGGACTCCCCGGTGTGGATGCCCATCGGGTCGATGTTCTCCATGTTGCAGATTATGATACAGGAGTCGTCGGCGTCGCGCATCACCTCGTATTCGAGTTCGACCCAGCCCTCGATGGACTCGGTGATGAGCACCTCGTTGTTGCGCGAGAGGCGCAGGCCCTTGCGGACGCGCTCGATGAGTTCGTCCATCTCGTCGACGACGCCGGAGCCGGAGCCTCCGAGGGTGTACGTCGTGCGCGCGATGACGGGCAGCCCACCGACCTCGTCGACGGCTGCCTCGACCCGGTCGACGAGCGATTCCTCGTCCAGATCAGTGACCGACTCGCCCTCGTCGAGCGTGATGGTCGTCGAGCGTGCCACCGGCTCGCCGATGTCCTCCATCCGCTGTTTGAACAGGTCCCGGTCCTCCGTCGCGTAGATGGTGTCCAGTGGCGTCCCCATCACGTCCACGTCGTACTCGTCGAGAATGCCCTCCTCGGCGAGTTCGGCCGTGACGTTGAGGCCGGTCTGGCCGCCAAGCCCGGCGATGACGCCGTCGGGGTTCTCCTTCCGGATGATCTCCGAGATGGCTTCGGTGTTGATGGGTTCGAGGTACACCTTGTCGGCCATCTCCGGGTCGGTCATAATCGTCGCCGGGTTCGAGTTCACGAGCACGACGCGAGCGCCCTCCTCCTGAAGGGCACGGCACGCCTGTGCGCCGGAGTAGTCGAACTCGGCCGCCTGTCCGATCTTGATCGGGCCACTGCCGATGAGTAGGATTGTCCGGTCCTCGTCCGCTGTCATTGTACGAGCGGAGTCTACACATCGTAATAAGCCCGGCGAAAGGATGCGAAGCTCGAAGCCAAATTTCGAATATCGTAATGCGAGGGCGTCACACGGTGGGGCGTCTCACCCGCTGGTCTCCGAACTGTCACCCGGCCGGTGTGGCTGCTTCTGAGCGGTCAGTTGTTGCGGGCTGGCACGCGATAGCGGTAGGGCTGGCCCTGAATGACCTCGACCTCGCCGGTCTGGGCACGACGGCCGAGGACGGTCGCTACCCGGTGGGCGCTCCCGACCTCCGCGTCGTGTTCTTCGAGCAGGTCACAGATCTCGCTGGCCGTCAGTGTGCCGTCGGCGTCGGCTTCTTCGAGCACCGTCAGAATGCGCTCGAACTCTCCCTCGCGCATAGCCATACACTGTTACAACACCGCAGCCACCATATAACACCGTCAGACAGCAGTCAGACGGTGGATTTCGGCAAACCAACGGACGGCGTCGTGCCGGTGCTGTCAGACAGCGCGGAGTCGCTGTCTGTCGCGTTCGACCAGCGCTTGCTGACCCACACCGGCCGGGAGACGGCCGTATCGCCGATTGCGGAGTATCGAATTTCGTATCTGACCATGGCGTCCCTGGACGGGTCCCAGTACGAGACCGTGAGCGACTGGACGAATCCGTCCGGCCGGACATCGGCCCGAGCGCTGAAATTTTCGGCTGGTTCGAACGCTGCCGGCGGGTCCGTGGCCATCAGCGTCATGCCGCAGGTGTCGCAGTCGTTCCCCGGGTGCTCGACGCTGACGTTCGTGGCGAGATAGGCTTCGATGAGTCGAGCGGGATCCGGTTCGAGTACCCTGCTGACCGGGGCCGGCGGCCTCGTCGCGGTCCAGGCCCGCTGCGTTCGCTCGTCGTAGCTGTAGCGGCGGTCCCCGTTGGCATACACTCGCTTGGTGTAGTTCTGGTCGACGATCTCGGTTCGATATTCGTAGCGGTGCCTGTCTTCGACAACGACAGAGACGATCTGCGTGCCCCATTCGAGTGACAGTCGGATCCCCAGCACGTACGAGCGGTTCCGCGTCGCGCGCCGGTGTGCCGCCGCGAGTTCCCTTGCGTCGACAGTGTCCGCAGCCACTGCCGCGTCGAGGCGGTCGCCCTGGGACTCCTCGGGGACCGGAACTGGCGTCACAGTCTGGCGGTCCGTCCCACCGAAGGCTCCACAGCCGGCAAAAGCTACGAGTACGAGCGCGAGCAGGACTGCCGCGCGACCAGCCATACGTCACCGTGTGAGCTATACCCACAAAGTACTCGGGTCGCAGGCCGTCAGATTGCGGTGTCCGACCGCCCGTCGAAGTTCCGCTCCTCGCGGTACTGCTCGACGAACGCGTCGACATCGAACTGCAGCATCTGCTCCTCGAACTCGGCCATCACGTCGTCGTCCTCGGCGTGGCTGATGGCGTGTTCCATCAGTTCCACGAGCAGTTCGACGACGATCTCGTGGAGGCGGCGAGAGTCGAAGTCGCTCACCCACGCCAGCGAGAAGCCGACCGACCCGTCCTCGCTGGTGTCGGCGGCGACGACCTTTTCGGGGAACTCCTCCATGACAACGCCCATCAGATGGACCGTCGTGAACTCGTCGTAGTCGTCGTTGGTCTCGATAGTCGCGTGCAGCACCTCGGTGAGAAACTCCGGGACGAAGCGTGCCAGCGGGTGCGGGTCCAGCACGACGGCGTGTGTCTTCCCGCAGTCACACGCGAACTCTCGCATGCCCAGATGGAGGTCATGCGTGTCGACGCGTTCGCCACAGGGCAGTTCGAGTTCGGACTCGCGCCCGCCGGGCACGCGCGGTTCAGCCATTTGCTGTCCGTAGGAGTATCGCGGGGTTAAACGCCGCGGTCTCCGTTCGCAGGCGAGAACCGGTCACCGGCACCGGTCGAGACAGCGAGCGAAAGCAGAGTTCGTGCTCAGAGTTCGCTCTGCTCCTCCGTTGCCCTGACCTGGATGTAGGCGTCCGTAATCACGGCGAGACTGAACGCCTGGACCGGCGCGTTCAGCACCATCGACGTGACCTGCAGGATGGACTGGGAGGGCAGGTCGAACGAGCCGGGGAGGAACACCGACAGGACCGAAGCCGTCGAAGGAATCCCCGGAATGATACCGAGAAGGAACAGGAGAAACAGGAGGACGATGATCTGTGCCGGGGCGTCCATGAACCGCGCGACGGCGTGTTTGAGCGTCTCGACGTAGCCGCCGTCGTACAGAGCAATCGCCTGCAGCAGATACACGAGCGCAAGGCCGACAATCAGTGAGAGGAGGCCGCCGACGATTCCGGCCAGCCCCCCTATCAGTTGACGGCCACTGAAGCTCAGCACAGTGGAACTCATGGAAAACGCGAACGTGAGTATCGCAACTCCGCCGCCGAGAACGACCGCCATGATGGCTCGTTCGGACGTATCGGCTTCCATGATCTCCTGTGGGTCAGCGAACAGTCTGATCCCCCAGAACTTGACCAGTTGACCGATAACCAGGAACAGCAGGACCAGCACGACGGCGATTGGAAGCGCCACATCGAGACCGAACGGCCCAGCGAAATCCGACATCGAGAACCCCGGGGTACCCGCCCCACCGGGACCACCCGCTCCAGTGGGGCCGCCGCCGGCCATCAGTTGGTCGAACAGCGCCCGGGAGAACGACGAATTTGCGACAGTGTTTCCGAGGTTATACAGGAAGAAAACACCGGTAAGCAGGAGTCCGGTTTCACTGAGGAGATCGTCGATACCACTACGCAGGGCGTCACCGATTTGGAGGGCCATATGTGCGGTCGCTATCCGGGAGAATATAAAACCAGTCGAAACGTTGTCACCCGTTCGCAAGCAGGGGGGTCGCGCCCTACGGCCAGTCGTCGCGCTCGTCGTCCTCGGTCGGTGCGTCCGGAGCCTCGGGTTCGCCCAGTTCCCAGTCGGCCGCCTCAGCGGCCTGTTCGACCGGCAGGTACTCCCAGCCCGCCGTCTCGGCGAGGGCGGCGTCATCGTCGTTTGAACCGACAAAGACGTGCCGGTCAGTGTCGAACTGCTCTTTGACGTTTTCGAGGCTCTCCTCGCGGCCGCGTGGGCCGGAGAAGAAGTCCTGCCGGATCCGGTGTTTCCGGGTGAAGTTCGTCACGACGTAGGTGGGCTGTTCGGAGATGACGCCGACGTACTCTGACCACTGGCGCGCGTCGTTGAACACGCTATCGGGATAGGCCAGTTGCTTGAGGGCGTCGAGGTCGAACGCGAGGGTCATATCGCCGCTGCCGCCATCCATACGCAACTCTCCGCTTTAGGCCGAAAAAAGAGCGTCGTTCTCCCGCTGGCAGTCACCGCTCGCGGTGCCGGTCCTGTTCGGCGAGGCGATTGGCCTCGTCCTGTATCTCCGCCATCTCGCTGGCCGCCTGTGCATCGCGCTGGCCGTGGCTGTAGTTGACCGACGAATCGAGCACCGACCCGGCGAAGACACCACTGTCGTCCGAGCCGTCAGTGTCAGCCTCCCGCTCGTCCGTATCAGTCCCGGTGATCCAGCCAAGCACACGGGAAGCGATGTTGCGCATGCTCTTCGCTACGGCCACAGCGCGTAAAAAGATCGGTGTCGACGATTATTCGGCCGGTGCGGGCGTCTGGGCTTTCACTTCTTCGAGGTCCACTTCCTTCTCCAGCAGGAGCTCTTTTTTGTCCGCGACCTTGCGCTCTTCGCGGATGAGCTGTTTGAACGCCGACTGCTGTGAGAGGTCGCCGATCAGCACGCCGCCGACGAGCTGGCCGTCCTCGAAGGCGAGGCGTCGCCACTCGCTGTCGGAGTACTTCCGCTCTGCCTCGTCGTCGCCGCGGGTCGGATGACCGAAGGAGAGGAACGGGAAGTCGAAGTGCGTGATGGAGTACGAGGAGACCCAGCGGAACTCCTCTGCCTCGGCGTCTTCGACCATGTTCGTCCCGGCGACCGAGCCCTGCTCCTTGGCCGAGCCCCACGCGCCGTTTTGTGCCTGGGAGTCGAGGATGGTGTCGTAGAACTGAGTGAGGTCGCCCGCTGCGTAGATGTCCTCGACGTTGGTCTGCATGTACTCGTCGACGACGACGCCGTCGTCGAGTTCGAGCCCCGCACCGTTGAGGAACTCGGTGTTGAAATCGAGGCCGATAGCGACGCCGGCCCATTCGCCGTCGTAGTGGTTGCCGTCGGGATCGACTGCACCGGTGACGTGGCCGTCGTCGTCGACTTCGAAGTGGTCGACGCCGGACTCGAACACCGGCTCGACGCCGTTTTCTTTGAGTGCCTCGTGGATGATCTCCGCACCCTCCTCCGAGAGCGCGTAGCGCCACCAGCGGTTGCCACGCATCAGGTATTTCGCGTCGATGCCCTGGGCGGCACAGACCGCTGCGAGGTCGATACCGAGCAGGCCCGCTCCGACGATGATACCCTGGTCGGCTTCGGCGGCGTGCTCGCGGATGCCGCGCGCGTCCTGGAACGTCCAGAAGTGGTGGACGCCGTCGGCGTCGCTGTTCTCGACCGGTACCTGTGCCGGCGTCCCGCCCGTGGCCACCAGCAGCTTGTCGTACTCGTAGGTGTCACCCTTGTGGGTGTGGATTTCGTGCCCGTCAGGGTCGATGTCCGTCACGTGGGTGTTCAGCTGGAGGTCGATGTCGCGCTCCTCGTACCACTCCGGCTCGTGGATAGAGATCGGGGCCTCCGGCAGTTTCCCCTTGGCGAACTCCTTGATCAGGATCCGGTTGTACAGTGCCTCCCCCTCGTCGGTCAGGACCGTGACCGACGCGTCCGGGTCCGCTTCCCGGATTGTCTCGGCCGCGGACGCACCCGCAATGCCGTCACCGATTATCACGTGCGACGTGCTCATGTACGGCCGATACGAAATCGGGCTTAATGTGGATTGCTATCTGCGTATCGTTTGCGATAGTCCGCTGAATCGGACGGAAGACCGCCGATAGTCGGGGATTTGAAGGCGCTGGGACCCATATCCGGGAGTGACATGAAAATCTACCAGAACCCGCGCCACTGGGCGAGCAAGAAGGCGCTGACGACACCTGGCGTCCGGTCGGTGGCCAACTACGGGCTGGTGAAACTCCACACCAAGATCTTCCTCGGGAAGGCCGACGAGGCCCACCGGGAGGAACGGCGCGACCACCTCGATGACTTCTTCGACGCCACGATGGACACCTACGTGGCCGCGCTCCAGGCAGATTACTCGGAAGCCGAAGCCCGAGAAATCACCCACATTCAGGCGAACTTCGACTTCTACAACCACGGCTGGACGGAGATGATGGAGTTCCCGGCCGGCGAACTCGAAGCCCACTACGAGCGGTACGCGGACTTCTTCGAGGCCCACGACATCACCATCGACGACCCGCTCGGGACGTTCCGCCCGGCCGACGGCGTCGCGGACGCACCGTCGACGCCGGAGAAACTGGACGAGCCGGAACACCCCCACGCAGTCGGTGGGTTCGCCGACGACGTGTACGTCGAAACCGAGGACGGCGAGATGATCGTCGGCGGCGGCCGCGAGGAGCCGGACGACGTGAGCCCGGCCGACGCGCCGGTCATCGACGAGGACGACGTGGAAAACGCGGCCGGCGACTGAGCCGGGGACGTCACACCGGGGTTAGGCGTTCCACTAGCGAACGGGTTTTACTGCAACACAGCGCTCAGCGCTGGGCTTCCGAGAGCGGCGAGTCGTCGGCTGTCGCCGCTGCTGGGTCGCGCGCGATCCGGTCAGCGCACTCGAAGCCCGCGACGATCCCGCCGTTGAGCGACCGCTCCGGATACTGGGCGCGCGAGGCCATGCCGGCGTAGTAGAGCCCGTCCGCGACGGCGTCGCCCAGGTCGTAGGGGATGACCATGTCCAGATAGCCGCGCTCGTAGACTGGGGCCGTCCGGGGGTTGCGGCCCGTGCGGATCCAGTTCACGGCGTCACGGTCGAACTCGGGGAACAGCGATTCGATGCCGTCCAGCCACGTCTCGGCGACCTCGTCGTCGCTCTGTTGCCAGACGGCTTCGGATTCGTCCTGAATGTAGCGGGCGACGTACAGCAGATGCTCGCCGCCGTACCGCTGGGCGGAGACGAAGTTCGTGTGTTCGATGAGCGCGCCGAAAGGGGCGTCGTCGGCGATGTTCAGCCAGTACGTATCGAGCAGTGATTCGTCCATGCTGATGACCGAACACACCGTTCCCTGGAAGTCGATATCACAGGTGTAGCCGGTCAGCGCCTCCAGGACGTTGGGCATCGTCGCGACGACGACGCCATCGACCTCGTGGACCGTCGTCTCGGTTCCGTCAGTGGCCGTCAGCGACGAGACGGTCCCGTCGTTCGTATCGAGGTCAGTCACGCGCGTGCCCGTCTCGATGTTCTCGCGGCCCACGGCCTCGACCAGCGCGTCGAGCAAGCGGCCGAAGCCGCCGTCGAAGTACCCCAGGATCTCGCCGTTCAGGATGTCCCGCTCGCCGCGGAACTTGACCCGGCCGAGCAGCCACGCGGCGCTCACGTCGTCTTTCCGGTCGCCGAATTTCGCGTCCAGCAGCGGCTCGAAGAAGTTCTCGTAGACGCCCCTGGTGGTGTGTTCGACGACGAACTCCTCGATGGGCACGTCCTCGAAGTCCTCCAGTCGCTCGTAGGTGTCGAACGACGGAATACCGCCGCGCACGTCGATATCGAGGACGAGCATCCCCAGCCGGAACGTGTCGTACAGCGAGAGATGCGGATACGAGAGGATTTCCCAGGGCTTGTCCATCGGGTGGACGACGCCGTCGACGTAGTAGGCGTTCTTCCCGATGTGCCACTCGACGGCGTCACCGAGGCCCAGTTCCTCGGCGAGTTCGACGATGGTCTCCTCGGATTTCGAGAGGTGGTGATAGAACTTCTCGATGGGGTCCCCGGCCGTCTCGTAGGTCGCTGCCAGGCCGCCGAGGTCCTCGCTCGCCTCGAAGACACGGACCTCGTGACCGCGTTGCTGGAGCCGGTACGCTGCCGAGAGGCCGGCGATACCGCCACCGACGACGCCAATCATACCTCGACCTATCAGCGGTTGTGGGATTTAGCTTGCGCTTCGGTTGTCACCGTCCCGTCATCGCCGCTGTAATCGGGTCCGTCCTCCGGTTGTTCAGCCACCTGTACGCGCTGGAATTCGAGGATCGCAACGGTCCCCGTCGGCTGGTTGTCTTCGAACCAGAGCGTGCCGCCGTACAGGTCCATCATGACCGAGACGAAGTAGAGTCCGAACCCGCCGGCGGTCTGGTCGGGCGAGAGTCCGCGCTCGAACACCGTCGTCTTCAGTTCGTCGCTCATCCCGGGGCCGTCATCGGCGATGCGGACCTGCAGCCAGTCGCTGGCCTGCTGGACCGACACCGTCACCTGCGGGGTAGGGGAGCTGTTGTGGTCTATCGCGTTCCGGAGAATGCTCAAGAGGACTTCCTCAAGGAGGTCGTTCGCCTGCACGCAGTAGTCGGCGTCAAGTTCGCAGTCGACCGACGCCGAGTCGTACTCGGCCTGGAGCGCCTGGATGGAGCGCCGGATCGTCGCGTTGAGATCAATCGCGTCCAACCGCTCCGCTTCACTCGCCGTCACGGTGTTGTTGATATCGCGGATCGTCTCGCTCATGTCCGCGAGCTTCCCGCACCAGTCGCTAATGCTGTCGAGGTGCCGCTGTTTCGACGGCGACACGTCGTCTCTGATGTGTTCCGCGCGGCCGCGGATGACGACCATGGCGTTGTGCAGCGAGTGCCTGAGGACGCCGTTGAAGAACTCGATCTGCTCGCGGCGTCGTTTGACCGACCCGCGGCTCTGGCGGAGTTCACGCTCGCGCTCAACCTGATCGAGGGCCACCTGCGTGGTCTGTGCGAGAATCGCGGCGTACCGCCTGTCTTCGGTAGCAAAGGTGTTGTCGTGTGACGCGATTGCCATCACGCCGTGAGCGCCAAGCGGCAGCATCAGCGCGTTGTCGAGGGGATCAAGTCCGTCGAGGTCCAGCGAGACGGCCTGTACCTCGCCGGTTTCGTACGTCCGCCAGAGTTTGCTCTCGGGCTCGTCTGTCGGTGTCCCGTACAACAGTTCTTCATCGACGTGGTTTGTAATCGATTCGCTGACGACGGTCGGTTCGAGAACGTTGTCGTCTTCGAGGAACACGCCCGCCGCGTTCTGGTCGAGGACGGCCGTCGCGAACTCCACAGCCATTTCGGCGACTGTCTCGGCGGTTTCAGCCTCGATGAACTGCTGGGTCGCGCCCTGCAGCGCTTCGAGTCGGTCCTGGCGGCGCTGCTGTCCGGTCACGTCCCTGAGCACGACGAGGCGACCACGTTCCGTCCCGAACTGGTCGGTGAGGCTCGTCGTCTGCGGGTTGTAGTACGTCAGCGAGTCGCCGAAGGAAAACACTTCACCCCGTTCGATGTGGTTGGTGAGGCCCGGGATGAGGTCGTCAAGCGACTCCCCGGTGGGGTCTGGGTGTTCCAGTGCGGTCGCCGCCGCGGCGTTGTAATCGATAACGACGCAGTCGTCATCGAGCGCGACCACCGGGTCGGGGAGGTTGTCGACGAGCGTGTCACCCGACAGCGCCGTCACGGACAGCGATTCGTCTTCGAACAGCATCCAGCCCACGAGCACCGCGTTGAGTGAGAACGCGACCGGCGTGAAGTCGATAGCCGGATGTGGGGTGTAGCCGAAGTCGTACAGCACGGCGACGAGTAGCGGGAGACCGGCGCCGATGACGATTGTCGCAGTCTGTCGCCGGTAGACGTTCCGCGACCGGAACAGGAACTCGATGAGGAGGGCGTACCCGATCAGTAACAGCCCGTAGCTGATGGCGAGAAGCGCCGCGGAGGTGGGGCCGCGCTGGATGACGAACAACGTCGCCCCGCGCTGTGTGACCGGGAGTGCCGTCGCCGCAACGAGGCCGTGTACCGGCTCAGTCAGAAGGAGCAGTCCGTCCGCATTCACCACCAGGAACAGCGGAACGAGCCACGAGGGGCGGAGCCACGACTGTCGGCCGGTATACGCGAACGCGAAGACGACCCAGAGCCCGATGACCTGTGCGGCGGCGATCCGTTCGAAGATATGCACTGTCTCTGCGGCAGCAGGGTCGGAAACGAACACCTGCCAGATCGAGACGGCACACCAGCACCCCCCGGCCAGCGCGAGCCAGCCGTACTGGCGAGCGCCGGGGACATCCTGGTTCCGAGCGGCGATAGCCGCGATGGCGAACCCGATGAGCGCCCCACCCGCGTTCCCGAGGATGGCGACTGTGGCGATGTCGACATCCATATCGATACCTACTCGAACGTCATGGTTCCCTGTTTTATGCCTTTGGGCCGCGTTCTCAGTACTGGGAAAGAGTTCCAGTATCGGTTCGCTACCTTTTTGGCGACACTGCTGAAATTCGCAGGCATGCTGACAGTCCGGGCGCCGGCTACCAGTGCGAACCTCGGGAGCGGCTTCGACGTGTTCGGCGTCGCACTGGAGCGTCCGGCCGACGTTGTCCGTCTGGAGAAAGCCGACCGCGTCACGATCGAAATGACCGGCGCAGGCAGCCAGTATATTCCGGAGGACCCCGACAAGAACACCGTGGGCGCAGTCGCGGAGGCGCTCGACGCTCCGGCCCGCATCCAGATCGACAAGGGCGTCCGCCCCGCATCGGGGCTTGGCTCCTCCGCGGCCAGCGCCGCCGCCGCGGCCGTCGGGCTGAACGAACTGTACGACCGCGGGTACTCCCGCGAGGAACTGGTCCCCATCGCCGCCAAGGGCGAGGCCGTCGTCTCCGGCGACGCCCACGACGACAACGTCGCCCCCTCAATCCTGGGCGGGTTCACCATCGCGACCGAAAAGGGCGTCACGCAGGTCGACGCCGACATCCCGCTCGTGGCGTGTCTGCCCGACATCGTCGTGTCGACGCGGGACGCACGCAACGTCGTCCCGGAGACGGCCCGCATCGACCAGATGGTAGAGACAGTGGGCAACGCCGCAGCGCTGACGACGGGGATGCACCGCGACGACCCCGAACTCGTCGGTCAGGGGATGCACGACACCGTCGTGACGCCGGCCCGCGCGAAACTCATCGACGGCTACGAACAGGTCCGCGAGGCCGCCCTAGCGGCCGGAGCCACCGGCGTCACGATCTCCGGGGCCGGGCCGACGGTCATTGCGGCCTGTGCCGAAGAGGACCGCCGGAAGATTGCGAGCACGATGCTCGATGCCTTCGGCGAGCGCGGTGTCGACGCCCGCGTGTATCAGACCCGGATCGGCCGCGGCGCTGAAGTGTTCTAATAACGACCACGGACCGTCTCAAACGACACAGAGAGACAGCCGTCAGAGTAGCTTATGGTTCATTTTCCACGGAGTAAGACGTTTCTGGCCCAACAGAGTCAGGTGCGACCAGCGGCTCAATGAGAATAGTGTCATGAGCCAGAACCGGTCGCTTCGACCGTCCGTCCTGCTCTATGTCTACCAAGTCCGCTTCGATAAGGCGGTCCAAGTCCCGTTGGACTGCCCCGGGGTCACGACCGAGACGCTCAGCTAGCTTGCGCTTGGAGGCAACTGGTTCGCTGTCCAGCGCCTGCAATATCTCGTGGCGCTTGTCGGTAAAGACCCGTGCGGCTGCTTCATGCGAGAGCACCTTCGTGTCACCCCACTCCTCTCCGAGGGAGCGGGCAAGGTGTGTCCGCAGCAACGCCCGCTCGGTGGAAGACTCATCTGGAGTCTCATCAGTGGGCGGGGTTGCGACGGGGTTAGATTTGGAATTGCTCATATGTATAAGCCTCTGTACTGTTGTACGAGGCATCAACATAAAAATGTGACGGTTCTGGCGGTTAGAAGGCTGTTGTCACGACAGGGTGCCATTTTCTCGTACTACCGGAAACTTTATATGTCGGGAAGTTGTAGTAATAATAACGGGTGCGTGCTCAGGGAGATTCTTCCTCTGATTGAGTATCTGTTTAATCTAATATGACTGACGAAAATAGACTACCCTCAGAGAAGTCTGAGGGCAATCGGTGCGACGATAGCATAGCATTAGGAACACATCTCGGGTACGAAGTACACATCGCCATCAGCCAAGACCCGCAAGATGCCCCTGTCCCGCAGGACTACGGCGTCAACCTTTACGTGCGAAATACGGATGGCGAAAACGTCGATATCGCCCGTGTCGACACAGCTCATGCTGGATGCCACATCGACCGTTTTTACCTACCCGAAGGACATAACCAGCGGCTGGAAGACTACGGTGTGAGCTTCAAGAATCCCGAGAGTGCGGTGGCATATATGACCGACAACAGCCGATGGAAAGGCTGGGTGGAACGGTATCAGGACAACCACGGCTTACCATAGTGGTCCCTTGAGGACGGTCAGCTCGGTCTATCCGCCCTGAACGTACTCGTTGCGAACGTCGCGGAGTACTTCTTCGGCATGCCCCTCGGGGTCCGAACGATCCGGATCGTAGACGGACTTGACCTCGCCGTCGGCCAGCACGAACGTCTGGCGGTCCGTCCGGCCGCCGCTCGTATCCAGACCGAATGCTTCGGCGACGGTCCCGTCGGGGTCGGCCAGTAGGTCATACAACAGGCCTTCCTCCTCGGCGAACTCGTCGTGGGTCGACACGTCGTCCATCGAGACGCCGTAGACGGTGATACCGCCCTCGCGGAACTGCGGGAGGTGTTCCTGGAAGTCGCGGGCCTCGATGGTACAGCCGCCGGTGAAATCTTCGGGGTAAAAGTACACCACCGTCGGCTCCTCGAAGTCGGGCGTGACGGGTTCGCCGAACTGGTTCTGTGCGCTGACCTCGGGTGCGGGCATTCCGGGTTCGAGCATACCGTCGGTTGGTCGGCGGGGCCTACACACCTTTGGGTGGCGGCAGCGCGCATTCGCCGTCAAGATTTGGATAACCATTTAACGGACCCCTCGGAAACCCTGGATATGTCGAATCCGCGAATCCTGATTCTCGGACCGCCGGGAGCCGGCAAAGGAACCCAGAGCGCCAACCTCGCCGACGAATACGGCGTCGAACACGTCACGACCGGGGACGCGCTCCGGGCGAACAAGGACATGGACATCAGCGACATGGACACCGAGTACGACACGCCACGGGAGTACATGGAGGCGGGCGACCTCGTGCCAGACGCGGTCGTCAACGCCATCGTCGACGAGGCGCTCTCCCAGGCCGACGGGTTCGTGCTCGACGGCTATCCGCGCAATCTCGACCAGGCAGAGGAACTGGCGGGGATGACCAACCTCGACGTGATTCTCTCGCTTTCCGTCTCCCGAGAGGAACTGGTCGACCGGCTCACCGGTCGGCGGGTCTGTGACGACTGCGGAACGAACTACCACGTCGAGTTCAACCAGCCAGAAGCAGAAGGTGTCTGTGACGAGTGTGGTGGCGAACTGATCCAGCGCGACGACGACAACGAGGAGTCCGTCCGGAACCGACTGGACGTGTTCGACGACAACACCGCACCGGTCATCGACCACTACGAGGACCACGACGGCTTCGTCGCCGTCGACGGCGAGCAGACGCCCGACGAGGTCTGGAACGAGATCCGGGACGCCGTCGACGCGCAGACGGCCTGAAGCCAGAGAGGACCGCCGTTCGAGGCCGATGCCGGCGAGACAGACAGAGTAAAACGTTGATATGCCGTCGCACCTCAATCATATCCAATGGCACGTACCGCGCCGAAGGTAGAACGACTCGCCGAGGACGGCGAGGCAATGACCGACGCGCTCGGGACGGTACTCGCTGCGGCCGAAGAGAACGGGACCGTCACCTGGAGCGACGTGAGCGACGACCTCACGAGCGGCGAATGGGGCCGGCTCATCGAGTCCGGTCTGCTCATCGACGCTGACGGCGAGGGTTTCGTCATCGACGACCCCGAGGGCGTCCGCGAGGCACTCGAAGAGTCCGACGCGGCCCCGAGCGAGGATGACGAGGACAGCGGGTGGTCGAAATGGGATAAGCTCGCTGGCCTCGCGACGCTTGGTCTGTTCGCCGGCTACTCCATGACCTCCGTCCGCGACGTTATCGCGGGCGGGTTCATCGACATCTTCCTCGGGCCGCTCAACGACATGCTGCCGTTCTATGCCGTCATTCTGGTGCTCGCGATCATCACCGGAACCACCTCGACGATCCTGCAGGACAACCTCATGGACATGTCGGGGATGGGCGACCATCAGGAGAAGATGGAGGACCTGAAAGAGCGCCGCAAAGCCGCGAAGGAACGCGACGACCAGGAGGCCCTGGACCGGCTCGAAGAGGAGCAGATGGAGCTGATGACCGACCAGATGGGCATGTTCAAACAGCAGTTCCGCCCGATGGTGTGGATCATGCTCGTCAACATCCCGCTGTTCCTCTGGCTCTACTGGATCGTCTTCGGCGCCGGCGTCGGCACGAGCCCGGTGATTACGCTCCCGATCTTCGGTGAAGTGGAAGCGTGGCGCAACGGCGTCGCCGGCCCGATCCAGGCGTGGATTATCTGGTACTTCCTGTGCTCGCTGTCCTTTACCCAGATCATCCGGAAGGCGCTCAACGTCGAGACGACGCCGACCGGGTAGGCGCGAAGAGACAGCCCTTTCTACCGGGCCACCCCGAACTCCTGTATGTTGATTACCGTCTCCGGCCCGGCCGGCAGCGGCAAGAGCACACTTGCCAAGAGCCTGGCCGACGCCCTGAACTACGAGCATGTCAGCGGCGGCGACATCTTCCGCTCGCTGGCCGAGGAGCGGGGGATGACACCCCTAGAGCTGAACAAGGCCGCCGAGGAGGACGACCAGATCGACCGCGACCTGGACCGCCGGCTCCGTGACATCGCCGCCGAGCGCGACGACCTCGTGCTGGAGTCCCGCCTCGCCGGCTGGATGGCGGGCGAGTACGCCGACATGAAGCTGTGGCTGACTGCGCCACTGGACGTGCGGGCCGACCGCATCGCGACGCGGGAGAACAAACCCTTCGAGCAGGCCAAAACCGAAACACGGGAGCGCGGTGAGAGCGAGGCCCAGCGTTACAGCGACTACTACGACATCGAATTCGACGACCTCTCTATCTACGACCTCTCTGTCAACACCGCTCGCTGGGACCCGCAGGGCGTCCTGAGCGTGACCCTGCACGCCGTCGAGTCGTACAGCCCAGACGGCGACGAGGGGCAAGCGCCGGTCGAGAACATCCGGTACGAGTTCTGAGCCGATGACGCTCCGTGCCCCGCCCGACGAACGGGACCTCGATTCGCTCCGCTCCTTCGGCGTCGTCAACCTCGACAAGCCTCCGGGACCATCTGCTCATCAGGTCGCGGCCTGGATTCGCGACGCAACGGGCCAGGACCGGGTCGCCCACGGCGGGACCCTCGACCCGAAGGTGACGGGCTGTCTGCCCGTGCTGCTGGGCGACGCCGCCCGGATGGCCCAGGTGTTCGATGACGCCGTCAAGGAGTACGTCACCGTGCTGGAACTCCACGACCAGGCCCCGGCCGATATTGCGGACATCGTCGCCGAATTCGAGACCGACATCTACCAGAAACCGCCCCGGAAGAGCGCGGTCAAGCGGCAACTCCGCACCCGGCGAATTCACGCGCTGGATATCCTCGAACGGGGCGACCGGCGACTGTTGCTACGGGTCCGGTGTGCCTCTGGCACCTACATCCGGAAACTGTGTCACGACATCGGGCTGGCGGCGGGCACCGGCGCACACATGGGCGACCTCCGCCGGACGGCGACCGGCAGCTTCGACGACGCGTCGCTGTCGACGATGCACGACCTGTTCGACGCGCTCGCGTTCGCCGAGGACGGCGACGAATCAAACCTGCGCGAGATCATCCAGCCGGCCGAGCGCGCGCTGGTCCACCTGCCACGGGTCACGATTGCGCCGAGTGCCGCCCGCGAGGTTGCGGAGGGCGCGCCGGTGTACGCGCCGGGCGTCATCGAAGTCGGGCCGGCCACGGTGGGCGATGCGACGCCCGAGACAGATTCGCAGGTCGTCTGTGTCACGCCCGACGACGCTGCGGTCTGTCTTGGGACGCTCGTCGGCGACCCGGACGCTGAGCAGGGCGTCATCGTCGAACTCGACCGCGTGTTAGTTTAATTGACGCGTCAGCCCTGTGTGGTCCGCGCGAAGAGCTAAGAGCGATTCCTGCGTATTGGTAACATGGACAAGTGGGTCGACCCCGACGAGGCCGACCCGGCGCAGTGGCGTGGAACGGGACCGTACGACGACCTGCGCCGGGGTTCGGAGATGGTCTCGGTGCTCGAACGCGCAAGCCGGACGCCGCTGCCGTACCAGTACGAGATCGACATCCATTACACCGACGGCGTCGCTGAGCAGTTCCGGTCCGCCGAGTACGAACACGCCCGCATCATCTTCAACAGCGGCGTGGATGCCAACCAGCGGATCAAGCTTCTCACCCGCGGGGTACTGTGGGGTGGCAACGAGACACACCAGCGGTTCCAGGCACAGTACCGCCGGCCACCGCCACCCACTGAGAGCGTCCCCTTCGGGGAGTACACTGTCTGGAGCCGGTACCAGTACGGGACCATCGAGCGAACGGACGACGGGCTGACGTTCACTGCGAGCGAGGAAGGCCCGGACGAATCACTCCGAGACCTCGACTGGGCGACCCTTTTCGACCCGGTCCGTGAACGGCTCGCGGAACTGGAACTGGTTCGGAACCCCGCCTTTGCGAAGTACCGACTGGAAGAACTCGGGGAGTGGACAGCCTATCGAACGCGATTCCAGTACGACCCGGACGCCTTCGCCGTCGGCCCCTGATTAGGGGCTATATAATAAATCGATAGAGTACCCACACATAGCAGCATGAAGCACCTACTAACGATAGTCCCGCTCCAGCCCGGTGGCGGGTTCCTCGAACTGGCGCTACTCTTTCTCGTTCTCGCCGTCGTCGCCGGACTGGCCGGCCTGGGGGGCGTCGCAGGACTCAGTATGCGGATCGCGAAAATCCTGGTCGTCGTGTTCCTCGTCCTGATGGTCGTTAGTTTCCTCCTGTGACGACCGGCCCGAAAACGGTGTCGTCGCCGCACGGTTTCTGAATCCTTTTATCCACGTGACGACTTCTAGCGTGTATGACCGAGCAGGACGCAGCCGACGACACGGCCGCGACGGAGGAGTCGACCGCGAGCGAGGCGCACGCGGACGACGACGCTTTCCAGGGCGCGCCCGAAGACATCGCCGCGGACGAGGTCGACCTGGGCGAGTTCGAGGTAGACGACGAACTGGTCGACCGGGTCGCCGAATCGGACCCCGAAGATATCGCTCGGGAACTTTCTGCGCTGCGGACGCGTACTGACAGCCTCGAATCGCAGGTCGAACAGCAGGACGAGGAAATCGAGGAGCTAGAGGAGAAGCTCAAGCGCAAGCAGGCGGAGTTCCAGAACTACAAAAAGCGGATGGACAAGCGCCGCGAGCAGGAACAGAAACGCGCCACCGAGGACCTCGTGACACGCTTGCTCGACGTTCGGGACAACCTGGAGCGCGCGCTCGAACAGGACGAAGATACGGACATCAGAGGCGGCGTCGAGTCGACGCTCCGCCAGCTTGACGACGTGCTAGACGCCGAGAACGTCGAGGTGATCGATCCCGAACCCGGCAGAGATGTCGACCCGACACAGCACCAGGTGCTCGCGCGGGTCGAGAGCGACCAGCCAGACGGGGCAATCGCCGATGTCCACCGGCCGGGCTATGAGATGGCCGACAAAGTCCTGCGCGAGGCACAGGTGACCGTCAGCGAGAGCGAGGAGTAGCGGGTCGCGCCGGCAGTACAGCGGTCGTATTGCGGTACAGTAAATAAGCATCGGTCGGGGAAGGATACCGAGTATAAAACCGCCCGGAGGAGGGGTCGTCGGGCGCTTTTCGAATCAGTACATCTAGCAACTTTTAACCGGCCCAATCCGCTATGAGCGGGTAAGATGGCGAGCAACAAGATTCTGGGTATCGACCTCGGGACCACGAACAGCGCGTTCGCGGTCATGGAAGGTGGCGACCCTGAAATCATTGTCAACGGCGAAGGCGAGCGGACGACACCCTCTGTCGTCGCGTTCGACGACGGCGAGCGACTCGTCGGGAAGCCGGCGAAGAACCAGGCAATCAAGAACCCCGACCAGACCATCCAGTCGATCAAGCGCCACATGGGCGAAGACGACTACTCGGTCGAACTGGACGGCGAGGAGTACACGCCCGAGCAGGTCTCGGCGATGATCCTCCAGAAGATCAAACACGACGCCGAGGAGTACCTCGGCGACGAGATCGAGAAGGCGGTCATCACGGTGCCGGCGTACTTCAACGACCGACAGCGCCAGGCGACCAAGGACGCCGGCGAGATCGCCGGCTTCGAGGTCGAACGCATCGTCAACGAGCCGACCGCGGCCGCGATGGCCTACGGGCTCGACGACGAGTCCGACCAGACCGTCCTCGTGTACGACCTCGGTGGGGGGACCTTCGACGTGTCCATCCTCGACCTGGGCGGGGGCGTCTACGAGGTCGTCGCGACCAACGGGGACAACGACCTCGGTGGCGACGACTGGGACCACGCCATCATCGACTACCTCGCCGACGAGTTCGAGGCCGAACACGGCATCGACCTCCGGGACGACCGGCAGGCCCTCCAGCGGCTGACCGAGGCCGCCGAGGAAGCCAAGATCGAACTCTCCTCGCGCAAGGAGACCCGGATCAACCTCCCGTTCATTGCGACCACGGACGACGGCCCGCTCGACCTCGAACAGAAGATCACGCGCGCGAAGTTCGAGTCACTGACCGAGGACCTCATCGAGCGCACCGTCGGCCCGACGGAGCAGGCCCTCTCAGACGCCGACTACGACAAGGGCGACATCGATGAAGTCATCCTCGTCGGCGGTTCGACGCGGATGCCACAGGTCCAGAACAAGGTCGAGGAGATGACCGGCCAGGCGCCGAAAAAGAACGTCAACCCCGACGAGGCCGTCGCGCTGGGCGCGGCCATCCAGGCCGGTGTCCTGAGCGGCGACGTGGACGACATCGTCCTGCTCGACGTGACGCCGCTGTCGCTGGGCGTCGAGGTCAAGGGCGGCCTGTTCGAGCGGCTCATCGACAAGAACACGACCATTCCGACCGAGGAGTCGAAGATCTTCACGACCGCCCAGGACAACCAGACGCAGGTCCAGATCCGCGTCTTCCAGGGCGAGCGTGAAATCGCCGAGGAGAACGAACTACTCGGCGCGTTCGCGCTCTCGGGCATCCCGCCCGCGCCCGCCGGCACCCCGCAGATCGAGGTGTCGTTCAACATCGACGAGAACGGCATTGTCAACGTCGAAGCCGAGGACAAAGGCTCGGGCAACAAGGAGGACATCACCATCGAGGGCGGTGCCGGTCTCTCCGACGACCAGATCGAGGAGATGCAACAGGAAGCCGAACAGCACGCCGAGGAAGACGAGCAGCGGCGTGAACGCATCGAAGCGCGCAACGAGGCCGAGGCGTCCGTCCGGCGTGCCGAGACGCTGCTGGATGAAAACGAGGAGGAGATCGAGGACGACCTCCGGTCCGACATCGAGGCCAAAATCGAGGATGTCGAGGAAGTCCTCGAAGACGAGGACGCCACGAAGGAGGACTACGAGGAAGTCACCGAGACCCTGAGCGAGGAACTGCAGGAGATCGGCAAGCAGATGTACCAGGAGGAGGCCCAGCAGGCCGCCGGCGGCGCTGCGGGTGCTGGTCCGGGCGGCGCAGCCGGTGCCGGCCCCGGCGGGGCTGCCGGTCCGGGCGGCGCAGCGGGCGGCGCGGCCGAGCAGGGCGAGGAGTACGTCGACGCCGACTTCGAAGACGTAGACGAAGACGACGAGGACTAGCAGCACGAGTCCGAATCGTAGGCCCGACGGCGAACCGTTCGGAACCGGTATAACGGTCAACTTAAATATACTTTATCAGTGTAAGTATTTTCTATCACTTTGAAGTGAAGACACGGATTTCCTAGATACCGTCGTGCCAACGCCGCTACTCCGCTATGCGTGCCATTTCGGACAGGCACACGATCAAAGTAACCCTGATAATCAAAACAACACTAGATAGTGAAAATAATACATATATATCAGATACCCGAGCGTACGGCCGCGCAGTGAGCAATCAAAAACAGATCCAGCCGCAGTGTCTGAGCGCCCAACTCGATGCGGTACGAGACGAGGACCGCCGGCAGATACTGTTCGCCTTGCGCGACGCGGAGCGGTGGCGGCCGTCCGCCACAGAGTTCGACGACGACGGAGCACTGGTGGGAGAGCCGGCCATTCCGGCGACATGGTATCACCAGCAGCTTCCGAAACTGGCTGAGATGGGATTCATCGACTGGGACCGGGAGACCCATCGGGTGACACGCGGACCGGAATACGAGCGGCTCCGGCCGCTACTCGATTTTCTCTACGAGCACCGCGACGACTGAGAGAAGTGGACTGCGACGGCCCGCTCTGCATAGTTCGCTAATCCTGTTCTACTGGTGTCATTTCGACGACGCCCTGCGAGAGGAGGCGGCGCGCGATGACGATGAGCCCGTTTCTGAGCCCGGTCGCAAAGATGGCCTGTTCGCTGCCCGTCGGCGGGTCGATTGAACTGACCAGCAACGCCGACCGGTCGACGAGCAGGAGTCGGCCGACGGCGGCGTCCTCCTCGGGAGTCATTTCACCACGGAGCCAGTCCAGTTCCGACAGGAACGTGGTCGCCCGCGGGATCTCCTGTTCGACCCGGTCCTGTATCGAAGCGGACCCGCTGCCGATGATGAGGTCGGTGCCCTGGTCGAGCGAGTTGAGTTGTTCGATCAGCGTGTCGCTGAGGATCGCTTCAGTGCCGATAACGAGTACCACTTCGTCGGTCGCGTCATCGATGATTGCCGCGGCGCGGTTCTCGATGGCGTCGGAGCCGGAGAGCGACCAGACCTCCTGTAGCTCAGCCTCGTCGTCGTCGGATTCGATGGTCCCGATATCGCTCAGTGCGGATTGGAGCCGTTCGACCCGATTCTCGTACTGGTCTCGAAGCGTTTCGGTGGCCTCGGAGAGCGGGACCGCACGGAACTGCTGGGGGCTCGAATGCTGGACCTCGACCAGCCCTTTCGCTTCGAGGATCCGAACTGCGTCGTAAACGCGGGTCCTCGGGACTTCCGTCACCTCACTCAGTCCCTTCGCTGTACCGCCGGACATCCGTGAGAGTCCTACAAAACATTTCGCCTCGTACTCTTTCAACCCCAGCTCTTGGAGTAAACTGACCGCCTCTTCGTGTGTTGCATCAGATGTCATGTGTCCCAACCTTCATCTCGGTAGAAGCCGAGTGTGTCTAGGCGGATGACGCCCACAGGTAAAAGACATTGTTACTGTCACACTGTCGCCGTTTGTCTCAGATAGCATATTTTGACATTCAGGGCTCGGCGTTCTGCCGCGAAACGGCTCCCAGCGGTTGATATCGCCGATTCGAGAATTAGTTAAGGTTCTGTTATATTTTGTTTTACTCAGTTAATCACACAACTGTTATACATGGGTGTTGACTATGAGTAGTTGGCACGCAGCGCCCAATGTGTCCCAACCACATCGGCTGCGTGCCGTTTTCACGAAACCACACCTGCAGGCCGCAAGCGGCGCGTTTTGCCACACGCGGATAGTGGTGACGGCCGCTAGCAGTTGTCTGGCAACCGGATCGGTGTCTCCATCGCAGTCATGCCGTCGCCGCTCACAGTCAGCGCGGCATCTTGAATCGACGAACTCATGATATGGGTACTGTACCAGACCGCTATTATAATTTTAAATCATTAAATATATTGCTACGGGAGTATCCAGGGATTTACGCCGATATCGAGGATAGATAATTATATCAATAAAGAGACTTATAACTTGACCGTAGAGTTAATATGATAGATGTGTACATTTCACATAATGAGCGGGTCTGACAACCGGTCCGGGCGGGCACCCGACAGTACTGATCTCCTCCACGCCGAGTTCGACTGGAACGTCATCTCCCCGTCGTTAGCGGTCGTTCAGACGGTCGCAATCGCGGCCGACCGGAAAGCCATAGAGCTCCCACCGCTGATCGAAACGGTCGACCCGGACGCGCTCGACGAACTTTTCGAGTCTCCGACTAAACCGGACAGCAGCATCTCACTCTCGTTTCGGTTGGGTGACTACGCGGTCACCGTGACCGAGTACGGCGACGTGTACGTCCACAACAGCCGCCTCAATTCGTGACCACCCAACAGTCAGCCGGTCTCGTTTGAAACCGTCACCGTGTCGAGCGTCGTCGTCCGCTCGCTTGGGGCGCCGAGTGGCCGGCCGGTCCAGCGGACTGCGACAGTATCGCCGCTATCGAGGTAGAAGCCGACGGAGGCATCGCCATCGAGGTAGTTGCCGTCACCGTCCGAATCCACGCGCGGGTCGTCAACGACGAACATCTCACCCGACTCGATAGGGAGTCGGGCCGCATCCGCCCACAGCAGCGTGGTCGACCGGTTCCGGTCGGCATCGGTGACGACGATCTCCACCGCGTGCGTGCTGGTGTCCGTGAGCCGGTCACCGCCGGCGTGGGTGAGTGTGACCGTCCCCGCCTCAGCGTCGAACTCGCCGTCGATGGTGACCGACGGCGATGCCGTCCGAAGATCCGCGCCGGGACCGACGACAAGCGCGACCAGTCCGGCGACGGCCAGCGCCGCGAGTCCCCAGACGGCGACCCGCTCGACCGTGACGAGACCCCGGCGACCGCGCGACGACTCAGGAC
Source organism: Haloarcula terrestris (assembly GCF_031624315.1). NCBI lineage: Archaea > Methanobacteriati > Methanobacteriota > Halobacteria > Halobacteriales > Haloarculaceae > Haloarcula > Haloarcula terrestris. The sequence continues at coordinate 283,578 of NZ_JAMQOM010000004.1, read as the reverse complement.
TCATTGCCCGAATCCTCCCCCGGCACCGAAATAAGCGCCCCGGTCCGGGCCGACGGTCGGAGTCGCGATGTCTCGCTGCGAGGGGCTGTTCAGTTGGACCACCAAGGCGTCAAGAAAGCGCTCACACGGACTGCTCTGGAGTGTTTCAGTTTGTTCGATACAAGGGTACTCGGTTGACCCTATTCGTGGGTCCCGCTGAGGCTGGTCATCGGCGTCGCACCGGCAACGATAGCACCTGTTGCGAGTAGCGCGGCCGACAGCACGACGAAGTCCCCGCTCGGTGAATACCCGGCCAGTCCAGCACCGGCCTGCACGATGAACACCGTCACGAAGAAACTGAGGATAGCAAACGCCAGCATAACGATTGCCGCGACGATACCGCTCGCTAACGCACCGAACGAATCAAGAAATCCCATTTGATAAGTAACCTCATTTTAAATGAGGAGTACACTGCGGAAACCACTTGGGTTATCTCCTCGTCCGGTGGTACCATTCTCTGTCCCTATGCAGCCGGCCCGCACAGTCGATTCAGGCTATCTTAGCGCCGTGGGACCCCTCGTAAACACCCTGTTGGATCACTGGGAAGAAAGAGAAAGACCGGTTGGCTACTCCGGGCTGGCTGGGCCATCTGCGACAACGCCTCCAGACACGACTAGTCGGCAACCCGTTCTTTTGAAGTAGCTCAATCGTCTATGCCTCGTACAACGAATGAGTCAGGATTTCTACGAGATACTGGGTGTCTCTCAGGACGCCTCCGAAGACGAAATCAAGGAGGCCTATCGAGAGAAGGCCCGGGAGTACCACCCGGACGTGAGCGACGACCCCGACGCCGAGGAGAAGTTCAAGCAGGCCAAGAAGGCCAAGGAGGTCCTCACCGACGAGGAGAAACGCCAGATGTACGACCAGATGGGCCACGACCGCTTCGAGCAGGCCGAGAAGCGCGGTGGCGCTGGCGGTGGCGGCGGCCGTGGCGGTATGGGCGGGGACCCCTTCGGCGGCGGCGCTGGTGGCTTCGATATGCAGGACATCTTCGACCAGTTCTTCGGCGGCGGCGGTGGTCGCGGTGGACGTGGCGGTAGCCGACGGCGGCAGGGCCAGGACCTCCAGACGCGACTCGAAATCGACCTCGAAGAGGCCTACAACGGTGCGACGAAGCAGTTGAACGTCACCCGACCGGAGGCCTGCGACGACTGTGACGGGGCCGGACATCCGCCCGGGGCCGACTCCGAAACCTGTCCCGAGTGTAACGGGCAGGGCCAGACGACGCAGGTCCAGCAGACGCCGATGGGGCGAGTCCAGCAGACGACGACCTGCCGCCGGTGTGACGGTGAGGGAACGCTGTACGACGAGACGTGTTCGACCTGTCGGGGCAACGGCGTCGTCCAGAACGACGCGAGCCTCGAAGTCGAGATCCCCGCCGGCATCGCCGACGGACAGACGCTCCGGATGGAACGCGAGGGCGCGCCGGGCGACCACGGCGGCCCGAACGGCGACCTCCTGATTCAGGTGAGTGTCCGCAACAACCCGGACTTCGAACGCGACGGGGACGACCTGCAACACCAGCAGGCTATCTCGTTCCCGCAGGCCGTGTTCGGCGACACCATCACCGTCCCGACGCTGGACGGCGAAGTCGAGGTCGACGTACCCAGCGGGACCCAGAGCGGCGAAGTGTTCCGTCTGGAAGGCAAGGGAATGCCGCGACTCCGCCGGCGGGGCCGGGGCGACCTCTACGTGCAGGTGCAGGTCGTCACGCCCGACAGCCTCAACGGCGAGCAGAAGGAGGCCCTCGAACAGTTCGCGGAGGCCGGCGGCGAGGAAGTCGACGTTGAGGAAGGCTTCTTCAAAAAGCTGAAGAACTCGCTGTAGTCAGTCGCCGCTCGCTGGCGTTCCGTTCCTGTCTGACCGGCCTTCGTATTTTGCGAGTGCCGCCGAGAGCGCAGCGTCAGCGTCGACATCGAGTTGTTCACACAGCGCCAGCAGCGCGAACAGGGCGTCACCGAGTTCGTCCTCTTGTACCGACAGCGCCGTCGAGTCGGTGCCGTAGCCAGTCGTCTCGTTGACCTCGCCCGCAATAGTGCCGAGTTCGGCCACCACGTCGAGTAATCGATAGGCGGGCGGCGTGTCGATGTCGTTGTGTCTGAGCACGTCGGCGACCTGTTGTTGGCGTTTCATTTATACAGCGTGGGGGAAGCCACCTACATCGGCTTTGTGGCCGCGCTGTTTTTGATCGGTGGGGCCGAACCACGACGCATGCAGGTACTCGGTGATCTCGTCGCGCAGGCCCGCGACCGTGACGGCGTCCTCTTTCGTTCGCCGGAGCGGTCGACGCCGTACAGCTACTCCGACTTCGCCACGAACGCCTGGAAGGGCGGGAATCTGCTGCGCCACTACGGCGTCCGGCACGGGACCCGAGTCGCCGTCGTCGTTGGCCCGAAGGAACCGACCGACGAGGACAAGCCGGGCTACCTTCGGGACGCGCCGGACGCCCTGCTTGCCTTCCTCGCGGCCGCCCTCGACGGTGCGGTCGTGGACATGGACCCGCCAAATGCGGTCGACGCGACGGCGCTGGTCGCGCCGGCGGCGTGGCTCGACCGCTACACACGAGGGCCGGGGACGAAGGGATTGGCCTACGGCGGCCCAGTCGAAGACGCCACCGTCGCCCAGTTCGAGCGGGAACTGTGGAGCGAGAACCCGCTCCAGCCGCCGGGCGAAGTCGCGCCCGACGACGACGTGCTGGCGGCCGACAGAACGTACACACACGGCGAACTCATGGCCGAAAGCGGCCGTGTTGTCGCGGATTACGATATCGACGCGGAGACGACACTCGCCCTTCGCGCGCCGATGACGACAGCGGGCGCGGTCGTCGCCGGATTGCTCGGACCGATGCGGGCCGGCGCAACGGTGGTGTTCGGCGGCGACGAGACCGCGGACATCGCCGTCGCTGACGGGGAAGCACCGGAAAAAACAGTGATCCGGCCGGCCGACGCGACGCCGTCGTAGCGGTCGGTCAGGCGGCTGTTACCGGGGTCGCGCGGTACTCGTTATATTTTATCACGGTAAGGAGCGCGACGAGAACGAACACCGAGTAATCGATCCGTCAGTTGAGAGCCTTTCTTAAAGAATTTACTTGTCCGGCTACAAATGGAACTATGGAATTTGACTTCGTGCCCGCAGTGGCCCCACTCGTCGTGATCGTCGCCGTTGCGACGGTCGCGCTCACGTCCGTCATGCAGCGTTCGACGGTCCTGATGATGGTCCTGCCCTCGATGATCGTATTCTCCGTCATCGCGTTCTTCCTCGGGATGAAACACGGCGAGTTCCGCGCCAGTCCGTAGCGGTCCGTCTCGGCCCCCGAGAGTAACTCATTGCTGCCCGGGTTCCGATTCCGCTCGGTGACCGGACCCTCCATCTCGGACGACACACTGAGCAGGATCAGAGACACAGGTTTCGCCAGTGTGGGACTCGGAGAACGGATTCAGCTAACTGCCGTCGTTCGTGTCAATCCGCAACCGACGGAATACCCCTAGATAGAGATCCGAAGCAACCGTACAGCAGTTGCGTCCTATGTAGCCGAATTCGGCTCTGTAACCTGCTGAACTAATTGAACGACCGGGAAGTCCTCTCGGTAGTCAAACGAGGCGAAAACTGCCCGGTAGCGGTCGGACGGAAAGACGAACACGATGATAGAGTCGAAAATTAACGATTGTGCCTTGTACTGTGCTTCGCCGATAAGCTGTTTAAAATCGTCACCGGTGACCTGGTTCGCCATTATTAGTTTGTACGCCTTGTCGAGGTCAGTATCCGAGTAGCGTTCTTTCAGGTCATCTCGGATATGCCGTACTTCAAAGTCAACGTTCCCCAAGTCAGCAACGACACGGGGTGTCGTATCCTCAAAATTCAGAATGGCGTCAGCGACTTTCGACATGGTGTGTAAACTTATAGCTCATTTTATAAATTTCTTGGTGTAGAATGGATGTTTCGTCTACACGTAGCGTTCATCACCAGCCTTTGACCGCTGGAATCGTGCGATTGCTCTGTATTGCAGTGGCTGCCCTGTGAGCGATGGGCCTGTTGTCTCCATCACGAGCGGACCTGACAGGTTTCAGTCAGCGGCCGCTGTTTCACTGCGCTCGGTAAGAGCCTCGGTGGGTTCGAGAACAACCGATGTTGGAGCCGGGTTCGTCTAACCGGTGGCCTCGCGGTCACTCCGTCGGGCGAACAAGGTCCGCAAGCGTCACCAACAGGCCCAGCACCCACCCCAGCGGGATGGAGATGCCGAGCCAGATAATGACGTAGGCGATGCCTTCCCGGTCGAAGTTCTGGATGAAGAACTCCGCGACACCGACCGAGGCCAGCACCTCATAGAGGAACCAGCGGGATAGCGAGTCGCTCGCGGGGATGACGACAGAGGCGACCGTCTTCGAGTACAGCGCCGCGACGACTGGCGGGAGGAAGATAGCCGTCATGGCGAACGGATACGCCAGTGCGACCGTCGTTCCGCGACCGCCGACGCGCCGAAACGTGACCGCGAGCGCGGCCGACAGCGTCGCGACCCCACCGGCGACAGCGACCGCGGTGAACCCGCCCGAGACGAGGTCGATGCTGCCCGGTTCGAACCGCGCGAGCGCCGCCAGACCGCCCCAGACAAGTACGGAGAGGAGAACGACGCCGACAACGCCCAACCGGGTCGCCGTCCCATCGATCCGACGGGTCTGGTACCGCAGGACGACGCCACACAGTACCAGCGGATAGACCACGGCGATGACTGGGACCCCGAGCGCAGACCAGAGGCGATAGAGGGCCATCCCGAACGAGGAGTCCGGCGTCCACGTCCCGAGGACAGTGTTGTCAGCGTTTCGCTGGCGTGGATACACCAGCTCCATCCACGTTTCATGTAACCTGTTGAGGTCGATACGGATACCGCCGACGACCCCAGTATTTCCGGTAGACATACCGGTGGTTTCGGCCTACCGGCGTTAAATGCTTCACGGCACCTGTGGCATGCGTGATAACGCTGCGAGAGAAGCACCCGATTCGAAACCGACATATTCAGGACGGGGAGTCCCAAACGGTCAGGTATGACAGACGGTAGAGCGGATGTGTCCCGTCGGGGCTTCTTACGGACGGCGGCGGGAGCCACGGCTGCGTCGGCCGCTGCAGGCACCGCAACCGCACAGGAGGAGACCGGCACAGGCGACGGCGGCGGCGGTGGCGGCGGGCCGCCGGACTTCGGCGGTTTCCTCGATGGGGTCGGTAACTTCGACGGGTCGGTTACCGATGCGACCGGACAGGACAGCGCCACTGTCGAAGTCGGCGTCGATAACGGCGGCCAGCCCTACGGGTTCGGTCCGGCGGCGATCCACGTCGACAACGGCGCGACCGTCCAGTTCGAATGGACAGGCGAGGGCGGCGGCCACAACGTCGTCTCGGACGGCGAAGGGCCACTGGATTCCGGGAGCGCCGTCTCCAGCACCGGCGTCAACTACGAGCACACCTTCGAGGAAGACGGCATCTACCCCTACGTCTGTGTCCCCCACGAATCCCTCGGGATGAAAGGGGCCGTCGTCGTCGGCACCGACTACCCGACACAGTCCTCTGGCGGCGATAGCGGCGGGAGCTCCGGCCCGCCGGAAGTACCAAACAGCGCGAAAACGCTCGGCGTCGCAACATCGTTCGTGATGGTCGCGACGCTGGGCCTCGCGTACTTCTTCATCCGCTACGGCGGCGACTACGAGACACCCGAATAGGGCGGCACCCGTTTTCCGGACCCCGCTTCGTCACACCGTGTCCGGACCCGTGTGAATCTCCAGATCAACGTCCCGCTTTTGCCCTTCGAGGTCCTCGACGACCCGTTCGACGATTTTAGTCGCCTCCTTCTTTATAAGCGGCTTCACCTTCTCGATGACCCAGTCCATCGAGACGAGCCTGGGGAGGTCGACGGCGTCGTCCGACGCCGACCCGGGATCGAAGGTGACGTGGAACCGGACGCGTGACGCCGTCTCCACATCTGCCGGGACGCCGTCGGGATCGGGTTCGACCGCCCAGTACCCCTCGGCATCGATGTCTTTGACGATCCGCCAGTCGATCCGTGTCGGCGGAGACACGTCAGTCACCTCCGACCGGGCGGTGTAGGAGAGCTTCCACCACGAGAACACGAGGTCGTAGTTCGTCCCCGGCGAGCCGTCGCCGTCCTGTGTCACGCGGTCGAGATACTCCGAGTATCGAGCATAGCCCGGGAAGTCAAGCAGGAACTCGTAGACTTCCTCAGGTGAGACGTACACGACTGTGCTGACCTCGACTTCGTCCACGTCTGTGACACCGGAGGTACTGAAGGTAAACTTTCGGGCATCGGTCACGGACTTGGCGACCTATGTTGCCGTATTATTTCCATCAAGCATAATTTGGAACAGTAAATATTATCATCCTGTATTGGATAGGGGAGAATACAATGAGTGCATCCGATATCCAGTCCGCTGATACCGACAGCAAACACGAGAACAGCGGGTGGGACGCCGTTCGTGACCTCCCGCCGAGCGCGAAGCTCGTCGCGAAAGTCCTCGAGTACAACGACACCCTGACCCAGAGCCAACTCGCCGAAGAGACGCTACTGCCGCCGCGAACGGTTCGGTACGCCCTCTCCCGGCTGGAAGATGTCGGTGTCATCGACTCCCGGTTCTCGTTTTCAGACGCCCGGAAACGGATCTACACGCTTCAGATCGAGTAGGCCGGTCCCGCTCCCGTGGGTCGCCTACGTGATCCTGCTGTTCCGTCGACTGGTCGTGTGAGGACAACGTTGATTAGTTACCCTCACAAGACATTGTGTATGAAAGTCGTCCTGATTGGTGTCGGGCAGGCCGGTGGGAAAGTCACCCAGTCCCTCACCCAATTCGACTACGATATGGGGTTCGACGCTGTACGGGGAGCCCTCGCCGTCAACACGGCGAAGGCCGATCTCCAGAACCTCGATATCGATACGGCCCTCATCGGGCAAGATCGCGTGAAAGGCCACGGCGTCGGCGGCGACAACGAGCTCGGGGCCCAGATCATGCAGGAGAACACCACCGAGATCCTCGACGAACTCGACGGCCGCATCACGACCGAGGCCGAGGCGCTCGTGGTCGTCGCCGGCCTCGGCGGCGGCACCGGCTCCGGCGGCGCACCGATGCTCGCCCGCGAACTCAAGCGCATCTACGAGAAGCCGGTGTACGTCCTCGGCATCCTCCCCGGTCGCGACGAAGGCGGCCTCTATCAGGCCAACGCCGGCCGCTCGCTCAAAACCGCTGCCCGCGAGGCCGATTCCCTCCTCCTCGTTGACAACGACGCCTGGCGCGGCAGCGGTGACAGCGTGGCCGATGGCTTCAAGCGCGTCAACGACGCCATCTCACAGCGCGTCGGATTGCTGTTTGCCTCCGGCGAGGCAGTCGAAGGGGTCGGCGAAAGCGTCGTCGACTCCTCGGAGATTATCAACACGCTCCGGGGCGGCGGTATCGCCTCCATCGGCTACGCCAGTGCCGAGGCCAGCGAAGACGCCGGCGAGAACGTCAACACGATCACCAGCGTCACCCGGAAAGCCCTCCTCACGAGTATGAGTCTCCCCAACGCTGTCAAAGCCGACTCCGCCCTTCTCGTCGTCGCGGGCGACCCAGAACGCCTCTCGCGGAAAGGCGTCGAACGGGCGCGCCGCTGGGTGGAGGACCAGACCGGCAGTATGGAGGTTCGGGGCGGGGACTTCCCGCTCGGATCCGACAAAATCGCGTCACTCATCGTCCTCTCCGGCGTCGAGCGATCCGAGCGGATCCAGGAGTTCATGGACCGCGCCCGCGAGGCGGCCGAGTCCCAGGGCGCGACGACTGACCCGGACGAGTTCACGAACGACGAACTGGACGGGCTATTCTAGCTGTTTTCGGGACGGAAACGGTACATACTCGACCGGGACGGCAACCTCAGGCGAGGCTGCTTCCGTCGAACTTCGCGCGGTCGAAGTCGTGGTCGAGCAGGTCGAGAATCGTCGGTGCGATGTCGTAGAGGTCGGCGTCATCGATGCGAACGTCCGGGTCATCGACCAGGAGCGTCGCGTTGTCGAAGCTGTGCATGCCGTTTCGCGGACCGACACCGAACACGTCCTCAGAGCCTTTGAACCCGGCCTTGAGGTCGAATCCGTGGTTCGGGACGACGGTGAGGTCCGGGGCGATGTCGTCGTGGTCGCCGCGGAAGGCGTCCTCCTTGGTGACGACGCGGTCGGCGACGGGCTTGCCGTCCGGTCCCTCAAGCGCTTCGAGCTTCTCCTTGAGTTCCGCGCGGACGGACTCGTATTCGTCCTGGGGCACGCTACCGTTCGGTTCGCGGCCCTCCAGGTTGATGTAGAAGCGACCGGGAATGAGCGAGTACGCCTTCGTGTCCTCGCTGATGTCGCCGAGTTCGGAGTGGTCGTCCGCGGCGTAGTCGAGCCACCCCTCCTGCTGGAGCCACTCGTTGAAGTGGACCTCGTAGTCCAGCGAGGTGAAGCCGTGATCCGAGGCGACGACCATCGTCACGTCATCGGGCAGTCGGTCGCGCAGGTCGCCGAGATAGGCGTCCACCTGCTTGTAGAACTCCAAAAAGGCCTCCTTGTTCTCGCCGTCGCGCTCGTAGTCCTTGAACAGGAAGTGATTCACCCGGTCCGTCGTCATGAACACGCCGAAAAACAGGTCCCAGTCGTCCTGGTCGACGTAGTGTTTGAACGCCTCGTAGCGCTTTTCGAGGGTCTCGTGGGCGTCCTCGACGAAGTCGCTCTTGTCGTCGTCGTGGCCGAGTTTGGCGTTAACGTCGATTCGATAGTCGCTTTCCTGGAGATGGTCCCGGAGCTCGTCGGGATATGCGGCCTTATCCACACCCGGTGAGAGGAAGCCCGACACCATCCGCTGGACGTTCCGCTGCGGTGGGAAGGTCACCGGCACGTTCAGGACCGTCGCGTCTCGGCCCTCGTCGGTGACGCGGTCCCAGAGCCGCGTGGCCTGCACGTCACGTCCCATCGGGACGTACGTATCGTAGGAGCCGACTTCGCGGTCCTGAAAGCCATACACACCGGTTTGTCCGGGGTTGACACCAGTCGTCAGCGCCGGCCAGCAGGCGCTAGACTCGGGTGGAACGATGCTGTCGATAGGGCCGGCACTACCCTCCGCAGCCATCTCAGAGAGGTTCGGGAACACGTCCGGGTGTTCGTCGATGAGGCTGAACGGTACGCCGTCGATGCCGAAGAAGGCAACACGCGGTGCGTCGTCTCCCTTCAGACGGTCGAATAATCCCATACGACCCGTTAGTCAGGTCAGGAACAAGAAACTTCTTTTCGCTGCCGCGTCACCGAAAGCGGCAATATCATCGACGCAGTGAACGGTTATGATGACTGGTCCGCGTTCTCCGGAACCACGGTCAGATGTGCGATTCCGGGTGTCGACCGCCGCTTTGCTCGCGGAACGACAGTCGTGTGGTCCAGCGCCGCGTCAGTGTCATCAGTAGCCATACACGTAGCGGTAGCCACTGTACGGTGAAAAGATTACCCATGCTCATACATAATCGGAGAGACCTGCCGGTATTACTTCTGGAAATACGCAGTGGCGGAAAAACCGCAAACGGAGAACGCCCGAAAGCCCTAGTTGAACTCTTCGTCGTACAGTTCCTGTGCGTGGACGATAGCGTCCTTGGCGGCTTCCTTGTCCTCCCAACCCAGCGTTTCGACTTCCTTGCCTTCTTCGAGGTTCTTGTACGTCGAGAAGAACTCGTCGATCTCGTCGAGGGTCTGCTGTGGGATGTCGTCGAGGTCTTCGATGTGGTCGTATCGCGGATCCTCGATGGGGACAGCGATGACCTTGTCGTCCTGCTCGCCGTCGTCGTCCATCTTCATCAGGGCGACCGGGCGGGCCTCGATGACACAGCCGGGGAACGTCTGGTCTTCGACCAGGACTAGCACGTCGAAGGGGTCCTCGTCGTCGTAGTACGACTGCGGAATGAAGCCGTAGTCGGAGGGGTAATGAACGTTTGAATGAAGCACGCGGTCGAGGACGACGCCGGGGATGTCCTTCTCGTACTCGTACTTGTTTCGCTCGCCTTTCAGACACTCAACGACAGCGTAGATTTCTTCCGGCGGGTTCGGTCCGGTTTCGAGATCTTCCCAGAGGTTCGTCATCACCGCCGACTGCGCGACGCCGTCAAAAAATCCTTTCGTAATAGCCACAGCTATCCGCTATTATGTGTTATATAACGCAATAATATCTAACTATAGATATGTTCTTAGATTACACTTACTCCCTGTAATCGACAATCAGAGAGCAAATAAATCGAAAATCCAATTCGGCTTTCCCCAGTACATATACATTTACTGTTATGACTGAGGCTGCTAGTCGTATGGTGGTTAATGGCCCACAGAAGGCGTTGTGCGCCAAATTTAACAAGTGTTAAATAGCCTGCTGACATTTACCCAACTATGTCAGAGGCACAAACAGTAACTGACAGTCCGGGCATTGCAAAAGAACTCACTGCTTTTCAGCAAAACATTCTGGTAATACTCGCTGAAGAGCCGCGGTATGGTCTCGCTATCAAGCGAGAGCTCGAGGAATACTACAACGACGAAGTCAACCACGGTCGCCTGTACCCGAACCTCGACGACCTCGTCGAGATGGATCTCGTCGAGAAGAGCGAACTCGACAAGCGAACGAACCAGTACTCCCTGACGGAGACGGGCAAGGATGCGGTTCTTGACCAGCTCGGATGGATATTCGGCAAGTTCGTTTCCGAGGACGGTCGGGCCGACGAACTCCGCGATCTGATCGCGACGCAGCAGTAGACTCGCAACTGGGCACTGCGAACTGCTGTTAACCAATTATTACCGCGAATTAAACACTGACTACCGGCGGGTGTAGTAGACGACTACGGTTCGGGAACGCGGCCGCCAGCTTCTTCCACAGTGAGTCGGATCGATCTGTCGAGGACCGACCGCTGTTCCTCACTCGGCCACGCGTTGCGACGGACGTAGTCGTCCCGGAACTCCTGTAGCTCCTCCGGCGTCGCCTCGGCGATCGGTTTCGCGTAGTGGTTGCCCATGAAATCAGCGAGCAGTTCCGCGTTCGCCCCGTGAGTCTCGCCGTGTGTGTCGGTAACAGCCTCGACGACAGCCCGGTTTGCAGCATCGATTTCGTCCCACGCGTCGGGGTCGCCGGGACCGGAGAGCCGTATCTCGACGCCGCGGTCGATGTCAGCAACTCGCTCGGGACGGATGACGCCGTCCTCGACCCATTCGACGGGATGGCAGACGAGCACGTCGCCGGTTTCGTCGTTTCTGATGCGGGCAGTGTAGTCGTACTCGGCGAGGATCTCGTCCCGTTCGGTCCTGTAGGCGTCCGCCTCGGCATCGTCGGCCGCCTCGCGGGCGAGTCTCGTGAGTCGTTCGGCCTGTTCAGTCACGTCTGTCGGCAGGTCAGTCATCGTCGAGTGCGTCGTTGGCTAGTTCGTCCGCACGGTCGTTTATTTCCCGCGGAACGTGCTCGATCTGCCAGTCGTCGAAGTCGGTCAGCAGTTCGCGCACGCGGATTCGGTTCTCGCGGAGTTCGGGATTGTTCGTATCCCATTCGCCACGGACCTGCTTGACGATTAGCTCCGAGTCGCCCCGGATGTGAACGTCGTCGAACCCGAAATCGCGCGCGACTTCGACCGCCCGGATGAGCGCTTTGTACTCGGCCTGGTTGTTCGTCGCCGTTCCGATGGTCTCGCCGCCCTCGGTGACGATTCCGCTGTCGTTGACAAGCACGTAGCCGACTGAGGCCGGACCCGGGTTGCCCCGTGACGCGCCGTCGAAGTACGCGTGGACGCGACCGCCGTCGCTGTCGCGCAACAGCGCCTCCAGTTGTGCAGTACCCTCGCCCTGTATGACGATTTTGCCCTCGTAGGCTACTGCGGTCGAACCGCCGTATTCGGCGCGCCACCGCTCGTGGTCGGTGTTTCCCTGCTGGATGTCCAGCCCCGCGTCCACCAGGCGCTCGCGGGCCGTCGTCTCGTCGCATTCGATGACCGGCATTGTCCGAGGTGGCTGACCCGTCGATATAGACGTTGTGGTCGCCCCTCAGTTCCCGGCGCGACCGCTGATTCGCTCCGCACCCGTCTGTCTGCCCTCTTCACCGCCCAGTAGCCGACCGAGGATACCGACGAGGCCACCGACAGTGACGATGGCCCCGGCGGCGAACATTATCGAGAGGATGGGGTCGACGGGCTCGATGAAGATCGGGGAGAGAAACAGGATGATGCCCGAAACGACCGCTAACGCCGCTGCGGCGGGACTTGCCTGCTTGCCAGACGAAACGCGATACGCGGAATGGGCGAGCGCGATAGCCGCGAGCTCCCCGACGAGAAGGTTGACGAGGGCCTGCTGGTAGGCGACCGGGATGATCGCCGAGACGACGATGACGAACATGCTGATCAGCGTGGCTCCGAGCAGGAACCATTTCGTTGTATCCACCATGATTTATATCACCTGTTGTTACTCAATCCAACCCTGTAAGAGTTACTCTCTCACGGGCCGCTGGAAAGGTTCTTATCGGGGAGGGACGAAGGCGTGACAGATGCAACTCGACGAGTTCATCGAGGGGTTCGAGGAAGACGAAGCCGCCCAGCGGCGACGCCTCGCGGCCGAGAAGTCCTACGCGATCACGGATCACCTCGAAAACGTCGAGCAGCAGTTCGAGGCAGCGGTACAGGGCGATTCGCTGTTCGGTTCGACGGCCCCCGAGATATTCGTCGGTCGCTCGGGATATCCCAACGTCTCGACGGGGCTGCTCTCCCCGGTTGACACCGACGCCGCCGCTGCCGGGTTCGCCACAAGCGGTGACTGGTATCAGGAAGGACTGGGCATCGAGGACGTACTCCAGCGTCGGACAGGGATGGTGAACTCCACGCAGACCACGTCGGTTGATTCCGTCAGCACCGGCAGTGGACGCGGCACCGGTGGTGTCCACGACGTGTGGAACGGCTTCGTCGGCGTCCAGCGGGAGGTCGCTATCGCGGACCATCCCGTCGACGTGGAGGTCGGCCTCGACGGCACTCCCGAGATGGACGTGAGCTTCGACGACGTTGGAACGCCCACGGGGCCACGGGCACACGCGACGGGGGCCGACCTCGCGGAGAACCCCCACGTCCCCCGCCCCGTCGAAAAGACGCTGTCGGACGACGACTGGCGCGCGGAGGGCGCGATGGCGTACCTGTACCGCCGGGGGTTCGACGTGTACGATATCAACACGATCCTCTCGGCGGGCGCGCTGGGACAGGCCAGCGAGCGGTCGCTGGTGCCGACGCGGTGGTCGATCACGGCCGTCGACGACACTGTCAGCCAGTACGTCCGCGGGACGCTCCGCAACGCCGAGACCATCGACAAGCCGGAGCTGTGGTACAACGAGTACATGGGGAACCGCTACTGGGTCGTCCTTGCCCCTGGCCGCTGGGAGTTCGAACTCGTCGAGATGAAAGCCCCCCAGAGTGTCTGGAACCCCCGCCCCGAGACGGGCTACTACATGTCGAGTGCCCACGAGGGCTACGAGGGGCGGACCGCCTACGTCGAGGAGACCGCGGGGGCGTACTACGCGGCGCGGCTCGGCGTCCTCGAACACCTACAAGAGCGCGACAAGCAGGCCAAATGTCTGGTGTTGCGGGAAATCACTGACGACTACTGGGCCCCGGTCGGCGTCTGGCAGGTACGTGAGGGGGTCCGGAATGCCTTCGACGGCGAGCCCGGAACCGCCCAGTCCTTCCGGGAGACGTTGACGGCCATCGCCGACCAGCTCCCCGTCAGCCTCGGCCAGTTACGCCGCAAGTCCGAACTCGTCGCCGGGCTTCAGTCGCAACTGAGCGATTTCTGAGGGAGGCGTATTTTGGTGCAAATCGACTGGTGGTCCGTCAGCGTCCGCCGCTGTCACTGTCACCGGCGTCGTCCCAGGCTGAGGTACCGAATCCGTCATCATCGGTGTCGTCACTCCAACCGGAATTATTGACATCGTTGTCACCCATCTGGTCGTCCACGCCCGAGACGGTCCCTGTCGTGGCTCGACCAGTGTGTGTCCCGCTGGTTGCGGTGGCAAGCGGCGGTTCGCCGTACTCTTCCTCGTATGCGTCGGCGAAGCCACAGCCCCAAACGTACATGATCGCCGACTGGCCGATGAACGCCAGAAACGGAACCGCGAAATACCCGATGAGGGTGATCCCAAGAAGGGTCGATCCGATGGACACGATGATGTTGACGGCAAACGCCATCACCACGGCCATCAGCATCGTTCGGTTCGTCCCAACCGACGTGAGAACGTCGCGGTCAAAGCCCGCGGCGATACTGTCCGCCCGGAGAAAGCTCCCCGTCGCAACGGGCAGAATCACTGTCATTGCGATGACGCCAGCGAAATAGAGCAACGCGATGACGAGGACCCCAGCGACCAACAGCCCCTCTGAGCCGCCGAGCCCGCCGCCGATAATCATCGCGCCAGGAATCGCGAGCACGAGGGTGAGCAACAGCCCATACCCCAGAACCACTACGGTATGTCGGACCCCGTCGACGGTTATGTCGACCAGGTCCAGTTCGTCCCAGGCCGGCGGCGTGTCAGTCTCGCCGTTGAGGGCGCGACGCATGACTTCGAGCATGTACCCCTAGAACGTGAACAGCGGAACGATCAAGAAGCCAAGAAACAGTACGACCCCACCGAGGGCGACGCGTTTGACCCAGTCCTCGCCCTGTGTCTGATAGCGGAGTGCCTCCTCTATCATGTGATAATCAGTCAAAATATAGGGTTAAATAAGTTGTGAACGCGCTGAAAACTGAGTTTCCGGTAGCGTGGCTCTCGCAGCAGCCAAGGCAGTGACGGGATGACTCAGGGCGTGTCGGTACTGTGTGGTGAGATTTCGACAAACGCCGGGGTATCAACTGACCCGGCACAGACTGGGCACCCGACCACCAGGAGACGCTCCCGGACACCACCGTCAACCGTTGCACACGCATCACAGTGCGGGCACGTGAAGCGGTACTCCGGCATGTACTCAGGCACGGACTGGGATAGGCGAAGGAACTACCGCCTCAATGTGGAGGGAATATAGGTGGTTGATGTCACATAACGTACTATCGACTCCCCTATCAGTGTCATAAGACGGGGCTGTCGTACGCACTACCGCGTTACGCCAGTGCAAGTGGCCACGTCGGAAAGGTGTCTCTGTTCGATATATAGTCCACAATAGTAGTCTTAGGAAACGTTATTTCACTCGCTTGGGACCACAGCGGTATGACTGATACACCACTGAAGTTCGGCTTCGTCTGTGTCCAGAACGCGGGCCGGAGTCAGATGTCCGCAGCGTTTGCCGAGCGTGAACGGACTCGCCGTGGACTCGAAGACGAGGTCGAGATCCTGACTGGCGGCACGGACCCCGCGGACGAAGTGCATCCGGAGGTCGTCGAAGCCATGCGGGAACGCGACATCGACCTGTCCGACCGGGTACCGCAGGCGGTCTCGAACGAGGACCTCAACAGTTGCACCGTCGTTGCGACGATGGGCTGTTCGACGCTCGACCTCGACGCCGACGTAGCGGTGCGTGATTGGGCGTTAGACGACCCACACGGGCAGTCCATCGAGCGGGTCCGTGAGATCCGAGACGAGATCGAGCGCCGTGTCAGCGACCTGTTCGACGAATACACCGCATAGACGCTACCACTCGACGTAGGTGAGATACTCGGTCCGCTCGTACGCCAGGAGCCACGTCCCATAGCTGTCAGTGACCTCGATTCCCTCGTGGTCCCGGATGCGATCAGTGATCGACTGAAAGGCCTCATCGTCCTCGAAGTAGCCGCCGTCAATCGCTTCCTCGACGACTTCCCGTTCGGCGTCGGAAAGCCCCGTGAGCGTGAACAGGTACTGATCTCGAATCCGGTCGGTAAACGGCTCGACGCCGGACGCGACCTCTGTCACCTCGTATCGGTATTCTGTCTCGGTCGCGGTCCGGGAACTGACGGTGATCCGATAGCGGTCCCCATCGTGGCTGATGATGTCGTACTGCTGCTCCGGAACGAACACCGACCCGTTGCCCACTTCCTCGGCAGTCCCGTAATCGGTGCCCACATCGTATCCCTCTCCGCCGGAGAAGTTCTTGTCCCCGATTATCGAGTCGAGACGGTCGCGGTCCGTCGCCGGGAGGTCCTCGTAGGCGATCTCACCGATTTCTGCGGTCGTGTCAGCGGGGTCGAAATCGATTCGCACCTCGTACACCGTCACCTCGCTACTGTCGAGTCGCGACTCCGAGACCTCGTAGAAGGTGTCCCCGATTCGGACCGTCTCACCGGGATCGAACAGTTCGGATCGGCCGCGGTGCGTCGCGGACCCGTTTTCGATGGCCGCGGAGGCGACGCTGCATGCTGTCGAGTTCGTCTCCGGTGACGTGGAAAGCTGATTAGTGATGTCGGTCGCTGTCGCCTCGTCCATATCGAGGACGACGGCGGGATGACCACAGCCGGCGAGGGCGACCGAAAGGAGGGCTGTTCCACTCGCGAGGAACTGGCGGCGTCGCATACAGCTACTGACAGGGAACTAGAACGAAAGTGTTCCGGGTGTGTTTGTTCGCGGTCGGACTCGTGCAGGTACGCCTCACTCGTGAGAACAGCCTGAGCCGTAGTAAACGCCAGACGGCGGCAGGGTCCGCAAGGTTCGCTTGCGAGTTGACAAATAATTCCTTCGATGGGATTTTTCGATTCCATTGAAACCGACGAACTACGGCGCTGTAGCTCCGGTTCTGGTAAAGCCAAGAACGGGAAGAACTCGGTATGGGCCAACGCGGATTTGAACCGCGAACCTCCCGGTTATCAGCCGAGCGCTCAACCTGATTGAGCTATTGGCCCAACGCATTCAGTTGTACCCGAGGGGTATTGAAAAGGGTAACGTTTCGCTGGCGGTTGGGGATGTGAAACCGCGTCAGGGCTTCACTTTCCGTCGCTGTCCTCGAAGTCAACGTCGGTGGCTTCGTCGGGGTCGAAGGAGCTGCCGGAGCTGGTACTGGAACCAGAACCGGAGCCACCTTCCGGGCCGGTCGGGCCGGAGCCGGCCGGGCCGCCCTCTTCGTCGGGGAACCCACCGATGTACACCTGGCCGCTGGCGAAGCCGCCGGTCTTGGCGTCGATGTAGGGTCGGACGACCCAGCGGCGCGTGGCGGCGCGGACGGGGTACCGGGTAAAGGGCACCGCCAGCAGGAGGCCGACGAAGTCAGTCACCAGGCCGGGGGTGAGGAAGAACGCGCCGGCGGCGATGAGGAGCCCGCCGTCGATGAGTTCGTCGGTGGGGAGTTCGCCGACTGCAAGCCGCTGTTGGATCTTTTGCAGCGTCGCACGGCCTTCGGCGCGGACCAGCAGCATGCCGACCAGCGCCGTCAGGACGACGAGGGCGACTGTCACGTATGGGCCGAGGAACGGTATCGCAACCGTCACCAGCAACACGATGTCGAACAGCGGGATGAGCAGCAACAGCCCGATGACCCGGAGCATACCACCGCTTGCAGGCCCGCCCCCAAACGCCTTTCGAGAGCGGGACCGCAGCGTACAGGCTGGCGGATCGGTCGCTCACCGCTCTCGCAGTCGGACTTCGACTGGCTCTGCGGGACTCAGTGTGATCTGCATCGCCAGCGAGAGTGGGGGTTCGGTGACGGCCTCGACGGCGTACTGCTGGGCGATGGTCGCCAGCGCGAGTTTGGCCTCCATGCGAGCGAAGCGCATCCCGATGCAGTGGCGCGGGCCACCACCGAAGGGGTAGTAGGCGTATTCCGGGAGGGACGCATCGAGGTCGTCGTCCCACCGCTCGGGACGGAACGCGTCGGGTGCGTCGTACCAGCGCTCGTCCCGGTGGACGAGCCACTGCGGAAGGGTAAGCTGGGCGTCCGTCGAGAGGTCGTACCCGCCGAGTGTCACCGGCTCTGTCGGCTGGCGAAACACGGTGAAGGCGGGCGGATACAGCCGCAGGACCTCGTTCAGTACAGCATCGAGATACGGCAGTTCGAACAGGTCCTCGGGCGTCGGCCGGCTGCTCCCCAGCGTCGCGTCGAGTTCCTCGTGGAGGCGCTGCTGGCACTTGGGATTGTTCGCCAGCAGGAACCAGGCGTAGGTCAGCGTCAGCGCCGTCGTGTCGTGGCCGGCGACGAGGAAGGTCAGCAGTTGGTGCCCCAGTCGCTCGCGGTCCATCGTCTCGTCGTCGAGCGAGAGCAGCAGGGAAAGCACGTCGTCGCGCGCCTCGCGGGCGCTCGCGTCCTCGCGCTGGCGGGCGGCGATAACGTCGTCGAGCGTCGACTGGAAGTCCGCAAGCGAGTGGTTGACGGCACGGTTCGTCCCCGTCGGGACCCACAGCGGGACGTACGCCGACAGCGTTCGGGGGTCGAGTCGCTTCCGCAGTGCGTCCAGCAGCGGCTCCAGCGCGTCCGCAGTGGTTTCGATGTCCACGTCAAGCAGCGTCTTCCCCAAAATGTTCAGCGTCAGCGACTGCATGTGCGGCAGCACGTCGATACGCTGGCTGTCGGTCCATCCCGTGGCCGTCCGGGCAGCGAAATCGGTCATCGTCTCGCCGTAGGTGGCGATGCGCTCCCGGTAAAAGGCCGGCTGCAGGGCCGTCCGCTGGCGCTGCCACTCCTCGCCCTCAAGCAGGAACAGCCCCTCGCCGATGAACTGCCCGAGCGTATCCTGGAGGAGTCGCCCCTTCTCGTAGGCGTCGGCCTCGGTCACCAGCACCTGCTCGACGAGATCGGGATGGCAGACGAAACAACCCGTCGTCCCGGCGACGTTGTACCCCACCACGTCCGCCTCATGTGCGCCGGCGCGGTCGTAGAACCCCAGCGGGTCACGCAACATCGCAACGGTGTTGTCCACGAACGGGACGCGACCGAGACGGGGTGGCCGGTCGCCCGGTGTGACCGGCTCCGGCGTGTCGACAGCGGCCTGATGGGCATCCATTACCGTGGTTTGGATCGCCCGACCAATCGGTCTTTCGCCGGGAGTGAGAGGGCCTTTGTACGCCCGCCGCCCAGGCCAGGTATGGACGAATACGCACGCGACACGAAGGTCGAGTGGCGCGAGTGGGGGACGGCTCCCTTCGAGGACGCCGCCGATGCCGGCAAGCCGGTGCTGCTGGCGCTGACGGTCCCGTGGAGCGCCGAGTGCCGGGCGATGGACCGCCGGACGTTCGGCGAGCCCCGCATCGCGGCCAACATCAACGACGGGTTCATTCCGGTCCGCGTCGACGCCGACCGCAACCCTCGGGTCCGCGAGCGATACACGATGGGAGGGTTCCCCTCAACGGTGTTCCTGACGCCGGCGGGCGAGGTCATCACCGGCGCGACGTTCCTCGGCCCGGACGGGTTCCGTGGTATCCTCGATTCCGTGCGAGAGTCGTGGGACGCCCAGGGTTCGGCGGCGGGCTCGATTCCCCGGCAGCTACAGGACGAGTCGCCGCCAGCCGGCGAACTCCGCCCCCGCATCGAGGAGCACATGGTCGAGCAACTGCTGGGTGCGTTCGACGACGAGTTCGGCGGCTGGGGCACCGACGTGAAGTTCCCGCTCCCGCGGACCGTGGAGTTCGCCCTCGTCCGAGCGCGGGACCAGGCCACCCGGACGCTGGAAGCGGTCCGGACGCACCTGCTCGACACCTACGACGGCGGCTTCTTCCGGTACTCGACGGAGCGTAACTGGGGGAACCCCCGCCGTGAGAAACTGCTCGACGAGAACGCCGCCCTGGTCCGGGCGTTCGCCCACGGCTACCGCTACACGGGGACCGAAGCGTACCGGGACGCCGCCCAGCGGACCGTCGACTACCTCACGACAACGCTGTGGGCCGGCGACGCCTTCGCCGCGAGCCAGGCCGGGTCCGACGAGTACTACCGGCTGGAGCCCAGCGAGCGCGAGGGGACGGTGCCGCCCAACGTCGACGAGACGGTGTTTGCCGACCGCAACGGGCTCGCCATCGACGCCCTGCTGTGGGTCGCTGCCTACACCGACGACGAGCGGGCACAGCAGTACGCCAGTCGCGCCAGAGACACCGTCTGTGAATCGCTGGTGGCGGACGGCGAGGTGGCCCACTACGACGGCGCGGACAGCGAGACAGGTCTGCTGCTGGACCAGGCCCAGCTCCTCCAGGGGCTGACGACGAGCTGGCAGGTCCTCGGTGAACCGGGGCCGGCGAGAGCCGTCGCCGACTGGACTATCGAGAACCGACAGCAGGACAGCGGCGCGTTCAGGGACGGCCCCGCGAGCGGGGCCGGGCTCTGTAGCCGCTCGCTCCACCCACTCGATGCGACGGTGGAACTGGCCGACGCGCTGGTCGACCTGGCGGCACTCACCGGCGAGGACCGGTACCGCAACGCGGCGCTTGCGGCCGTCGAGTCCTTCGCCGGCGCGGCCGAACGGATGGGCGTCGAAGTGGCCGGCTACGCGACCGTCGCGGCCCGCCTCCAGCAGCCCGGGACGCTGACTGTCGGGACCGAGGCGGGGTCGGACCTCCACCGCGCGGCGCTACGGCTGGCCGATCACGAAACCACCGTCGTCCCGGATCCGGACGGTGACGGCGCGGCACGACTGCTGGACGGCGACGCCATCGTCGCCGAAGGGACGACACCGGCCGAACTCGAAGCCGCGCTGACCGGCGAGAACTGACAGTTCGTTTCAACCGCCAGAAACGGTGACAAACGGTAAACGCCCGACAAGTTTTTGCGCGCGTGTCTTGATGTATGGGTATGTCCAGTCTCCGAGACCTCGGGCTGTCCGAGTACGAGGCCAAGGCGTACCGGTCGCTGCTGGAAACGGGACCGACAACAGCCAAGGAATTGTCACGGGCCAGCGACGTGCCGATGGGCCGCATCTACGATGTGCTCAACAGCCTCGAAACGTACAATCTGGTCCGCAGCCAGACCGCCAGCCGACCGAAAAAGTACGTTGCTGTCGAGCCTGATACGGCGCTGGACCGCCTGCTCGAAGACAAGAAACGCGAACTCCAGGAGAAGGTTGGCCAGTACGAGGAGATCGTCGACGACCTCTCGTCACAACTGGAGTCCGCGGACCCCGTCGAAGAACCGTTCTGGACGGCCGCCGTCGGCCCCGAGGACTCCCTGGACCTGCTGCTCGAACGGCTGGCCGCCGCCGACGACGAGATCATCATGGTTGGGTCCGCACCGGCCCGCCAAGTGGATATACTCTCTAGCACTGAGCGGATCGTTGACGAACTCGAAGCGGCGCTGGAACGGGGCGTCGAGGTGTCCCTACTCGTCCGGCCGGATCTGTTCGAGAGCTTGCCCGACGAAGCCAACCGCGAGTACTACGACCGGCTCTTCCACTACGACAACTACAGCGCCCGCGCCAGCTCGAACATCAGGTCGGCGTTTGAGCTACTGGACGGCATCGAGGTCTGTATCGAGGTCCCACACCCCCTGGGCCGCGAGGAGACGTTCGGCGTCATCGATATGAAGGACTCCGATTTCACTGCCGATATCAACAAAGCGTTCGAGGAGCACTGGGCCGAGGCGACGCCGGTCGGGCCGCCGTAACTGGGTCGCCCAGCCAAAGAGAGGTCTGTAACCGTCCGACAGGCAGCGACCGCAGTTTCGTGGATCGCATCGCTCAAAAACGACCGCAATCTCGCGAGTCGCTACGCTCACGGCTTCGCTGTTCGCAGCCGAGACGCGTCGCGTCTCGCGCTCCCTGCTCAACATTCCGAGGGCTTCACGTCGCTCAAAAAAGACCGCAGTCTCGCGGGTCGCTACGCTCCCCGCTCGACATTCCGAGGGCTTCGCGTCGCTCAGCCCTCGCTATTCTCGCTATTCGCTAACTTCCTTCCGCAGATCGGCCAGCTGCGCGACACGCTCGGCGTGGGCGTTGTGCTGATGGATGGACTCGTCGTTGGACTGTTTCATCGTCACGATAGCGTCGTCCGACAGGTCCGGGAACGTCTCCACGACGCCCTCGGCGAGTGCGCGGACACAGTCCTCGACGAACTTGGCGTCCTTGTGGGCCTCGTAGGTCATATGGTCCTCGTCGGGCCGCTTCGCGAGGTTGTAGATGCGCGCACTCATGGAGTCGCGGGCGACCTTGATGAGTTCGTTCAGGTCGACCTCGGGCGCGCCGTCGCTCTCGACGGTGAGCGTCGCGTGGCCCCGCTGTGAGTGGCCCGCCTGTGGGTTGGTTTCGAGAAACTCCTCGATGACATCGCCGTCCACGTCGAGCTGTTGCAGCGTCTCACGGGCACGGGAGGCAGACATACCCTGGGAACACGGACAGACCGTCATCCCGGTGACACGAGCGCCGATCTCCTCGCTCGTTCCGTCTTCGGTCGCCGTTGCCGAGGCGATGATGTCAGCGGTCGACTGCGTGGGCATCTCGGAGGCCGGCGTGGACTCGCGGGTGACGTACTCCGCTTCCATCCGGACCTCCGCCTTCGTCGTGTAGTCGTGTTTCTCAAGCAAGAGTTCGGCTGCGTCGCCACAGACATCCTCGACTCGGTACGCTTCCTCCGACACGGCGGTTTCCAGCGTCTCGTCGATGACCTCCATATTGCGGGACATATCCGCCCCTTTTCGCCAGGACGGCAGATCTACAAACACTTCGAACTCCGCCATGAGTACGATGGGATCGCGGTCACGACGCCCCAGTTTGACGAGCTTCTCGACGCCCGTCACACCGACACGATTGAGACCGACCGTTACGTCCGGACTCGACGCCTGCACGTCCGGGAGTTGCTGACTCATTGCCACTCCTAAGGCGGAGAATCGGTTAGTGCTTTCGAAAGGGTAGGCGGGTCACCGTGAACCGCACCGAGCCAGTTACGGCCGCGTGTTGTCCGGCATCTCTTCGCCCGTCTCGAAATCCCGGAACAGCATCTCGAAATCCGTGGCGTCGAAGGAGTCAGTGATCTCGTCAAGCTCGTCCCGCACCGCCGATATCTCGGCTTTCAGGTCGGCGAACTCCGCGCTCTCTTCGAGGACGGCCTCCGATTTCGAGGACTCCAGGGCGGCGTATTTCGCCGTGAGAGAGTAACACTCCCGGAGACGCTCCTCGTAGTCGGCGTACAGAATCAACTGCTCGATTGTCTCGAACAGCTCCGCCTTCGACACCGGCTTGATGACGTACTCGTCAAACGGCATCTCGATGATATCGAAGCCGGGATCCACCGCGGTCACCATCGCGACACGGGTCTCGTAGCGTTGCTCGCGGATCGCCGAAAGGACCTCATCGCCGGAGAGGTCCGGCATCCGTCGGTCCAGCAAGACGATATCGATAGCGGAATCTAACGCCGAGAGGGCTTCCTCACCACTGTATGCCGTCTCGACTGCATACCGGTCGCGCAACTGTTCCGCGTACACGTCGGCCACCTCTGGCTCGTCGTCGACCACGAGGATTTTCGCTCGCCGACCCTTTGTCATTATCTAGCACGTTTTAGATAGAATTTCAAAAGGGTTCCGGCCACCGTGCCCGATGACACCCGATTCAACAAGTGCTACTGGCCAACGATATCGTCGTACCGTGCGCCGGTCTGTTTGAGCGTCGCCGTCGAGTACAGGCGGTCGTGATCGTAGGGGAGATGCTCGGTCGCGAGTTCGTCGATTTTCCGGTCAACGGCGGCGGCTTCGCGGCCGTGAATCATCGTAAAGAGGTTGTACGGCCAGTCCTGGTCCGGGCGGCGCGGCCGGTTGTAACAGAGTGTGACGTACGGGAGTTCGCCGACGGCTTCACCACGCTCGTCGAGCGCGTCGTCCGGCACGTCCCAGACGACCATGCAGTTGTTGTCGAACCCGGTGACGATGTGGTTGACGACACAACCGATGCGCTTGATACAGCCGGTTCGCCGGAGCCGATTGATGGCTGCAAGGACTTCAGTCACGTCAGCGTCGACGGCCGCCGCAACCTCTCGGTAGGGTGTCGCGACGAGCGGGAAGCCGCTCTGGATCTCAAGCAGAAGCCGTCGGTCCAGTTCCGAGAGGTCGGCGGCGGCGTCTTCGCTTATCAGAGTCGCGCTGGCGTCAGTCGTCTCCAAACTCTCCCGTGCGAACCGGTCCCCGTTGACGACCGGAAACTCCAGATCGATGTAGTAGTCGGTCAGCATCGGCAAGACGAGTACCGAACAGCCGGTTCGAGCTTCGATGTCGGCCAGAATCTCGTCGCGCCGCTGTCGGGACCCCGCGGTGACGACGAACCACATGTTCCACTCGTGGTCGCGGGCGTAGTTGTGGTTCACCTGCCGGTATCCGTTGATGACTTCGGCCACCTCGTCGAACCGTTCCTCCGGGGCACTGACGGCAGCCAGCGTCGAGGAGCCGATAACAGGCGGGTTCAGAACCGGACCGAACCGACGGAAGATACCGTCATCCCGGAGCGCAGTAACGCGGTCGAGTGCCGTCTCCGCCGAGACTCCCAGCGCGTCACCGACAGCCTCGAACGGGCGTTCCTGAATCGGGAAGTCGCTCTGGAACTCGTCGATGAGCGCGGCATCTACCTCGTCGATCCGCTCGCGCCACTCGCCCGACTGGAGACTCATTGGTTTCGGTTAGGAGTGTAGTCGTGTATCCCTTTCGGGAACCGGGCGTGTTCTCGCAAAATGGGAATGAAGCACAGGGGCTTTTGAACTCGCGCCCGAACGGGTTCGCATGGCACAAGCGACCCGGGAATACGGTGAATGGCCGCTCAAACGACTCATGACGGAAGTCGTCGGCTCCGGACATAAATCGGCCGACGACATGACGCGGACACAGGCCCGGGAAGCGTTCCAGCGCATCCTCGGTGGCGAACCGGACCACACGACGCTTGGCGCGTTCTGGCTCGCCAACCGCTGGAAACGCAACACCCCCGAGGAACTGGGTGGGTACGTCGACGTAATGGCCGAGGAATCGGTCGAGACAGCGACCCCCGAAGCCGACCCGGTCGATTGCGGGGCCAACTACGACGGCAAAGGCCGGTCGGCGATTCTCGGCGTCGGCGCGGGTGTCGTCGCTGCCGCCGCCGGAACACCGGTCGTCGTCCACTCCGGCGACCGCGTCCCGACACAGAAGCAGGACGCCTACAAGCACGTGCTCGACGAACTGGGCGTTCGAACCGAAATCGCACCGGGCGAAAGCGCCGACATGGTCGACGAGGTCGGGTTTGGCTTCTACTACCAGCCGAACTTCAATCCCGGCATCGACGCCCTGTTCGAGCGCCGCGACAACATGGGGGTCCGGACCTTCGTCAACACCGTGGAAACGCTCGCGAACCCGGCCAACGCCAGCGTCCACCTCGGCAGTTTCTACCATCTGGCGTTCGCGAAGAAGATGGTCCGCACGCTCAGCAACGCCGAGACCAGCACCGTCGAACGGGCGCTCTTCTTCCAGGGCATGGAAGGCTACGACGACGTTCGCCCCGGCGAGACGGTCGTCGCCGAGTGGCCCGTCGAGGGCGAAGAGTCCGACGACGAGGACATCGCGGACTTCGAGATCCGCACCGCCGAGTACGGGATGGACATCGAGAGCGAGGACCTGCAGGTGGACGACATCGCCGAAGAGTCGGCGGCGATAACCGAGGCCGTGCTGGCCGGCGACCGCGAGGACGGCTTCGCCGACGCGATTGCGCTCAACGCCGCGCTCCGAATCTACGCCCGCGAGGACGCTGACAGCATCCAGGACGGGCTCGACCAGGCCCGCGACGCGATTGCCGACGGCAGTGCGGCGGACACACTCGCCGAACTCCAGGCCTTCTAATCCGACGACAGAGCCGAGGAGCGGAACCCACTTTTGCCGAGCGGGCCAACGTATCCCGATGGGACGACACGCCAGCGCTCGCGACAGCACTGGGTGGACGGTGCCCGCGTCGGCGACGCCCGGAACCCACGAACTGATCGACACCAACGGACTCAGACTCCACACCGTGACCGCCGGGCCGCCGGACGGCGATCTCGTCGTCCTGTTGCACGGCTTCCCCGAGTTCTGGTACGCCTGGAAACACCAGATACCGGCGCTCACCGATGCCGGTTACCGCGTGGTCGCGCCGGACCTCCGGGGGTACAACCACTCCGACAAACCCGACGGCGTCGCGGCGTACCACATCGACGAATTGGTCGCCGACGTTTCGGGCCTCGTCTCGGCGTTCGACCGCAAGCAGGCGCACATAGTGGGTCACGACTGGGGCGGGCTGATAGCCTGGCAGACCGCCATCGACCGCCCCGCTGTTGTCGACCGGCTGGCGGTGCTGAACGCCCCGCACCCCTCTGCATACGAGCGACACCTCCGCCGCTCGCCCGACCAGCTCCTGCGCTCGTGGTACGTGCTGTACTTTCAGCTCCCGATTCTGCCGGAGACCGGCCTCCGCTGGAACGACTTCGCCCTGCTAGAGCGGATGCTGACGAAGGGATCGACCCGTCCTGACGCCTTCTCCGAGACGGACATCGAGCGGTACAAGCGAGCACTCGGACAGCCGGGTGCGCTCACGGCGGCCATCAACTACTACCGGGCGCTTGCCCGTCGAAATGCGAAGCTAACGCTCACACAGGGCGGCGTCGGGGACCGCCCGGTGGCGGCTCCGACGCTCCTGATCTGGGGCGTGCAGGACGACGCACTGTCGCTTTCGCTGACCGAGGGCCTCGACGAGTGGGTGCCGGACTGTCGGGTCGAACGGCTCCCGGCGGCGAGCCACTGGGTCCAGTTCGACGCGCCCGAGGCGGTATCAGACCATCTGCTGTCACACCTGCCGTAGCCCACAGTGGCGAACAGCCGACACTCCCGTGCGCGTGGCGGCGTGTCGGACACCCGCTAGACGCCACGCGGTCGCTGGTCAGGACACGGCGGGCGTGATCCGGTGCTGGTATATGGACCTTCGGTCAGTAAGCAGGCTTTTCTGCCGGGCTTCCCTCCGACCGAGTATGAGCGACCTGACTGCGACCCTCCACACGACAGAGGGCGAAATCGAAGTCGAACTGTACGACGAGCACGTGCCGACCACTGTCGAGAACTTCGTCGGCCTGGCCGAGGGAGCCGACGACTACGACGGGACCGAGGTCGGCCCGGGGACCGGCGCGTGGGAAGACCCCGACTCCAGCGAGAAGCGCATCGACCCGCTGTACACCGACATCGACATCCACCGCATCATCGAGGACTTCATGATCCAGATGGGCGATCCGACCGGCACCGGCCGCGGCGGCCCCGGCTACTCCTTCGACGACGAGTTCCACGACGACCTCAGCCACGACGGGCCGGGCGTCCTCAGCATGGCCAACAGCGGCCCCAACACCAACGGCTCGCAGTTCTTCATCACCCTCGACGCCCAGCCCCACCTCGACGGCAAACACGCCGTCTTCGGGAAGGTCATCGACGGGATGGAGGTCGTCGAGTCCATCGGCAACGTCGACACCGACCGCAACGATGCGCCGACCGAAGAGATGCTGCTCGAATCCGTCGAGATTCACCGGTAACCACGCAACGTTTTCGTCGTTCCGTCCGTGCCACCCGACAGTGGCACACGTCGAGCGACTCACCGTCTACCCCGTCAAGGCACTGGACGGCACGGACTGCGAATCGGTATCAATCCTCACCGGCGGTACGCTGGCCCACGACCGCGAGTTCGCCATGTTCGACGCCGACGGCGACGTGGTCAACGGAAAGCGGACCGACCGCATCCACGACATCGACACCGACTACGATCCCGAAACAGGGACGCTATCGGTCACCACCGACGACGACAGCGCGTCGTTTGAACTCCGGGGCGAGCGCGGCCGTTCACTGGCAGCCGACTGGCTCAGCGCGTTTTTCGACGTGGACCTGACCGTCGAGCGCGACGAGACGCTGGGCTACGTGGATCGGCGAGAGATGGGACCGTCGGTTATCAGCACCGCGACGCTCGAAACCGTGTCGTCGTGGTTCGACGGCGTGACCGTCGACGGACTGCGACGGCGACTCCGCGCGAACGTCGAAATCGGTGGGGTCCCGGCGTTCTGGGAGGACCGCTTCGTCGGCGTGGACGCCCCCGCCTTCCGAGTCGGCGGCGTTCGCTTCGAAGGGGTGACCCCCTGCGGTCGCTGTGTGGTCCCACAGCGCGACCCAGACACCGGCGAGCAGACCCCCGAGTTCCGTGAGCGGTTCATCGAACGCCGCCGGGAGACGTTCCCGGAGTGGGCCGACCGGGACGCCTTCGACCACTTCTACACGCTGATGCTCATCGCTCGCGTTCCCGAGGCCGACCGCGGCGCGGACCTCGCCGTCGGGGACTCCGTCGAAATCGTGTCGGCGGCCGAGACGTAACGGGCGAATCTCGGGGAGACCGACAATCGAAAGGCGGTCCGTCTCGAACTGGAACCAATGGCAGACGCGGACGACACCGTCGACCCGAGTGAGTTCGGCGAACAGGACGGCCCCCCAGTCGAGGAAAAGCCCTACAAGATCATCTTCGAGGCCAACAAGTGCTTCGGCGCAGGCAAGTGCGCCGAGAAGTCGCGCAACTGGACGCTCGATCTGGACACCGGCATCGCCAAGCCCGATGCCTACTTCATCGGCGAGGAGGACCTCGACCACAACGTCGCGGCCGCGGAAGCCTGTCCGGCAAAGAAGGACCGCGGCATCATCCACGTCATCGACCGGCGAACGAACGAGGAAATCGCCCCCGACCCCAACGGCGACGGGACGCTCTCGGTCGACTGGTAGCGACTGCCCGGAATCGGTACACGGCCCGGGTCAGTCCTGCCCGTCCCGACAGAGGTGGCAGGCGACCGTATGGCGGTCGGTCCCGTACTCCGGGCCGACCTCGTAATCCGGCTCTTCTCGTGCGCAGATACTCTGTTCCGCAAATCCCTCACGAAGTCGCTCCGTTGCTGTCTCCCAGTCCTCGGCGGCGATATCAGTGAGTGCTGCCGAGAGTCGGTCGCCGGCACCACCGGCTGGAAAGTCCCCGTCGAAGAACCGCTGCCGGATCGCGTCCGGATCCGTCTCGGTGAAGTCGCGGCGCTTGACGTGGCGCATGAACGACCGCACGCGCTCCCACTCCTCGTCGCTCAGGTCGTACTCCGCCGGCGCGATGAGCTTCGGACAGCGGGTGCGGAACCGACAGCCCGACGGCGGGTCGATGGGCGAGGGAACGTCGCCTTCCAGCACGGCGCGGTGACCGTCGGCCCGCGGGTCCGGCACGGGAATCGAATCCAGGAGGGCCTGCGTGTACGGATGGGTCGGATTCTCGAACAGCTCCCGCTTGTCGGCCAGTTCGACCAGTTGCCCCAGATACATCACCGCTACGCGGTCGGAGATGTGCCTGATGACCGAGAGGTCGTGGGCGATGAACAGGTAGGTGAGACCGAACTCCGCCTGCAGTTCGCGCATCGTGTTCAGGACCTGTGCCTGTATCGACACGTCCAGCGCGCTGACCGGTTCGTCACAGACGATGAAGTCGGGGTTGACCGACAGCGCCCGGGCGAGGTTGATGCGCTGGCGCTGCCCGCCGGAGAAGGCGTGAGGATAGCGGTTGTAGTGCTGTGGGTCCAGGCCGACCTTCTCCAGCAGTTCCTGGGCTCGGGCGGCCCGGCCCTCGCTGTCTAACATTCCGTGGGCCTGCATCGGTTCCTCGACGATTTTCCCGACTTTCATGCGGGGGTCCAGCGACGACTGGGGGTCCTGGAAGATCATCTGGATGTCCTTGCGTGTGTTCCGGAGCCGCTCGCCGGAGAGGTCAGCGAGGTCGGTCCCCTTGAAGTAGATGCTCCCCTCGGTTGGCTCCAGCAGTCGGAGAATCGTCCGAGCGAGCGTACTCTTGCCACAGCCGGACTCCCCGACCAGCCCTAGCGTCTCTCCCTTGCGGATAGTGAAGGAGACATCTTCGACGGCTCTGACCCATTCGCGGCCGGTTTCGATGGGGAAACCGTCGGCGTCGCGGTCGAAGGAGAGCCAGGAGAACAGCCCCTCGTCGTTCGCGAAGTACTTGCTGACGTTCTGTACCTCCACGAGGGGGTCGCCGAAGCCGACAGTGTCCGTGCCGTCGGACACCGAGCTAGCGCGTTCAGTCATCGGTCTCACCCCCCGACAGGGACACGTCGAACCCGCCGCCGCCTCCGGTTTCAAGCGGCGGCGACCCCTCGTAGGTCGTCCCGAACGCGTCGTGTTTGATACAGGCGGCCCGGTGTTCCGGGACACCGTCGGTGACGGCTCGGCAGTCAGGGTTCGTCGTCTTGCAGGCCTCGCGAGCGTCCGGACAGCGCGTGTGGAACCGACAGCCCGCTGGCGGATTTATCGCCTCCGGCATCACCCCCGTGATGGGGTTGAGTTCCTCGACCGTCTCGTCGGGCCGCGGGATGGAATCGAGGAGGGCTTCGGTGTAGGGGTGTTGCGTGTCGTAGAACAGGTCGTCGACGGGGGCCTGCTCGACGATTTCGCCGAGGTACATCACGTTCACCCGGTCACAGATTTCGGCGACGACCCCCATGTCGTGGGTTACCCAGACGAAACTGGTGCCGTAGCGCTCCTGGAGGTCCTCGACGAGGTCGAGAATCTGGGCCTCAACAGTCACGTCGAGCGCCGTCGTCGGTTCGTCGGCGATGATGAGCGACGGCTCGCAGGCCAGCGCCATCGCGATGAGCACGCGCTGGCGCATCCCGCCGGAGAACTGGTGGGGGTAGTCGTCGTACCGGGCCTCGGCTTCGGGAATACCGACCTCGCGGAGCATCTGTACCGCCGTTTCTCGGGCTTCCGGCTCTGAGAGGTCGCGATTGAGTTCGATGAACTCCCGGAGCTGGCCGCCGACGGTGAACACCGGATTGAGCGACTCCATCGGGTCCTGGAAGATAATCGCGATCTCCCGACCGCGGATCCGCTCACGGAGTTCGCCGTCCGGTATCGTCGCATCAGTGCGGTACGGCTCGCCGTCGTCGTCGCGTTCCACTTCGATAAGCGTCTCGCCTTTGAACTCGATGCGGCCGCCGACAATCCGGCCCGGCGATTCGACCAGCCGCATGATCGCCGAGACGGCGACGCTCTTGCCGGCACCGGATTCGCCGACCAGGCCGACCAGTTCGCCCTCGCGAACGTCGAAACTGATGCCATCGACGGCCTGGACGACGCCGTCTTCGGTGAAAAACTGAACTTGGAGGTCGTCAACGCGGAGGAGTGGGGCAGACATGGTTAGTTGTTGAGTCGGGGGTCGAGCGCGTCTCTGAGGCCGTCACCGAACATGTTGAACGCGACCACCGTGATGAGGATGCACATTCCGGGCCAGACGCTGAACCACGGGTTCTGAATCATGTAGTTGCGTGAGACCGACAGCATCTGTCCCCACGACGGGGTCGGCGGCTGGATGCCAAATCCGAGGAACGAGAGGCCGGCGATGATGATGATGGCCGTCCCGACCTGCAGCGTCGCCTGGACGAGCACCGGCGCGAAACTGTTCGGGATGACGTGCCGGAGAATGATGTTCCGGTCGCGGACACCGGCGGCCTTCGCCGCCTCGACGTACTCGTCCTCGCGCACACTGACGACGCGCGAACGGATGAGGCGCGCGAATTTCGGTATCGACGCGACGCCGACGCCGACCATCGCGAAGGTGATGCTCCGGCCGAAGGCGGCGATGAACGCGAGCACCAGAACAAGGAAGGGGATCGCGTACAGGGTCTCGGCGAGACGCATCAACACGTCGTCGGTCCAGCCGCCGTAGTAGCCCGACACGGCCCCGATGACCATGCCGCCGACAAGGCCGATAGTAGTCGCCAGCACGCCGACCAGTATCGCGATGCGAGTCCCGTAGATCAGGCGAAGCAGGATGTCACGGCCGCGGTCGTCGGTCCCGAGTGGATGCGCCCAGGTCCCCTGACCGAACGTGTTCTCCATGCCGACGGGCGGCAACAGCGTCGGCGTCCCGGCCGGTTCCGCGGTCGGGCTCATCCACAGCGTCTTGGCGAGCCAGTACTTCTCGACGCCGAACTGGGCGAATACCTGATACTGGGCCAGATACTCGAAGACGACGGCGTCGATAGTCGTCACCACCGCGACGACGGAGGCGACGGCGATGACGACGAATCCGGCGAAGGCTGTCGGGTCTTTCCGAACCTGAGCGAGCGTGTAGCGCCAGCCCACGCGGGCCTCGACTGCGTCTTCCGACTCGTCGAAGTCCTCAACCGATTCGCCACCTAACGTCTCCGAATCCGAATGTGTCGTAGCCATAGTTACTCCTGATCACCGTATGAGACCCGTGGATCGATGTACGCGTAGGAGATGTCGGTGATGATGACGCCGACGACGAACACGAGCGCGAACACGAACGTCGTCCCCATCACCACCGGAAAGTCCTGTCGAGAGATGGAGCTGACGATGAGTCGCCCCATCCCGTTGATTTCGAACACTGTCTCGGTTAGCACCGCGCCGCCGATCGCGGTCGTTAACTGCAGCCCAATGATGGTGATGACCGGCAACTGTGCGTTCCGGAAGGCGTGTTTCCGGAGAATCGTCCGCTCCGTGACGCCGTAGGCACGCGCAAGACGGACGTAGTCGTCGGACAGCACCTCTAGCATCGACGACCGCTCGATGCGCGTTATCGCCGCCATCTGGAGCGTCCCGAGCGACAACATCGGGAGCAGGAGGTGGGCACCAGCGACGTAGAGCACGCCGAGACGGGTACTCGCGCCGCTGACGGTCGACGGATGCGCCCACGGCATGATGAGATTCGTCGCCGGTAACACGCCGAGGTTGTACGAGAACAGGATGATAAGCACCAGCCCGATCCAGAACGACGGCGTGCTCACGCCGACGAGCGAGACGATGCGGGTGACGTGGTCGGTCGGTTTGTTCCGACGCTTGGCCGAGATGACCCCGAGCGGGACCGCCGTCGCAATCGCGAAGGCGAAACTCGACACCATCAGCAGTAACGTCTGGGGGAGCCGCTGGGCGATTTTCGTCGTGACCGGCGCGTCGTAGTAGATGCTCCGGCCCATATCGAGTTGTACCAGGTTGACCAGGTACTTCCAGAAGCGGACGTGCAGCGGCTGGTTGAGGCCGTACTTGGCCTTGAGCGTCTCGACGGCCGCCTGGTTCGGCGACGGGCCGAGCATGATCTCGACGGGGTTGCCCGGCGCGGCGTTGATAAGCGTGAACGTGATGGCGACGACACCGAGGAGTACGGGAACCGCCTGGACGACCCGCCTCCCTGAATAGCGTAAGAGGCCCATATATAATCAAGATGGAATGACCCGCCTACTGGACGGAGGTGTTGTTGAACTCGCTGACGAGCGAGAACTGGTCTATCGGGTGGGCCTTGAAGTCCTGCACTCGGTTGCGAACACCGAAGCTGTTTTTCAGCGTGTACGACGGGATATGCGGCCGGTCCTGCATGAGCGTCTCCACCGCAGAAATGTACAGCTCGCGGCGCGTCTCGCGGTCGGTCTCCTGGCGGGCGTCCATGATAGCCGAGTCGACCTCGTCGTTGCGGTAGTACGTCCCGTTGGTGACGCCGATCTGTTCCTGGGAGAACAGGAAGTACATGAACGTATCTGGGTCTGGTGATCCGGACCAGCCCAGCGTGTACATGTTGTAGTCGTCGGCGCTCCCGGAGACGTACTGGTCGAGGAACGCACCCCAGTCCAGTCGCTGGACGGAGGCGTCGTAGCCGGCCTCGCTGAGCCCGTTTGCGACGGAGGTACCGATCTGCTCGCGCTTCTCGTCCGGCGGGACGATGATGCGGGCCTCCCAGTCGCTGGGGACGTTGTCGTTGTCGTCGAGCATCGATTTCGCCTGGTCGATGTCTTGCTCGTGGGTGATTTCGCTCCAGTCCTCTTGTGGGAAGTCCCAGGCTTCGGCGAGCGTCTTGGGAATCGGCGAGACCGCACGGACGCCGGAGGGGTCGACAAACCGTTCAACAGCCGTCTGCATGGAGAAGGCGTAGTCGATGGCCTCCCGGACCTCGGGGTCTGCGGTCGGGCCTTCGTTGCAGTTGAACGCGAGGTAGAAGTAGCTCATCCCGAGGGCGGATGCGATGCTCGCGCTGTCCATCCCCTCGACCGTGCCCCAGGACTTCGGTGGGATGGTCTTCACGACATCGTTCTTCCCGTTTTTGAGCGTCGTGATGCGGGTCGTGGGTTCCTCGACGGGAACGAACTCAAGCGTCGAGATGTTCGGCATCGGGTCGTCCCAGTAGTCGTCCCACCGGGAGAGCACCACGGACTCGCCTTCGGTCCAGTTCTCCAGCGTGAACGGGCCGGAGCCGACGGGGTCCTCCTTGTTGAACGCCTCGCGGTCCTCCGTCCGGACACTCTTGGGGACGATGTTGCGGTTCGTGTAGTACTTGAACGCGCCGAACTGGTACTTGAGGTCGAACTGCACCGTCGCCTCGTCGACGGCGGTTATCGAGTCGATCATGTTGACCTCGCCGGCGTTTTCGGTCTCCTCCTCGACCGGCGCGAGGAACGTGTGTTTCACGTCCTCCGCGGTAACGGTGTCGCCGTTGTGGAACGTCACGTCAGTGTTTAGCGGGACGATCCATCGCTGGCCGTCCCGCTCGACCGTCGGCATCTCCGCCGCGACTTTTGGCTGTAGCTCGGTCCCGTCCTCGTTGTACACATACAGCGGGTCGAAGATCATCATTGCCACTTCGAGCGACGGGACATCGTTGAGAACGACGGGGTCGAACTCCACCGGCGATTTCGCCTGTGCGAGACGGAGTCGCGAGCCACCACTCTCGCCGTCGCCACCGCCGCCGTCCGCTCCAGTCTGGCTGCCACCACCATCTCCGCCGTCGGTCGGTCCCTGACAGCCAGCGAGGAGGGTGGCCGCACTACCGCCTGCGAGCGCTCGTAGCAGTTGTCGTCGCGATACGTCGGATCGGTTGGGGGACTCAGGTAGCGCCATGCTAACGCAACACACCGATATCGTGAAGGCTTGTTGTAATAAATGGATGGGTTGTTTCCTGGTAATAGTATCACAAAACCTGATGTAGAAGGGTTATATTCCGTCGAAAACAGCAGTCTGAGTTATATCGGTGACGTGCCAAATTTGCCAGAGTTATCACGGGCATATCGAAAGGACCATTCATCAGCCCCCGCAGAGTTCAATCTGCGCGAGGGTAGCCGAGCTTGGCCAAAGGCGGTGGGCTTAAGACCCGCTCCCGTAGGGGTCCGTGGGTTCGAATCCCATCCCTCGCATTCTGTTGCGAACAATCCGTGAGCAACGAATGTCGTCGTGGGATTCGAACGACGCAAACGCGAGCAATGCGGACGGGTACGTCCCAGATGTGGCAAAAGTGTGTGGGCCACAAATTCGGGGGCAATATTCGGCGAATGGGATTCGAGCGCCCCGACGCGATGCGCTTTTGCACGTCTACGGCCTATACCGGCCTAATGACTGACGTGCCAGACGAGGTTGCCGAGGCGTTTGACCGACACGACGCGCTCGTTCCGGCCGGGGACAGCTACGCCGTCGAGACGACGAACTTCGACGGTCGCGTGACCGCGACCGAGGGCGAGGAGTGGCGGACGAACTACGAGGTCACGGTCAGCGCGCCGTCGCTACAGGCCGCGACGAGCGACGAGGTCGGTGATGCTGTCCTCGACGGCTGGTTCGAAACGCTAGAGCGGCGGCTTGAGGACGCCCCGAAAGCGACCCGGACGGCCGTCGAACTGGACGATTACGGTGTCGTCGAGGACGGCGAGCAGGTCGTGGTCACGTTCGAGTACACGATGGGCGGTGAACGGCAAGCCGCGGACGTTGCCAAGACCTTCGTCGAGTACGTCGAAGGGACCTACGTCGAGGGTGTCATCCCCGGCTACGACTACGTCGGCGTCGTGGCCGACCTACTCGATTCGGCGAGTACCGGCGGAAGCGACGGGACCCGCGGCGGGACGCCGCTGTAGCTGTTCGGGTCCGAGAACGGAGAACCGCGGCCCTGCCGTTCAGTCCATCGCGATATACGTCTGTGTGGTTTCGACGCCCTGAATCTCCTGGATGTGCGTCGCCGCAACGTCCTTGACTTCGGCGGGCGTCTCGACCTCGACCTTGGCGATGAAGTCGACATCGCCGGCGACGATGTGGGCCTCGACGACGCCGTCGACGGCTTCGATATCGTCTTTCAGCCGGTCCGCGTCACCAGTGTGGGCTTTGACCATCACGTAGGCAATGACCATGTTCAGGCACCTCCGAGCGCGGTCGCACGACCTGATTCGCCGACGACGATGCTGCGAACATCGGAGAGCGTCCCGAAGTCCGCGAGTATCACGACCCGGTCGCCGGCCTCAAGCGTTTCATCGGGGTTAGGGATGGCGAGCGGGGCCTCACCTTTCCCGTGTGCCATCAGCCGAGAGTTGGACGGGAGTTCGAGTTCCGACAGCGAGTATCCCTCCATCGGTGATTGGGCCTGAATCGTGAACTCCACGAGCTGGAGGTTCTGTGCGATGTCGGCGACCGCACGGATGTTCCCGCCCAGCAGCGCGTTCTTTGCGGCGATAGCACCCAGCCGTTCCGGGTAGATTACCTCGTCAACATCGGAGGCGTAGCGTCGGTAGATCTCCTCGCGGTAGTCCTCGTCGATTCGCATGACGGTTCGACAACCGTGTTCCTTGGCGATCATACAGGCAACGAAGTTGTCGTTCAGGTCGCCGGTGAGCGCACCGAGCGCGTCGGCGGCTTCGAGGTCGGCACCGCCGAGTGTCTCCTCGATAGCGCCGTCGCCCGCGATCACTTCGAAACCGGCAGTCCGTGCGCGCTCGACTGCGCTCGCATCGCGCTCGATGAGGACAACTTCGTGGCCGCTCTCTTGCAGGACGCGAGCCGTCCGCAATCCGACACGGCCTGCACCCACGATAACGAATCGCATACACGCCCCTATGGGACCGGGGTGAATAAAAGTACCCACCCGCAGGAACCACCGGACGCCTTGATCGTGCTATCGAACAACAGGTCTGTTGTTTACTCGTGGCAGAAACCTTTTCGTGTTATGATACAACATACCATAGTATGGTCAACGCGTTCATTATGGTCAAGACGGCCGCGGGCAAATCCGAAGACCTCCTCGCGGCAGTCCGTGACGCCGAGGGCATCACCGAGGCACACATCGTCGCCGGCCAATACGACATCATCGCCGAGGCGACGGGTGCGGAAGTGTACGACATCATGCAGTCCGTCGCGAACCGGGTTCGGGGCCTCGACGGCGTCGCCGATACGCGGACGTACATTTGTCTGGAGTAGCGTCCGCCTGGCGCGTTTCGACACGGCAAAGGGACTTGCCGACCAACGGCAGGTATGGTCAGTGTCGCCGGGGTCATCGGCCTGCTTGTCATCGTGCTGGTCAACAGTGCCGTGACGGCGCTCATGACGCGCTTTTTCCGCGTCCGACTGCACACGCGATGGGGGAGTCTCATCTACTCGATACTCCTTTGTCCGGTCGTTATGGTCGTCATCCTCATCGTATTGAGCGGTGTGTTCAGTCTCGGCGCGAACCTCGGGAGTCAGACGGCCGTCATCCTCGTAACGGTCATCATCCCGTTAGCCGTCGGGATCACCTTCGATTACTTCTGGATGCCCGCCCCTGACGAGGTTGAACTGCCGGCGTCGATGGACTAATCGAGAATCGCCGCTCGGACCCGCTCGTAGACGGTATCCGGATCGGCAGTCGCGTCGACGCGAACGAACCGCTCGGGATCGGCATCGATGAGCCGTTCGTAGTTGTCACGCACCGTCGCAAGGTACGTAGCGGTCTCGAACTTGTTCGTCGCGCCGCTTCGCTGTGCGGCGGTTTCGGGATCGAGATCGAGATACACGGTCCGGTCCGGGGGCCGGGTCCAGGGGGCGTGGACTTCACGGACGTACGAGAGCGGGTCGTCGAACGCGTCGTGTTCCGCGAGTGTCGCGCCCTGATAGGCGTACCGGGAGTCGCTGTAGCGGTCGGAGACAACGAGTCTGTTCTCGCTGAGGGCTGGCCGCACCGTGTTCGAGAGATGCGCGGCGTGGTCGGCAGTGTAGAGGAACAGTTCGGCCAGCGAGTCCGCGTCGTTGTCGTCGATGGAGCGCTGGACGGCATCCCCGTACCAGGTGTCGGTCGGTTCGCGCGTGAATACGGCCTCGTCAGGGACCGCGTCGTCACTTCGGAGCCGTTCCCACACAGTCGTCTTGCCGCTCCCATCCAGTCCTTCGAGCGTGACGAGCATACACCACAATCCGTGCGGGGGGATGTAAGCGCCCCGACCTGGACAGTTCCTACGTAGGTTGACACAAGTGGCCGGACTGCGGGCCGGTCAGCCGAACAAACACGCCCACCTTTACGGGTCTACCGCCCGTATCAGGTTCTATGGATGTACTTGTCGTCGGCGGGACTGGATTCATCGGACAGCACCTGTGCCGTGAACTCGACGAGCAGGGACACGCTGTCACTGCGCTGTCCCGGTCGCCGGAGGACGCGACACTTCCCAGTAGCGTCGAAACCGTCGCCGGGGATGTCACGGACTACGACAGCATCGAGAGCGCGTTCGAGGGGCAGGACGCGGTGTATTATCTGGTCGCACTGTCGCCCCTGTTCAAACCGGACGGCGGCGACAAGATGCACGAACGGATCCACCTCGGCGGAACCGAAAGCAGCGTGCAAGCCGCCGAAGAGCACGGTGTCGAGCGGTTCGTCCAGCTGAGCGCGCTGGGTGCAGACCCCGACGGCGACACGCATTACATCCGCTCGAAAGGGCAGGCCGAGCGGGTCGTTACGGAGTCCTCACTGGACTGGACCATCTTCCGGCCGTCGGTCGTTTTCGGCGAGGGCGGGGAGTTCGTCTCCTTCACGAAGCGCCTCAAAGGGATGTTCGCGCCGGGTGTCCCGCTGTATCCGCTTCCCGGAGGTGGGAAACAAACGAAGTTCCAGCCGATCTGGGTCGGTGACCTCGTGCCGATGCTCGTCGACAGTATCGAATCCGATGACCACGTCGGCGAGACCTACGAGATCGGTGGGCCGGAAGTACTGACGCTCAGAGATGTGACCAACCAGGTGTACGATGCCGAGGGATCGTCGGTAAGCATCGTCCCGCTTCCGATGCCGCTGGCGAAAGTCGGCCTCTCGATCCTGGGGAGTGTCGGCTTTCCGATGGGGACGGACCAGTACCGGTCACTCAAGTTCGATAACAGTCCAAGGAAAAACGAAATCGATGCGTTCGGGGTTAGTAGTGACTCTTTAACCACACTCAGTGGATATCTCCGCGGATAAGTGACGCGAGTAGTCACTCCCTACAAGAACCGTTATCAGACAGTATTAATTTTCAGGTGAGAGTTTCACGGCTGAGATCCGGGCAAAACACTTATACTCGCTATCGCTCTTTGACCCTTTAAGCGGAGAACCATATAATGAAACTGGCGATGATCGGCTTCGGGCAGGCCGGTGGCAAAATTGTGGACAAATTCCTCGAGTACGACAAGGAGACTGGCTCGGGAATCGTCCGCTCGGCTGTGGCTGTCAACACAGCAAAAGCAGACCTGCTTGGGCTAGAACACATTCCGGAAGAGAATAGAGTGCTTATCGGCCAGGCCCGCGTCAAGGGCCACGGCGTAGGCGCTGACAACGAACTCGGCGCGGAAATCGCCGAAGAAGACATCGACGAGGTGCAGGGTGCGATCGACAACATCCCCGTCCACGAAGTCGACGCCTTCCTCATCGTCGCCGGACTCGGCGGCGGGACGGGATCGGGCGGGTCGCCGGTCGTCGCGAAACACCTCAAGCGCATCTACACCGAACCAGTGTACGGCCTGGGCGTGCTACCGGGCAGCGACGAGGGTGGCATCTACACGCTCAACGCCGCTCGCTCGTTCCAGACGTTCGTGCGCGAGGTGGACAACCTGATGGTGTTCGACAACGACGCCTGGCGACAGACCGGCGAGTCCGTCGAGGGCGGCTACGACCACATCAACGAGGAGATCGTCCGGCGCTTCGGCGTGCTGTTCGGGGCCGGCGAAATCGAGGCCGGCGACAACGTTGCCGAAAGCGTCGTCGACTCCTCGGAGATCATCAACACGCTCGACGGCGGTGGCGTCTCCACCGTCGGCTACGCCTCCGAGGACGTGGAAGTCTCCTCGGGCGGTGGT
Organism: Haloarcula terrestris; assembly: GCF_031624315.1. Lineage (NCBI taxonomy): Archaea > Methanobacteriati > Methanobacteriota > Halobacteria > Halobacteriales > Haloarculaceae > Haloarcula > Haloarcula terrestris. The sequence goes on along the minus strand of NZ_JAMQOM010000004.1, from coordinate 243,540 downwards.
GGTCTGCTCTCACGGTTCAAGGGCGACGACTCGACCGACGACGGGATGGATACGGCGAACACGACCAACCGGATCACGTCGCTCGTCCGGAAAGCCGCACTCGGTCGGCTCACGCTTCCCTGCGAGATTGAGGGCGCGGAGCGCGCGCTGCTGGTGATGGCTGGGCCGCCGAAGCATCTGAACCGGAAGGGAATCGAGCGCGGCCGGAAGTGGCTCGAGGAGCAGACCGGCTCGATGGAGGTCCGCGGTGGCGACTATCCGACCAATGCTCCGAAGGTGGCCGCATCCATCCTGCTGGCCGGCGTCCACAACGTTCCACGCATCAAGGAACTCCAGCAGGTCGCCATCGAGGCCCAGGACAACATCGACGATATCCGTGACCAAAGCGAAGATAACTTAGAGGACTTAGTCGAAGACGACGAAGATGAACTTGATCCGCTGTTCTAACAAGACCGCCGCACTCCTCTGTGTTGTCGCGTTGCTCGCGACTGCCGGCACAGCGAGTGCGTTCTCTGTCTCTGCCGAGGGGGTCCCGAGCGAGACCGCCGTCGACGAAGAGGTATCTGTGACGTACACCATCGACGACCCGTTCACCGATGCGCCAAACGAGTGGACGCTCGCCGGGTCGACCGAACTCCAGAACGTTAGCTGGACGGTCACCGTGCTGCGTGCGGGTGACCAGGTGAACCAGGAGACGTACGGCGACCAGTCCTTCGAACAGGGCTTAGATATCGATAATAACGGGGATCAAGTCCGTATCGAACTCGTCGGTACGACGCAGGCGGTCTCGAACTACACCTACGAGCCGCCAGAGAGCTACCAAGTGGCCTCGCTTAGCCGTATCAGCGGGAACAACGAGGACGAGTTCCGCAACGACACCGCCCACCACTACACCGAAGAGAGTCAGGCGGCCAGACAGGCCATCGATGATGCCCAGGCCGCAATCGACGAAGCCGGTGGGAACGCAGAGGCCGAAGACCTGGTCAGTAGCGCGGTCTCCTCTTACGAGAACGGGAACTTCCAGAACGCTCAGGACCTCGCCGGACAGGCCGAGAGCCAGGCACAGCAGGCCCAGCAGAGCGCCCAGACCCAGCGGACGCTGCTCATGGTCGGTGGCGGGCTTGTCGTCCTCCTGTTGCTGGTCGGTGGCGGCTACTACGCGTACACCCAGATGGGTGGAGACGACTACTCCAAGCTGTAATGCGCGTCGTCGTCCCCGTCTCGGGGTCTGACCCCAAAACGCGGCTTTCCGCTGTTCTATCTCCCGACGAGCGCCGCGAGTTCACCGAAGCGATGCTCGCTGATGTCGTGGATGCGGTGACGGCAGCGGGCCACGAACCCGACGTTATCTCGACAGCGCCGATTGACTGTCCCGTGCCGGTCACCGTCGACGACCGCGGCCTCGACCCGCTCGTCAACGACCTGCTCGCGTCGACAGTGACTGCCGATGAGGACGGACTCGCCGTCGTGATGGCCGACCTTCCGCTCGTGACACAGGAGGGTATCGAGCGGCTGTTCGCCCCCGATGCCGACGTGGTGCTGGCCCCGGGACTGGACGGCGGGACGAACGCCTTCGTCAGTCGGCACCCCGAGTTCAGGGTCGACTATCACGGCGCGTCGATCCGAGACCACCGGCGGATCGCTCGGGATGTGGGGGCCGAAACTGTCGAGGTCGATTCCCGGCGCCTTGCAACCGATATCGACCAGTCGAGCGACCTCGCAGAGGTGCTGCTCCACAGCGACGGCGCGGCCGCCGACTGGCTCGCCGACGCCGGCTTCAGTCTGTCGCTCACAGACGGACGTGTGACTGTCAGCCGCGAGTGAAGGTTTTTGTCCGTGGGGTGCAGACCCCGGGACGTGATACCCGGCACGGACGCGTACGACATCAACATCGAGATCTCGGACGCCGACATCGAGCGCCTGCTGTCGGTGATGCCCGAGGATGTCGAGGCTGCGTCTTCGCTGTCGTATTGCCGGAACGTGTTCCTGCCGCTGACGACCGCCTGCCGCTACACCTGTACGTACTGCACGTACTACGACCCGCCGGGACAGGCCGAGTTGATGGACCGTGAGGAGATCCGTGAGACCTGCCGCCGCGGGGCCGACGCCGGCTGTACCGAGGCGCTGTTTACCTTCGGTGACGACCCCGACGACCGCTACACCGCGATCCACGACCAGCTCGCCGAATGGGGCCACGACTCCATCCACGAGTACCTCCGGGAGGCCTGTGAAATCGCACTGGAGGAGGGGCTGCTCCCGCATGCGAATCCGGGCGACCAGACGCGCGAGCAGATGGCTCACGTCGCCGACCTGAACGCCTCGATGGGCGTCATGCTGGAGACGACCACGGAGGTCCAGGCCCACGGCGGCCCGCGAGCGAAGACCCCCGGCCAGCGGCTCAACACGCTGCGCGTGGCCGGCGAACTCGGCGTCCCGTTCACGACGGGCATCCTCGTCGGCATCGGCGAGGACTGGCACCACCGCGCCGAGAGCCTGCTCGCTATCCGTGAGCTACACGAACGCTACGGCCACATCCAGGAGGTCATCGTCCAACCGGTCGTCGAGAACGAGCGCTGGCAGGGTGGCTCCCCCGACCTGGCGACGATGCGCCGGGTGACGGCGATGGCCCGCGCGGCGCTTCCCGAGGAAGTGTCGGTCCAGGTCCCGCCGAACCTCGCGCCCGCCCGGGACCTGACCGACTGCGGCATCGACGATCTGGGCGGCGTCTCCCCCGTAACTGTCGACCACATCAACCCCGAGTACGAGTGGCCCGCCCTGCAGGAACTGACGGCCGTCGCCGAGGCCGCCCAAGTGCCCCTCCGCGAACGGCTGCCGGTCTACGAGCGGTTCGTCGATGACGGCTGGCTCTCGACGCCAATCGAGACAGCTATCGACTCTGCGGACGACGCCGGCAAACGGTTCCGGTCGATACTGGAGTGTGGCGAAAACCCGGTCAGCACCGAACGGTGACTCGTCCCAGCAGAGTGCTTTGCTGCAATATCCGTGTGAATTGTTATCTAAACACTATCGCCTAGTCCTCTAGGCCATGGCTACATATATCGAGCGGACCAATATATATCATGCCTGGGGCGTGCCTCTGACAGCCATCCCGGGCCAATACTGTGCAACCCACGGCCTGCCCAGCCGTGGTTTTCCGCTTTCGACGATACCGAGATGAGACAGGTAGCCGCGCTCAATCGACCAGCGGCGTGCCGTCGGCTCGCGGGCCGAGTTGCGGCCCGAGTACGTCGGCGTCAGGGTCGATGACCCGGCGCTGTTCGTAGTCCGTCGAGCGTTCGACCGGCGTCCGGCCGATAGCGGTAATCATGTCGGTGTACTCCTGGAACGACCGGAACTCGCCGTAGTCGCCGCCGGCGCGTTTGGTGATCTCCTCCGAGAGAATCGTTCCCATGAAGTCGTCCGCGCCGCAGGTGAGCATCTTCAACCCCTGCGTGTCGCCGTATTTGACCCACGACGCCTGGATGTGGTCGATGTTGTCGAGGAAGAGTCTGGAGACGGCGATCAGCAGTTCGTCCTCGTCGACAGTCGCGCCCGACTCGACCATGCCGCGCTCGTACAGCGGCGTCTCCTCGTGGACAAAGGATAGCGGGACGAACTCCGTGATCGCGCCGGTTCGGTCCTGCAGGTCCCGGATGCGCTTCAGGTGCAGCGCGCGGTGGCGCTCGTTCTCGACATGGCCGTACATCATCGTCGAGGTCATATCGAGGCCGACCGACGCGGCCGCCTCCATCGCTTCGAGCCACTCGTCGGTGCGGATCTTCCCCGGGCAGATCACGTCGCGGACCTCGTCGACGAGGATTTCCGCGGCGGTGCCGGGGACGCTGTCGAGGCCGGCGTCTTGCAGTCGGCTGAACACCTCCTCGTAGGACCAGTCAGTCCCCCGGCGGGCGTGGTAGGCTTCCTCCGGCGTCATCGAGTGGACGTGGACGCCGCCGGCGTTCATCGCGTTGAGTTGCTCGCAGTAGGTGGCCGGGTCCTTTTCGTACTCCTCGGGCGAGCGGTAGTTCAGGTCGCCGCGGTCGCTGGCTTCGAGCATCTCCCGGTGTTCGCCGTCCAGCGCGAGCGCGGGGTGGAGTCCCGACACTGAACAGACCTCGTAGATGCCCCGGTCGAGAGCGTCCCGAACGATCTCGCGGGACTCGCTCGGCGTTTTCGTGAAGCCGCCGTGGTCCTCCTGGTACTCGCTGCGAAATTGTTCGGAGCGGTCCTTGAAGTTACAGAACAGACACCCCGTGTTGCAGGCCGTGGTGACGTTGTTGTTGAGATTCGCGACGAAGGTGACTTCGTCGCCGACGACCTCTGCCCGGCGGCGGTCGGCCGCTTCGAGCACCTGTTCCTTCCGGCGGTGGTCGATGCCGCCCCGGTCGGTGCCCGTCGTAAAGAGTTCGACCGCGTCGTCGACCGTCAGTCGCGTCCCGTTGCGCGCCTTGGCGAGCGCGTTCTCGAACGACTGGTCGGTCGTCGGACGGTGGTCGAACTCGATGGCCCCGTCCGGTGTATCGATAGTCTCTGAGACATCCGGCATTGCTGAACAGGAGGGAAAGAACGGTCAAAAGCGTATGGGTCCGCACATGGCCCACAGGGCCGACAGGGCGGTGAGCGGCGACGGACTGACGCAGTTCTGCGGGGCCATCGTCAGGTCGGCAGCACGCCACCCACCCAGCCCGCTGTCTCGACGACGACCCACGCGACGAATGCCGCGTAGGCACCGAGCAGCGCGTACGATTCAAGCTCGCTCAACACGAGGTCGGTCCGGAGAACGGTGAACAGGAGAATCGTTGCCCCGGTCAGGACGCCGAACATCGGCACGGCCATCGCGAAGTCGACGGTCCACGTGCCGGCGATGAGAACGCCGAGCGGGATGGCGACGAGCAGGTCGAACGTGTTCGAGCCGAGCACGTTCGCGAGCGACGTGACCCCGCGGTCGTCGCGGGCCGCGCGGACGCTGACGAGCGTGTCGGGGAGGCTCGTCGCCGCCGCGAGAATCGTCACGCCGAGGAGGAACTCCTGGACGCCAGCGGCCTGCCCGATGACGCGGACCGCATGGACCAGGTTCTCCACAGCCACGAGGATGACACCGAGTCCGAGCAGGAGAAAGAGCCACTGCCGGCCGACAGAGATCCCGGCGGTCCAGTCCTCCTCCGGGTCGTGGTCGGCCGTGTCCTGGTACTGGATGAAGACGTACAATCCGTAGAGCGCGAGTGGAATCGCCGCCAGCGGCCGCGTGATGTCGCCCGTGAGCGGTGCCTCGCCGGGATAGTAGATGACTGCAAGCGCCATCGTGATGAGGAGGACTGAGACGGCGAGCATGTAGAACTGCGCCTCTTTATACACGAGCGTTCGGCTCGATTCGAGGTCCTCGTCCGTGGCGATGGCCGCGGCTGCGGGGATGATGAGGATGTTGAAAATCGCCGAGCCGACGATGGCACCGACACCCAGCGGCATCGACCCGCCGATCGCCGCAACGACGACGGTGGCGACTTCCGGGAAACTGGACCCGACGGCGACGATGATCGCTCCCTGTACGACTTCCGGGAGGCCGTAGTACGTCGCGAGCCGTTCGCTCGAGGACTCCAACCAGTCGCTTCCCTTCCAGATCGCCACGGTCGCCGCGAGGATGATCGCCACCTCGACCAGTACGGTAGCCGCCATCAGGCGGTCGGTCGGGACCACGACGGAAAACAGTGCCCCCCGAGCGCGAGTGAGAAACGTCTTTGTCCCCGGCCCGAAAGGCGGGCACAATGACGAGCGTCAAGGAATTCCGTGTGGACGAACCGGCGACGGCCGAGGGGCTCGGCCGCGGCGCGTTCGTGTTCACGGACGACTACTCCGTGTTCGACTGGGGCAAGATGCCGGACCAGATCCCCGACAAGGGCGCGTCGCTGTGTACGATGGGCGCGTACAACTTCCAACTGCTTGAGGAGAACCACGTCCCGACACATTACGAGGGCGTCAGGCTCCCCGACAGCGACGCGGTGCTGGATCTCGGCGAGGCGCTATCGGCCGACGCCGCTCCCGAGGAAATGGTCATCGAACTCACACAGGTCCCGGACCTCCCTTTCGAGGGCGGGAGCTACGACTACGACACCTACCACGAGGCAGCCGACGAGAACTACCTCATTCCACTGGAGATCGTCTTCCGGAACCGCGTCGGCGTCGGGTCGTCGCTGCGGTCCCGCACCGAGCCAGCCGACCACGGGCTCGACTACGATACCTGGCCCGAGGAAGTCGTCGACCTCGACGAGCCAATCGTGGAGTTCTCGACGAAATACGAGGAGCAGGACCGGTATCTCGACCGCGAGGCGGCCGACCGGATCGCCGGTACGGCCAGCATCGACCGCCTCGAAGAACTGGCTCGCGCGGTCAACCACATCGTCACCGAGCAGGCCGCCGAGGCCGACCTCGTCCACGAGGACGGGAAAATCGAGTGCCTGTACTACGACGGGGAGATCCGCGTGGCCGACGTGGTCGGTACGTTCGACGAGAACCGCTTCTCCTACGAGGGCCAGCAGGTCTCGAAAGAGGTCATCCGCCAGTACCACAAGCGCACCCAGCCCGAGTGGGTCGAGGCCGTCAGCGAGGCCAAACAGCGGGCCGATGCGGAGGGCGTCGCCGACTGGAAATCCCTCTGTGACGAATCGCCGGAACCGCTCGATGAGGACGTAATTCAGGTCGCACGGGACCTCTACTGTGCCGGCACAAACGCCTACGTCGGGGGGAGCGTGTTCGACGCGCCGTCGCTGGATGAAGCCGTCAGCGCCGCTAGCGAACTCTGAATCGGGTCGAAATACGTCGCGTCAGTCGTCGGCCTGGATCTCACCGTCGTCCTCGGCGACGAACTCGCCGAGTCCGTCGATGGGACGGTCGGGGTTCAGCTGGTCGAGTTTTTCCGGTGCGCCCAGCTGGGCCGAGGTCTCTTCTGGGTCCCGCAGTTTCGTCCGGCCGCGATGGACGCTCACGTCGTCGTTGAGGTGGAGCTTGATGGCCTCGATGAGCGCCTCGGCTTCAAGCGGCTGGCCGATCTGCTGGAGCTCCTCTTCGGTGGCGTCATCGGGGACGTTGAACGCTCGTTGGGTGATGATCGGTCCCTGATCGAGGTCTGTCGTCACGTAGTGGGCGGTGACGCCGGCGATGCGGACACCCTCTTCGATGGCCTGCATGTACGCCGACGCGCCGGGGAAGGCCGGCAGCAGGCTCGGGTGGACGTTGATGATGCGGCTCTCATAGCGGAAGACGACATCCGGCGAGAGGATGCGCATGTAGCGGGCCAGAGCGATGAGGTCGGCGTCGTACTCCGCCAGCAGGTCGAGCAGCTGGTCCTCGTCGGGCGTGCCCTTCTCGTCGCCGATGTCGTGGAACGGCACGTCGTATTTCGCCGCCAGCGGTTCGAGGTCGTCGTGGTTCCCGATGACCACCTCGATATCGGCCCCGAGGTCGCCGTTGGCCCAGGCCTCGAACAGGGCCTCAAGGCAGTGTGACTCCTTCGTGACGAGGACGGCGATGGTCTGTGTCTCGCGGTCGGCGGGGAACCGGACCTGCACGTCGACGCCGAGTTCGTCGCCCAGTTCGGTGAGGTCCTCGCGGAGCTTCTCCTCGGTCGTCACCATCTCGGCGGTGTCGACGCGCATGGTCATCCGGAAGACCCCCTCCCGGACGGCCTGGTCGAGGTCCTCGATGTTGATGCTGCGCTCGAACAGCAGTGAGGTCACTTCGGCGATGAGGCCCGTGTCGTCCTCGCCGACGACCGTGATCTCGGTCAAGCCACGTGTCACAGTACCCACCACCGGACAGCGTCGGGATTCATTTGCCCCTGATTCGGCAGTCCCACGGCAAAAGCCTTCGTTTTCCACACAGCTTGGACGCCAACGCTTTGTGTATCCGTCCGTGTATGTACGGCAGTGATGAATGATTCGCCGACCGCTCTCTGTGCCCACCCGGACGCCGACGAGCGGGCGGAGACGGCTGACGTGCTCGCCGACGCCGGACTCACCGTCAAGGAGGTCGGCTCCGTCGACAGGCTGGACGCGGCACTTGACCGGTCGATTGACTGTGTCGTGACGGCCTTTGACTTCGAGAACGGAGACGGGTTCGACGTGGTGGATGCGGTCCGCGACGTGAACCCGGACTGTGTCGTCATCCTCTATACGGAACACGCGCCCTCGGACCTCCCGCGTGGCAGTCCCGAACAGGTCGTTGAGTACGTGCCACAGACGGTCCCGGAGTCCCGGGAGCGGCTTGCGGACATCGCTGCTATGGCTGCCGCCGAAGTGACGCAGGCGGCCTATCCCGTTCCGGACACCGAGACGGAGCGACTGGCGGCAGTCCAGGCATACGACATAGACCAGTTGGCAGCGGCCGACGCGTTCGACCGACTGACGGCACTGATGACCAGTCACTTCGACATCGACGTGGCCTTTGTCGGGCTCATGGACGAACACGAGGAGCGGTTCCTCGCGTGTGAGGGAGCCAACTGGCGGACGCTCTCCCGCGAGGACTCAATCTGTACCCACACGATTCTCTCGGACGAGACGATGGTCGTCGAAGACACCCACGAGGACCCCCGTTTCGCCGAGGTCGACGCGCTGAAACAGCTCGATATACGGTCCTACGCCGGCGTGCGAATCACGGACGAAGAGGGGCATGCGATCGGTGCGGTCTGCTGTACCGACGGCGAACCGCGGCGCCACACGCGGGCCGAACTGGACGACCTCCGACGGTTCGCCGACGAGGTCGAGGAGCAACTGCTGTTGCGGCGACGACTGCAGAGGGATACCTAATGGCACAGCGACGAGACGACCGATACGCGTTCGACGGCCTCCCGCTGAACCCGGTCGAACCGGGGACGAACCTACTCGTCACCGGACCAGTGCTGAACGGGGCTCGGGAGCTTGGACTGCGCCTGCTCTGTAGTGCTGAGGCCGACGGCGGGACCGTCCTCATTTCGACGGACAGTAGCGCGACGGCCATCCTTGAGGACTTCGAGGGCTGTGGCGGCGTACTCGCCCGTGAGCGGGTCCGCGTCGTCGATTGCGCACAGGAGGGAGGGGACCTGCCGGAAGACAGCGTGTCCACGGTCAGCACGCCGGCGGACCTGACCGGCATCGGTATCGAATACTCCGGCCACTACGAATCGACGTACGCCAGCGGATACACGCGCGTGCGGACCGGAATCATCACGCTGACGCCGCTGCTCATCTACAGCGACGATGTCAGGACGGTGTACCGGTTCATCAACACCGTCACCGGCCGGATCGGCTCCGCGGGCGGTCTCGGCGTCTGCGTGCTCGACCCGAACGCCCACGAGGAACAGGTCGTCGAGAGCGTGGCGCAGTTCTTCGACGGTCGGGTCGACGCTCGCGCCGACGCCGGCAACCTCGAACTCCGTGTGACGGGGCTGCGCGACCAGCCGACCGAGTGGACGCCGGTCGGCGCTCGCACCTGAGACTGCCGGAAGAACACAAGCGTTTTCTCCGCTGCCCGCTCGCTTGCCAGTAATGACCGCCTTTACCGCGACTGTCACCGTCCGGCTCAAGCGGGGCGTCCTCGACCCCGAAGCCGAGACGACACAGCGCTCACTGGAACGACTCGGCTTCGAGCTGAACGACCTCCGCTCGGCGGACGTGTTCGAACTGGACCTCAACGCCGACAGCGCCGAGGACGCGGCCGAACGCGCCGATGAGATGGCCGAGCGGCTCCTGGCGAACCCCACCATCCACGACTACGATATCGAGGTGACCGAGGCAGAATGACCACCGCCTCGAACCTGGCGGCGGTACTCTGTTCTCACACGGGGTGGCTCGTGTGACTATCGCCTCACTACTGACGGCAATGGTCTGTTCCCACACGGGGTGGTCACTGTGACCATTGCCGTCATCCAGTTCGGCGGCTCGAACTGCGACCGCGACTCCGTGCAGGCACTGGAGTCGCTCGACTTCGACGCCGAGCTCGTCTGGCACGAGGACGGCCTCCCCGAGGATGTCGACGGCGTCGTCCTCCCCGGCGGCTTCTCCTACGGTGATTACCTCCGTGCCGGCGCGATGGCCGCCCGCTCGCCCATCATGGCCGAAGTCCGCGAGGCCGCAAGCGAGGGGACGCCGGTGCTGGGCATCTGTAACGGCGCACAGATCGGCTGCGAATCGTCGCTGACCCCCGGCGCGTTCACGACCAACGAGAGCGCCCGGTTCCAGTGTGAGCACGTCCATCTACGGGTCGAGAACGCCGACACGCCCTGGACCAGCCAGTACAAAGAAGGCGAAGTCGTCGAACTCCCCATCGCCCACGGCGAGGGTCGCTACGAGATTCCCGACGACCGCCTGGACGAACTCGAAGCCGAGGATCGAGTTCTGTTCAAATACTGCGACGAGGACGGGACAGTCACGCCCGAGGCGAACCCGAACGGGTCGAAACACAACGTGGCTGGCGTCACCGGCGAGGCAGCACACGTCGCCGTCATGATGCCCCACCCCGAGCGAGCCACGCTGTCAGACCTGGGCCGGATCGACGGCCAGGGCGTTCTCACAGGCTTCGCCGAGTAACGTCGCCCTATTTCTGTTTGCCTGACGACGGCGTTCCAATACCGTGAGCAGCGCCGCTATGCAGTGTTGTTTCAAAGGGGTGGGACCAGCGGAGCGTGTGACATAGTCCGGCGGTCCCTAGCATGGAATTGCAGGTCCAGCCGTATAAACACACGCTTACCGGAGTGTAAGTGAAATCTCCAGAGATGGACCGTCTATCTGGAACTCTGCGGCTCTCGACCCCGTAGCGGTTCTGTCGATGAAGACACACTGTTATAAAATCAGTTGCCATCCATGGCTTGTGGTGAACCCCGACATAGCGCCGTCGCCACGTCGCACACTCCGTTTGGACTAGTGATATTCAGACTACGTAAACTATATTTAATGTTGGTCCTTCGGTGTATCCATGCCGATACAACGACGGGAGTTCATCACTGCGATAGGCGCAGGGGCGTTAGCAAGCACCGCTGGATGTGCCCAGTTCGGGGAAAGCAGCGGCCAGTCTGACGGGGAAAGCGGCGGCCAGGCGGGAGTTTCCGGTGAGACCCTCACACTCACGACGACGACAAGCACCTACGATACAGGACTGCTCGACGAGATCCATCCCGACTTCGAGGACAGGTACGGAGTGACCGTCGACGCGGTCGCACAGGGGACAGGCGCGGCCCTGGAGTCGGCACGCAACGGCGATTCAGACGTGGTAATGGTCCACGCCCGGGGCCTCGAAGACGAGTTCATGCGAAACGGCTACGGCATCAACCGCCGCGACCTGATGTTCAACGACTTCGTCATCGTCGGCCCGGAGAGCGACCCGGCGGGAATCCAGGGAATGAGTTCGGCGACCGAGGCGCTCACTGCCATCGCCGACTCGGAGGCCACGTTCGTCTCACGCGGGGACAACTCCGGAACCCACACCAAGGAACTCAACCTCTGGGAAGCCGCGGGAACCGAGCCGGGCGGCGACTGGTATCAGGAGACCGGGACCGGGATGGGTGAGGCGCTAAACGTCGCCAATCAGCAGGACGCCTACACGCTCTCGGACCGCGGGACGTTCATCTCACAGCGCTCGGAGATCGATCTCGTGATTCTGGTCCAGGGGCCTATCGAGGACGGGCCGGAAATCCTCGCGAACCCCTACGGGATCATGGCAGTCAATCCCGGCGTCCACGACAACGCCAACTACGACCTGGCGATGGCCTACATCGGGTGGATTACCAGCCCCGGAGTACAGGACGCCATTTCGAGCTATCAGGTCAACGGGGAGCAGCTGTTCTTCCCGGAAGCCGTCTCAGAGGACCCGGACTTCCAGCAGTACGTTCCGGAAGGGTGGAGTAGCAACTCGACCGGCGAGTAAGCGTGCCGCTCGAATCAGTCGGACACCTGCTGCCAGCCGTCGTCGACCTTCCGTTCCGGGAAGGCTACGTGTCGAGCATCATCTACGTCTCGCTGTACGTCAGCGTCATCGCCGTGACGCTGAGCACGCTGGTCAGCATTCCGGTGGCCGTCGTGATGGGGTTCAGCGACTTTCCCGGCAAGCAGTTCGTGAAGTCGGTCATCAACACGGGGATGGGGTTTCCAAGCGTCGTCGTCGGCCTACTGGTGCTGTTCGCCGTCTCCAATCAGGGACCGCTGGGGACGCTGGAGCTGATATTCACCAAGGAGGCGATGATTATGTCACAGTTCGTCCTCGCGACGCCGCCGATCACGGCCATCAGTCTCGCGGCCATCACTGGCGTTGACGAGGGCGTCCGCGACGCCGCACACGTCCTCGGCGGGACACGCCTCGACGTGTCGCTGGTCGTGCTCAAGGAAGCGCGGTACGGCATCGCAACGGCGATTCTGGCGGGGTTCGGTCGCGCTATCAGCGAGGTCGGTTCCGTGCTCATCGTCGGCGGCAACATCACGAGCGCGGAGGGCATCTCGAAGACGCGGACGCTGACGACGGCGATTCAACTCGAAGCCCGCCAGGGGCAGTACGAAACCGCGATGATACTCGGCGCGGTGCTGGTCGTGCTCGTGCTGACTGTCAACGCCGTGGTCGTCCGGTTAGGCGACCAGGAGGTACAACGCTAATGCTACAAGCAACTGGTGTGTCACAGTGGTATGGGAACGAATGCGTGTTTCGGGACCTCTCGATAGATGTCGAAACCGGGGAGGTCGTCGCCGTCATCGGGCCGTCGGGCGTCGGCAAGACGACGTTACTCCGGATGCTCGCGCTCTCGCTAGAACCCGACGACGGGACGGTCACCTTCGACGACACAGACGTGTGGGCCGTCGACGAGGGCGAACGGCTCTCGCTTCGTCGGCGCATCGGGATGGTGTTTCAGGAGGCGAGCCTGTTCGACGCCCCGGTCGCCCGAAACGTCGAGTACGGGCTCCGCATCCGCAGGTCGTGGGCAGACCGGCTCGGTTCGGTCCTGCGGTCGAACGGAACCGCCGACGCCGTCCGTGAGGCCCTCGATATCGTCGGGCTGACGGACAAAATGGACCAGCGCGCGGAGTCGCTCTCGGGCGGCGAGGCACAGCGGGTGTCGTTCGCCCGTGCGCTGGCCTACGACCCGGACATACTGCTGCTGGACGAGCCGACATCCGATCTGGACCCGCGAAACACGGCGGTTATCGAGGACGCGATTTCCGAGGCTCGGGACCGGGGTATCGGCGTCGTCGTGGCGACACACGATATGCACCAGGCCGAGCGCGTTGCGGATCGGGTCGCGGTGTTGCTCGACGAGCGCATCACGGAGATCGCTCCGACAGAGGTGGTTTTCCAGAACCCGTCGGACAACCGCACCCGGCAGTTCATCTCGGGCGAGTTGGTGTACTGACTGGGCGGCCGGCACCAATCTCTTTGTGACCGCCCGCCCTTGCGACGGTATGGACGCGACCGCGGACGTTGAAGTACAACTGGGGCAGGGCGACGTGGCGCTGACCGCCCGTGACCGGAGGCTCCTGCAGGCGGTCGCCGCCCACGGGTCGCTGAACAGCGCCGCCGACGCCCTCGGCCGGTCCTACGCTCACGCACAGCGGCGGATCGTCGAACTCGAAGAGACCTTCGGGCCGCTGGTCGACCGCAGTCGCGGCGGCAGCGGCGGCGGCGGCAGCGAACTCACGGACACCGCCCAACAACTGCTAGCCCGCTTTCAGCGCCTCCAGGCCGAGTTCGATGGCGTCGCCACGGCCGAAGAGACCGTCCTCCGGGGAACCGTCGTCGACCGCGACGGCGAACTGGCGACCGTCGAGACGCCGTCGGGGACGGTCCGGGCCATCGTCGACACCGACGCCGACGCCGGCGACGCGGTTGAGGTCGGGATCCGTGCGGATACGGTGACGCTAAACGCACCGCCAGAGGCCCCCGAACCGACCGGGACCAGCGCGCGGAACCAGTTCGCTGGCACCGTCGAACGTGTCGATGAGGGGGCCGCTATCGCGCTGGTCTCGCTGGCTATCGACCCGGACACGACGCTGTCCGCGCTGGTGACCGACACGAGCCTCGACAAACTCGACATCACCCCGGGCGCGGAGCTGGTCGCATCGTTCAAGGCGACCGCGACTGTCGGTGTCATTCCCGCTATCGAACAGCCGGGGTCGGGCGAATCGTCGTGATCGAACAGAGAAAACCGCGGCCGGACGCAGGTTCAGAGGCCCCAGCCGGACGGCAGCAGGTCGGACTGGCAAGCGGTACAGGCGACCATCCCGTCGTCACCGATACACTGCCGCCGTTCACCGCACAGGTCACACTCCGTGACCGTTCCGCGTGTGTTGAAACTGCGCCTGTCCTGGTTGCCGTTGGGGGTCATATCGAACAGTCTTACGCGCGAGAGCCGGATAAGAGTTGGTCGACAGTTTGTCACACGGTTTCTGGAGGCTCCGAACGGTCCGACGGCACTACCGAGCGAGCGGGAGCGAGTAGCTCCGTTCGCGCTCGATGACGGCGTCCCACGTCGCTTCGCACTCGCAGCTAACCTGCTCGAACACCGACGGGTCCTGTCGCAGGTCGAAGTCCTTGATCGCGCGCTGGACCTTGTCGTCGCACTCCCCGCAGTTGTGCGGGCCGCGGTCGCTGCCGTGGCCGACAGGGTCCGAGACGACGATAACGTCCTCGTCGGCGGTCGATTCCAGCACGTCGGCGACCGACCAGAGCCACGGCGGTCGGTAGCCGCCGTCGTGGTACAGCTCCTCGACCATCGTGTAGCGCTGGACGTTACAGGGGTTCATCGAGACAGTGTGACAGCCCTCAACGGCCGCACAGCGCCGCACCGACCGCTTCATGTCCTCGACGGCCTCGGATTCGGCGAGGAACGGCGGCTTCATCAGGAGGTACGCTTTGACGCCAGCGCCAGCGGCCTGGGCCGCTTCGGAGGCGTCCTCGAAGTCGGCGAAATCGAAGTACTTGTTCACGCAGTCGTGACGCACGCGGTCAGTTGCCGTCTCCAGGCCCACCGCAACGTCGGTTTCGAGGCCCACGTCCACGAAGTCGCCGACCGTCTCCTCGTCGACGAAGTCCGGCAGGGACTCAACGACGATGCGCTCGCGGTCCGCGAAGGTTTCGGCGATGGCCCGACGCGTCTCCGCTGGGACTTCGCGCTCGTCGAGGAAGCTTCCGGAGGTGTAGATCTTGATGAGGCCGCTCTGCTCGTCGCTGTTCTCGGCCTCGTGGTCCAGACAGTGCTGGATCTGGGCCATGAGGTCCTCGTGGGCGACGCTGCCGCCCTCGACGCTCTCGGCGACGTAGCCACACATCGTACAGCCGCCGGCCCGCGCCCACCGGCAGCCGCCGGTGTTCAGGATGATGGTCAGACTCTGGTAGACGCCGTCGGGGGTGTTGTCCTCGTCGAGCCACACGCGGGTTGGCTCTCGGGGGTCGTACGTCGAGTCGTTGCGCGACCGGATGTCACGCATCACGGAGTTGTGGGCGTCCATGCCCTTGCCCTCCTCGTAGACCTCGGGACTGGGCTTGCTCATTGGGGCGAGGTAGCCGATGGGTGCGTAAAGCCGCTTCGTTACTGCCGGGATTGTGGGTCGGTTCGGTCCGAAAGCGCGCCGGAGCGGTGGGCCGCGAGCCACGCCAGCCCGGCCAGAACAGCCCCAGCGGCGTTGGCCACGAAATCAGCGCCGCTCGTTCCACGCGAAGGAACGAGTCCCTGTAGGAGTTCCACGCCGGCCCCGTAGCAGACGGAGACAGCCACGAGCACTGCGACCGCGACCACATTGCGTGCGCGTCGCCCCCACGCCAACAGTACCGCAAGCACACCGTAGCTCGCGGCATGGACCCACTTGTCCAGTGCCACGCCGAGTAACACAGGAACCTGCTCGCTCGCGCCCTCGGGAACGGGAAGCAGCGAGGTGACGAGCAACAGTAGGGAAAACCCGACAGCGGGCAGGTATCGCCGGTGTCCCGACCAGTCCATATCGGCGGTTACCCCGCACTGCTGATAAGTCGCGCGGTCAGGCGGAAACGCCGGACAAGTCACCAATAACCGACAGAGACGGGGCTACTGCTCTTCGGTGTGGCGCATCTGAACCGCGATACCCCGCGTCGAGGACTGCATCTCCGGGCCGCTCATCTGCGCGCGGCCGACGCCGAAGGCCGCATCGCCCTGAATCACCACGTCGTCGCCGACACGGATGTCGTCGCTTGCGTCCGTGATTCCCGGAGCCAGTACCGAGCCGTGCGGGACAAAGGGCTCGATTTCGACCGTTTTGGTCGGCACGTCGCTCTCGACCCAGCGGCGCGCCCCGGCGGTGGTCAGCGAGAGGACGCCGTACTGCTGGGCCAGCGCTGCCAACTGCTCGCCGTCGGCGTCATCCGCGCGCAGTTGCGGATACCGGCCCTGCGTCGAGAGGTCGTCGAACAGTTCGTCGCCAGCGCCCTCGCCGAACTGGTAGTCCGCGACAGCGCGGATGGTGTTGTGTTCGCGCTCCCGCTTCGGGTAGCGGTCCCAGCCTTCCAGTTCGGCGGCGAGATTCCCAAGCGAGTCCGCCGTCGTCGGGTGGTCAGTGACGGTGTAGGTAAACTCTCGACCCAGCGAATCGGCCACGCGCTCGCAGATGTCGCGGTAGCCTTCGCCGGGAACGTGCGCGATAATTTCCGGGTAGTCAGTCCCTTCTAAATAGCGTTCGAGCACGCGGCTGACGAACTCAATCTCGGTGGCGGTCCAGTTGCCCGTCACCACCGAATCGTAGTGCTGGGCTGGGTACGTGAGTTCGAGTTCCTGCGGGACGACACCGATGGGCGAGGTCATCGACACGACGTGGGCGCGCCACTTGATGGCGTCGTGGTACTGCTTGTGGCTCTGGGAATCGCTATAGGGTTTCCGTGCCGAGCACGGGACCAACACGAGCGGGCGGTCGTCGAAGCGCGGGACGTAGCGGTCGGTGACGCGCTCGGCGAACCGCTGGATCTCGACACGACGCAGCGAGTCGTCGCTGGCCGCCGAGAGGTCGGCCCGCCGGATGAGTGGTGTGCGCTCCGCCAGGTAGCCGTACTGCTGGTCCAGTCGTCGGAACGTCGCGGTGAGCCAGTTGTCCTGTCTGGCCTGTCCCTCGATGTAGTCCCGGAGGCGGCCATCGCGGATACGGCGACGAACCCGCCGGAGTTCCGCGGCGAGGGCGTTGACGTTGTGTTCGACACAGTCCTCGCGGTCGAACTCATCGCGCGGTTGCTGACAGGCCGGACAGGCACACGGAAGTTCGTCGAGATCTTCGAGGAAGTACGCCTCATCGGTCGTGAGATATCTACCCTCAGTCCCGCGGACGACAGCGCGGTCGGGGTCCACGAGGTCGATACCGGCGTAGACGAGCGTCGCAACGTTACGCGGCGTGGCGACACCCGGGAGATAGAGGGCGGTGTCGGCGGGGGTGGCCTCCTTGACAGTTGTCACGGCGTCGACGAACGCCGACGCGTGCCCGACGTAGCCGGGCGCACCCGCGAGGACGTACGCGTCACTGCCGTGGTTAGTTGCAGTGTCCGGAGAAACGACTGCTGCGCTCGGGAAGTCCACGTCGGGGTAGTCGACAGCGAACGCATCGGCGACTTCGTCCGGCGTTCCGGCGGGGAGTCCGCGGTGCGGGAGGACGGTGAGCAACGATTCATCGCCCGCAGGGTCGGCCTGCTCGGTGTGCCAGTGGCTCCCGGCGTCGTCGAGGACGTGCCGGCAGTCGCCCGGCGTATCGGTGTCCACGTCGTCGATCAGCGCCGGCGTCGTCACGGCGTCGGCGAGTCGCAACTCGCCCACTCGCGCGGCGCTGTCGCGCTCATGGACCTCGAAGTAGTCGGTCATGCAATGGCGTCAGCCACGCGCGACCAACTATCTTGCCTTTGGGCCGGCGCTGGACAGGGGAGCGAGGACAGAAGAACGGGTTGTTGACAGTTCGTGCAGCTAAACGGCCCTGATTATCGCGAACGGACCGTCCTCCCCTGATTAATCGCACCCTAACTAACTCTATAGAGGACAGCGCATCGCACGTGCAGCGCCAGACACGACGAGACGTGTTGCTCGCGATTTCGGGGACGGCCGCGGCGTTGGGTGGCTGTTCGACCGGGTTTCCCTCGGGAGACTCGAACGCGAGAGCCCCGTCGGAGGGGACGCCATTACCGACTGAACGGGCGTCCGAGTCAGCGATACCCAGCAGACCCGCGATGTTCATCCATCTCGATACGCTGGCTGCGATTCGGTCCCGCGTCGAGACCGATGACAGCCCGTGGGCGGAAGCCTACGAAGCCTTCACGGCCGATGTCCAGAACGCGATGTCGGCGACTCCGGAGAGCGTTACGGACAACGGCGACGGCCACGAGTTCAAAGCCAAAGGACCCGAGGACCCCGAAGCACGCAAGGACTACGTCGCCGCCATCAGGACCGGGGACTGGATCCGAGATCTCGGCCTCGCCTACCAGTACACCGGGTCTGATCAGTACGCCGAGAAAGCCATCGAACTGTTGGACCACTGGTTCCTGGACTCCGAGACGCGGATGGCCCCCGTGACCACAAACAGCATCGAACTGTTCATCACGCTCCCGAAGATGTGGTGGGGGGCGGAACTCGTTCGCGGGCACGACGGGTGGAACAACGACGGGGTCGCCAGTGAAGCCGATCTACAGGAGTGGATCCGGACGTTCCTGGACGACGTGGGCCACGAAATTCCGACCTCCTTTGGCCAGCAGAACATCTTCAACTGGCAGGAGATGACCCATGCCGCCGGTTCGGTGTATCTCCGTGACTGGGACCAGTTCCGGAACGCCATACAGCGGAACCGCGAAGACGGCTTCAACCAACTCCGGGAAGACGGCCTGCTGGAAAACGAAATCGTCCGTGCGTCGAGCCTGGCGTACTCGCTGTACGCGGCGAAAGCACTGGTCACCGCCGCGGAACTCAGCCGTGTCTACGTCGACAGACTCGACGGCCCTACCCTGTACGAACACCAGAAATTCAGCGGTGACACGGGCGCTATCGAGCGTATCCTCGACGCCCACGCCCCCTACGTGGGTGATCCCGAGGCCTGGGAAGCGCTGGGCGAGGGGGACCCCGAGCGGTTCGCCAACGAACACGGCTTCCCGGCCAGAAAGCAGGAAGCGGCCTCCTCGCTGTACGAAGTCGCGTACTCCTACTACGAGAAAGACACGTATTTAGAGACGCTCAAACAGAGCGGACAGCCGGTGAAGAACGTCCCGACGTACGCCTCGGCTCAGCAGGCCGCTATCAACGACCCCGACCGACCGCACCGAGACGAGCGCATCCTCGGCTGGACGACGTTCACGCACGGTGAGCGGTTCCGGCTCGACCGGTAACGGATCGAACGACACCGATCGGTCGGGGAAGCCACACCACCACATTTTGGAGACCGGCGGTCACAGAACGGATATGGATGTTGTCGTGACCGGCGGCCGGGGCAGTTCCGGGCGCTGGATCGTCGACCGACTCGCCGGACCGCACGACGTGACGGTCCTCGACCGCCGACTTCCCGACGAGGAGGGCCATCCGGCCGTCGACTACCAAGCACTGGATCTGACAGACGCCGGAAGCGTCTTCGATTCGCTGACCGCAATCAACCCAGACACGGTGGTCCACTGGGCGGCGATCCCGGTGGCCGGAAATCACCCGGGAGTGGACCTCTTTCGGAACAACACGCTCGCGGCACACACCGTCCTCTCGGCGGCCGGCCGCATCGGCGCTGACGTGGTCCAGGGGTCCTCAGACGGGGCGTACGGCTTCTTTTTCGCCGAGGAGACGCCCGTGCCGGACGAGCTCCCGATTACGGAACAGCACGCGTGCAGGCCCGAAGACGACTACGGCCTCTCGAAGGTCGTCACCGAGGAGATAGGGCAAACGATTGCTCGCCGGGACGGCATCTCCGTGGCGTCGATTCGCCCCTCGTGGATACAGATACCAGGCGAGTACCCCTGTCGGGCCGACGAGTACGTCGACGATCTCGCGGCCGGGGCCGGCAACTACTGGTCGTACGTGGACGTGCGGGACGTGGTCGACCTCGTCGAGGCCGCACTCGCGGGTGAAGTCGACGGTCACGAGGCGTTCAACTGCGTCGGCCCCGACAACGCGCTGGGCCGGCCGCTCGTCGAACTCATGCGAGAACACTACGGCGCGGTTCCGGACGACTGCACGGTTGAAGGAGACGCCGCGGCGTACTCGACGGCTAAAGCCACGGAGCGGTTGGGCTGGGAGCCGACCCGCTCCTGGCGCGATTCCGCCGACGAGGACGTGGACGTGCCGAGAGCCTGACCGCCAGCAGCCGGGACAATTGCGTCGTCAGTCTCTCGCGTGGAGGTCACGCAGGCGGACGCTGTCGGGCACGCGGTCGAGCGCCGTCGCCGGCCAGTCGTCGTGGACCAGCGTGAAGGACACGTCGGGATGGAGTTCGACCAGCCGCCGAACACCGTTCGCTGCGGCCTCGTAGGCCGCCCGGTCGGTCCGGTCCGGGACCTCCGCGGTCAGGGGGTACGTGTCGGCGAGTTCGCGCGGATACGGGCCAAAGGGTGGGAGAACCCCCCAGGTTTCGTCGTAGCGTGCGCTGGAACTTCCCTCGGTTAGCAGGACTTCATCGCCCTCGACCGGCAGCCGCTCCAGCCGGTCCTGATGCCGGTGAACCTCGGGTCTGCGGGCGCTTTCGTTCGATGTGTAAAAGAAGGCGTCCTTCGAGACGGGATCGGTCCGTTCGAGTTGTTCAGCGTGATCGAGCAGCGCACGGTAGCCGTCGAGCATCGCCGGATGACCGCGGGCGCGGCTGTCGACCAGTTCCATGAGGTTGCCGGCGCGGATGGCCTGCTTAACCGTCCGGATTTCGCCGTAGGTAACGTGGAGGTTGTGCCGCGCGAGCAGTTCCTCGCGCTGGTCGGCGTCCATCCCGTCGAGTTCTGCCGGCGTGTGGTCGGTACAGACCGGACAGTGACACGGGAAGTAGGTCAGTTCATCGAGCAGTTCCGTCCCCTGGACCGTGAGATACCGGTCGTCGCGGGCGTACAGCGCGTACGCTGCGGAGTCGAACAGGTCACACCCCAGCGCCGCCGCCATCGCGAACATCATCGGATGGCCCGCGCCGAACAGGTGGACCGGGCCGACCTCCCCCAGCCCGCGCTTGCAGGCCGCGACGACATCCGCGAGGTCGGCGTAGCGGTACTCGTTCATCAGCGGGACGACGGCCCCCAGTGGGAACACGTCCAGTCCGGTTGTGACAGCGTCTGCGGCGGCGCGCTCCCGGAGGTCCGGGTAGGTCGACCCCTGGACCGGCGCGCTGACGAGCATGTCGCCGGTGTCGACGGTCCCGGCGTGTTCGAGCCGCCTCTGGGTCGTCGCAAGCTCTTCGGTCGCCCGCTCGCGGTCCACGTCCGGTGGCGTCGGAATGTCCACCGGCGTCCCGATGTCCGACCCGATCTCGTGCTGAAATTCGAGTATCTCCTCGGTCGTTACGTCGATGTCGCCGTACTCCGCCAGTTGAAACGAGCCGGAGTCGGTCATGATGGCCCCATCGAACCCGAGCAGATCGTGGAGGCCCCGCTCCAGCACCGGCTCGCGGAGGTCCTCGGAGCCGTGCAGGATGTAGCTGTTCGTGATGAGTATCTCCGCCCCGAACTCCGACGCCAGCGTCGCCGGCGCGACCGTCTGGACGTGGGGGTTGACCACGGGCAGGATGGTCGGCGTCTCGACGGTGACGCCGGCCCGCGGCACCGTTAGCTCGCCCAGCCGGCCCGCAGCGTCGTACTGGCGGACCTCGAAATTCGTCATTACGTTGCGTCGTCGGTCAGCGCGCCTAAGGGTTGTGTTCCCCCATGGGCGAAGCCGTTCGCAGTCGGTGCAGCAGTGGACAGAGCGACGCGTCGGCCGGCACAGCACCGCTATTCGTCGGGTCGCTCCGGTCCGCCGGGCACCAGTTTGCGCTGGGGTCGGTGGACGGTCCCGGACTCCTCGTCGGCGACGTACGCCTGCGTGGTTCGGAACATATCGACTACCTCGCCGCGGGACTCGTACGCGTCCTCGACTAGTCGTTCGAGCAACTCCGCCCGAGAAACCGGCTGGCCGGTCCGACGGCGGACGGCCGCACGCAGTTTATCCAGCCGACGTTCCGTCTGGTCGTCGAGTGTAGTCGAGACCATGTTACATGATACCAGTCGACAGGTTTTCAAGCTGTCGTCGGTTCAGTGCTCGAACAGCGCGTAGTACATGATACCCAAGGCGGCACGCCCGTCTCGAAGTGTGCCGTCACGCACCGACTGGACCAGCGAGTCGAAGTCTGCAGTATCGACGCGGATCGATTCGTTGTGGTCCAGGTCCTGGTCGGCCGTCGCCTCGCACCCACGCGCAGCGTAGTAGTGGAACACGTAGTCGGTGTTGCCGTTGGCCGGTTCGCCCGTGTAGAGGTGGTCGAAGGTGTCGGCCTCATAGCCCGTTTCCTCGCGGAGTTCGCGGGCGGCGGCGACTGTTGGATCGTCGTCCCCGCCCTCCATCGTCCCGGCCGGCAAGCCGCGGTTGACTCGGCGGACCGGTTGCCGCCACTCCTCGATGACGACCACGTCGCCGTCGGTAGTGAACGGGAGGATGACGACGCTGTCACCGTTCTGTACGTAGTCGAACTCCCCCTCGGTCCCGTCGGGGAGGCGAACGTCCTCGCGGATGACCTCGAACCCCGGACAGGTGTAGGCGGTTTCGGCACCGAGCGTCTCCCACGCGAGTTCCTCGTCCATACCGGGAGTGGGATCCCGACGGGCAAAGTCCACACGGGTCCACGCAAATGCAGGCACCAGACGGATACGGCAGGCCGCGCTACGTGTAGTTGAAATGAGAATATCGAATATCGTCCTCCTGCTCGGCGTGGTATTGTTCGCTCTCCCAGTCCCCGGTACGTTCATCGGCGGGGGACTGGTGCTCGTGGTCGGCGCGCTGGCTCGGTGGTTCGGCCTCTGAGAGCGTAACAACGACTACAGTTTGTCAGCGGCCTGGGCCTGCTCAGCCCGTCGGTTCGCCTGTTCGAGGCGCTGTCGGGCCGCGTTCGATAGCGGGTCCGAAAGGCCGTCGCTGGCTTCCTCGATACGGGTCGCCACACGCTGGAGTCGGTCGGCGACGGCCTGGAGTTGCTTGTCGGCGTTTCCGCGGTCGCCGGCCTCGGCACGTTCCGTCGCCCGCTCGGCGGCCTCGACGACGGCGGCCAGCGCGCGTTCGAGGCCCCGGACAGCGTTGACCGAGCCGCCACCGTCGAGGATGCCGTCGTCGCCGTCCATCTGTTCGGCGACCGATTGGCGCGTCTCCTCGGCGATGTCGGCGAGGAACGACGCCAGCGACGCCTTGCCAGTGCGGGGCTGGTCGATTCGGGCGGCCGTGTCGGCTTCGGGGTCCGGGTTCACGCGGAACGCGCCGATCTCATCGTCGCTGTCCCGGACTTCCGTCGTGTACGCGCCGCCGCCGTGGACGTACACGGCGGCGGGCTCGGAAAGCGGTGCGTCGTACAGCCGTCCCGCGAAGTCGTCCTCCACGGCGAGGTCGGTGAGGTCGCTGTCGGCCCCTGACGAATCGACTTCGAGACGAGTGGCGTTCTCCCGAGCGACGAGCGGGACCTCGCCGTCGACACCGGCTCTGGTCGGTCCGTCGGCTGTCTCCGCGTCGGGAACAGACACCGTCTCGCTGTGGGGCGCGACACCGGCCCCGTTGACAGTAAAGCGGTGGTCACCTTCGGGTACGTCCTGGACCACGGCCAGCCCCGAAAAGGTCGGGACGGCCTCGGGATCGCTCTCCAGCAGGGCGACGGACTCGACGGTAGTGTCCTGGGTCGTCAGCCCCTCGTCTTCCGGTGCGTCGTCGTTCGAGACGGCTTCGGAAAGGCTGGCGACGACGGTCCGTATCTCCGCCGGCTCGCCGATAGCGTCGTAGCGCTCGGCCAGCGCCGCCCGGTGGTTCGGTTCGGAGATGTCCGCGGCGGGGTTCTCGTATCGCGGCTGGTCCCAGGGCGCGCCCGTCGTCGTGATGTGACCCGAGATCGCATCCTCGGCGAACTGGGGGACGGCGAACTCGAAGCTCAACTGCGGCCCGGTGAAATCGGCGATGTGTTCCAGTTCGCTGCTCGGCACGAGGTCGTACTCGATGTCCGGGTCAGCCTCGCCGCGGTCGGTGTGCTGGAAGACGAGCCCGGTCTCCCGCGTCGGCAGATCCGTCGGTGGTCGGGTGAGGCTGTCGAACGAGCGGACCGTGAGCGACTCCGAGATGAGGTCCTCGCGGCTGACCGAGGGCAGCCGCTCGTGTTCGTACAGCGGCGCGCCCTCGTACTCCGGAACGAGGTAGGGGAGCCGGGACCCCTCGTCCCGTGGGAGGCCGTAGGCGACAGGGATTTCGGCGAGGTCCTCGATGGTCTCGACGGCGCTGTTCGTGATGTCCGCGAACCGGTCGCCCTCCGGCAATCGGGTGAACCGGTCGCGGACATCGTTGACCGACAGCGCGCTGGAGTGCGAGCCCAGTTCCGAGAGGATACGCGGCACCATCTCCGGGTCGGGGTCGAGGAACTCGTTGTTGGGCACCTTCCGGGAGTGCGAGCTGGCAACGTACAGTTGGGGGTCCTCGGTCTCCGTGTCGACGAAGACGTGCAGGACCTCCCAGTCGTGCCAGTGAAAGTTCGTCGTGAACTGGTCGAACGCCGAGTAGAACCAGAACTGGACGACCGCAAGCGGCGAGTTCTCGTACTCGACGGCGTGGTAGAACGCTGTTGGGTTCGGCGGCTCGCCGTCGGTCATCCGCTCGTGATACCCGTTGAAGGCGTCGAACCCGTCGACGATGGTCTCGCCGTCTTGCTCGCTGGTGTACGGCCGCGGGTCCGTCGGGAACCACGGCTCTTCCTGGTCGAAGTACAGCGTCGGCGCGAACCGACGCGCGAGCTCCTCGGCCCGCTCGCCGTCGACCGGCGTAGCCGTGTCGTCGCTCCCGCCCTCGAACGCCGAACAGCCGGCGACAGACGCGAGGCCGGCCCCGGCGACCGACTGCAGGACGGCGCGGCGAGAGAGTCGCTCGCTGTCGCTCTGTCGACATCGTGACAACCGTCCGTTGTCCCGGCAAACGCCGGTCTCCGAGCCCAATAATCCCATACGCTTTTCAGCGAATCGCGGGGGAAAACCCTTCTGGCAGAATGCGAGAACTCCTTCAGTACTGCTCGAACCCGCCCGTATCGAGGTAGTTGTGTGCGACCGTGATCGCGTGGTCGGCGTGCAGGGCCGCAGGCCCCAGCGAAACGCGCTCCTCGACGTGGTCTGCCAACAGATCCGTCTCTTCGTCACGAAAGTCGTGGTGATCCGAGAGGACGAAGACGGGATCCGACGGCGGGTCGACATCGACGACAGGGTCGCCGTCCTCGTGCAGTTGGACGACGGTGCCCCGGCGAGCAACAGCATCGAGCGTTCCATCGAAGCCCCGCCTCGTGAGCGACACGCCTGGCGAGGTCTCGACCGGGATGTGCCCGATGGCTTCCTCGCGCTCCTCCAGCGCTTTCCGTATCAGCGCTGCCGTGGACCGCTCGTCCGGGTTCAGTCGGCGGAGGTCGCTCCCCTCGAACGTCACGGTGTACTCCTCGCCCAGAATCAGGTGGACACGCACGTCCTCGCGGATGGCGTGACTCAGGAAGAACGCGCTGGTGACACACCGACAGAGCACGTCGAGCCGGCCGGCCGCGCCGGCCAGGTCGTCGAGGGAGAACTCCGGCGTCGTCGGGGCATCGTGGCCGATGATGACGAACTGGCGCATACGGGTGCGAAGCCGGTCAGGGACTTACGTGCATCGACAGCGAAGTCGCGGCGCATCCGAGCCGACGGTGCGCCAGCTACCATGTGAGCCCAACCGTTAGGTCACGCGGCACTGTCGCCCACCGTTGCTACTTCTGCCTGTGACTTGTTAGACAAGTCGCTGTATCTGGCGGGACAGGCAGAGTTGTACCACAGGAAGTCTGCCAGGTTTTAATTTCCTACAGGTGCGTCTGAAAGGGACAGAGCATCTATGCAGCACGACGGGTCTGATTGTGTCGTTGCAGTACTGCTGAACCGGGTTCTCAGTGGGCTGGCGTTGTAGTCACAATAGGAATGCGAACACTGGGTATGAAGCGGTAACCGCCAGCGACGGCGTCAGCACCCACATTGTCACGATACGCTTGGCCGCTGCCGGGTCGAAGAGGCTTCGTTCGTCGATGTCTGCCGGCCCCTCAGCGCCGACATCTGGGATGTCCGGAATCTCATCCGGCTTCTCTGCAGGTTTCTCTTCTCGAGCAATGTCGCCGATGGTCGGCCCAGCAGGCGCATCTTCGGCGCGTGAGGTGACCAACGCGCCAGTCGAGACCGCGACATCCGGCCGGTCAGGCGATGGCGTCGCTAACTCCGCCAGCGTCGCTGCCCGACTCGCTCGACCCCAGCCAAGCCCAATGATCGTTGAGGTCGTACTGACGGCGAGACTCGCTGGAATTCCAAACGATGAGAGAATGGTGATGACCGTTCCACCGACCACGGAAACGATCAGTGATGCGAGAATCGGGAGTTCCGTGATATCGTCCCCAACCGTTTCTAGCGTGCGACGGGCGATAGTGAAACTACCCAGCCCGAAGGCCCCTACCGCGAGCAGGACACCCTGATTGACGGTGAGCGACCCGCCCGAACCGACGAGGGGAGCGACAGCGTTCGCAGCGTTCGATGCCCCGGCCGAGAACGCCATGTAACAGCCGATGATGATAACTGAGAGTGATCCGATGGTATCCTGCAGTGATGCGTTCGGATTGACGTACGGTCGTGGAATCGCTCCCGACCGGTTGAGTTGGATGAAGTGGAGATTGAATGTGGTAAAAGCGATGTAGCGATCAAGATAAGGGTACACATAGCGGCCGACTACGACGCCGATACACAAACAGATCAACGGGGCGACAATCCAGGCTGAAACGATAACGAACATCAGCGCCTGATTAAGGGTGCCGGATGCGAGCCCCAATCCGACGATGGCACCCACAGCGGTCATTGATGTCGAGGCTGGAACGCCATAGAGATTCGAGATCAACAGTGCTGCGCCGGTGAAAAATAGAACGGTAACACTGGCGATAGGCGTGAACTGGGCTGCCGGCACAATACTACTACTCATCGTTGCGATGACTTCCCGACCAACGGTCCACGCCCCGAGAAAGCCAAAGCCAACGAACAGTGCTCCCGCAGTTGTCTTCCGAATGAGGCGTGACCCGACTGCAGGGCCGAATGCCACACCCGTCGAGGAACCCCCGATATTGAATCCAACAAATATGGCGACAGCGATACCGACAACCGTCAGGAACATCACCATCGTAATGCTCTCAATATTGCCAGACCCAGGTTTATAAGTTCTGAACCGCTTCCCGGTTGACAACTCTTGCTGAATACTGTACAAGGGATTAGCACGGTCGGGGTTCTGCTAACGGTTTTACCGAGAGTGACAGCACTGACCGACCCAATCCAGTTGTATTTGGAAATGGTTCTGCGCGAGAGACGCGGCCTGTATCTTGCACGGCTGCTAGAAAGTATATTTATGTTGACATTAATTAGTGGCCAATGTACGGACTAATCTCATAGGTGTTTTACTTATTCCTAGCTGGAAATCAGTAGTACCGACTTCACAAGCAAGTTACCGTCTGGTTAGTACTGCGAGCACATCTTGGGCTTGTTCAGAGTCACCGTCGCTTATGCAAGTTCGTCAACTAACCCTGACGCCACTCTATGGCCTCCGTGCTTTCAGCTACTTCTTCTGCGGTGGTAATTCCTGCTACAGCTGACAGGCTTTTGGCTGCTGCTAGAAGTCTCTCAACCGACGATTCTCGCTGCTACCACTTCACGTGATTGCGTTGCGAGAGAAATGGGCCGGCGCGAATCGCGAATTACGCCCAGACGTGCTCGCTTCGCTGCGCGCGACTGGTCTACTTCGAATTCGTGCGGCTGCACGTGCTGCCCGCTCACGAGTTTGTTCGCGGGCAGAAAGTGGGCCGGCGCGAATTCGAATCGCGGTTACGGCCACCCGAAGGCCGAAGGATACCAGGCTACCCCACCGGCCCGTGCGATAGCAATCGAACAGAAGACAGGGGCAGTTTTAACGGTTGCGAAACGGGGAGAAGCGGCGCGGGTGCACGGGAGGTCAACACGCGGGCAGTATGCGGCAACGATGCCAGAGTGGGACACAGTGAGACACCGCTACAGAGCCGCAGTAGAGACGAACCGGTAGTCACGGCGTATCCGGAGCGGACCGCTATCACGCCGGAGGTGCTGCTTTTTTGAATATGAACGTGCACCATGGATAGCCAGGTTGCACAAGAAGAACACATACCTGAACAGAAGATTGATTACGCATCGTGGTTACTCACTATCTGAGTAACTATGACGATCCTCATTACTGGCGGCGACGGCTACGTCGGGTGGCCGGCCGCCCTGCGAATCGCAGACCGAACGGACGACCGGGTGCTGCTCGTAGACAACTTCGGCCGACGGGAGTGGGTCGAGGATGTCGGCGCGACAAGCGCGACACCGGTCGCAAGCATCGACGAGCGCCTCGACGCCGCCCGCGAGGTCCACGGACTGACAAACCTCTCCTTTGTCGAGGGCGATCTGGCCGAGAAGTCCTTCGTCGACGAGCTACTGGCGGTCCACGAACCCGAGGTCGTCGTCCACACCGCCGCACAGCCGTCCGCGCCGTACTCCCAGATCAACGGCGAGCGGGCGAACTACACACAGCACAACAACCTCCAGGCGACGCGGAACCTGCTGTGGGGCCTCGAAGAACACGACCTCACTGACACCCACTTCGTCGAGACGACGACGACCGGCGTCTACGGCGCGCCGGAGTTCCCGATTCCGGAAGGCGGCGCAGCGATGGAAAATCAGGACGAGCGCGACGACGTGCCGTTCCCCAATATGGGTGGGAGCTGGTACCACGCGACGAAGGGCTTCGACGCACAGAACATGCGGCTGGCCCACACGCAGTTCGACATCCCGATCTCGGACGTGCGGACGGCCATCGTCTACGGGACCGAAACCGAGGAGACCCGCGCGGACGACCGCCTCAAGACCCGCTTCGACTTCGATTACTACTTCGGAACGGTCACGCACCGCTTCTGTGCACAGGCCGTCGCGGGCTACCCCGTCACCGTCTACGGCAAGGGCGAGCAGCGAAAGCCGTTCATCTCGCTCGAGGACGCCGTCGAGGGGCTGGCCGAAGTGGCGCTGACCGACCACGAGGAGCGCCCCGAGGGTCTGACTGTCTACAATCAGGTCACGCGCGCAATCAGCATCGTCGAGATCGCCGAGACGATTGCCGATGTCGGCAGCGAGTACGACCTCGACGTAGATGTCGAGCACTTCGAGAACCCCCGCGACGAGGACGAAACCCACAAGATGGAGATCGAGAACGACCGGTACGCCGACCTCATCGACGGCCAGTCACAGTCCTTCGAGGACGGTGTCGGCGATATCTTCGAGACGCTGACCCGCCACGCCGACACCATCGAGGCCCACGAGGACCGCTTCCTGCCGGGCGTCCTGAGCGAGGACTGACGATGGACGTGCTGGTCACCGGGGCCTGTGGCTACATCGGCAGTGCGCTAGTCCCTTTGCTGCGGGCAGACGACCGGGTGGACAGCGTCGTTGTCTTCGACGACCTCTCCTCGGGGTCGCCGCGGGCGCTGCTGGGGACGCTCGGCGACGGCTTTGAATTCCGCCGAGGCGATGTCCGCGAGTACGGCGACGTAGAGAGCGCCATGCGCGGCGTCGACCGCGTCATCCACCTCGCGGCCATCACCGGCGCGTCGAGTACCCACGAACGGCGCGAGGAGACGTTTGCCATCAACTACGACGGCACCGAGAACGTCCTGACTGCGGCCGGCAAACTCGGCGTCGACCACGTCGTCTTCGCCTCCTCGTGTAACGTCTACGGCCGCGCGACCAGCACTGCCATCGACGAAACGGTCGATCCGGACCCCATCAACCCCTACGCGGAGACGAAACTCCAGTCCGAGACGCTGCTGCGGGAGTACTGCGAGGAGTTCGACATGACCGGCACCGCCCTGCGGATGGCCACCAACTTCGGCCACTCGCCTGGCATCCGTTTTAATCTCGTCGTGAACTACTTCGTGTTCCGCGCGCTCACCGACCGCCCGCTCACCGTCTACGGCGACGGCTCGAACTGGCGGCCGTTCATCCATGTCCGGGACGCCGCCCGCGCCTACGCGGAAGCCGCGTGCGACCCCGAATCCTGGGACGAACCGGTGTACAACGTCGGGTCGATGGACTCGAACTACCAGATCTCGGAGATCGCCGACATCGTCGCCGACGAGGTCGCCCCGGTCGACGTGACCTATCTCGAAGACGAACACCCCGGCCCGTCCTACCACGTCAACTTCGACCGCCTGAGCGGGACCGGCTTCGAACCATCGTGGACGCTCCGCGAGGGCGTCCGCGACCTGGCGGAGAAATTCACATCCAATGTCTGATTCAGAATCCACGAACGAACGCCCCCACGTCGCCGTCACTGGCGGTGCGGGCTACATCGGCAGTCGCGTCATCTACGAGCTACAGCAGGCCCACCCCGACTGGGAGATCACCGCCATCGACAACTTCTATCTCGGCACCGTGCAGTCCGTCGGCGATGTCGACATCGAACACGTCGACATCCGGAACCGGGACCGACTGGAAGCAACCCTTGACGGGGCCGACATCGTGATGCACCTCGCCGCCGTGTCGGGTGTCGACGACTGCGAGGAGAACCAGGATCTGGCCTACGAGGTCAACGTGCAGGGGACCGACAACGTCGCCTGGTTCTGTCGCAAGACCGGCGCAGGACTGATTTTCCCGTTCTCGATGGCCGTCATCGGCGACCCGACGGAGTTCCCCATCACGGTCGACCATCCGCGGGGTCCGCTGAACTGGTACGGCCGGACGAAACTGCTCAACGAGCGCGCCATCGAGACGTACGCGGACGGCGCGTTCCCGGCCCACCAGTTCATGATCTCGAACCTCTACGGCAGCCACGAACTGGACGGGCAGACCGTCTCGAAGGGGACCGTCATCAACTTCTTCGTGAACCGCGCGCTCGCCGGCGAGACGCTGACCGTCTACGAGCCTGGTACGCAGTCTCGGAACTTCATCCACGTCAAAGACGTGGCCCGGGCCTACGTCGACAGCTGCGAACGGCTGCTGGCGCAACTGGACCGTGGTGAGACTGGTGTCGAGAAGTACGAGATCGCCAGCGACGAGGACCCGAGCGTCCACACCGTCGCCAAGCTCGTCAGGGATATCGCCGCCTCCGTCACCGGTGTCGAGGTGGCTGTCGAACTGGTCGAGAACCCCCGGGGCGACGACGAGACGCTCGTCGATTCCTTCCCGGTTGACACCGACCGAACGGCCGACGTACTCGGCTGGCATCCGGAGCACGACGTGGAATCCGCGATCCGAGCGGCGATAGAGTCGGCGAACGCGTAGGACATCGAATCCCGATGGATTTATTCGCCAGACCGGAAAGAGAGAACACATGAGCGATACGCCCGGGGCGGGAGCGATACTCGATGACCGGCCCGAGCTGCGATCCGCGACAGAGGCGGTGCTGGCCGTCGACGACGAACAAGACGGCTGGACGTTCGACGACATCCCCCTCGATTCGGGCCAGTTCGGCGAACTCGTCTCAGCGGGTATCGTCGAGAAAGACGGTGACGAGTATCGCGTCGCCGATCCCGACGCTGTGCGGGCCGCTCTCGACGGCGAAACGGTTGACACCACAGAGAGCGAGCGTACTGTCTCTCTCTCAAACACTCTGGATTTGAATTTCAACGCACGCGCTACGGGCCTGCTCACCGCCGCACTGGCCGTCGTGTTCCTCGCCCGAACGTACGCCATCGGGTCGGTCTACCGCGGCGGCGACATCGTCCTCTCGGGCAACGACCCCTACTACTACCGGTACCACGTCGAACAGATTGCCGCGAATGCCGGTAGCGCGGCCGATCTCGGGACGCTCTCCGTACTTCCGAATAGTGTGACCCACGGGGAGCCGCTCATGGTCGCCACGCTCTGGTGGGTCGCCAGTCTCCTCGGCGGGAGCAAGGAGGTGATCGGCCAGGTGCTCGCGTGGTATCCGGTCGTGTCGGCACTCGTTACAGCCGTCTTGCTGTATTTGCTTGCGGTCCGAGTGTCCAGCGACCGACGGGTCGGCCTCGCGTCAGTCCTCTTTCTGGCGATCATTCCGGGCCACACATTCCGGACGAGCCTCGGCTTCGCGGACCACCACGCCTTCGACTATCCCTGGCTGGTACTTACGGCGCTGGCACTCGTGGTCGCGCTGACAGCAGTCTCCGACAAGGAGTCGCTTCGACGGCCGCTGCCCTGGTTTGGCGCGGTCGGCATCGCTGTCGGTATTGCCGGGCAGGTCCTCGCGTGGGAGGCCGGGCCGCTGCTCGTCCTTCCGGTCGGACTGGTCGTGCTGGGACAGACGCTCGTCGATGTCGCTACCGACCGGTCGTCGCTAGTCAAGAATGCACCAGTACTTGCCGGAGTCAGTCTCGGTGCGCTACTCGCTTGGAGTGTCCACGCTGTCGTCGGCTGGCAGACCGCACTCGTCGCTGGTACGCCGGCAATACTGACGGTCGGCATAATCGTCGTTATCGCAACAGCGGAAGCAGCCAGGCGCTTCGGGAGGACTGGCAGGCAACTGGCTGCAGTCGATGTCGGGCTTGGCGTCGTTGGCCTCCTCGTCTTCCGCTTTGGTTTCACGGAGCAGTGGGGAACGTTCAGTAACCGGCTGGATACGCTGTTTCGCTCCGACGCCATCGCCGAGACGTACGGCCTGTTCAATACCGACGGCTTTGGCTTCCTGCTCCTGCTCGGTCTGACGCTGTTCCTGGGGCTCCCCGCGATGGCGTGGGGTATCGACCTCGCTCGCCGCGACCGGAGCGGCTGGCTCGTCGCCAGTAGCTACGCCGGGGTGCTGCTCGCACTGGCCGTCATCCAGGTCCGCTTCGTCGGCGAACTGGCGCCGTTCCTCGCGCTGTTTGCCGGCCTCGCCTTCGTCTGGGCCGCCTCGTGGGTCGATATCGCCAGACCAGTGCTGACAGCCGGTGACGGCGACCTCCGGGACGCGCTCGTTCCGGACACCCGCGCACTCGGGTCGCTGTTCGTGCTGTTTCTCCTGTTCGGTGCCCTCGGAATGGTTCAGGTCCCGGTGAAAACCAGCCAGATACTCGTCGACGACGGGAGCTACGGCGCGGCGACTGCAATCGAAACCGACGCCGCCGAGAACGGGCTCGAATACCCCGAAAACTACGTTCTCAGCCAATGGGGACAGAACCGTGTCTACAACTACTTCGTCAGCGGTGAGTCAGAGAGCTACGGCTACGCTCAGCAGACCTATGAGAGATTTGTCACGTCGACGGACCCCGATCAGGCCCACAGTCAAATTGCCGGACGAGTCGGCTACGTCGTTACGACGGACACATCGCTTGAGGAGCCGACGACGATGCACGTTCGGCTCCACCAGCACTTCGGCAGTCAGAGCGGCGATGTGTCCGGACTGGCACACTATCGCCCGGTCTTCGTGAGCGAAGACCGGAGCTACAAAGCGTTCGCAGTAGTCCCCGGTGCGACGATACAGGGCACTGCAGCGCCAAATTCGACCGTATCAGTCGAAACGACAATCACGGTTTCGGACAGCGAAATCACATACGAACGCCGGACGACGGCCGATCAGACCGGGGCGTTTACCGTGCCCGTCGCAAACCCCGGAACGTACACCGTGACGACCGAGGGCGAAGGTGAGACGACCGTTGAAGTCCCGGAACAGACGGTGTACGACGGTGGAAACGTAACGGTCGAGTGATTTTTAGAGGGGTGTGCCGTTGGTCGGCCGCATAAGCCGCTGAAGCGAAACGACCATTGCGTCCACCGAGAGAAGACAGCGTGTGCACGTCTGGGTTCGTGTCGCCATCGCCCTCAGTGTCTGTCTGGCACTCGGTGGGCTGTTCGTCCATGCAGAGCTGACGGAAGACCAGCGGTCGCCGTACCCGGATGCCGAGGACCTGTCGTCCGGGTACGACTCGTACGTGGGACAGCAAATCATGGTGTTGGGGACAGTAACAGAGTCCAGTGAAGCCGGGATAGAAATCGTAGCCGAAAACGACGGTACGTCAGTCACGCTCCAGGTGACCGGAATCGAAACAGCCGTCGAACCCGGTGGAGTCGTCCAAGTGTACGGAACGCTCGAACCGGACCAGACGATAGCGGCCGAACGTATCGAAGTCGTCAACAGTAGCCGGTGGGCAGAGTTCTACAAGTACGGAGCCTCAGCAGTCGGGGCAGTCGGATTCCTGTTGCTGTTCTTCCGGTACTGGCGCATCGACAGCGATACGTGGACACTGGAGGCACGCGATGGCTGACCTGCTGACACACCTTCTCGTCCCGTACATCCTCCTCACAAGTGCGAGTTGGAGCGTCGACTGGCTCGACCAGCGCTGGGTCGTCGTCGGAATGGGCGGTGCGGCAATCCCCGATTTGGTCAAAGTCGAAATTGTGCTGGACGACAGCACGGTCGAAGCGCTCCTCGGCATCCCATTCAGTTATGCACCCATCTCGACACTCGGTGGGGTTTTGCTGCTGGCCGGTGTTATCACCGTCGCGTTCGAGCGACGCCACTGGGGACGGGTGTTCGGCCTTGTGTCCTTTGGCGGCCTCACCTCGCTGCTTCTCGATGGACTGCGAGTGTACGCCGACGGGCGTGCGAGTGCGTGGCTGTATCCGTTCACGAACTGGCGGCCACCGACGCCGAGCCTGTACGTGTCTTCAGATCCCACCGTACTCGTCGTGGCGCTACTCGTTGCCGGCGTGGTAGCAGTCCTCGACAGACGAATGAAAGCGCGTCGCTAACCGCGCTACCAGGTCAGGCCTTCGTAGGTGATACCGTCGCGCCGCTCAATGATGCGTCGGCCGTCAACGACGACGGGGGCAGCCATGTCGTCGAACTCAGTGTCAAGCGCCGCGAACTCGTCCCAGTCGGTGACGACCACAGCGCCGGATGCATCCGCAAGTGCGGCCCCAGCCGAGTCCGCATACTCGATGTCGGGATAGCGCTCGCGCATGTTCTCGGTCGCAACGGGGTCGTAGGCGACGATCTCAGCGCCACGCTCCTGCAATCCGTCGATGACCGGAACCGCGCGGGTGTTCCGGATGTCGTCGGTCCCGGGCTTGAACGCTAGCCCGAGCACGGCGACGCGTTTCCCGGACACGTCAACGTGGTCATCGAGCAGCGAAAGGAGACGCTTCGGCTGCTCGTCATTCAGCTCGACGGCCGCCGAAAGGACTGCCGGGTCATAGCCCTGTTCTCGCGCCGCAGCGATGATGGCGTCCGTGTCCTTCGGGAAGCAACTGCCGCCCCAGCCGACGCCGCTCCGAAGGAACTGTTCGCCGATACGGTCGTCGAGGCCAATTGCGTCGGCCACCTCGTAGGCGTCGACGCCGAACTCCTTGCAGATATTTCCGATATCGTTGATGAGGCTGATCTTCGTCGCCAGGAACGTGTTGTTGGCGTACTTGATCATCTCGGCTTCTGCGATACCGGTTTCGACGACCGGCACGTCGCCGTCAGCGGCCTCGCGGAGCGGGGCATAGAGGTCGTGGAGCGTGGCGGTCGCGCGGTCGTCGTCCGTCCCGAAGACGAGCTTGTCGGGGTTCAGGAAGTCCGCGACGGCCGTCCCCTCGCGCTGGAATTCCGGATTGGACGCGACGAGGAAGTCCGTCCCGCGTTCGAGACCCGCTTCGGCGATACGGGGCGCGAGCCGTTCCTCGGTCGTGTTCGGAACGACAGTCGACTTGGTAACGACGAGATGCGGGTCGTCGGCCGCGTTCTCGGCACCGGCCAGCGCCTCACCGACGGATGCCGCGCCGGCCTCCATGAACTGGAGATCGATGCTCCCGTCGTCGTTCGACGGTGTCGGGAGCGCCAGCATCGTCAGTTCGGTGTCGAGAATCTCGTCGTAGTCCGTACTCGCCCGGAGTCGACCGCCGCCGTGCTCGGCGACGAGTTCGTCAAGTCCGGGTTCGTGTATCGGCGACTCGCCATTGTTGACTGCGTCGACGATGTCCTCGTCGATGTCTATCGTTACGACTTCGTGCCCGAGGTCGGCGAGACACGCCGCGACTGTGGTCCCGACGTATCCGCTGCCGACAATACTGACGTTCATCAAGCGGCGATAGTCGAGGCGCGGATATTATAATTCGGGTCCTATAATTCGACAAGAGTTTTATCGGACGACCAACCAATGAGGTTATATGAAAGCTGTCGTACTCGCCGCTGGAGAAGGGACCCGTCTCCGACCGCTGACCGAAGACAAGCCAAAGGGGATGGTAGAAGTCGCGGGGAAACCGATTCTGACACACTGCTTCGAGCAGTTGATCGAACTGGGTGCCGACGAACTCCTGGTAGTCGTCGGCTACAAGAAGCAGGTCATCATTAACCACTACGAGGACGAGTTCGAGGGCGTCCCGATCACGTACACCCACCAGCGCGAGCAAGACGGGCTCGCGCACGCGCTCCTGACCGTCGAAGAACACGTCGACGACGACTTCATGTTGATGCTCGGCGACAACATCTTCGAGGCGAACCTCCAGGATGTCGTCAATCGCCAGCAGGAGGACCGCGCCGACGCCGCCTTCCTCGTCGAGGAAGTTCCGTGGGAGGATGCAAGCCGATACGGCGTTTGTGATACCAATAAGTACGGCGAGATAACCGAAGTGGTCGAGAAACCGGAGGACCCACCGTCGAATCTGGTGATGACCGGGTTCTACACGTTCACGCCGGCTATTTTCCACGCCTGCCACCTGGTACAGCCCTCGAACCGCGGCGAGTACGAGATCAGCGATGCGATTGACCTCCTGTTGCAATCCGGGCGAACGATCGACGCGATCCGCATGGACGGCTGGCGAAACGATATCGGCTACCCCGAGGACCGCGACCAGGCCGAGAAACGGCTGCAAGGCGAAGTCGACTCGGAAATGGCGGCCGAGAACATCGCGACAAGCGAATGAGTCATCGTTCGCGGTCGCCGTCTCTCGCAGAGCCACGACAGTGAGCCGAGACAATAGCTGGGTCACGAAAGCGGTCCGGAAAAGCGATACTCTCGCAGATGCTCTGAACGAACAGGCTTGCGGAACCGGCGGAGCAACAGCTGCGATAACTGTGCAGATACGCTCATGATGAGTGTTCCAAAGCAAGACCGACTCTCCGATGTCACTTTCACCAATAATCACGATGTACATTTGGGGCAAGGCGTCCGCCCGACCACTTAGAAGGGTTTCAATGTTTGACTACGGGGACGCAGGACTTATCCCGGAACTCGGTAATCACACTGATAATGGATAGTGGCTGGCGGTATCGGGTTGCGAGTGTGGCCGGCGTTGTGGCACTGACAGCGATTGCCGTCGCACTCGTCAACAACGCTACCGTCCAGTCAGTCGCAACCACAGTCCCCTTGTTTAGACGGCTCCCTGCCGACCCACCGGCGGGGTCGGAGTTTACGTTCGAACTTCTCGTCACGGTCGTCGTCGTCGCCAGCGTGTTCCTCCCACTGTACAAGCCTCGCCCGCGGCGGATTCTTGATGCCGTTGCGCTAGCCCAAAAGCGGGTGCTCGTCGCAGTTCTTGTCTTGGCGACAATCGGTTACTTCGACTATACCTACCGCTTACCACGCTTGACCGTCGTACTATTGACACCGCTGCTGCTGGTCGTCTTGCCCGTATGGTTCGTATGGATTCGGAAGCGGCCGTCGACGAACGGTGAGCGAACCATCGTTGTCGGTGATGATCTCACGGTGATCGAAGAGGTCTCCAGTGAGGTTGAAGGGACGCTCTTAGGCTATCTCTGTCCGACGAGCGTGCTTACGACGCCCGCCAGATCTGAAGCCATTGCCGACGGCGGTAGCAACGCTGGTGGGCTGGAACGACTCGGCGGCCTCTCACGGATCGAGGACATACTTGTGGAGTACGATGTCGATACTGTTGTGTTGGCATTTGAGCATGCAGACCGAGCGGAGTTCTTCGGTGCACTCGATGCCTGTTACGAGTACGGTGTCAACGCGAAGGTGCACCGAGACCATACGAACTCCGTATTGACGGCAAGCAGTGGGGTCGGAACACTGGTCAGCGTCGAAATCGAGCCCTGGGATATACAGGATTACATCCTCAAGCGAGCGTTCGACATCGTGTTTGCGTCAGTTGGACTGATTGTGCTATCGCCCGTAATCGTGGGGATCGCGGCAGCTATCAAAATCGATGACGGCGGACCGGTTCTTTACACGCAAGAACGAACCGCGGTATTCGGCGAAGCATTCAATATTTATAAATTCAGGAGTATGACTCCCGGTGGGGAATCAGCAACACCGGTAGAAGACGAAGAAAACAGCCGCATAACTGATATCGGAAAGATTCTCCGTCGAACACATCTCGACGAAATCCCACAACTCTGGTCGATTCTCGTCGGCAATATGAGTGTGGTTGGGCCACGAGCGGTCTGGACGGAAGAAGAATCCCTGTTAGAAGCTGATACACAGTCTTGGCGCCAGCGGTGGTTCGTCAAGCCAGGGCTGACTGGTCTGGCACAAGTCAATAATATCGAGAGCACAAATCCTTCGGAAAAACTCCGCCTCGATTTGAAGTACATTCGCAAACAGTCCTTCTGGTTCGACGTGAAATTAGTCACCCGTCAGATCTGGAAGACACTTGGCGACCTTCTTGCTACAATTCGGGTAGCAATCCTTCGCTGAGGGAGAAATTCAGAGTCGGGTGGTCGGCGAGATGTATAGATATCCTAGAAGATGGAGCGTCCGTTAGAGAGCTGTTCTGGGAATTAAACGAAAAGGCCATACATCGGCCGGGAAATGGGCCAGTATGGAGTCGATCGAAGAGTCGTCTGGAATCATCGACGACGAGGGGAACCTGTTTGGCGTCGTCAACATCGTCGATGCCCTTGTCGTTATGCTCGTTCTCGCGGTCCTTGTCGCCGGTGTCAGCCTGGTACTAACGGATGGTGGCGATTCTGATGCAGCACCAACAGAGGGGACGACCAATGTGACGCTCGATCTCGGCTCACAGCCGGAGTACGTTATTTCGCAGATATCGATCGGGGACAGCTACAGTCCGGCTGGAGATTCGACCCTCAGAATCACGGATATCCATTTGACTCCGCAAGGTGAGTCTACGCGGGCAGTGGTGCGTGCTGAATTGTCTGCCCCCCTTTCGGAAGAAACCATCCAGTACAACGGCGCGCCACCACGGTACGGCCGACAGCTCGAGATTCAGACCGACACGTACTCCGCGACTGGAACGATCAGTGAAGTCGGTGGCAGTTCCGAAGTCACCACAACCGAGACAGAGGTGTTAGTCAGAGCAAATCTGTCAGAAACCGATGCCAGACAGGTCAGTGCTGGACAGTCAATTCTTGTGGATGGACGGGAAGCAGCCACTATCGAGTCAGTGACGACATACGGAACTGGAAATCCGGATAAGAAGACCGTTCTCCTCGGGCTGAGGCTGCAGACCCTATCGCACAACGATAGACAGGAGTTCGGTGAGACAACGGTCCGGCCAGGAGCGGGCCTTTCATTGCCGACAGACGCAGGCATCATTGAGGGAGAGATCATACGAGTCGGGACGACATCCCAGCGTGGCCAACCCGCGACTCGTACTGTCCAACTACAGGTTACAGGTGTGTCACCGTTACTCGCCGAGAGCATCGTCCCGGGGATGACGGAATCGTTCGACGGTGAAACAACCGCACGGATCACCGAGGTCCAGCGCGAGAACGCAACGGTCGTCATCTCCGGACAGGATGGGGACATCTACGAGCGCGACCATCCGGTACAGCAAGATGTCACGTTTACCGCAAACCTCTCTGTCCGAGAAACTGAGACCGGTGTCACGTTCAAAGGACAGACGCTCCAACAGGGGCGCGTCGTAGCACTGGATCTGGGAACCGTAACGATCAGAGCGACTGTCGTCTCGGGCTATCGATGAGCAAAACAGCAGCGGTTACAATGATGAAACAGCGACTCAAGGCAGCTGTCGAGAACTCGGCACTCAAGTCGGTCTCAGATGCGTTCGCAAGGGGTCTCGAGCGTTCGATACTCAAATCGAGTTCTGATACATTCTCACGGGGGTTCGAGACTTCGGTGCTCAGTACAGTCTGTGCACGGATAGTCGAAATAACGAAGGCATCCTGGTGTTACCGATGGCTCACAGCAGAACCGGAACCGGATGTTATTGTCATCGATCTACGCGAAACGTACACCGTCGGTCCGTTCATCGCAGTACTCGATGCTATCGCGCCACGGATCGCGCGGTTCTGGCGGAACTCCGGCCTCGCATCCGTCGCAGAACGGCTGGAGCAGGTCCTCTCGGCTTCAGCAACAATTCAGCTGGTGGCGAAGCTCCTCGAACCGCCGGAGCCGCCAGAAAACAACGATCAGCGCAAGTAGCGGGCTACGCGGTGTTCACTCGACGGTCACACTTTTCGCCAGGTTGCGCGGCTTGTCGATATTCCGCCCCAGCAACGCGGCCGTGTGATACGACACTAACTGTAGATGCGTGTTCGCCAGCACAGCGGCGGCCCGCGGATGGGTTTCCGGAATCTCAAGCACGTGGTCGGCGTAGCGCTCAACGTCGCTTTGCCCGTCGGTAATCGCGACCACCGGTGCGTCCCGCGCCTCGACCTCTTTGACGTTTCCGATCGTCTTGCGGGCGCGCTCGTCGTCGCCGGTCACGATAGCGAACACGGGTGTGTTCTCGGTCACGAGCGCCAGTGGCCCGTGTTTCAGCTCGCCCGCGGCGAAGCCCTCGGCGTGCTTGTACGTGATCTCTTTCATCTTCAGTGCACCTTCGAGCGCCACGGGCTCCTGGTAGCCGCGGCCGATGAAGAAGTAGGCATTCGCGGCCTGATACAGTTCGGCCACCTCTTGGGCGGCGGATTCGTCGAGGATCTCCTGGACGTGACCAGGGAGGTCACGGAGCGCGCTGATAACCTGCCGAGCGTCACCAGTCGTGGATGTTCCGAGTGCAAGCAGGTTCAGTGCGGTTAGCTGCGAAGCGAACGTCTTCGTAGCGGCGACACCGATCTCCGGGCCAGCGCGGATGTACAGCGCGTGATCACATTCGCGGGCCGCGGTCGACCCAACGACGTTGGTTACGGCCAGCGTCCGCGCGCCGCGGCGACGAGCGGCTCGAAGTGCCGAAAGCGTGTCGGCGGTCTCGCCGCTCTGGGTGACGCCGACGACGAGCGCGTCGCCGATTGGCGGCGTCGCGGTCGCATATTCGCTGGCGAGGAACGCCTGCGCGGGGATACCCGCTTCACGGAACAATTGCGCGCCGTGCAGGGCTGCGTGATACGAGGTCCCACAGGCGACGAACTGGACGCCGGTCGGGGAGAGGTCACCGAGATCGCCGATGTCGACTGTTCCGGCGAGTTCGTCGACGCGGCCCCGCAAACACTGCCGGAGCGCGCGCGGTTGCTCGTGGATCTCCTTGAGCATGAAGTGTTCGTAGCCGCTCTTGCCGGTCTCCTCGGGGTCCCACTGGACAGTGTCGATGTCCTTCTCGATGACGGTGCCGTCGGTGTCGGTGACGGTCCAGCCGTCGCCGTTGAGCCGAGCGAACTCGCCGTCGGAGAGGTAGACGACCTTGTCGGTGAAGTCCCGGAAGGCGGGCACGTCGCTCGCGAGGTAGGTCGCGTCCTCGCCGATGCCCAGGACGAGCGGCGAGTCGTTGCGCGCGGCGAACACCGAGTCACAGCCGGCGATGACGACGGCGACGGCGTAGCTCCCGTCGAGGCGACTGATCGCCTCTCTGACGGCGTCTTCGGGATCAGCACCACCTTTCAGTGCGTCCTCGATGAGATGGGGGACGACCTCGGTGTCGGTGTCGGAGGTGAAGGTGTGGCCGGCCCCGACGAGTTCGTCCCGCAGGGACTGGTAGTTCTCGATGATGCCGTTGTGGACGACCGCGACATCCCCGGTGCAGTCCTGGTGTGGGTGAGCGTTCTCGTCGGTCGGCGGGCCGTGCGTGCTCCAGCGGGTGTGGCCAATGCCGACCGAACCCGAGAGCGTTCGGTCAGAGAGGGCCTCGCGCAGATCAGCGATTTTGCCGGAGTGTTTACACATGTCGATATGGCCGTTCGCCAGCGCGACACCGGCGGAGTCGTACCCGCGGTATTCCAGTTTCGAGAGGCCGTGAACGAGCGTATCGAGGGTCTCATCGCCGCGGCCAACACAACCGATGATACCGCACATCAGCGGACCACCTCCGCGCCTTCA
Source organism: Haloarcula terrestris (assembly GCF_031624315.1). NCBI lineage: Archaea > Methanobacteriati > Methanobacteriota > Halobacteria > Halobacteriales > Haloarculaceae > Haloarcula > Haloarcula terrestris. Next base: position 201,202 of record NZ_JAMQOM010000004.1, on the reverse strand, counting down.
CGGACAGTCCCATCGACCGTCACGCCGGTAGCGAGTCGAGCATTGGGACCCACGAGCGATCCGGGGACGAAGCTCACGTCACCCAGCGCCGTGGCACGGTCCGCGATGACCGCGCCGAGCCGCTGGTTCTCGAACACCGTTGTCCCGACCTGTACGTCGGCCGGGCCGCCGGGGACGACCGTGTTGACGCCGAGGTTCGTGTCCTGACCCGTAACGGTGTCGACGAGGGTCGAACTCGGGTCGACACGCGTGTCCGCATCGAGCACGGAGTGCTGGACGACGCTGTTAGCCCCGACGGTGACGTTGCGCCCGAGCGCCACGTCCGGACCGATGACGGCGTCCGGCCCGATTTCACAGTCCGGCCCGATGACGACCGGTGACTGGAGGACGGCTTCGTCGTGGACGCGCGCGGAGCTGTCGACCCAGACCTGCTCGTCGCGGGCCGATTCGACGACCCGCCCTCGCGCCAGCACCTCGCGGGCGACTGTCAGCAGGTCCCACGGGTAGGTCGCGTCGACCCACATCCCGTCGACCTCAACGGCCCGAACGCGGTCGGACTCGATCAGGAGTTCGATGGTGTCAGTTAACGCCAGTTCGCCGGCGTGGCGCGTTGTCTCGTCAATAGCCTCGAAGATGTCACCGTTGAACGCATAGACGCCACCGTTGATGAGCCTGAAGTTGCCGTGTTGGGGCTTCTCGACGATGTCGACGATGTCGCCGTCGTGAACCTCGACCGCGCCGTAGCGACTGGTGTCCTGTCGTTCGAGAACAGCGATACTCGTGTGGCCGGTCTCCGCGTAGGAACTGTCTACCGCCTCGATAGTCGCCGCGTCGACGAGTCGATCACCGTTCATCACCAAAAGCGGGCCGTCGACAGCGTTTCGCGCTTGGAGGAGAGCGTGCCCGCTGCCCAGTTGTTTCGTCTGGCTCACGTAGGTGATCGGGACGCCGCGATAAGTCGGACCGAAGTGGCCCTTGACCCGGTCGCGCTTGTAGCCGACGACGACGACCAGTTTCTCGATGCCGGCCTCGACCAGCGCGTCGAAGACGTGTTCGAGGATCGGGCGGTTCGCAGCCGGCAACATGGGCTTTGGCCGGTTGCGCGTCAACGGCCGCAGGCGAGTCCCCTCACCCGCAGCGAGGACCACAGCCGTGTCGATGTGCATACCGGTAGGAAGCGGAGGAGGGGCTTCAATATGGCGGCCTTACTGAGATTGGGTACTCTATACTCTCTACGCATGTCCAGTTCTGGCGTGAAAACCGGACAGTCGAGACAGTTGTTACGCCAGACACGCATTCTCTCGCCCAGAGCGCCCAGATCCGGTCATCTATCCAAATAAAATCGTTTCCCACAGAATAATTTGGTGAAGACGGTGGACAAGCAGAACGTCCAAACACTCAATAATCGGGTTAACCAACACAGAAATATGGCCACAATCGAGATTGATGAGGAGGTGTACGAGGCGTTGCAAATCCCTGAAAAAGACCGATCCCAGACGATGAAACAAGAGTTGGCCGTTTCACTCTACGCCCAAGATGTTCTCTCGTTCGGCAAGGCACGTGCGTTAGCAGAACTGTCCAAACGAGAGTTCCACGAACTCCTCGGCGAGCGGGAAGTTCCACGTCATTATACCGAAGCTGAGCTTGCCGAAGACCTCGAATATGCCAAATAATGAGCTTGTAGTCTCGGATACCTCACCACTGCTGAATCTAGCACTTATTGATCAGTTTGCCTTGCTCAAATCGCAGTTTCTGAGTATCACGGTTCCCAATCAGGTTTGGGAGGAACTCACTGACGGCGAAAGAGGATTGGACGCACTTCGTGGACTGCGTACCGACGGGTTTCTCACAGTGGTTGAGGTGGAACGGTCGGACCTGTTCGTCGAAATCTTTCACGAACTAGATCTCGGTGAAACCGCCGCTATCTGTCACGCTATCCAGCAAGATGCCGACCTCATCCTTATAGATGAGAAAGACGGCCGAGAAGTTGCTCGCAGACATGACCTGACAGTGACAGGGGTCGTCGGAATACTACTTCGGGAAGCCAACGCTGGTAACATAGAGTTGAGACAAGAACTCGACTCCCTTCGAGAGGCCGGCTTCTGGATCTCTGACGAACTCTATTCGAGAATCCTCTCTGAAGCAGACGAATAATTGTTTTGCTAGTGCTATACCGCTCTTACAGAAGCCACCACTCGGTCCCAAAGGATCTCGAAATCCTCACTGCTCGCCCATCCGCTCCCCAGCGACCCGCCGCCCCTTCGTCGTCAGGTTCACTTCGGTCCGCTCCCGGAGGACGCTTATCACGTCGAGTTCGATCAGACGATCGAAGATTTCCTCGGTCTTTTCGACATCGATACCGACGAAGTTCGGGATGTCAAATGGCGACACGCCGGAGTGTAACGCCATGATGACACGCTTTTCGGTCGAACTCAGATCTAGATCAGCGCGGTTCTGTTCGGCGCTGTCTTCGAGCATTGTCTGGAGGACGGTGGCGTGGAACTCCTCGCCTGCGAGATGCGTTTCGACGCTGATGTCGTCCTCGCTGTGCTCGACCTGAATGACGGTTCGCTCCTCGCCGGAGACTTGCTTCTCCTCGACGGCGAGGTCGCCGATGTCGGCCCGTTCGATGATGACGGCCTGCCCGTCGGCCATCGCGAGTTTCAGCGCCTCATCGGTCACTTTCAGCCGCCCTTTGGTCCACTCAGCGGACTGGACGACACCGCCTTTCAGTGCGGGGTGCTGGACCAGCACTATCGCGCCGTCGAGACTCGCTCGGTAGAAATCGATCTCGAACGTCTCGTGGTCCGACGCCGAAACCAGGACAACGTCCTCGCCGATGTAGAGTGCAATGTAGTCCGAGACGCCGGCGCTCTGTTGGTTCACGTCGAATCGGTCGGCGATACGGTCGATATCAGTGAGTGAAATCTGTCGCTTATTGTCGCCAAGCAGGGCGACCCGCTCGGTGGTGAGGACGATACGACAGTTTCGCCACTCGGCGTCGGTGAGCCGCTGGCCCTGTGAGACCGCCTGTAGGTACTGCCCCTTCGTATCGGCGATCTTCTTTTCGGTGTCGCTCATGCCCCGTGCCGGCCTCTCGTACACCTGTTGACCACAGCACTCAATATAAGTTCCGTCGCCAATGTCGAAAGTGAGAACGGCCGGCCGTGTCGTCGCTGAGTCACTTGGGGCAAAATCATACATAATTAGAGAGGAGGTTTTTGAGTGCGCCGATGTATTGTCAATTGATGGCACAGGGTGACGGACCGGGTCGGGACCAGCCCTACACGGAGCGAGCGACGGTCGAACCGCCGGACTGGTTCGTCGAACAGGCGAACGTGACGGACCCGGCTGTCTATGACCGCTTCGAACGGGAATGGCCCGATTGCTGGCGCGACGCCGCTGAGTTGCTCGACTGGGAGACGCCCTTCGAAGCAGTATTTCGGGGAACGGACGGCCCGCCCTTCGAGTGGTTCCCCGGCGGCCGGTTAAACGCCGCCTACAACTGCATCGACCGGCACCTCCCTGAGCGGAAGAACCAACTCGCGCTGGTCTGGGAGGGGCATCTCGGCGAGTCCCGAACTTACACCTATCTCGAACTGTACCGGGAAGTCAACGCCTTCGCCGCGGCGCTGCGCGAGCGCGGCGTCGGGCCGGACGACGTGGTGACGCTGTACCTGCCGATGGTTCCTGAACTCCCGGTCGCCATGCTGGCCTGTGCGCGGCTGGGCGTGCAACACAATGTCGTTTTCGCTGGGTTCTCCGCGGACGCGCTGGCGACGCGGATGGAGCGGGCCGACTCGGCGTATCTCATCACCTGCGATGGCTACTACCGACGGGGCAGCGCCGTTGCACAGAAGAACAAGGCCGATAACGCGCGCATCGCCGTCGACCACGAGGTGTCTGTTGTCGTGCTTGATCGACTGGGCCGCGACGTGCATTTAGGCGACGACTACGACGACTACCACGACCTGCTTGCGGCCCACGAAGGGGCCGAAATCGAGCCGGTCCCACGCGCGGCTGACGACCCGCTCTTTCGCATCTATACGTCGGGGACGACCGGCCAGCCCAAGGCCGTCACACACACGACCGGCGGGTATCTCGCACACGTCGCCTGGACCGCCCGGTCGGTGCTCGACATCAAGCCCGAGGACACCTACTGGTGTTCGGCCGACATCGGCTGGATCACCGGCCACTCCTACATCGTCTACGGCCCGCTCGCGCTCGGGACGACGACGGTACTGTACAACGGCACGGCGGACCATCCCGAGAAAGACCGGCTGTGGGAACTCATCGAGAAGTACGCTGTCGACGTGTTCTACACCGCACCAACAGCCGTTCGGGCGTTCATGAAATGGGGCGAGGAGTACCCCCAGAAGCACGACCTCTCTAGTTTGCGCCTGCTCGGCACGGTTGGCGAACCGATGGACGCCCGCGCCTGGGAGTGGTATCGCGAACACATCGGCGGCGGCGAGTGCCCGGTCGTCGACACCTGGTGGCAAACCGAGACCGGCGCGATCCTCGTCTCCACGCTGCCCGGCATCGACGAGATGAAACCCGGGGCCGCGGGAACGCCGCTACCGGGGATCGAAGCGTCCGTCGTGGACCGGTCGGGGACGGCGGTCGAAGCGAATACGGCCGGCGAACTCGTCGTGACCCGCCCCTGGCCGGGGATGCCGCGCGCGCTCCTTGACGGAACGAACTGGGGCAGCATATCTGACAGTGCCGAGAAATGGCGATACTACCCCGAAGACAGCGTCTCGGCCGACGAGGACGGCTATATCACGTTCCTCGGACGGATCGACGACGCGATCAACGTCGCCGGCCGGCGGTTCAGCACCAAGGAACTGGAGTCGACAGTCGCCGGTGTCGATGGTGTCGCTGAAGCTGCCGTCGTCGGTGCCGACGACGAGAGGACCGGCACGGCGGTGTACGCCTTCGCGTCCCCGGAAGACGGCTACGCCGAGAGCGAACTCCGGGACGCAATCGAAGACGCCGTCGTCGATGCCATCGGCGGCATCGCCCGCCCCAAGAAGATCGTGTTCACGCCTGACCTCCCGAAGACGCGCTCGGGCAAAGTTATGCGCCGTCTGCTGACGGCGGTGGCAAACGATGAGGACCTGGGCGACACCAGTGCGCTGCGCAATCCCGAAATTCTCGGCGAGATCCAGTCGACGACGAGGACAAAATAGTTATTTCGTTTTTCTCTTTGATTGCGAAATGGTTTCGGAGTGTTTCTCTCTTTAGGGACTGTTTTATCATTCGCTTCGTCCCTGATACCATTACGTGACCGGAATACTTATTTCGGTATTCTATTAATTTCCGAAATAAGATGGACGAGACAGCGAACCGGATCGGTGAGCGGGGGTACGAACAGCTCCGTCGCGCGGCCGAGACACACCGGGCCGATCTCGTACTCCGGCTTGGCGCGGAGGTCGGGCTCCGCCCGGCGGAGATGACGGCCGTCCGGTTGGCTGATATCACCGAGTTCGAGGGGCACCTCCTGCTTTCCGTTCGGGATGACGGCGAAGTTGTACGCGAGGCGTACCTCCCGGCGTCAGTCGAACACGACATGCGGAAATACGCGAACGCGGCCGGGAACGCAGACGACGAGCCGCTGTTTGCCGTCTCCCCACGGCGGCTCCAGATGCTCGTTAGCGAGGTCGCCGACCGCGCCGCAGACACCGCGCCGCACCTGGAAGGGGTCTCCTCGCGCGACCTCCGGTGGCGGTTCGCAGCGAGCCTGCTGGACGACGGTGTGTCGCCGGACATCGTCTGTGCGCTCGGTGGCTGGGACCGCCTTGACCGGCTCGGCCCGCTACTCGACGAACCGGACCGAGAAACCATCGTCACGGCCATCGACGGACCCGACGAGCGGGCGACGCCGGGCGGGACCCGCGAGAGCATCGACTGGATCGGGGCAATCAGCGAGGGGCTTGCGGCCGCCGCGACCGGGGAGGCCATCGCGGCGACCGTCTGTGACCACCTGACCGAGACAGCGGGCTTCGAATTCGCCTGGCTCGCCGAACGCACCGGCGATGGACTGACACCCCGTGCGACGGCAGAGATCGGCGAGACAGCTGTCGAGCAACAGATCGACGCCCACATCGAGTCGTTCGGGTCCGCGCTCGACGTAGGCGATATCCGGGTTGTCGACGACAGCACCGGACCGGTCGCGCTGATCCCACTCGTCAGGGAAAACGCCGTGTCCGGCGTCATCGGAGTCGGCACAGACGAGGGACTCACCGACGCGGAACGTACCCTCTTCGCAGCGCTCGGCGTCCAGGTCGGCCATGCACAGGTCGCGGCCGAGCGAAAGCGTCTCCTGCTTGCCGACACAGTGACCGAGATCGAGTTTCACTGTGCGGACGAACGGACCTTTACTGCCGGCGTCTCCGCGGCATTGCAGTGTACGGTCGAACTGTCCGGCGTCGTTCCCGTTGCCGGCCAGTCGCTGCTGTACTACCTGACGGTCGAGGGAGCTTCGGCCGACTCGATCCTGTCCTATGCGGACACCGACGACGGTGTGACCGATGCCAGACTCCTCGAAGAGCACAGCGACGGCGCGCTGTTGGAGGTCGTCGTCACCGACACGCCGGCGCTCACACTGGTCGAGCGCGGCGGTCGCATCCGTTCGGTGACAGCCGCCGACGGCGTGGCGACTATCGCCGTCGAACTCCCCGGGAAAGTCGACATCAGACCGACCGTCAGCGAAATCACCGATGCCTACCCGGAAACCTCCTTAGCAGCGAAACGGGAGACAGAACGCCCAGCCGAGACAGAGACAGGGTTCCGCGACCGGTTGAGCGATCAGCTCTCGGAGCAACAGGAGACCGTCCTCCGGGCAGCCTACCACAGCGGCTACTTCGAGTGGCCCCGCGGGTCGACCGCCGAGGAGTTAGCGGACTCGCTAGACGTGTCGTCGCCGACGCTACACAACCACCTCAGGAAAGCCCAACAGAAGGTACTGACCGCGTTTTTCGACGACAGACCGACAGAGCGCCGGCGACCGGTCGACAACTGACCCTATGTTTCGTGTTATCGTAGTTAGACCCCCTGTTTATATGGCCGCTATGAAATATTGATGATAGACTATGTCAGATGAAGATGTTCAACTCGAAGCGCGGCTCGAAGAACAGGAGGTCTTCGAGCCCTCGGCGTCGTTCGCCGAGCAGGCGAACCTCACTGACGAGGGTATCTACGAGGAGTTCGAGGAGAATTGGCCGGAGTGTTGGGAAGGAGCCGCCGACCTCCTCGACTGGGAGGAGGACTACGACCAGGTACTCGACGACTCGAACCCGCCGTTCTACGAGTGGTTCACCGACGGGACACTGAACGCGTCGGCGAACTGTCTGGATCGACACCTGGCGGAGCGCGGCGACGAGGCCGCTATCGAGTGGGTCGGGGAACCGGTCGAGGAAGACAACATCACCTACACCTACGAGGAACTCCACCAGAAGGTCAACGAGTTCGCGGCCGGCCTGCGGGAGATGGGCGTCGGCGAAGGCGATGTCGTCACGATGTACATGCCGATGATCCCGCAGCTCCCGATTGCGATGCTGGCCTGCGCTCGCATCGGTGCCCCTCACTCCGTCGTGTTCGCCGGCTTCTCTGCGGACGCGCTGGCGACACGGATGAACTCCGCCGACTCGGAGTATCTGGTCACCTGTGACGGCTACTACCGCCGCGGGGACCCACTCGACCACCTCGACAAAGCCAACGAGGGCCTGAGCGGTGTCGACCACGAGGTCGAACGCGCCATCGTCGCCGAGCGGCTGATGGACGGCGACGGCTTCGACCACGACTACGCGGATAACCAGGTCGCCTTCGAGGACATCATCGCCGACAACGAGGGTGCGACGGTCGAGCCGGTCGACCGCGACGCCGAGGACATGCTGTTCTTGATGTACACCTCCGGAACGACCGGAAAGCCGAAAGGTGTCAAACACTCCACCGGGGGCTACCTCGCCTGGGCAGCCTGGACCTCGCAAGCGGTACTGGACATCAAACCCGAAGATACGTACTTCTGCTCGGCCGACATCGGCTGGATCACCGGCCACTCCTACATCGTCTACGGCCCGCTCGCGCTCGGGACGACGACGATGATGTACGAGGGGACGCCGGACTACCCCGACAAGGACCGCCTCTGGGACATCGTCGAGGAATACGAGGCCGACCAGCTCTACACCGCGCCGACGGCCATCCGCGCGTTCATGAAGTGGGGCAAGGAGTACCCCGAGCAGCACGACCTCTCCAGCCTGCGCCTGCTGGGCACCGTCGGCGAGCCGATCAACCCCCGCGCCTGGAAGTGGTACTACAAGCACATCGGGGGTGAGGAGTGCCCCGTCGTCGACACCTGGTGGCAGACTGAGACCGGTGGCATGATGATAACGACACTGCCCGGCGTCAAAGACATGAAACCCGGGTCAGCCGGCCCGCCACTGCCGGGCAACGACGTACGTATCGTCGACACCGAGGGCGAGGAAGTACAGCCCGGCCGCGCCGGCTACCTGACGGTCAACAAACCGTGGCCCGGCATGCTCCGGACGCTGTACAAGAACGACGAGCGGTTCATCGACGAGTACTGGGCCGAGTACTCTGACACCGACAGCGACGACCCCGACGACTGGGTGTACTTCCCCGAAGACGGGGCGAAGATCGACGAGGACGGCTACATCACCGTCCTGGGCCGCGTCGACGACGTGATCAACGTCTCCGGCCACCGCCTCGGAACGATGGAGATCGAAAGCGCCATCGTCGGCGTCGAGGGCGTCGCCGAAGCCGCCGTCGTCGGTGGAGACCACGACATCAAAGGCGAGGCAGTGTACGCCTACGTCATCACCGAGGATGGCTACGAGGAGACCGAGGAACTGCGCAGTGCGATTATCGAGGGCGTCGAGGACGCTATCGGACCGATTGCCCGACCGGAAGCCGTCATCTTCACACCGGAACTCCCGAAGACCCGCTCCGGGAAGATCATGCGCCGCCTGCTGGAAGACATCGCCAACGGCGAGGAGCTGGGCGATACGAGCACCCTTCGAAACCCTGAGGTTGTCAGTGATATCGCGACCAAAGTCCAGGGTGACTGAGCCGTAGCAGCGAACAGTACCACGAATTTTCAAGCATTCAAACCTATGTCAAGAGACACGCCCGCGGACCGGAAAGAGTCAAATATCCAACCAGACGGCGGCACGGAAGCCGCTCACGAAGACATCGACTACCTCGACAGGGAGGTGAACCTGTTACGGCCGAGCACGCCGTTCATGCGCGACCACCTGAAGATCATCTGGAGTAGTTTCGTGCTCTGGGCGCTGGTCGTGTTCGGGCCAGTGACGATGACCGCTATTGCGCCGGAGATGATGACCGTGCAGACGCCCCTATTCGGCTTCCCCCTGCACTACTTCCTCGTCTCGCTGGGCGCGCCGACGGGTGCGCTCATCCTGGCGGTCGTCTACACGCGCTACCGGGACCGGCTCGATCAGAAGTACGGAATAGAGCCCGATTCCGTCGAGAACGCGGCTCCCGAGGGTAGCGAAGCGACGGCCGCTGACGGAGGTGTCGAGCAGTGACGGTCCCAATGCAGGCCGAGGCGCTGGACATCTCGTTCAAACTCGTCCCGGCGATCATCGTCTTCCTGATGATGGCCTCGTTCCTCGTCATCGGCTACGTGTTCAAGGTGGCCGACACCGAGGGGATGTGGGTTGCCGGCCGCGGCATCGGGAACATCGAGAACGGGATGGCTATCGGCGCGAACTGGATGTCCGCCGCGTCGTATCTGGGGCTGGCCGGCCTGGTCGCGCTCTCGGGCTTTTACGGCCTGGCGTTCATCGTCGGCTGGACGACTGGCTACTTCATCCTGCTCATCTTCCTGGCCGCTCAGATGCGGCGGTTCGGGAAATACACCGCGCCGGACTTCGTCGGTGACCGGTTCAACTCGCCGACCGCCCGCGCGCTGGCCGCGTTCACGACGCTGCTCATCGCGTACGTCTACTCCGTCGGGCAGGCCCGTGGCATGGGACTGGTCGGCCAGTACGTCTTCGGACTGGATATCATCCCAATGATTATCGTGATGATGACGATCACCGTCGGCTACCTCGCGCTCTCGGGGATGCTGGGCGCGACCAAGAACATGGCCGTCCAGTACACGATCCTCATCGTCGCGTTCCTCGCGGGCGTGTACGTCGTCGGCTTCTCACAGGGGTACTCGACGATACTCCCGCAGGTCGAGTACGGCGCACTGATCGCCGACCTCGGCCGCGAGTTCTCCGCGCCGTTCGTGAACCAGCCGTTCTACCTCTGGATCGCGACAGCGTTCTCGCTCATCGTCGGGACCTGCGGCCTCCCGCACGTCCTCGTCCGGTTCTACACGGTTAGAAGCGAGCGCGTCGCCCGCTGGTCCTGCGTGTGGGGGCTGTTCTTCATCCTCCTGCTGTACTGGGCGTCGCCCGCAATGGCGGCCTTCGGCGTCGACCTCTTCGAAGCAACGACGGGTGCGAGCGCCTACGCCGCGGAAGGCGGTATGTCCGGCGCGGAGGGTGACGTGATCGTCGTCCTCGCCGCACAGTTCGCCAACCTTCCGACGTGGTTCGTCGGCCTCGTCGCCGCCGGTGCGATGGCCGCCGCCATCGCAACGACTGCCGGGCTGTTCATCACGGCCTCCTCCGCGGTCGCACACGACATCTACACTGAACTGATCAACCCCGAGGCGACCCAGCGCCAGCAGGTGCTCATCGGCCGCGCGACGATCATCGGGATGGGCGCGCTAGTGACGGTGACCGCGTTCAACCCGCCGGCGCTCATCGGCGAACTGGTCGCCTACGCGTTCTCGCTGGCCGGCGTCGTGCTGTTCCCGATGTTCTTCCTGGGCCTCTGGTGGGAGAACACGAACCGCCAGGGCGCACTGGCCGGGATGGTGCTCGGCCTGCTTATCTGGATCACCTCGATTATCAACAGCGTCCTGCCGAACTACATCGGCGCGCTCGGCGCAGCTACTGGTGAAAGCGGCGCGCTCGTCCCGATATACTCCCAGTACGTCCCGCCAATCGGCGCTGCGCTGATCGGGACGCCAGTCGTGTTCATCGTCACCATCGCCGTCTCGCTGGCGACGCCCGAACCACCACTGGAGACCAAGAAGATGGTTCGACAGTGTCACAGCCCCGAACCGATGGGGCAACAGGAGACCGCCGCAGACGTTGTCGGCGACAGCACCAGTGGCGGCACTCCCGCAGACGATTAAACCCATGTACGACAACATCCTCGTTCCGACCGACGGCAGCGACACCGCCGAAAACGCGGTCGATCAGGCGGTCGACATCGCCTCGAAGTACGGCGCAACGGTTCACGCGCTGTACGTCGTCGATGTCGACGCCACCAGCTACTCGCTGGGCACCGAGCAGGTCGACCGCATCCGCCAGGGGAACCTGGAGGAGATGACCGATATAAAGGAAGACGCCGACGAAGCCACCGGCTACGTCCGCGACCGTGCCGCCGAACACGGCATCGAAGTAAAAGAGCACATTACCGCCGGCGAGCCGGCCCGCGCGATTCGGAAGTTCGTTGAGGACAACGACATCGACCTCGTCGTGATGGGGTCTCACGGCCGCTCGGGCCTCAAACGCGTCATCCTCGGCAGCGTCACGGAGAAAGTACTGCGACGGACCCGGCTGCCGGTGCTCGTCGTCGACGTGCACGGCGAAACCGCCATCGACGAGTGACTAGCATGGAACTGAACCGACCACAACTGCCACGGACGACGCGGGGCCGACGATGAGCGTCGTCGACACCCTCCGCGATCACGTGCGCGACCACAAGCGGGGCATGTTCGTCGACCTCGTGTTCGCCATCGCCTGGGTGACCGCCGTGAGTGTCATCTTCGACCTGCTGTCGGCTCCCCAGTGGGTCTATTACCTGACGCTGGCCGGCGGCGTCGTCGCGTACTACGGCTTCTTCTGGTCGCTGGAGCTGGCGATGGAACAGCAGTAGGTCGGAATCAGTTTTTCGCGGCGTAAATTCGCCCCTAGCTTGCGTTACCCATGTGAAAAATACACATACTGTGGCCCAACTACCGGCACACCTGTGCTATCCAAGCACCCCTCTATGCTCAAGCCCGGCGAATTTCGGCTCCGCCGGTAGTAATAAGACAATGTAGATCCATTGACTTGTTCGACGGCAGCGGACGCTGTGGAACCAGCAATGATATACGAAAGTTCGACGGGAGAGTACTACAGTGGTCTCGACATCTGGATGCGCTTCGAATCGGGGCTCTGGGAACCACACGACTGGAGCCAGGAAACGGGACAGGAGTGGGTCCAGACTGAGGCGGGCGAAGTCCTCACCCTGACGCCGATCCCGGAGTCCGAACTCCCCGATGGGCTGTCGGTGACGGAGGCTGCGGACGTTGACTACCTGGGTGAGTGACCGACAGGGAGACGCGAGCGGCCCACGAGTCCGCCTGGGTCACACCGCAAACGATCCCCGCTTGCGGGCAATGTGGGCCACACTGGACGTGCCGTTCGGCCGTCCTCCTACGGCCCCGGGCGACGCGCGGTCCCCGCCTGTTTTTTGTAGGGGCCGTGTAAGACGAGGGGCAATCAGCGACGCGTAGCGCCGCCCTACTTCTCGCGGGTCGCGTTGCTCCCCGCTCGCTTCGAGGGCCGCTCACTACGTTCGCGCCCCTCGCTACTCACGGCTTCGCCGTTCGTTCTGTGGCGCGGAGCGCCTCTCTATTTCTCACTCATCGCTTCACTCGCCATATTCCGCCCTTGCGCGTTCAGCGCAACTTCGGTGCGGACCCGAACCTCATCGACCGCACCGATCTCAAGGAGTCGCTGATAGATCTCTTCGACCTCGTCGGGGCTGGTCCCGACGAAATCAGACATCTCGAAGGGGGAAACGCCGGAGTACAGTGCCATCAACACCTGGCTCTCCATCTCCGAGAGCTCGTAATCGTCCTCGCGGCCCTCGATGACGCGGGTAAACAGCGTCTTTAGCGCCCGGGTGTGGTGGTCCATCCCCGAGATGTGGGTTTCGACGCTGCGGTCCTCGTCGTCGGTGTGTTCGACCTCGATGACCTCCCGCTCCTGGCCCATCACGGTACTGGTCCCGGTTTCGATGGTCCCGACATCCTCGATCTCGAAGGACATGCTCTTGCCACCGGGGAACTGGAGGCGGATGACATCGTCATCCAGTTGAAACCGTGCCTTGCTCCACTCGGCGTCCTCCTGGACGACGCCGCCGACGACCGCCTGCTGGCGCGCGAGGATGACCTCGCCCTGCAGCGTCGCGCGAACGTATTCCGTCTCGAAGTCGTCCATATTCGGTGTGTCGACGAGAAGGACGTTGTTGCCAACCTCCAGTGCGGTCGCACCGCCGGTCCCGCCGTCGGGAACCAGATCGTCAGGGTTGGACGGCAGAGAGATATTTGAATGCGGGATCGGCTGTTTCGAGCCGTTCGTCGCCAGAATAAGCCGCTTGTTGGTGACGATAAGCCGGCAGGACTGCCATTTCGGATCGGCCACGGGGTCGCCGTCGCGGACGACGTACTGGAAGTCCCCCGATGTGTCGACTAGCTTGCGTTCGTCACCACTCATAGCCGCTGGTACTACTGATTTGACGCCGAAGGATAAATAAGTTCCAGCACCGCTCTCACAGCGCGACGAGCAGGCCGCCCACGACACCAAAGCCACCAAACACCGTACAGACCGCCCAGAACGGGACCTGCCGCACCAGCCGGACCAGCGCGCCGACGGTGAGGTAGCCGACGATGGCGCTCACGACGAGTGCGACGACGGCCGGCAACGGATCGATTGCGGGGACACCGTCGTCGACGAGAACCAGTACGTTCGCGGCGAGTGCGGCCGGAATCGACAGCAGAAACGAGAGCCGAAGCGACGACTCGCCCTCGTGGCCCCGGAGCAGCAGGGCACTCACCGTCGTCCCGGACCGAGAGACACCGGGGAGAATAGCCAGTCCCTGCAGCACGCCCACCAGCACAGCGTCGAGCCCGTCCGGAACCTCGCGCTCGCCCAGCGACAGCGCCGCGGCGAACCGCTGGAGCAGGCCGGTGATGACGAGCAGGCCACCGACCAGCGCCAGAAACAGTCCGCCCTCAAGATTTGAGACAGCCGCGTCGAGCACCAGATACGCCGGCAGGCCGGTGACGGCCGTCGCCAGCGTCGCGATGACGATAAACGAGAGGTCCGCCGTCTCGTCGGCGAACGGGCGGCGTGAGAGGTCCCGAATAGACTGCAGAATCGTCCGGACCTCGGTGCGGTAGTAGGCCGTCGCCGCGACAGCGGTCCCTGCGTGGAGGAAGAGCGCGAGGCGGGTCGCGGCGGCGGGCGAGACGCCGGTGACAACCGTCGAGGCGAGCGCGACGCCGCCCTCGCTGGAGACCGGAATCCACTCCAATACCCCTTGCAGCAGGCCCAGCAGAATAGCGACGAGAATCGGGTTCATACCCACGGAGCGGACGCCGCGGGACAAAGGCCGTTCGGTTCGTGCCGTCGACGTGGCAGTATATATACCGCCGGTGTCCAAGCGGGGGTATGCAACTGGGAAGCGGGGTGGTCGACCTGCTGTCGGGGCTGCCGGCCTGGCAAGGGTTTCTGGTGCTCGTCGGCAGTGGAGTCGCGCTCGCGCTGGTCATCCGTGTCCTGGGCGACCGACTGCTCAAGCGGATAACACCCCACATCGAGGGCGAAATCGACGATATCGTCTTCCGAGGCGTTCACACTGCCGTGTACGTCTCGGTCGGTCTCGGCGGCGCGTACGCCGGCGCGCAGGTGTACGACATCCGGCCGGCGGTCGCTGTCTCACTTGAGGCCGGGACGCTCTCGCTGATCGTCGTCGTCTGGATGGTGACGCTGCTGCGCATCGGCCGCCGGGCGTCGAGCATGGCCACGGATTCGGCGTACATCGACCGCCAGATGGTTCCCATCCTCCAGAACGTCTGGAGCGCGCTCGTCTCCGGCGGGGGCATCCTGCTCCTGCTGGTCCTCTGGGACATCGACGTGACACCGCTGCTGGCCTCGGCAGGGATTATGGGCATCATCGTCGGCTTGGCGGCCCGGGACACACTGGCGAACTTCTTCGGCTCGCTGTCGCTGTATCTCGACGGGACGTACGCGGTCGGCGATTTCGTCGTCCTCGAAACCGGCGAACGCGGCCGCGTCGAGGATATCTCCGTGCGCTCGACGGTCATCCGCACCCGCGACGACATCCTCGTCACCGTCCCGAACTCGAAGCTCAACAACGCCGCCATCGTCAACGAGTCGACGCCGAGACGCAAGCGCCGGATTCGAGTCCCCATCGGCGTCGCCTACGGAACGGACATCGACCATGTCGAGGAGATTCTGCTGGAACTGGCCGCGGCCGAAGACCTCGTTCAGGACCGCCCCAGCCCGCGGGTCCGCTTCCGAGAGTTCGGCGACTCCGCGCTGAACTTCGAGCTGCTGTGCTGGGTCGGCAACCCCGCACTGACCGCCCGCACGACCCACGAACTCAACAGCGCGATCTACAAGCGGTTCCAGGCCGAGGGCGTCGAAATCCCGTTCCCCCAGCGGTCCGTCTCAATCTCGGCCGAAGAGATCCCGGGCGAACTGTTCGACCAATCGCCGTCGAGCGGCGTGGCCGACGGCGGCGTGACCGACGGGTGAGGGGGAGCAGGGTCGCAGGTCCGCTTGGCCTGCGCGACCAAGAGGTCGAAACGCAGTTACGGGGGCGACGCGTCGGCTCAGGCAATGAGCATACTTGAGGACGCCCGTGCGGCGCTTGCGACCGGGCCGCTGTGTGATTCCTGTCTCGGCAGACTCTTCGCCGACCGGAGTTTCGGGCTGGCCAACGCCGAACGGGGTCACGCCCTGCGGGTGACGCTCGCGCTGGCAGACGACGACCCCTTCGAGGAGAGCGAGGACTGCTGGGTCTGCGAAGGCGAGTGTGACCGCTTCGACTGGTGGGCCGAACAGGCCGCAACCGCGGTCCGGGGCTACGACTTTGACACCTACCAGGTCGGGACGAAAGTGCCGCCGCTGCTCGAAGAGAACGACGAACTGCTCCGGGAGGACGTGGGCCTCGAGCCCGACGCCGGCGAGGCACTCAAGACCGAACTCAACCGCGAGGTCGGCAAGCGGATCGGCGACCTGACCGGCGCGGAAGTGGAGTTCGGCCGACCGGCAGTCCAACTCACGCTCGACCTCGCCACGGACGAGGTAGAGACCCACGTCAACTCCGCGTTCGTCTACGGCCGCTACCGCAAACTCGAACGGGACATCCCCCAGACGAAGTGGCCCTGCAACGACTGCAACGGGACCGGGCTGTGGCAGGGCGAACCCTGTGACGGCTGTGGCGGCAGCGGCTACCGCTACGACGAGAGCGTCGAGCAACTGTCCGCGCCAGTCGTGCAGGAAGCGATGGACGGCGAGGAGGCGGTGTTCCACGGCGCTGGCCGCGAGGACGTGGATGCCCGAATGCTCGATTCGGGCCGCCCGTTCGTCATCGAGGTGATGGAACCGCGCAAGCGAGACGTTGACACCGGGGAGCTCGAAGCCGACATCAACGCCTTCGCCGACGGGAAAGTCGAGGTGACGGACCTCCACCTGGCGACCCACGAGATGGTCGAGCGCGTCAAGGAACTGGACGCTTCCAAGACCTACCGCATGGACGTTGAATTCGGCGCGCCGGTCGACGCCGACGCTCTGCAGGACGCACTGGCCGAACTGGACGGCGCGACAATCGAGCAGGAGACGCCCCAGCGGGTCACCCACCGCCGGGCCGACATCACCCGGACGCGGACGGTGTACGACGCCGCGGGCGAACTGACCGACGACCGCCACGCCGAACTCCGCATCCACGGTGAGGGCGGGCTGTACGTGAAGGAACTCGTCTCCAGCGACGAGGGCCGCACGAAACCGAGCCTGGCCGGCCTGCTCGATACCGATGCCGTGGTGACAGCCCTCGACGTAATCGACGTACAGGGCGAGGACGAACCGTTCGCGAAAGACGAGTTCCTCAAGGAGTAGCGCGGGACCGCCGTCCAACCGGAAGCTGTTTTTGTGGTGCTATCCAGAAGACAGCCATGCGATTTGGCGTCGACGAGGCCGGAAAAGGGCCGGTGCTGGGGTCGATGTTCGCCGCCGCCGTCCGGGCCGACCCGGCGGCCCTACCGGAGGGTGTTGGCGACTCGAAGAATATCAAGCCAGAGCGCCGCGAGCGACTCGCCGCTGACATCCGTGAATCGGCCGACGCCGTCGGTGTCGTCGAGATTCCGGTCGAGCGCATCGACGCCGACGAGACGGACATGAACACGCTGACCGTCGAGGCACAGGCCGAGGCACTGTCGGCGGTCGCTCAGGACAGCCTGTCGGGCATGGTCGACGCCGGCGACACCGACGCGGCGCGGTTCGGTCGCCGAGTCGCCGATAGGGTCGACGCCGACGTGACGGTGACCGCGGAACACGGAGCCGACGAGACGGACCCGCTGGTCGGTGCGGCCTCGATTATCGCGAAGGTGGCCCGCGACGCACACGTCGCGGAGTTGGCAGAGACGTACGGTGACGTGGGGTCTGGCTATCCCAGCGACCCGACAACGCGGGCGTTCCTGGCGGACTACGTCGACCACCACGGGGCGCTCCCGGCGTGTGCTCGCCGATCATGGTCGACGTGTGACGACGTGCTGGCGGCGGCCGAACAGGCGTCGCTGGGCGAGTTCTAAAACACGAGATTCGATCTGAAGCCGACCAGTGATAGCAGTTCAGTCCTCGTCCAGCACCAGGTTCCGGAGGATGTCACCGTAGGCCGGCCGCGTCACGAGCACGCCGATGAGGACGCCCACGATAGTGATAATGGCGAACCCGGAGAGGTCACCGAGTGGCAGGACCATCAGCGGACTCATCGCCATGATCGTCGTCGCCGCGGCCGCGCCGATGACCCAGAACGCCTTGCGGAAGCGGCTCTGGAACACGCGGCCGGTCTCGACTTTCCCCTCCTGGAGGATCTCGTCGGCAATGATGATGAGGTCGTCCACCCCCGTTCCGATGACCGCGATGAACCCGGCCAGATGCGAGAGGTTCAGCGGATACTGGACGAAGGCGACGAACCCGAGGAGGATGAACACCTCCGACAGCGCGGTGACGATCATCGGGATGACGACTTCCGCTCGTTTGTACCGGACATACACAACGAGACTGACCATTAGAACTGCGATCAACCCCGTTACCAGGGAGTTCTGCTTGAATCGTTCGGCCAGCGCTGGGTCAAGAGAGGCCCCAGAGTCCTGAGAAAGGTCAAGCGGTGCAGGAAGCTGCCCGGCCTCAAGGTTCAGCGCGATCTCGTTAGCCTGCTCAGAGCCGTTAGTTGGGACGATATACACCGGATTGTTAGAGAACTCACCGTTTGCGAAGCTCTGTCCGAGGTCTGTCCGAACTCCGCGGGCGGTGACGACTTCGCCGTTCAGTGTGTGGACCAAGCACCCATCACCCTCTGTTTGCTGGATATCAGAGTGGTTATAGTTACCACAGTCTGCCCCGTCACCGAATCCGGCATCAACCATCCGCTGTGAGAACTCATCGGCGGCTTCGGGCCGGACTGTAATGAAGACCGCCCAGTTGTCACTCTGTTCTGACTGTGTACTGGCCGAAATATCATCCATCTGATCCCGCTGCAGGACCTCTTCGCGGACGTAGCTCCCGTCCTCGCCACCCGGATACACGGCATATATTTTGACCACACCGCGCTCGTTCAGGATATCGACCAGTTCCTCACGGTCTCGGTCGGGAGCGGTGATGCTGATGAAGTTCTCCCCACCAGGAACGTTGACAATCTGGACCGATGCGCCGCTGAGCGCCGATGTTCGTAACTTCTCGTCGATACTCCGGACCATTTCTTGGCGTGTCTCCGCTGTCACACCATCGCGCACCGTCTCCGGCTGATATCCGTTGTTCCCCAGTGCAGTGCGCAGTTCCGACTGCGTAACGTTTTCTGTGACAACCTCGACGGCACCCATCTGGCGGTCAGGACCCCGTGGCCGGACCCGGACATCGATACTATCGATGTCAAGAGCGTCAGCTAATGTGCTCTCTAATTGCACACGATCTGCCTCTGTGACATTAATGCCCTCAGCTGTAATCCCGACAATCGGCGCTCTGAGGCGGGTGCCACCGCTAAGCTGAATGCCGTAATTGAGATTCGTCGACCGGTCGGTTGCCGCGCCCTCAGAACCCGTTGTCCCAGGCGGGACACCAGGCACAAACAGTGCAACGGCACTGAGAAGCAGTAAGGTAACGAGCATAACGACCCGCCAGTTCTCTTTGAGCGTACTCATCGATTGACCCCCTCATATTTGTACCATCGAAGCAGCGTCACGTTGAGCATATAGGTGTTCATCAGGTCTGCAGTGAGTCCGAGAACCAGGATCAGCCCAATATCCGCCATCAGGTCAATACCAAATACGGTGGCCGAGATTGCCATTACTGCCATCGCAGCGATGGACGTAACGGTCATCGTCACACCGGTCTGCATTGCCCGACGAGTGGATTCATAGAATCCACCCGAGCGCCGAAGGACGTGATTGTTCAGCAAAATATCTGAGTCAACGGAGTACCCGATCAGCATGAGCAACGCAGCGACGATACCCAGTGAAAGCTTGATTCCCAGAAGGTTCATTATTGCAACGGGGATGATAATGTCAGAGAAGGCCGACACGACGATGGCAATACTCGGAACAAACGTCCGAAAGAAGGCAAAAGCGAGGAGACTCATCCCAAGGAAGGCCACACCGACACCGATGACCGCAAGGCGTTGGTTCTGTGCGCCAAACAGCGGTGATGTGTTTCCGCTTCCCAAGAGTGTCAAGTCTTCGGTAGACTGGACTGTGGTCCGAACCGACTCTGTGTTCACAGTGTTATCGAACGTGACCACATACTGATTCTCGTACTCCGCATCCGTCCCAGTATTAATCCCCTGCACGGAGACGGTTGGTTCGTCGAACAACGAGTTGATTTCTTCGTTGGTATACTCGGCGTTCGTTCCGATTGTTAACTCTGTTCCACCAGTAAAGTCGATGCCCCGGTCGACTGGTGCTCCGGTGACAACCCACCACCCGAAGATGACCGCGAGCGCCAAGCCGAGTACCACCAGCGGAACCGCCACCAACTGGCGGTTCGAGTACTGGGTGTAATCGACTTCCGGGACCTCGAACTCGAACATGACCGAACGATGTGAGACGGGCGCGAATAAGCCTTCTCAATCACTGCCGCTGACATCCGCCGTGCCGTACATCTATGGTACTCAGTCACGCATGTTGAGACATGCCAGACAGTGCTACGACGGTCGAACTCTCCTACCCGGCGGACCTCAGCGGCTGGGGCCGCGACAAGGTCGAGGGGTCGCCGTTCCGGGCGTACCTGCGGAAGACACGTGACATCGCTGAGACGGGCGACGTGTGGACGGAGTTCGTCGGCGTCGGTTGCTGTGGCGACACGCTGGATTTCCCGCTCCGGGTCGAGTCCGTCGACGGTGGCGCGGCGGTGACCGAAGACACGGAGTTCGTCTACATCGAGCGCGAGGCGTGTGGGGTCGCCGGCGGCTGGCAGGTCCAGAGCGCCGCTGGACCGACCGAATAAGAAACGGCGGCGTATGGGAGAACGCGTCAGTCCGGCAGATACCGCACGCTGACGACCCCGTCGGCCGTCCGAACCTCGACGCGGTCGACGCCGAGCCTGGCCGCCCGCGAGAGAGTCGCCTCGTCGCCGACGACATCCGCGGCGGCCTCGGCCGTCTCATCTTCCGGGACCGTGAGGACGTGGACTTCGCCCTCGCCGGCGCGTTCGAACGTCGTTAGTTCGCCGGGAGCCTGCTCGGCCGCGATCTCGGTCGTCTGTGTCGTCGGCGCGAGATCGACCGTCTCGACGGGAATGCGTCGCCGCTCGACAACGTCCGTAACGGTGTAAGTGACCTCCATCGGCGGCTCCGGTTCGACAGTCCCCTCGACTACTTCGCCGGTCTCGACACCGGGGTTGTCCGACAGTGTCAGCACCTGCGAGTCCGCGACGTTCCGGAGCGTCGCCGACGCGTCGTCGGCGTTCGTGACCAGGAATGTCCCTTCAATCGCTGTCATGCGGATATGTTTGTGATGGGCGTTCTTGCCCGTTTCGACCCGCTATCGCAACAACCGATGAGTCAGGTACATCAAAAGCGTCGCAAGCAGCGGCGGGACAATGCCGGCAAGCGGCGGCAGCGAGTAGAAAAAACCGACGACGGTGCTCTGTGTCGGCTCGCGCAGTTCCGCCGGCGCGGAGGTCAACAATGCGAGATACAGCGATCCGATAAACAGGAACGCCGAGAGCCCGAGTGCGCGGTCGTAGGCGACTGACGATGCGGTCCGACGGTGGCGGCGGGCGACCGAAAGCACCGGAGCCAGCAGCGGTGCGACGAGCAGCAGGCCGATGAACAGGAAGAAGCTCCGCGAGAAGGTGAACGTCCCGCCGCGGACACTCCCAGTCGCAGCGAGTTGGGTGACCAGTCCGAAGACGAACACGAGCGTGATCGCCGCGGACAGGAACAGCGCAACCGGGACGTAGGCTTTGAACAGGAGCGAGTCGCTGGCCCGGAACGCGTACGGAAACGCACCGGGGAGCCCGTTGTACGGTTCGGGCCGGTCGTCATCAGCGTCGCCGGCAGCGGCGGGGTCGTCAGTCGTGACGGACTGCTCTGCCGTCGCGTCTGTCATACCTGTTCGTTAGGCGAGGGCGTGGTTAAGCGCGGTGTTGTCCGACCGGCGGTGACAGCGGGCTCGACGCCGCCGCCCGCCAGCCCCTCCGGGAGTTGTTTGTACCCACCGGTCGACAGCCCCACTATGCACGTCGATATCGGAGCCGCGCTTGCCAGTGCTGCCGACCCGGGCGTCGAACGAGCGGCGCTCGATGAGTTGGACGAACGGGTAGCCGCGGCCCACGACCGAATTGAGCAGGGGCGAAACGACGACGAGTTCGGCTACGCGTCGCTGAACCTCCCGGAGACGACTGACGCCGAGGCCATCCGGGACGCTGTCGCTCCGGTCGCCGACGCCGAGTCGGTCATCACCGTCGGCATCGGCGGGTCCGCACTGGGGGCGAAAACTATCACAGAGGCGCTGGCCGCGGACCCGGACAGCCACGTCGTGCTGGACAACGTCGATCCCGAGCACGTCCGCCGAACGCTCGACGGCCTCTCCCTCACCGATACGGCGATCAACGTCGTTTCTCGCTCGGGGACGACCGCGGAGACGCTGGCGAACTTCCTCGTCGTCCGTGAGGCCTACGAGGACCGCGGCGTCGACTGGACCGAGCGCATCGTCGTGACCACGGGCGAGTCCGGGCCGCTCCGGGCACTCGCCGACCAGCACGACCTGCCGACGCTGCCGGTCCCAGAGGGCGTCCCGGGCCGGTTCAGCGCGCTGTCGGCAGTCGGCCTCGTTCCGCCAGCCATTCTCGGTGTCGACATCGAGGGGCTGCTCGGCGGCGGCCAGACCGCGGCCGAGGACCTCGAGCCGTCGCTGTACGACTCGCCGGCCTACGCCTACGGCGCGATGGCCTATGCACTCGAAGAGGAGGGCGCGAAAGTCAACGCATTCATGCCCTACGCCGAGCGCCTGGAGTCCTTCGGCGAGTGGTTCGCACAGCTCTGGGCCGAGAGCCTGGGGAAAGACGGGCGGGGCCAGACACCGGCGCGAGCGCTGGGTGCGACCGACCAGCACTCCCAGCTCCAGCTGTACCGCGCCGGGCACCGGGACAAGGTCGTGACGTTCGTCCGACCGCGCGAGCGGGCCGACGTGGCGATTCCCGATCCGGACCACGAGGACCTGTCGTATCTCGCCGGAACCGACCTCGGCGGCCTCATCGACGCCGAGTACGAGGCGACGGTGGCGAGCCTGCCGGCGGCTGACCGGCCGGCGCTCGAACTAGAAATCGACCGCCTCGACGCCGAGAGCGTCGGCGAACTGCTGTACGCGATGGAGGCTGCCTGCGTCCTCGTCGGCGAACTCGCGGGCGTGGAGACGTTCACGCAGCCGGCCGTCGAGTGGGGCAAGAACGCGACGCGGGCGCTCATCCGCGGCGAAGCGACGGACGAAACCGCAGCCATCGACGAGCGCGAGCGGCTGCGGATCGGCGAAACGGAGTCCCTTTAGGCCGGCGCGACCGACTGCCGATAATGGACGACACTGCCGCGAACTGGGGTGTCCTCGCCGCTGGCCTCGGTCTCGTCGTACTCGTCGCCACCGAAACAGGCATCGTTGGCTGGATGACACCGACGACGGCGGTCGGTCCGGTCACCGCCCGACAGGTCGCCGTCGCCGGCTTCGTCATGGCCGCGCTCGCGTTCTCGCTTGTCCGCCACGGTGCGGTCGAGCCGCGGCAGGCTGGTCTCGGTGCAATGGGAGCGAGTGCCATCGCAACCCTCGCAACGCTCGTCGCCTTCTTCGGACCGGAGCACCGGCCCGGCGTCGAGGCAACGGTCGGTCTCGCAGTCTATCTCACGATGCTGGCCGGCGGCGTCACAGTCGCACTTGGCTGGGCGCTGGCGACCGGCGTGCCGAACAATCGGCTGTACACGGTCGCCAGAGCGCTCTCGGTCGCGACGGGAATCGGTCTGGCCGGCTTCCTCGTCGGCACGCTGTTCGCCCAGTTCGTCGTTCTCGGGGTCGCAGCCACAGGGCTGCTCGGCGCTGGGGCGCTGGACAGCGGGACCGTCACCGGCCCGGCGTACATCACCCTCACTATCGGTATCGGCGTCGGCTTCATCGGCTTCGGCGCGGCAGTCGCCAACCAGTTGGACCGGACCTGGGCCGACCTCGATCTGCGCCGGCCCGGAATCCGCGATATCGGCTACGGGGTCGGCGGCGTCGTCGTCCTCATGGTCGCGCTCTTTGGCTTCAGTTACCTCATTCAGGCCCTCGGCCTCGAAGCGGCCCGGAGTAACGTCGAGGAGGTCGCCAACAGGGACCCCTCGTTCCTGCTCGTGATGGTGCCGCTTGCGTTTCTCACGATCGCCCCGAGCGAGGAGTTTATCTACCGGAACATCATTCAAAAGTACCTCTACGACGATTTCGGTGAGCTGCAGGCAATCGTGCTCACAAGCGCCGTCTTCGGCGTCGTCCACTTCGGTCAGTACGCCGCTGGGACGCCGACACAGACCGCCCTTTCCTTGCTCCTTGTGTTTGTCCTCTCGACGCTGCTGGGTCTGAGCTATCTCAAAACTGAAAATCTGCTCGTCCCCATCTTCATTCACGGCGCATTCAACGCCATCCAGTTTCTCACATTGTACATTGAAATTACAGGAAATCCGGCGATTTGAACCGTCTGACTGCTGTCTGACGGGTGTTTATGCGAACTACCGTTGTAGGCGATTGCATGGCTCGGCGGTTCACCATCGTCTGTGATGACGACCAAGCGCGGATCATCGAGACGCTCGCGCGGCGCTACGGCATCACAGAGGAGGAAGTACTCACACAGTTGATCGATCTCGGGCTGGACGCCCGGGACGAACAGACTGTTTAGGCCGGGTTCTTCCGCGAGAGCGAACTCCCACAGATGGGACAGCGGTCGCGGTTCTCGTCGAACTCGCGGCCGCAGCCGGCACACTGGAACAGCCAGTCGCGCTGTTCGGAGATCCCTTCACGGGCGATAACTTCCACCGCCACGTCGAGTTTCTCCGCGACGTTTTGCATGGCGTAGTCGTCCGTGACGAGCCGGCTATCGAGTTCGAACGCGGCCGCGATCAGCCGGATATCAGTTTCGGAAAGTTCCGCCAGATCGCCGGTCTCGCTGGCGGCGCGTTCGATGCGCTCGACAGTGTTGTCCTCGGGGATATGGAGATGCATACCCGAGCCTTCGAGAGCATCGAAGCGATAGGCGGCCTCGTCTTCCAGTTCGTCTCTGACGAGCGGAATCGTCGCTATCTGCTCGTCGGTGTGGTACTCGTTGATAAACGCCGAGGAGTCCAGAACGTACATCTAGCGTTTGACGATCATGTGGTCTTTCACCGCCTTGACTCGTTCGACCGGAACAAGCAGGCGGCCCTGGTCACTGTACTCGAAATCCGTGTTGCGGAGCGACTCCGCGGGGTCGATGACGAGGTTGTGCAACGCGCCCGAGGAGAAGTCCATCGTGATGTTGTAGAGACTGCCGATCTCCGCACCATCAGTCCCCATCACGTCTTTCCCCGACAGGTTTTCTGCGAGTATTGCAGCCATACCCCCTTGTTCCGAACGAGGTTACATAAACGCCACGGGGATGTCTGACCAGCGACTCGCCACGACTTTCGGAGGGCTGTCACAGCGAAGGGGCTGCCATGCCACCATCGGAAACGTCGGCGAGCACGGGTATCAGTTGCTCTGTCTCGGGGAAGGGAACGACCCAACGCTGTGGGCAGCAGCCCTAAGCGGGAGGCACCCGACTGGGATGCATGGACCGAAACAGGCGGCGGTTTCTCGGAGTGCTTACGGCCGCTGTCACGGGAACTGTTGCAGGCTGCAGTGGCGACGGCGGTGACGCGTCGTCCCCGACAGACACAGCCACAGAAGCGTCGACCGAAACCGCGACGCCGACTGAGACGGCCACGCCGACCGAGACGCCGACACCGACTGCCACAGCCACCCCGACCGAGACGACGACACCCACACCAACCGGAACGCCGGGCGGCGCCGAGCAGGAAGTCGCTGTCGCGCCTGGCAGCTTCAGATTCGATCCGAAAACCTTCGAGATCCCGGTCGGAAGCACCGTGCTGTGGGTCTGGGAGGCCGACGGCCACAACGTCAAGCCGACCGCGACGCCGGCCGACAGCGACTGGTCAGGGACGCCCGGCGACGGGACGTATTCCAGCGGCCACCAGTACGCATACACGTTCGAGGTCCCCGGCGAGTACGAGTACCACTGTGTCCCCCACCAGGGGTTTGGCATGACGGGATCGTTCACTGTCACCGAGTGACGCCCGCTAAGCCCCGCGTTCGGTCGCGTGCGTCTGATGACGACGAACTTAACTGCCACCGACGACTCGGTTCTGACAACTTCTGGAGCCATTTATGTCTGACACGGACCCCACCACAGCCGACGACGACACCCTGCGGACGCCCATCGTCGCCGTCCTCGGCCACGTCGACCACGGAAAGACGAGCCTGCTCGACAAGATCCGCGGCTCGGCCGTCACTGCCGGTGAATCGGGCGCGATTACCCAGCACATCGGCGCGACCGCCGTCCCGCTCGACGTGATTTCGGAGATCGCTGGTGATCTCGTCGACCCGACGGATTTCGACCTGCCCGGCCTGCTGTTCATCGACACGCCGGGGCACCACTCCTTCTCGACGCTTCGCTCGCGGGGCGGTGCGCTCGCGGACATCGCTATCCTCGTCGTCGATGTCAACGACGGCTTCCAGCCACAGACACTGGAGGCCATCGACATCCTCAAACGAACGCAGACGCCGTTCATCGTCGCCGCGAACAAGATCGACACCGTCCCCGGCTGGAACCCCAACGAGGGCCAGCCGGTCCAGCAGACGATGGACGCCCAGTCCGACCGCGTCCAGTCCGACCTCAACGAGAAGCTCTACGAGATCATCGGCGAACTCTCGGACAACGGCTTCTCCGCGGACATGTACTGGCGCGTCCAGAACTTCCAGGCCAACATCGGCGTCGTGCCGGTCTCGGCCGAAACGAGCGAGGGCATCCCTGACCTGCTGACGGTGATGATGGGGCTGTCCCAGCGGTACATGAAAGAGGAGATGGAGATCGACACGACCGGTCCCGGTGTCGGGACCGTCCTCGAAGTGAAGGACACCCAGGGCTTTGGAACGACGCTCGACGCCATCATCTACGACGGGACCATTCGCAACGACGACACCATCGTCGTCGGCGGCCTGCAGGGGTCAATCGTCACCGACGTGCGGGCACTGCTCCGGCCGCGCCCGCTCGAAGAGATCCGGACCGAACAGGAGTTCGAGCAGGTCGAGCAGGTCGCCGCCGCCGACGGTGTCAAAATCGCTGCGCCGGACCTCGGCGACGCGATGGCCGGCGCGCCGATCCGCGTCATCCGCGACCGCGACCGTAGCGAAGTCATCGCCGAGGTGGAAGAGGAACTCGCCGAAATCGAGGTCACCACACAGGAGGAAGGCGTCGTCATCAAGGCCGACACGCTCGGCTCGCTGGAGGCCCTCTCCAGCACCCTCGAAGAAGAGGAGATCCCGGTCATGCGCGCCGAGGTTGGCGCGGTCGCACCGCGAGACGTGCGGGTCGCCGAAACGGCCGGCGAGCCGACAAACCAGGCGATTCTCGCGTTCAGCGTCGAGGTGCTTGATGACGCCCGGGACCTCGCCGAACAGGAGGAGGTAGAGCTGTTCGAGGACGACGTGATCTACCAACTCGTCGAGTCCTACGACGACCACGTCACCGCCATCGAGGAGGCCCAGCAGGAGCAGATCCTCGATAACATCACCCGACCCGCAAAGTTCCGAGTCCTGCAGGACCACACCTTCCGCCAGTCCGACCCCGCTGTCGTCGGCGTGGAAATTCTCTCCGGTGAACTCCGACGGAACGTTAACGTCATCAAATGGGAGGACGGCGAGCCACATCGCGTCGGGACGCTCAAGACGATCCAGGACGAGGGCGAGGATGTCGACTCGGCCCGCGCCGGCGAGCGCATGGCCGTCTCGATCCAGGGGCCGACCGTCGGCCGCCAGATCGAGGAAGGCGACGACCTCTGGGTCGAAATCCCGGAGAAGCACGCGAAGATTCTCGAACAGGAACTCAAAGAGGACATCTCCGTCGACGAGCGCGAGGCGCTGTCGATGTATCTGGAAAAACACCGGAACCGGGACCCCTTCTGGGGCAAGTAGGCGGTTGGCAGCGCACCGTTTGCACGAGTAATAATATTTAATTAGTAGGCATGTCTCTGTAGAGACAGGAATGTCCGGCCGCCCGTCGATACCCGACCTCGTGCTCGCCAGTATCGCCCTCTCGATGCTGCTGGCGTCGCTCGGCGCAGTCGTTACCTCTATCAGTTTCGTCACGGCGCTGAGTGCCGGCAGTCTCCCCGCCGGTGGCTCCATCGGCTACGCGCTGTTTTATAATCCGCCAGTCGCCGGCGGCGGGCGCTAATACTCGCCCGCTACGTTCCACTGACGCTACTGTCCCGGCGATAACTGGAAAACGGCGACCGTTACTGCGCCGTCGGCGACGTATCGTCGCCCATCACTTGCTTGACCTGCAACGCGGCGGAGGCAGCGATTCCCTGGGCGAGGTCGTCACGTTCGGCGTCGGAAATGCTCGCGCTTTCGGGGTCCTCGGGCGTGTAGTCCGCGCTGACGACTGATCCGACAGGGGGCTGAACCGCGATTGTGGCCCGTGGGCCTGTCGTACTGTTGCTGATTTCGGAGCCGACGACGAACTCACCGGGCAGGAGCTCGCGGGTCCGGGCGGCGACGCTTGAGAGGTCCCGGCGGAGCTTCTCACGCTGTTCCGTGGTCAGCGTCACTTCCTCCGTCTCCCCACCGAACGACGTATTCCCGTACATGAACGTTCTCTGTCTCTATGAGGGGGAGCACTAAAAACCCAGGGTCGAGCACAGTTCTGGCCGCAACCGTCAGCGCGCTGGTACTCACACGACCGGGTGACTCTCGCCGTATGTGGCGAGGACGACGGCGCTGGCGTACTCGGTATCCGAGGTCGCCGACTCGACGTAGACGTTCTCCTCGACGAACTCCCAGTCCCGCAGGTCACGACCGGCGGCCAGGCCCTCGCGGATCTCCATCCGGACCGCGTCCTCGCTGTCCCCGTCGACCTCGTAGAAGATGCCCGGTCCCGCCTCGCTGCGAGCCCAGCCGATGCCAGCGGCCACGCTCTCACCGGGCTCGGCTGTCGCCGAGGACTGGACGACCTCTAGCGCTTCGCCGGGCGGCCCCAGGTCCGGTGCGGTCCCCATCACCTCGAGAGCCGGCTCAGCAGGAATGACGGACGAGAGCGAGAGGAGATTGTAGTTGTGGACGCCTGCTTCGGCGAGTGCCGCGTCGTAGGCGGCCAGCGCGGTCGGGCCGGTTGCGGTCCCCCACACGACCCGAATGGTGCTCATAGACCGGAGTCGACGGTCCGCGGGCTAAGGGGTTTCGCTTCGTTACGCCGGAACGAGCTTGTAACACATGCCCGGTCGGTCCGGGTCGCCGTCGACCGCGCGTTCCGTGTAGTAGATGCCGTCAGGGGTCACCAGCGGCGCGCTCGTCACGTGGCCGCGGTTGTCGGTGGTCCAGGCCACCTCGCCGGAAGCTCGCTCTAATGCGTACAGCCGCGTGTCGTAGGACCCGACAAGCACGTGGTCCCGGGTAGCGACGACGCTCCCGATGATCCACCCGCCGGTGTCGTAGCGCCACTGCTCCTCGCCGCTGTCGAGGTCGATTGCGTACAGCCGGTCGTCGTGGCTGCCGACGTAGACGGTGCCGTCGTGGACCGCCGGCGCACACATCACGTCGGCGTCGGCCTCGAACGTCCACTGCTCCGTGCCGTCGGTCACGTCGACGGCGGTGACGGTTTCGGCCCACGATGGCACGATAGCGGTCCCCTCAGTGACGGCGATAGGGGCTTTCACGTCGCCGCCAGTGTCGTAGCGCCAGACCTGCTCCAAGCCCGGAAACGACCACGCGTAGCAGTAGCCATCGTTGGAACCAAACAGCAGGCGGTCGTGCTCGCGGTCCAGCGCCACCGTCGAGTGGGGGTGGTCGGTCGGCCGGCTATCGCGCCACTGCACGTCGCCGGTCGCGGCGTTGACGGCGGCGACGCTCCCGCTGGGAGCCGAGTGCTCGACAGCGACGTACAGCGACCCGTTGTAGTAGGTCGGGCTCGCGCCGATGGCGTCCCCCAGCTCCGTCCGCCAGCGGTACTCTCCGGTGTCGAGATCCAGCGCCGACAGCGCGCCGTCGTAGGCCCCGATATAGACGGTCTCGTTTGCGATAGCCGGCGTGCCGTGGCTCCCACGGGTAGCTTGGGTTATCGTCGTCGTCCACTGGACCTCACCATCCGGTGCAATGGCCCGGACGCGGCCGGTGTCGTCGGCCAGGATCAGGTCACCGGTCGGCGCGAGCGCCGGACTCCCCTTCGCAGCAGTGTGCTCCCCGCGGTTGGTCGGTCGTTCCCACGCCCGCTCGACAGCGTCGGGTACCGCGGTGTCCTGATACCCCTGGTTCAAAAGCCCCTGCCGGAACTGCGTGGCGGCGTGTTCGTCCAGCGTCGTCGATGCGAGTGGGTCGAACGACGACTGACACCCCGCGATTGACCCGACCGTCGTCGCCGCGAGCGTCCCCAGAAACGCCCGCCGCGTCCGTCCACGCTCTGTCACGAGCACCGATACCGGGCGGGGTGGCTTAAATCAGGCGGGGACGAAGGCTGTTCGGTGAAAACAAGAGCGATGTTCGCGGTGTGTGTCGAGTGTCACACTGACACCTCTGTGCGGTACTCAAAACCGAAAACCGATATCAGTCGGACTGTCCGCGAGCGAAGTGAGCGGTTCACCGCGCTCGAACACCGTGAGAGCGCGGCCTTTTTCGCCCACGTTTTTCAAGGAGCCTTCCCGCAGCGCACTCTACGAGTGCGTGAGGAAAGGCGACGCTGAAAAAGGTGGTTGTTAGGCGAACGCGACCGGCACGCTGCTGGCGTCGTCGTCGGCCTCGATCTTCGCTAGAGCGTCGTGGAGGTCGGACTGCTGGACCGTCGTCCGGCCGTCGCGGATGGCGAACATCCCGGCTTCGGTCGCCAGCGACGCTAGCTCCGCGCCGGAGAGGCCGTCGGTTTCGGCGGCGAACGCACCGAGGTCCACGTCGTCGTCGAGGTTCATCTCTTGCGTGTGGATTTCGAGGATGCGCTCGCGGCCCTCCACGTCGGGGTTCGGCACTTCGATGAGGCGGTCGAAGCGGCCGGGGCGGAGGATGGCCCGGTCGAGCATGTCGAAGCGGTTCGTTGCCGCGATGATACGGATCTCGCCGCGCTCGTCGAACCCGTCCATCTCAGAGAGCAACTGCATCATCGTCCGCTGGACCTCGGCGTCGCCGGAGGTCTTCGACTCCGTTCGCTTGGCCGCGATGGCGTCGATCTCGTCGATGAAGATGATAGCCGGTTCGCGCTCGGCGGCGAGTTCGAACAGGTCCCGGACGAGTCGCGCCCCCTCGCCGATGAACTTCCGGACCAGTTCGGAGCCGGCCATCTTGATGAACGTCGCATCGGTCTCGTTGGCGACGGCCTTCGCCAGCATCGTCTTGCCGGTGCCGGGCGGGCCGTGCAGCAGGACGCCACTCGGCGGCTCGATACCGACCTCGCGGAACTGGTCGGCGTTGATAAGCGGCTCCTCGACGGCTTCCCGGACCTCCCGGATCTGCTCTTCGAGGCCGCCGATGTCCTCGTAGCTCACGTCCGGCGAGCCATCGACCTGCATCGCCTGTGCGCGGGCGTCGGTCTCGGGGTCAAGGATCTGCTTGACGCCGAAGGAGTCGTTGATGGCGACGCGGTCGCCGGCCTCCAGCCCGTCCCGGATGGACGGCGAGACCTCCGTCAGCACCTCCTGGTTGTTGCCGTGTTGTTTGACGACGACGCCGTCGTCGGTCAGCTCCTCGGCCGTCGCGATGTACAGCGAGGAGGTCTTGAGCGTCTCGTTTTCCCGTTCGAGCTGATCGACCTCGTCGGTGAGGCCGTGTTGCCGGTCACGGGCCGCATCGAGTTGCTCGGTGAGCTGTTCGTTGACCTGTACGATCTCTTTGAAGTGTTCCCGGAGTGCCTCCAGACGCTCGTCAGGCGTCATATCGGGGTCGAGTTCCAACCGTGGTCGTTCCGGAAGCGAGGGACTGCGCGACATTTGGATGGTCGGTACTATACGGTTGAGACACAAAGTGCCTTCGGGTCACACGGGGGTGAAACAGTTATCCGTGTCGGGACGAGGGCTGTCTGTACAGCCCAGACCGTGCCGGAAACGGGGAGCCTAGCGTCGCTCTACAGCAGTTCGGCGAACTCGTCGAGGTATGCACCGTACGTCGAGAGCGCGGACTCGACCGGGTCCGGACTCGCCATGTCGACGCCGGCGTCTCGAAGCAGTTCCAGCGGGTACTCCCGGGACCCGCTCCGGAGGAAGTCGATGTACCGCTGGGCAGCGGGCTCGCCCTCATCGAGGATCCCGTCGACGAGCGCGACGGCCGCCGAGATGCCGGTCGCGTACTGGTAGACGTAGAACGCCCGGTAGAAGTGCGGGATACGCATCCACTCGCGGGCGATGCGGTCGTCAAGTACCGCCGGCTCGTAGTAATCGCCCTTCAGGTCGGCGTAGAGGTCGTCCAGTCGGTCTGGGGTCAGCGGCTCGCCGGCCTCGGACATCTCGTGGGTGCGGTGCTCGAACTCGGCGAACATCGTCTGCCGATAGAGGGTCGACCGGAACCGTTCGAGGTATTCGTTGAGGATGTGCCGGCGCAGACGCTCGTTCTCGACGGTGTCCAGCAGGTGGTGAGTCAACAGGGTCTCGTTGACCGTTGAGGCGACCTCGGCGACGAAGATCTCGTAGCCGGAGTAGACGTAGGGCTGTTCCTCGCTGGTGTACTCCGAATGCATCGAATGCCCGAGTTCGTGGGCCAGCGTGTACATCGACTCCACGTCGTCCTGGTAGTTCATCAGGATGAACGGCTGGGAGTCGTAGGTGCCCCCGGAGTACGCACCGGACTGCTTGTGCTCGGTCTCGTAGACATCGACCCAGCGGGACTCCAGCCCCTCGGCGAGGCGGGACTGGTAGTCCTCCCCCAGCGGCGCGACGGCCTCGGTGACGTACTCGCAGGCCTGTTCGTACTCGATTTCGGGCGATTCCTCCTGGACGAGTGGGACGTAGAGGTCCCACATCCGGAGTTCGTCAGCGCCGATTGACTGGCGCTTGAGGTCGGCGTGGCGGTGCAGCGTGTCGAGGTTGTCGTTGACGGTGTCGACGAGCGTGTCGTACACCTCGACGGGGACGTTGGGGCCGTCGAGCGCGGCCTCGCGGGCGGTGTCGTAGTTGCGGGCGTTGGCCATCTTCACGTCCGTCTTGACGGCGTTCTTGTAGGCCGTGCCGACCGCGTTGCGGACGGTTCCCCACTCGTCGTAAAACGCCTCGTAGACGCGCTGGCGGAACTCGCGGTCCGGGTGTTTCTGCAGCGTCGTGAAGTTGTTGAGCGTGATCGGCTGCTGGTCGCCGTCGGGGTCCTCGACCGTGGGGAACTCCATGTCGGCGTTGGCCAGCATGTTGTACACCTCGCCGGGCGCGCCGGTGACTTCGCCGAGTTCGGCGAGCAGGTTCTCGACCTCGGCCGAGCGGGTGTGGTCTTTCATCCGGAGCACGTCGTCGAAGTAGTGCTCGTACGGTTCCAGCGCCGGCTCCGCGTCGATCATCGCTTCGATGTCGTCGTACTCCAGTTCCTGCAGTTCCGGATCCAGGAACGAAGCGGCCGAGCTGGCCTCCGAGGACAGCGACTGCGTGCGAGCGGTCAGCGCCTGATAGGTGTCGTCGGTCGTGTCCTCGTCCCGGCGCATCCGGGCGTAGGCGGCGACGTTGGACACCGCCCGCATCAGCTCCTCGTAGGTCTCTAGCGTCGCTAGCAGGGTGGCGGCGTCCTCGGTGGCCCGCCCCTCGTAGGCGGACAGGTCCTCGATCAGTCCCTCCGTTTCCTCGTAGG
Organism: Haloarcula terrestris; assembly: GCF_031624315.1. Lineage (NCBI taxonomy): Archaea > Methanobacteriati > Methanobacteriota > Halobacteria > Halobacteriales > Haloarculaceae > Haloarcula > Haloarcula terrestris. The sequence goes on along the minus strand of NZ_JAMQOM010000004.1, from coordinate 167,514 downwards.
CGGCTTCCCAGTCCTCGTCGCTGGCGTAGAGGGATTCGAGGTCCCACTTGTACGCCTCGTCGATGTCGCTCCGTGCGGGTACCGAACTCATAGCCCGCCCTTGGGACGGGGGCGAAGTAAGCCTTCGTTTCAGCGACGGAGGGGCGCGGGTTACAGCCCGTCAATGACGTGACCGGCGACCCGTGCTGTCGTTCGGGCCGTCGCGCGCCGGTGCTCGAAGACCCGCCGTGCATCCGCAGCGGCGTCCTCGTCCCGGGTGAAGGTCACGTCCGGGTAGCGCACGTCGGTCAGTACGAGCGGTTCGGGCGGGGCCGGCGGGACGCCATCGGGACCGCTGACGGGCTCCGGCGAGAGGATGCGGTCGATCTTCGACAGCGGGGCCGAGCCCTCCGCGACGGCGGCCGCAAGCGAGACGAGCCGGCGAACGAGCTGGCGACAGAACCCGCCGGCCGTGAACTGAACGACGAGGAACTGGCCGTCCCGCTCCCAGTCGATGTCGACGGTCCGCTTGGTACCTGTCTTGTCAGAGGTGAGGTTGTGGAAGTCGTGGTCGCCGGCGAGCGCGTCAACGGCATCGGCCCACCGCTCGTCGTCGACGGGGCTGTGTCCGTGGCGGTCCGCGTCCGGCGGCGCGTACAGGTAGTAGGTGTACGCCCGTTCGGTGGCGTCGTGGGTCGCGTGGAACCCGGCGGGAACGTCGGCGCTGGCCCACACGCGGATGTCGTCGGGGAGTTCGCCGTTGAACGCCGTCGGTGAGAGCCACGCCGGGGCGTCGAAGGCGACGGTCTGTGCCCGCGCGGACACGCCGGCATCGGTCCGGCCAGCAGCCGCGTAGTGCTCGGGCAGGCCGTCGCCGCGCTCGCAGACGCCCAGCCGGACTAGCGCCGAACGCAGTCGCCCCTCGACAGTGTCGACATCGGGCTGGCGCTGGAACCCGTGATACGACCGCCCGTCGTAGGCCACGCGGTAGGCGCGCATACCGATTCCTCGGCAGCAAGCCACTTGTCTCACCCGAATCCCAGTTGCCGAGAAGGATAGACGAACTTAGGGAGCCCGAGTGCAAAGTAGAGAACATGTCCAACGCCGCCGCGGCGGATCACGACTTCCCCCGCCCGCCCGAAACGTTCACCGACCACGACGGGCGGACGGTGACAATCGAGGCCTACGACGGCGATATCGACCCGCTTGTGGAGATGTACGCCGACTTCGGGAACGACTCACGGTCACAGGGCGTCCCACCCCGGACCGAAGCGGACATCCGCGACTGGCTGCCGGACCTCGTCGAAAACGGCCTGAACGTCGTCGTCTGGCACGAAGGGGACGCCGTCGGCCACGCCGTCCTCGTCCCGTACCAAGACACCTCGGAACTGGCGATTTTTGTTCACCCGGACTACCAGTACGCCGGCATCGGCTCGCGGCTCATCCGCGTGCTGCTTGGCTACGGGCAGGAAAACGACCTCGAACGCGTCTGGCTCTCCGTCTCGAACACCAACCACGTCGCACGAGCGCTGTACGAGTCCGTCGGCTTCGAGACGGTTGCCAAGGAGCGCGTAGAGATGGAGATGGAGCGGGCACTCTAAGGGCGGAGGGAGTGAGCCGCACAGGTCTAAATAGAGTCCGCTCGAACAGCGCTGTATTGACCTCACTTTGCACCCGGAGACGCTAATCTGCGCGGGGTGTGGCCGCTTCCAAGACCGAGAGTATTTGAGCAATCAACTGGGGGCAACAGATGGTAACTGTTCGTGAGGACTATTTATCATCGTTCCGGTGGTTTATACCGAATAGACAGGAATCAGGGTCATGAGTGAAAGAACCGGTATGAGCGAGGATGAAATGCAGGCAGGTGAGACAACCGAGTCTGAGAACGAAGCCGAAGAGGAGCTACAGAGTGACAGGACAAAAGCTCCTTGCGTGGTCTGCGGCACTCGGACACGCCAGCGTGTGGACGGAACCCCTCTCTGTAGTAGTTCATGCGTGCCAAAGAATAAACGGGGGATGCTATTCAGACAGTATTCGAGCCTGCCGAACGGGGTGAAAAAACTCCCGTTAATAGTCCTGATAGGAATCGTCTCCATCATTGTATTGGGCACGATTGCTAATACCTCCCTTGCAGTGAATGCCGGCCTTACGGTAGCTGCATTCTACATCCTCCAACTGATTAGAAGCCCATATTCAGTAACTGATGTTGGAACGTACAATCGGACTGACTCGGTAACAAAGACGCTCTGGATAGACAAGTGCGTAATATGCGATACAAAGACAACAGACGGGGTAGAACGGGTAGCCACGACTGACCTTGTTATCTTCGGTGCTCATCTGATATGGAGTGTCGACGCACGCAACTATTACTGCATGGAACACGCAAAGGAGACGGGCACTGACGCCGTATAGGAGCACTACTGGCCAGTGTATCGGAAGTGGACTGACAGCTGATATCCTCCGCAAGAGTTTTTCACTCACCTTTTCGTCATCAGGGGTAGTACGAATGTCTGAACTGACGGGAACGGATATCGAGGGCACGGGCTACCTGCCGGCGACCGAGCAGGATGGCCGGCTGTGCGCCCGACCTCGGCGACGTAGTCGACCCGGGCCCCGACGACGTGCTTCTGTACGTCCGCCTGACTGACAGCGGTATCGAGGTCGTTAGCACGACGGGGTGAAACGAGAGTGGCCTGCGAGTCGTCGGCTGTGAGTCGGCTACGGCGACCGCGAACGACGGCCCACCGTCACTCGGTTTCGAGACTGAGTTCTCTGTCCGTCGCACGGGCCTCGTCCTCGGATTCGTCGTTCGCCGAGAGTGATTCGGTCTCCAGCAAGCGATCCAGCCGCCGTTCGAACTCGCTGTCGGTCAGTTCGCCGCGGGCGTAGCGCTCCCGGAGGCGGTCAACCGGGTCCACTGTCGATTCCGCTGGGTCGATCACAGTGGCTTCGTCCGTCTCTGTCCCGTCTTCCGGGGACTCGATCATCGGAAGTTCCGAACCCAGCAGGGCGACGAGCGGGGCCAGGATGAACCAGCCGAGGATGATCGACACCGGTGCGAGCACGTTACCGAGGCCGGCCGCACCGCCGAGCATGGCGACGCCCGTCGAAACGATCACGATAACCGCGACAAGCTTCCACCTCGGGAGGGCGATGGAGGGGAGCTGCATGTCGAACAATCAACACGGCGGTCGCAAAAAGTTACTGTCGTGGACCGGCCGCTCGGCCACGCTATTCGGTGAAGTCCTCGAACGTCGGCCGGTCGTGATCGCCCGGGAACGCCGACAGCGGGACGCTGACCTGCTCGCCGTCGTCCATCTCCTTGAGCGTCACCTCGTCGTTTGCCAGGTCCTGCTCGCCGACGATAACGACCGTCTCGGCGTTGATGCCGTCGGCGTAGCCCATCTGTGCGCCAAAGGAGCGGTCGGCAACGTCGCTCTCGACGACGTGGCCCCGCTCGCGCAGGTCCCGGGCGATGCGGGCCGCAGTCGGACGCGTGTCGCCGACCTGCAGGACGTAGTAATCCGTCGATAGCTCCTCGGCGGGCCAGACACCGGCGCGCTGGCAGAGGAGCTGGAGCGTTGCGTGGCCGGGCGCGAACCCGACGGCCGGCGTCGGCTGGCCGCCGAAACCCTCGATGAGGTCGTCGTAGCGGCCGCCGCCAAAGACCGAGCGCGAGACTTCGCCCGTCGAGTCGAAGCACTCGAAGACGACGCCGGTGTAGTAGTCCAGCCCGCGGGCGGTCGTCAGCGAGACGGTGAGGTACTCGCGCACGCCGAAGTCCTCAGCGGCATCGAGCACCGCCTGGAGGTTGTCGGTCGCCGCCCGAACGTCGTCGGAGCCGGTGAGGTCCGCCAGCGTGTCGATCTCCTCGGCGTCGATCTGCAGCATCTCGTCGAACTTGTCGGCCTGGCCGTAGTTGAGCCCCGCCTCCACGAGCGCATCGAGGTACTCGTCGTGGTCGATCTTCGCCCGCTTATCGACCGCACGGATGGCCTCGGGCACGTCCACGTCGGCCCCGAACGACTCCAGTACGCCCGCGAGGATATCCCGGTGGGAGACGCGGATCTCGAAGTCCTCGCCGGTCAGCCCGAGGTCGGTGAGCATCTCCACAGCGACGGCCAGGATCTCGGCGTCGGCCGTCGGCTCCGCCGACCCGAAGATGTCGACGTTGGTCTGGTAGAACTCCCGGAACCGGCCCTGCTGTGGTTCTTCGTAGCGCCAGAACGGCCGCGTCGAAACCCACTTGATGGGCTTTGAGAGTTCCTGTTGCTTGGCGACGAACATCCGCGCGACGGTCGGCGTCAGCTCCGGCGTGAGCGCGACCTCGCGGCCGCCCTTGTCCTCGAAACTGTACAGTTCCTCGACGATCTCCTCGCCGCTCTTGTCGACGTACATCTCGGTCGGTTCGAGGGCCGGCGTGCCGATCTCCCGGAAGCCGTACCGCTGTGCTACGTCCTCCAGCGTGTCCATGGCCCACCGCCGAGCCTGCATCTCCTCGGGGTAGAAATCGCGAAAGCCCTTGACGGAGTCGTACATACCCGCGCCTACAGCGAGCGCGCGCTTGAACCTGTTCGTTCACGCCGGACATGATCCTCGAACCGCGCGCCGGTATCTACCGGTAGAGAGTTACTAAAACACGGAACCACTGCGTGTTTCGCGGACAGTCTGTCCAGAACAGGAATGTCGGCCACCACACGCTGGTGTCGATGGCGATAAAGGCCGGCTATAGGACGGTCGAGCCGCGTTAGAGAACCGACAACAAAGGGAGACCCTCACGGGTGTGTCCGTATGGGACAGGTACTGAGCCGGTGGACACTCCGAGGGGTGAGACAGTGACACAGCGATTCGAGACGGGGGTTCGAGCGCTCGACCGGAAGCTCGACGGCGGTATCCCGGCCGGTAGCCTCGTCACGCTACTCGCCGAACCGGCGAGTCAAGCGGAACTGTTCCTCTCCAAGTTCGTCGCCCAGCAGGACACGATGTATCTCTCCGGCGAACAGGCACCGACCACGATCACGTCGACGCTACGGACCCACAGGGAAACCTACGACGACCTCACAGTCAGCCAACTGGACCGGAAAGCGCCAGTCAGCGACGCACTCACCCATATCGAGGAACTCACAAGCGAATCACTGCTCGTCATCGACCCCGTCGAACCGTTGGAACGGGCCGACACCGGAGAGTTTCGAGCCTGCCTCGAAACGCTGCAAGCCAAGCTCGCACAGACCGATAGCGTCGCGGTCCTGTACGCGCTCAAATACGACGCCACGCCACCACAGCGCCACCGGACGGAGTACACGAGCGACATCGTGTTCGACCTCGAAACGGAACGTAGCGCGGACGCCCTTGAGAACAGGCTCTTCGTCCCGAAGTTCCGCGGCGGCCGAGCGCTCACTGAACCGCTGTGTCTCGATATTACGGACCGGATCAGCGTGGACACCAGCCGGGACATCGCTTAGTCTGTAGAACACGCTCACAAGACCCGCACGCCGACGGCTACCGCAAGCCACGCACCCGGGACTGCGTATGCTCGGGGAACACGTCAGCCACAGCGCCCTCGCCGTAGCGCTCCCGCAACAATTCGCGCAGTTCGACCTCGTAGTCAGCCTTTGGAATCTCTGCACTGGGGCCGCTCTCGACAACCAATCGGTCGGCGGCCATCGCATCGATAGCGCCACGGCCGATACCGGCCAGCGGCGCGAGGTAGTCCACGTCCAAGCGATCCTCGACGCTCTGGGCGAGCGGGCGCTCGATAGTCGGGACCCGGTCGTCGCGGCGGGTGCCGTCGGCGACGGCTGCAAGCGAGTCGCTGCCGTCGGCCTCGGCGATCCAGTCGCCGCGGGCAACGGTTTCGACGGCGTGTTCGTGGACCTGCTGGATGCCGTTGCGAGGGTAACCGTCGTCGTGCATCCGCTCGACGGCCTCACTGGCCACGTCCGGGTCCAGGTCGACTGTCTCGTGACCGAAGCCGACGGCCGACGCGCTCTCCCGAGCGGGGTCGGTGTCACGGACGCCGAAGGTGCCGCTGACGAGTGTCACATTATAAAAGGGGTCGAGCAGGAGCGCCGCCAGCGTCGAGTCCTTGCCGCCGCTGTACAACAGGGCACACTCCATCTACCGGCGCTTGATGTCGAAGCTCTTGGAGTCGGGCGTCAGTTCCGAGAGGAGTTCCTTCATCTGGTCCTCGTCGATCTGGCCCTGGACGCGGCCGCTCTGGGCCAGCGCCACGACCTGCTGTTCGATTTGCTCGCCGACCTGCGGCTTCGACATCTTGACCGTGTTGAGCCGCTTGCGCGCGCCGTCGGTGAGGTTCTGTTTCAGCACGGCCTGCTTCTGGGCGTCGGCCTGCTGCTGGGCCGCTTCCTGTGCCTCGCCCTCGTCGCCCTGCTGTTCCTTGAGCTGTTCCATCTTCTTCTTGCGGAGTTCTTCGAGTTCCTCCTCGCTGGGGTCGCCACTCATAGTTGTCTGAACGTACTGGAGTCGGTCGGAAAACGATTTCGGAGCGGTCGCTGACGGGTCTCGAAAACGGAATAAAAGTCCTCAGTCAGGCGTAGCGTTCGAGCTCCGGGCGGTCCATCTCCGTCAGAAGGTCACCCGCAGTGTCATCGAGAAGGCTGCGGCCCTCGCCGGTGACGCGGCGGCCGTCGTTCTCGCTGGTCTCGACGTAGCCGGCGTCTTCGAGCTGCTGGAGCGCGGTCCGGATGATGTTGCCTGAGCCCTTGGTCTTGTGATGTGGGCGGACGCGGTAGCGGGTCGTGCCCTGCTTCGAGGTCCCGTACTCCGAGCGGAGGGCGTTGACGCCGACGGGACCGTCGACAGCGACCTTTCGGAGGAGGCTGGCGGCGCGTCGCGCCCAGAAGTCCTCCTGCTCGGGTGGGAGTTCGCGGTCGACACCGGTCTTGGTGTATTCGGCCCAGTCCGGGGCTTCGATGTCGTCTTCGTCTGCGAGCGTCTCCGTGAGTGCCTCGATGAGTTCCTCGGGGGGAACGTCGTAGAGTGTAGCCATTGCAGATTCCTTTCCGTCGCCGTCATTTAAACGCGTCGTTCGCAGTCGGCGGGCGTGAACCGTTCACTCGCCCGCAGGGCAGCAATGATGCCATCCACCGTCAGCTTGGCCGGGCGTCATTCCTCCGGCGAGGCGGCCCGGTCCACGCCGAGGGCTGCGGCGACGCCGCCACCGATAATCGTCGGCAAGAGATAGCTCCCGACACGGTGGATCAACACCCCCGACGTGGCGACGGCAGCGGAAATCGGTGCCGTCGAGACCAGCAGCGTCACGAGAACCGTCTCGATAGCGCCGGAGCCGCCGGGGAGCGGCACGACGCTGGCGATGCTGGCGACGGGGACGACGAGCAGAACAATCTCGGCGCTGACCGGTGCCCCGACGGCGTACAGCGAGGTCCACAGCGACGCCGACAGGCAGGCCCAGCCAAACGCCGACAGCCCGAAGGTCTGAAGCACCGTCCGGCGGTCGGTCGCGATGCGTTCGATGGCCGAAAAGAACCCCTCGATTCGTGCCTCGATACTGGCTGTGGACGGCGGTGACCATCGAGGAACGACTTTCGACACCGTTGCGAGAGCCGGTGCCACGCCGCGGATGACAGCCGTCTGAATTCGGTACCGGTGTCGCCAGCCCAGAACGGCAGCAATCGGGATCCCGACCGCGAGCACTGCCACGGCGACGGCGGCGAACGCGAGGTTCCGGGTCAGTTGGACCGCACCAGCGGCGACGAACGTGAAGCCGATGACCGCGTACCCGACCGACGGCAGGAAGTGGACTGTGTCGACGGTAGCGATGGCCGCCAGCCCGGTTTCGTACTCGGTGTCGGCGGCCGCGGAGATGAGCAGTGCGCTCAGTGGCTCGCCACCGGCCTGACCGAAGGGCGTGACGTTGTTCGAGAACACGGCGGCGACGAACACGAGAACGGCCGTGAGTGGCGACATCGGCGCGCCGAGGGCCTGCAGGACCGTCCACAGCGCCAGCCCCCACGAGACGAGCCAGAGCATGGCGATGCCCGCGACGGCCAGCAGGGCCACCGGGTCGGCCGTCGTGAGCGCGTCCAGCGTCTCGTCGATGCCGACGAGCCAGACCAGCCCCGCGAGGACGGCGAGCGTCGCCGCGAACCCGACGACCGTCGCCACCCGGTTCCCATCCATGTGGATGGCATTGGCAGTCTCCGGTTTCAACCCACCGACCCTGACCCGTCGGCCGATACCCCCGAGGGTTTTGGCCCGGGGCACCGACGACCGGGTATGGACGAGCGGGCTGCACTCGCCGACCTCGCCGACCGGCTGCCCGACGCGGGCGACGACTGCGCCGTCGTGGACGGGCAGGTCATCACGACCGACATGCTCCACGAGCGGACGGACTTCCCGGCGGGGACGACCCGCTACACGGCCGGCTGGCGAGCCGTCGGGGCGTCGCTGTCGGACGTGGCCGCGATGGGGGCCGACGCGACCGCCGCGGTGGCCGCCTACGGCGCACCGACGTTCGAAGCGGACGAACTCATGGCGTTCCTCGACGGCGCACAGGACGTGTGCCACGCGGTCGGCGCTGAGTACGTGGGCGGCGACCTGGACAGCCACGACGAGTTCACCGTCGCCACGACGGCCATCGGCATGGCGGCCGATCCGGTCCGTCGTTCGGGCGCGTCGCCCGGCGACGCGGTCTGTGTCACCGGCACGCTCGGCCGGTCAGCCGCCGCGCTCGAACTGTTCGACCGGGGCGACACAGCCCGAGCGAACGAGCTGTTTCAGTTCGAACCACGCGTGCGTGCAGGCGTCGCGCTCCGGTCACACGCGACGGCGATGATGGATTCGAGCGACGGTCTGGCCCGCTCGCTCCATCAGTTGGCCGAGGCTAGCGGCTGTGGGTTCGCCATCGAAGCGCCGCTGCCCATCGACACACAGGTCGACGCGGTCACAGAGACCGAACAGGAGCGCAGAGAGTTTGGCGTGTTCTTCGGCGAGGACTTCGAACTGGTCTGTACGCTGCCCGAATCGGTTGTTTCAGAGGCCAAAGAGGCTGTGCCGTGCCAACTGCATCGTGTCGGAACGGCCACCGAGCGCGGCGTGACGCTTGACGGCGAGACGCTTCCAGACCGGGGTTACTCACACTGAGAGCGGTCTCGGGGCGTGTGAACTGACGGTTATATCGCGCTGATCTCGAACGGAACCGGCGTGAAACAGGCCAGTCCTAGCAGGAGCGTGAACAACCCGAGGAGCCGCCGCTGGCGGTCCAGCGCCGCATCTACGGTCGGTCTCGCGGGACCCGCATACGCGAGCCCGGTGGCGAACAGGCCCCAGAACACCCACAGCCCCCAGACGCCGAAGCCGACCGGCGGCGGGTCCCGGGTGAAATACAGGTAGCCGGCGAGGGCAAACAGCGCGCCCGGAACCGCGGCGGCGACGGTCTCCTGACGCTGGCCGACGATGGCCCGGACGATGTGACCACCGTCGAGTTGGCCGACCGGCAGCAGGTTCAGGAACGTGAAGAACATCCCGGCCCAGCCGGCGAACACGATCGGATGGACCGATTCGCCGGGGCCGATCTCGGTTCCCAGTCCCAGCGCGTTCACCAGCCCCTCTAACGCCTGAAACAGCAGCGGATAATTGAACGTGATGATGACGCCGGTGTCGCTGTTTGCCACGCGTTCCGGGACCGTAATCGGGTCTATCGAGAGGCCGATGACGGTGACGACCGTCGTGGCGACAAGTCCGGCGAGCGGGCCGGCCACGCCGATGTCGAACAGCGCGGTCCGGTCGGGAATACGCCCGCGGATGTTGATGACCGCCCCCATCGTCCCCAGGTACGACGGAAACGGAATAAAGTAGGGCAGCGTCACGTCGACGCCGTGGTAGCGGGCGGCGGCGTAGTGGCCAAGTTCGTGGATGCCCAGTACGCCGAGCATGGCGACGACAAACGGCCAGGCCTCGAAGATCCGAAGCGGGTTCTCGGCAACTGGGATGTAGTACCAGGCGCTCGCCCCGACGTACAGCGTGGACGCAATAGTGGCCAATAGAAGGCCGATGTTGAGCCACGGGACGCCCCCGGTGTCCGTGTCAATCGGTTCTGCAACCAGTTCGTACTGGTCCGGGCGTGTGTTGGGCGACCCGCCGGGGACAGAAATCGAACCATCGACGCTCGGTCCCTCGACGGCAGTACCGCCATTGCTCGCAGCAGTCACACCAGCGGACTCGGAGCCGAGGCCTTCGAGTCGAACGTCGTACCCCCGCTGTCGGAACACCGGTCGGAGTTGCTCGACGACCGCATCCGGCGGCACCAACGGGTCCCCGACGTACCGGACAGTCTGACCCGTCTGCTGGACTGTCGACACGGCAAACGCGCCGGCCAGTTGGTCCGGGGACGGGGGGTCACCAGCGGGGCCACTCATCGACTGTTCGTAACGGATGGGGGCACAAATACTCCGCGAACGGACACACCGCTATCGGATGGGATAGCGGAAAACGGATCACGGGGACCAATCCACTACGCCGGCTCGATGCGCCAGGTGGTCGCGCTCGTGTACGACCACTTCTCGACGTTGATCTCGGACGCGCTGTCTTTGAGTTTGACCATCAGGGCACCGATCTCCTTCGGAGAGAGACCGACTTCGTCAGCGATGAACTTGCTCTTGAAATACATCTCACCGTCACTTGCCTTCTCTGCGAGGAACGACTTCAGTCGCTCTTCTTTGGAGGGCTCTTCCTCGCCGGAGGGCGTTGCAGTAGCGCTCATCTTTGTCACCTCACTCTCCCGTAACCCCGCCGGGAGTATATAAAGGAAGGAACCTTCAGGTCACTTCGGTCACTTTCAGGACAAATCGAGCTAAAACGGATTTTTTACTATCGTTTGAGATATCTTTAGACATTTTATAGAGCGTTTTAAGACTGTATCACTGATCTCTGTGTGGGGTGTTTTGAACAGTCTGTGAAAGAGGAATATCACCTTCTGTGACGGCAATAAACGGGTATTTTTGCCGATATTTCGAGGCGTCGTCAGACGTACGTCAGCGCGTCCGGCACGCGTCAGACAGCCAATTCAGTTGGTATCTGGTCGGCACCAGCCGCCATGAGTCACAACAGCGGCCACCCAGAGAGGCGACAGCCAGTGGCCTTGACAACCCTTAAGAGTGCATCGCGGTTACGGCGGGCTAATGAAAGTCGTCGTCTCCATTGGCGGAAGCGTACTGGCCCCGGACCTCGACGCGGACCGGGTCGCCGACTACGCCGACGCCATCCAGTCACTCGATGCACAGGGGCACACGCTCGGGACCGTCGTCGGCGGCGGCCCGACCGCACGGGATTACATCGGGAGCGCCCGCGACCTCGGCGCAAACGAGATCGAACTCGACCAGCTCGGCATCGCAGTTACGCGGTTGAACGGCCGCCTACTCATCGCTGCCCTGGACGACCGCGCGGCACCAACGCCCGCCGAGAGCTACGACGAGGGCCGGGAAGCCATCCGGCGCGGGGACATCCCCGTTCTCGGCGGTATCGTCGCCGCACAGACCACCGACGCCGTGGCGGCCGCGTTCGCTGAGTACGTCGGCGCGGACCTGCTCGTCTATGCCACGTCGGTTCCGGGCGTCTACGACGCCGACCCGAACGAGGACGACGACGCAACACGGTTCGACGAACTCAGCGCAAGCGAACTCGTCGACGTGATCGCCGATATGGAGATGAACGCCGGCAGCAGCGCCCCCGTCGATCTGCTCGCTGCGAAGATCATCCAGCGGTCCGGCATCCGGACGGTAGTGCTGGACGGGTCTGACCCCGAACGCGTCGTGCGCGCGGTCGAAGACGGCGAGTTCGACGGGTCCGAGATCATCCCGGGGGCGTAGATGGCGGAAGATCCCTATGAGGTCGGCCGCGGCGGCAGCCGGGCGTTCTGGGCCGACTCCGTCGCCGACGCAATCGAGGCGCGCGAGCCCGACGAGCCGATTGTCATCAAAGGCGGCGTCTCCCCCTCGGGCGTCCCTCACATCGGCCACTTCAACGAGATCATGCGGGGCTACTACGTCGCCGAGGCTCTGCGAGACCGCGGTCACGAGGTCAGGCAGGTGTTCACCGCCGACGACAAGGACCGGCTGCGGGCGGTCCCCCGCCAGCTCGCCGACCTCAACTGGAACGTCGTCGGCCTCGGCGAGGTCGACGCCGGGGCGCTCGGCCGGAACCTCGGCAAGCCGTACACGGACATCCCGGACCCCTTCGGCTGCTGTGACTCCTACGGCGCACACTTCACGACGCTCCTGCGGAAAAGCGCCGAACTGGTCGGCGTCGACGTGGAGTTCGTCTCGAACACCGAGCTGTACGCCGACGGCGAGTTCGAACCCGTGACCCGGCGCGTCCTCGAACGCGCCGACCGCGCCCGCGACGTGCTCGCGAAGTACCAGAACAAGGTCGATGACGACTACGTCCCCTTCCTGCCCCAGTGTGCCAACTGCGGGAAGATTACCGAGGGCGTCACAGCGGTCGACCTCGACGCCGGCGAAGTCGAGTACGTCTGTGAAGATGTCGAAGCCGGCGACCAGACCATCGAGGGCTGTGGCCACGAGGGAACGGCGACGCTCCGGGATGGGAAGCTCCCGTGGCGCTTCGAGTGGCCCGCCCAGTGGGAGATTCTCGGCGTCGACTTCGAGCCGTTCGGCAAGGACCACGCCGAGGGGTCCTGGCCCTCCGGCGAGGACGTGGCCGAAAACGTGCTGGACATCCAGCCGCCGGTTCCGATGGTGTACGAGTGGTTTACGCTCGACGGCGAACCGCTCTCCTCCTCGTCGGGCAACGTCATCACCGTCGACGAGGTGCTGGATATCCTCGAACCGGAGGTGTTCAAGTACTTCTTCGTGAAGGACCCACGGAAGCAGCGGGACTTCTCCGTCGAGAACGTCGACCAGCTCGTCGACGAGTTCGACCGGTTCGAACGGCGGTACTTCGGGGAGGCAGACGGAAGCGAAGACGAGATGGAACTCGCCGAGCGGGCCTATCCGATGGTCGTCGAGGAGCCACGCGAGGAACGTGTTCGGATTCCCTACACGTTCGCGGCCGTACTCGGGATGACCGACGACCCAGAGGTTCGGGAACAGATCGCCCGGAAGGAGGGCCACATCCCGGACGACGCCCCAGAGTGGGCCGTCGAGCAGGCGCTTGCCCGGGTCGAGCGCGCCCAGGAATGGGCCAGCCTGACGAACAACGAGTTCAACTACGAACTCAAACGGACGGAGATGCCCGACGTGTCCTTCGACGACGCGACGGCGGCCGCACTGGACGAGCTGGCCGATTTCATCGCCGAGGGCCACGACGGCGAGGCGATTCAGGCCGAGATCTACGAGACGGCAAAGCGAAACGACATCGATATCGGCGAGTTCTTCTCTGCCGGCTACCGGCTGCTGTTCGACGACACCGAAGGCCCACAGCTCGGGACCTTTATCGCGAAACTCGACCGGGAGTTCGTCGTCGAGCGCTTCCGCCGAAACGAGTAACGTCTGAGTAAGGCGGGCTTACTCGGCATAAAACAACATAAACCGTTCCGATCAGTGAGACTGTTCCTGCGTGTCGATCCGCTCGAACATCGGACCGAGTCGCTCCTCATAACATGGGCGGCAGACGTACGCGTCGAGTACGCCGGCCTCGCTGTGCGTGTGAATCACGGTATGGACTGTCGCGTCAAACGGGACCGTCTCGCCGCAGATACCACAGGTTTCTGGCATTGCCGGACACGTGTTTGCGGTACGTTCTCACAGTACATAGAACGGGCGGTTCGTACAGCGACACCAGTTCGTCTCAGGGAGCGCGCGGGACCACGAGCACGGGCACGTCGATGGTCCGGAGCAGTTGCGACGTGACGCTGCCCAACAACTGGCGTTTCAGGTTCGAGCGGCCGTGTGACCCCATCACGACGAGGTCGATGTCGTGATCGGCGACGTACTCGCGGATGCCGACGGCCACGCCGTCAAACGAGTCAGTCCGTGTCACCGCGGTTTCAATCGCCACAGCAGGAGCCGTCGTTTCGAGGTCGGCGGCGGCCGAATCAACGGCTTCGCGCCCGCTTTCCTCCAGCCGTTCGACGAACGTTTCGTTCAGTCCGCCGGCGTTGAACGTCCCGCCGGCGGCCTGGATGTCGACGACGTTGAGGACGTGTACCGTCGCGCCGTACTGCTCCGCTACTGCCCCACTGTGTCGCGTCGCCGTTTCGGCGTTCGTGCTGCCGTCAGTCGGGACGAGTATCCGCGAGTACTCGAACGCGTCCGCGTCCGACTGTCTCCCGCCCGAGACAACGAGTACGGGCACCGAAGTGCGGTGTAACAGCTGTTCGGTGACGCCGCCGAGAAGTCGCTTCCCGAGGCCCGTCATCCCCTGTCGACCGAGGACGATGAGGGACGCGTCGGTCTCCCGGGCGTACTCGTCTATCCGGACGCTCGGTTTCCCTTTGAGCAGTTCCGTCGTGACGGGGTGGCCGATATCGGCGGCGAGCGATTCGATCTCACCCAGGACCGACTCGCCGTGGTCACGGAGTCGGTCGCGCTCGCGGTCCGTCCGCGTGAGTCTGCGCGCTCGCCCATCGACGACGTAGACCGCCTCGACGGTCGCATCGAAGTCCCGGGCCAGTTCGAGGGTGCGACGCGCGGCCGCCGTGGACTCGTCGCTCCCGTCAACGGGAAGCAGGATATGGTCGTACATTGTGTGTCGGTTTGACGCCCGGTCACTTCACCGTTGGCCGCCGGGAGACGGCGGCGGTGTATCCCAAACCAAACCCTCTTGCTTGGCTAAACCTAGGTCCGAGTAAATGGTGAGTACGCTGACGTGGGTCCTCGCGGGCCTTGTCGCCTACACCCTCCTCGCGATGGCGCTCCGGACCCGCGGCGTCATCCCCGAGTATATTCGTTTTAGCGGCCCGATTACGACGATCCACACCCAGAAGGGGAAAGCAGTACTGAACTGGCTGGCCCGGCCCAAACGGTTCTGGCGGGCCTGGGGCAATCTCGGCGTCGGGTTCGGCCTCGTGGTGATGGTCGGCTCGTTCCTCCTCGTTGCACTCGGTGCCTACCAGGCGCTCGTCAACCCACAGCCCTCCGCGCTGAACGAACCCCGGAACGCGCTGGCGATTCCCGGCGTCAACGACTTCCTCCCGCTGTCTGTCGCGCCCGAAATCGTCCTCGGTTTGCTACTCGGCCTCGTCGTCCACGAGGGTGGGCACGGACTGTTCTGCCGCGTCGAGGACATCAGCATCGAATCGATGGGGCTTGCCCTGCTGGCGATCATCCCCATCGGCGCGTTCGTCGAACCCGACGAGGACGAACTGCTGCGCTCCGACCGCGGCGCGCAGGTCCGGATGTACACGGCCGGCGTGACCAACAACTTCGCGCTCGCGATCATCACGCTCCTGTTGCTGTTCGGGCCAGTCGCCGGCGCTGTCGCCGTCGTCGACGGCGTCCCGGTCGGGAGTCCGATCAACGGAACCCCCGCCGCCGAGGCGGGTATCCAGTCGGGTGATGTCATCACGGCGGTCGACGGGCAACCGGTGAATAGCAGCCAGGAACTCGAATCGGTACTGGCCGAAAACGATGCCCAGACCGTCGAGGTAGCCCGTAAAGACGCCGATACGGTCGCTGTCGAGCGATCCGTCGTCGTCTCGGCGGCCCTTCAGAGCGCGCCGCTGGGAACCGGTGAGACGATTGTCTCGGTCAACGGGACCGCGGTAGCTACTAGTAGTGGGTTCGAACAGGCGGCCCGAAACCACCCCGTTGCGACGCTCGAAACCGAGTCAGGGGAGACCGTCACGACTCCGCTCGGCGCGTACGTGCTGGTGGCCGAAGATGGCCCGCTCGCGAGCGAAGGGGCACCGAGCGGCGAGGGCATGATACTCACCGAAGTCAACGGGGAGCGAACCCACAGCGGAACGGCGCTGATGCAGGCGCTTGAGGGCGGCGAACCCGGTGACCAGGTGACGATCATCGGCTACGTCGACGGCGAGCGCGAGACCTACGAGGTGACCATGGCCGAGAGCGGGCAGGTGGACAACGGTATCATCGGCGTCAGCATCCAGCAGGGTATCAGCGGCATCCAGGTCAGCGACTTCGGCATCGACGCCTACCCCGCCGCCGCGTTCCTCGAGTTCCTCGGCGGCTCGCCCGAGACTCCCACGTCAGTCTCGGAGTTCTCGTTCGCCCAGCGGATTTTCAGCACGCTCCTGCTCCCGTTCATCGGCGTCGCCGGCGGCTTCGGCTACAACTTCGCCGGCTTCACCGGGATCGCAACGAACTTCTACACGGTCCAGGGCCCGCTCGGGGCGCTGGGAGCGACACCGGTGTTCCTGCTTGCGAACGTCCTGTTCTGGACCGGCTGGATCAACCTCGTCATCGGTCAGTTCAATCTCATCCCGACGTTCCCCCTCGACGGCGGCCACATCCTCCGGGCCGCGACCGAGTCGTTCGTCTCGCGGCTCCCCGTCTCGGACGGACGACGGGTGACGACGGCCGTCTCCATCGCGATCACGGTGTCGATGATCAGCGGCCTCCTGTTGATGGTGTTCGGCCCGCGGCTGCTGACCTGAGGACGGGGTTTCGTTACCCATTTACTCCCCGCCGCGAAAGCTGAGCGTATGTTCCTGCAGCTCCGTGCGGAGGTCGAGGACGCCCTCGCCGACGCACTCACAGCCCTCGACCTGCCGGCCGAGGACCTCGGTATCGAGGAGCCACCGGAGGATGTCGACGCCGTGCTGGCGTCGAGCGTCGCCTTCCGGCTGGCCGGCGAGGTCGGTACTGCGCCGCCGAACGTCGCCGGTGACATCGCCGAGGCTATCGACACCGACGACCTCACCTACGTCAGCGACGTGACGACACAGGGGCCGTACGTCAATTTCCTCCCGAGCGAGGCGTACTTCGCCGAGACCCTGCAGTCCGTTACTGACGACGGGTTCGGCCGGCTGCCCGACCGCGACACCAGCGTCGTCGTCGAACACACCTCCGCGAACCCGACCGGGCCGGTCCATGTCGGGCGCGCGCGAAATCCCATCATCGGCGACGCCGTCGCTCGCGTGCTCGATTACGCCGGCTACGAGGTCGACCGCCACTACTACGTCAACGACGCTGGCCGCCAGATCGCCGTGTTCACCTGGGCCTACGAGACCTTCGACGAAGATGACCTGCCCGAACCAGAGCGGGAGTCCCCCGAGTACGAGATGGTCCGGTACTACCGCAAGGGCAACACCGTCCTCGAAGACGGCGACCCGGAGGAAGTCGAGGACGCAGAAGCCGAAATTCAGTCCATTCTACAGGGCCTGGAAAACGGCGACGAGGAGACCTACGAGCGGGTC
The DNA here is from genome assembly GCF_031624315.1 of Haloarcula terrestris. Classification (NCBI taxonomy): domain Archaea; kingdom Methanobacteriati; phylum Methanobacteriota; class Halobacteria; order Halobacteriales; family Haloarculaceae; genus Haloarcula; species Haloarcula terrestris. Next base: position 150,218 of record NZ_JAMQOM010000004.1, on the reverse strand, counting down.
GCCGAAGTCGTCGACACCGTGCTGGGCGGGATGCAGACCACGCTCGGCCGCCTCCCGGCGGAGTTCGACGAGTTCGTCAAGGAGACGCGGTTCATGCGCAACGGCGACACGGACGACCTGGTCGACCGGCTGCAGGAACTCGACTGTGCTGTCTACGAGGAGGACGCCTGGCAGCTTGACCTGCCCGACTTCGAGAAGAACCTCGTGTTCCTGCGCTCCGACGGGACTTCGCTGTACACCACGCGGGACCTGGCCCACCACGAGTGGAAGTTCGAGAACTACGACCGCGCCGTCACGGTGCTGGGCGAGGACCACAAACTCCAGGCCGACCAGCTCTCGGCGGCCCTGGAACTGCTTGACAACGACACCGACCAGCTCCGGCAGGTGTTTTACTCCTGGGTGAACCTCCCGGAAGGCGGAATGAGCACGCGCGAGGGGACCGGTATCGACCTCGACGACCTGCTCGATGAGGCTATCGACCGCGCGCGCGAGGAAGTCGAGTCCCGACTGGACGACCGGACCCGCGGCGACCTCGACGAGGACGACATCGACCGCATCGCCCGTCAGATCGGAATCGGCGCAGTGCGCTACGACATCGTCTCGAAACAGCCGACGAAGGGCATCACCTTCGAGTGGGACCGCGCGCTGGACTTCGAGGCCCAGTCCGCCCCCTACGTCCAGTACGTCCACGCGCGCTGTTGTGGCATCCTGGGCGACGTGGAGGCCGATATCCCCGAGGAGCCCGATCTCGGCCCGCTGTCGGAACCGGAGGAGCGCGACCTGCTCCGCGAACTGGCCCGGTTCCCCGCTGTCATCGACGCGGCCGCGGACGACCTGACGCCCCACACCGTCGCCACCTACACCCGGGACCTCTCCGAGACGTTCAACGCCTTCTACCGGGAGTGTCCCGTGCTCGACGCCGACCCCGAGACCCGCGCGGCCCGGTTGGCACTCGTCGACGGGACCCGGACGACGATTGCGAACGCGCTCGACGCGCTCGGCGTCGAAGCACCGACCTCGATGTAGGCGCGGTTTGCGTCGGTTGTCGGGCGGGGCAAACGAAGAAAGCGCCGTCTGAACGGCCTATTTCTGCAGGAATACGTCGACTTCTGCCGCGACTAGCTCGGGTGCCTCGGCGGGGCCGCCGTGGCTCACCCCGTCGAATTCGACGAATCGGCTGTGAGGGAGTGCATCGTGGACGTTCCGAGCACTCCACCGGAGGAAATCCGGTCCGTCGGTGCCGGCTAAAACGAGGGTGGCCGCATCCACGTCGAGGCGGTCGGGGAGTCGGTAGCGCTCGACAGACCGGTTCATCCAGACGACCTCCTCGGCGAGATCGACGCAGTCGGGCCAGGCGGGCCACTCCGCCAGCCAGGCGTCGAGATCGTCGATACCGTCGGGGTGGAGGACCTGTTCGATGTAGCGTTTCACCGCTTCTTCCCGCTCCCCGTTCTGTATGAGCGACGCCATCCGGTCAGCGAGGGCAGCATCAGCCCGGTACTCGGCGGGAAGCACTGCTGGTTCGTATGCGATGACTGCCTCGACTGCCGTGTCCGTCGCAGCCTCGATAGCAGTGAGCGCGCCATAGGAGTGGCCGAGCAGGATCGGGTCGCCGTCGACGGCGTTGACGAGGGACTGGACATACCTGACCTCGCGGTCCAGGACCTCGTCCGCGCCCGTGTCGGTAGGGGAGTCGAGGCAGGTTCCGAACCCCGGGCGTTGCGGAACAACGGCGCTGTATCCATCGAGTGCCGGAATCACCGGCATCCAGTATTCCGAGGGAGCCATCCCGCCGTGCAGGAACACCAGCGGCTGTCCGTCGCCGTGTCTCTCGTATTCGATTTCCATCTCACCTGTAGAGCGTGTCGACTGCATACACCAGATGGTGGAGCGCAGTCTGGCTAAGCCGTTCTCTCAGTGATGGGGCCGTTTATAAGAGATCGACGACTGTCTGTTCCGACAGGCGCTTCAGCATTGCCGGAGAGTGGAACAGTATGGGACTTCTTGCCGAATTTCGGATCGGCTGTGACGCGCTGCCGCTCGTGTCTGTCGCGGAGGTGGTCCCCGAAGCAGCGATCACGCTCTCTCTGCAGTACAACCACGGTCGCCACCCGCTGTTTCTCGCTACCGTGACAGGCGGTTCCAAGCAGGCTATCGAGCGAGCACTCACAAGCGCCTACGATGTCCAGAAGTGGACGCATATCGGGTCAGCCGGCGACACCCACCGGTATCAGGCCGTGCCGGCCCTGAGCTTTGAGGAGCAACTGGGCGGACAGATCGACGACCTCGACGGGCTCGAAGCCCTCGCCACGGCGGACGCCATCATCGAACGGATAGCGGTGACCGCTGACGGGTGGGAGCAAACGGGCTGGTTCGCCGACCGGGCAGCGTTCACCGAATTCTCCTCGTTCTGGCAGCGAAACGCCGACTTCGAGTTGGAGCGACTGACTCGGGACGGGGAGCCGAAATCACCCGGCAACGGGCTTACCGACCGGCAACTGGAAGCGATGCGAACGGCGTACGAGCTGGGGTATTTCGAAATTCCACGGCGCACGTCGCTTGAGACAGTCGCCCGAGAACTGGATATTTCAGCGTCGTCGCTCTCCGAGCGGTTACGCCGGGCACAGACCCAGCTGATTCAGGAAACGGTAGCGACGCTGTGGCCGCCGCTGCCGGAGTGAGCCAGGACGGGGCGAGACCGGAGCCAACTGAAAACAGCGGCGGGGTGTGAAAATCAGTTAAACAGGCCGAAGACGCCGCCGGAGCCCTCGTCGTCATCGGCATCCGAGTGGTCCTCGGCGTCCTCAAGGAACCACTCGTCGTCCAGTATCGTCTCGATGTCCGATTCAACGCTTTCATCCTGGAAGAACACGCCCTCCAGCGCCTCGGTCAGCCGTCGATAGGCGTCGGCGGCCGTACTCTCTGGGGCGTTGAGCACGAGCGGTTCCTCGGTCGTGGCCTGCGGATCGTCCGGGATGACCGCGAGCAGCGGGAACTCCATCTGCTCGGCGATAGCGGCGACATCGGTGTGGCGGGTCGCACGGTTGATGATCGCCCCGAGGACGGCCCCGTCGATGCGGTTCGCTAGCTGTGCCGTTTTGACCGTATCGCCCACCGCAACGTCGTCGGGGGTCGTGACAAGAACGATACCGTCGGCCAGCCCGAGCGGCACGGCGACCTCGTGGCTCAGTCCGGCCCCGGTGTCGATGAGCACCACGTCGTAGGCGTTTCGGAGCGTCTTGATGACCTTTCTGAGCTTCGCGGGATCGGCATCCGCGAACGCCTCCAGCGACTGTTCTCCCGGAATTACTGTGAGTCCCCCCGGCGCATCGGTCAGCGCCTCGCTGACGGCGGCCTCCCCGGCCAGAATCTCGTGGAGGCTCTTTTCGGGCTCCACCGAGAGCATCGAGCCAAGGTTCGCCATACCAAGGTCCGCGTCGACGACGGCGACATCGTAACCCATCTCCTGGAGGACGGCCCCGACGTTTACCGCAGTCGTCGTCTTTCCGACGCCGCCTTTCCCGCCTGCAATCGTACACACATACCCCGCCATAGTCTGATTGCTTGGGTACAATGCAGGCAGTCATATAAATGCGACTGTCATTTGTTGAGTCGCCGAAATCTGGTCTCCGGCCACAACGGCCGACTGCACCCCATTCTAGTCATTATTTCTTCATATTCGCAGAGATGTCGTCTGTACGACTGTATCGTTCGACTGGTTCTCCCCGCTATGCTGTCCGAAGGCCGCGCTTCGCGCGCCCTTCGCTCCCTTCCTCCACGGCTCCCGTCGGTCGCCGTTCCGACACGAGGGCCGCTCACTCCGTTCGCGCCCCTCGCTTCTCGCGGCTTCGCCGCTCGATTGACCCGAAACCCTTCGTTTCACTCAGGCTTTCGCTCCCTGTCAACAGGTTCTTACGCCACCTCGGCCAACAGAGAGTAATGAGCGAGCAGCAGGAACAGGAACAATCTGACAAGCAGAAATACGAGTTCCGGAAGGTCATCGAGGAACTCAAGGGGTACCAGGGCTCGGGAACCCAACTCGTCTCTATCTACGTGCCCGAGGACAAGCTGATCAGCGATGTCGTCGCCCACGTCACCCAGGAGCACTCCGAGGCTTCGAACATCAAATCGAAGGACACCCGGACGGCGGTGCAGGACGCACTCACCTCTATCAAGGACCGGCTCCGATACTACGACAACAAACCGCCGGAGAACGGCCTGGTGCTGTTCTCGGGGGCCTTTGACTCCGGCGGCGGTCGGACCGACATGGTGACCAAGGTCCTCGAATCCCCGCCGGATCCCATCGAATCGTTCCGCTATCACTGTGACTCGGAGTTCCTGACCGAGCCACTGGAGCACATGCTGGCCGACAAGGGGCTGTTCGGCCTCGTCGTGCTCGACCGACGCGAGGCTAACGTCGGCTGGCTGAAAGGCAAGCGGGTCGAACCCGTCAAATCCGCCTCTTCGCTGGTCCCGGGGAAGCAGCGAAAAGGTGGCCAGTCAGCCCAGCGATTCGCCCGTCTCCGACTGGAAGCCATCGACAACTTCTATCAGGAGGTCGCCGGGATGGCCAACGACCTGTTCGTTGCCGACAGACACGAACTGGACGGGATCCTCGTCGGCGGTCCCTCACCAACGAAAGACGAGTTCCTCGACGGCGACTACCTCCACCACGAACTGCAGGACATGGTACTCGGGAAGTTCGACGTGGCCTACACCGACGAGTCGGGCCTGTACGACCTCGTGGACGCGGCCGACGAGGTGCTGGCCGAACACGAGATGCTCCGGGACAAGGAGCTCATGGAGGACTTCTTCAAGCAACTCCACAACGGTGACAAGGCCACCTACGGGTTCGACCAGACGCGCCAGAACCTCAACATGGGCGCGGTCGAGCAGTTGCTCATCTCCGAGGACCTCCGGAAAGACGTGGTCGCCTACACCTGCGAGAACGGCCACGACGAGTACGACCTCATCAACAGCAGCGCCGGGACCGGCGATCACGACTGCTCGCGCTGTGGGGCCACCGTCGACGCTGATGACGGCGATCGCGAGGACGCCATCGATCACCTGATGGAACTGGCCGATCAACGCGGTACCGAGACGGTGTTCATCTCGACGGACTTCGAGAAGGGCGAACAGTTGCTGACGGCGTTCGGCGGCGTCGCCGGCCTGCTGCGGTACTCGACTGGCGTCTAACGCACGTCGCCCGTTCTCCGGACCCTGTTAGCCGTTCCCGACCTGACAGAACTCGCATATCTATCGACGGCCTCCAGTAGCAGTCTCGATAAAGCCGGACGGCTGAACGCGTGCGGCCGAAGACACGAGCACCACTCCGTCGCAGTTTCTCCCGGTACCGACACCGACCATGTGAGCCATTTTGTATGCATCTTGATGTCTAGCCCCTACCAGGACTGATAGGCAGTTAATATAATGCACATGTTAAATTTCGACTGATATTCACTTTTACAAATATTTTAGGAACGTATAAATAAGCGTTATCACAAGAGGCGGGTGCTATGCCAAACAGGAGAGACGGATGAATACGCGGCGTCGGTTCTTGCAGTCGCTCACAGCGGGGTGTGTGGGCACTGCGGTATTGAGTGGCACATCGGTCGCAGCCCCATCAACGGTCACAGTAGACGGCGGTGGCTCAGACATCTGGGGCACCGAGGATAAGTGTCACTTCTACTACGAACAGGTCGACGGGACGTTTGACGTGACGGTCCGTGTCGACGACATCGAAGACACCAGCGACTGGGCGAAAGCCGGCATCATGGTCAGAGACGGCCTCGCTCCGGACGCGAAGAACGTGCTGGTCCGGCACACGCCGGAGGACCGAAGCTCCGTCCAGTGGCGCTCAACCACTGGCGGTGAAAGCAACAGCACAACGCAGAGCGATCTCGGGACCGGAACGACAGACGGCAGCTGGCTCCGACTGGTCCGGGAAGAGGACGCGGTCGTCGGCTACGGGTCGACCGACGGCAACGACTGGACCCAGGTCTGCCGACTGTCACGCAGTCGGGTCGGTCTCAGCGAGGAGGTGTACGTCGGCCTTGCAGTCTCAAGTTTCGACCGGGGGGCGCTATGTTCCGCGGCCTTTGACAATATCTCCGGGCTCTCGCCGGACAGCAATCAGGATATCGGAAACGTCGACCCACCCGGAGGCGTCTCTGCGAGCGACAGCAGTGAGACACCCACTGAAGCGTCCATCGAAACGACTGCCGTCGGGACCTCGCAGTTCGGTCTCGACGCCGGGTTTGCCGACCCGGCCCCCTGGCTCGACGACAACGTCTCTGTCCGGACCGTTACAGAGCCGACGCGCAGCGCTGTCGAAGACGCAATCAACGGGAGCAGTCCACGCGTCGTCGTCTTCGAAACGAGTGGCACCATCGACCTGAACGGCTCGCCGCTGAAGATACAGGCGAACAACTGCTGGATTGCCGGCCAGACCGCTCCCTCGCCCGGCATAACGTTCATCAATGGCCGTCTGCAGATAAGCGGCGACAACTGCGTCATCCAGCACGTCCGCTCTCGCATCGGCTCGGGCTCGGACGACACCATCCAGGGTAACGACTCCGTCAACACGGCGTTCGGGACGGAGAACAACGTCATCGACCACGTGACCGCAGCGTGGGGGACCGACGAGTGCATGTCCGTCGGCTACAACACCAGCGACACGACGTTCACGAACAACCTCATCTATGAAGGGCTGTACAGCCCCTACGGGAACCGGTCCGAACACCACTACGGCACCCTCGTCGGCGACGACGCCGACAACGTGACCCTTGCCGGCAACGTCTGGGCGAAGGTTCGGCGCCGGACCCCGCGGCTGAAAGACGGGACGCGCTCTGCCGTCGTCAACAACCTCGCGTACTTTTTCGACGGCGGGAGCAACATGGACGGCGACACAAGAGCGAGTTTCGTCGGCAACAAATATCTCGGCCAGGTCGACACGAGCGACCGGGTGTTCGAGGGTGGTAACGCCTATCTGGAGGACAACACCGTCACGGAGCCCGCACTCGATGCTGGGACGCCGAAATACGACGGCGGCAACGAACTCGACTCGCGGCCGGTCTGGCCCGACGGACTCGACGCGATGCCGTCCAGCGATGTCGAGACCCACAACCTCGCCAATGCCGGCGCACGACCCGCCGACCGGACGGCTCACGACAAGCGTATCGTCGAAGAGATACGCAACCGGGCTGGTAACGACGAGCTAAACTCGCCGTTCGATTACTGGGTCGCCGATGTGGACGACGCCGGTGGCTTCCCCAGCCTGCCGGAGAACACCCACTCGCTGGATGTCCCCGATAGCGACCTCCGGGAGTGGCTTGCCGCCTGGGCGCGGGCGGTCGAAGATCCCGACGCCAGCCCGCCGTAAGGCCCCATATCGGTCGCTGATGACTGCCTCGCTCACAGCAGCTGTTCGAGTTGCCGACGGCGACGACCGAGGTCGACGTGGGCCTCGTCGCCGTAGCTGGCGTCGAGACGGTCCAGCGCCAACAGCGGGTCGACGCCCGCCTTCTCGACTCGCTCCAGCAACGCAGTGATCTCCGCGCGGTGCATCGCGAGCGAATCGAGCAGTCCGATCAGTAGCAGTAGCGGGACCGCCGCCGCCTCGTCCTCCGGAATCGAATCATCGAGAGCCGCAAAATCAGGAGCCTCGGCGGGCGGTTCGGTCTCCGGATGCAGCGCCAAGCAGGACCGGCAGACGCTGGCTCCCGGTTCATCACCGGGGAGAAACCGCTGGAGATCCGCCGGGACTGGGAAGGAAACGAGGTCGCCGCCACAATCGGGACAGGCCATACGCAAGTACGAACGGGAACAGCACAAAAACGATACCGGTCAAGACGGGTGGGTCAGTCGTCGGCGGTGACCGGCTCGGGCTCCTCTTCTTCCGCCTCGGCGGCCGCGAGTTCGTCCTCTTCCTCCTCTTTCTTGGCTTTGATCTTCTTCATGCGGAAGATCTCCTCGCGCTCCTGCTCTTCGAGCTTCTGCTCGATGTACTCCTGATTGTCATAGAGGTCGGGCAGAAGTTTGAACTCCAGGGCGTTGACGCGCCGTTTCGTCGTCTCGATCTCTTCGAGCATCTTCTTCATCGCCGTCTCGACCTCGGCGGCGAGGATGATGTTCTCGAGCAGTTCCTCGTAGGCCTCGGCGGCCTCGTCGATGCGGGCCGAGGTCCCCATGACGCCGTAGCCGCGTTCGTCCAGGGATTTCCGGACCTTGCTTGACTCGATCTGTGGGACGACGACACCCATGATGTTCTTGGACTGGGTCGTCAGTTCGGGGTGTTCTTTCAGTGCCGCGGCGGCCCCGCGAACGGCCACGTCGCCCTCCATCGCCCGCGCCATGTTGATCGCACGCTGGGCGCGGTCGTAGGAATCATCGAGGTCCTCACGGACATCCTGCGCCTGGTCCAGAATGTCCATGAACTCCATGATGAGGCCGTCACGCTTCTTCTCCAGCGTGTCGTGCCCACGCTCGGACAGCTCGATGCGGTCCTCGATCTGCATCAGATTCTTGCGCGTGGGTTTGACATCCTTAGCCATTACGGGGCTCTTTTCGACGTAGGCAGTTAACGGTTTCCAGTTATTACGGCTCGCGTCCGGACTGACACCGAAAAAACGGAATCGCGACCGGCGGCAGTTAGTCGTCCGCAGGCGTTGCGCCGGTACTGGTCGTCTCCGCAGCGCCGTCGAGCACGCCGTGGCTCCGGAGCAGGATGATACCGAAGCCGACCTTGGCGGTCAGGTCAATGACCATGAAGCCGGCCGTCTCGATACCGATGCCGACGAGGCCGATTCCTTCAGTACCGATGAGCCACCAGACCGGGTAGACCAGCCAGACGACTGTCACGAGATTGCGCAACGTCTTGAACGTGCTACGCGTGTCACTGGGCAGGTCTGCGACCCGGCCGGACAGCGAACTGAACAGGAAGTACAGCAGGACCAGCAGGAAGGCGGTGCTGATGCCCCACCAGACCAGCCGTTCCGCGCCGGCCGACAGCACGCCACTTCCTGCGCTCAACGTCGCGACCAGACCGGTGCCGATCATCAGCACGTCGAGGCTGACGAGCGAGCTAATGGTGTTACGGTCCGCTCCGGCAAGCAACCCGAGGTCGTACAACAGCAACGGCGTCGTGAACAGCCAGTCGCTGTATCGCGCCCAGTAGATCGGGCGTTGTTCGCCGGCAATTTCAACGATTGTCAGCCCGAACCCAAGCGCCATCGCGAGGTAATTCACGAACGCGATTGCCGTGATCAGTATTGTCGCGATGTAGAACTTCTGGCGCCTACTGTCGGTCTCACCCCAGCCGCGCGCGATGAAGTATAGCATGCCGAGGAACATGCCCGCTGTACCTAACCACAGCCATATTGCTTCACTCCCTGGTTCTGGCATAGTGCATGTCAATATACGTAGCCGACGCTAAACAGTCGCATACCCAAAATATAAGGTAAAAATTGCGAACGGCCGTGAGATGTAGGGCCGTTGTCAGGCTTCGGCTTCGACGGTTTCGGCGGTTTCGTCCTCGCGGTAGTGCTCCTCGATGAGGTCCTCGTCGATGCGGTTCAGCGCATCCTTCGGCAGCATCGAGAGCAGGTCCCAGCCGAGTTCGAGCGTCTCGTCGATACTGCGGGCCGTGTCGGTGCCCTGGTCGACGAACTCCTCCTCGAAGCGGTCGGCGAAGTCCAGATACTTGTTGTCCAGTTCCGACAGCGCCTCGCGGCCGACAATGTTCACGAGGTCACGCAGGTCTTCACCTTCCGCGTAGGCGGCGAAGATCTGGTCTTTCACGTCGGCGTGGTCGGCGCGAGTCAGTCCCTCGCCGATACCGTCGTCCATCAGCCGCGACAGGCTGGGCAGGACGTTGATCGGCGGCTGGATGCCCTGGCTGTTGAGGTCCCGATCGATGTAGATCTGGCCCTCCGTAATGTAGCCAGTCAGGTCCGGGATCGGGTGGGTGTCGTCGTCGCCCGGCATCGTCAGGATCGGCAGCTGGGTCACGGAGCCCTCGCGGCCCTGAATCCGACCGGCGCGCTCGTAGAGCTGTGCCAGGTCGGTGTACATGTATCCGGGGTAGCCACGCCGGCCCGGGACCTCCTCACGCGCGGCACCGATTTCGCGCAGCGCCTCGCAGTAGTTGGTCATGTCCGTCAGGATTACCAGCACGTGGTAGTCCTTCTCGAAGGCGAGGTATTCGGCGGTGGTCAGCGCCAGCCGCGGCGTAATCGTCCGCTCGACGGCCGGGTCGTCCGCGAGGTTCATGAAGACGACGGAGCGTTCCAGCGCGCCGGTGCGCTCGAAGTCGTCCATGAACTCGTTTGCCTCTTCGGCCGTGATACCCATCGCGCCGAAGATGACGGCGAACTCCGAGCCGTCGTCGTCGTCGCCTTCCTCCTCTTCCGGCACCGTCGCCTGGCGTGCGATCTGGAGTGCCAGGTCGTTGTGTGGCAGGCCGGAGGCGGAGAAGATCGGCAGCTTCTGGCCGCGGACGAGCGTGTTCATGCCGTCGATGGCCGACACGCCCGTCTGGATGAACTCCTCGGGGTACTCCCGGGAGTAGGGGTTAATCGCTTCGCCGACGATGTCGAGCCGTTCGTCGGGGACGATCTCCGGCCCGCCGTCGATGGGCTGGCCGGTTCCGTCCATGACCCGCCCGAGGAGGTCCTCGGTGACGGGCATCTTCATCGTCTCGCCGAGGAAGCGAACCGAGGCATCGCGGTCGATACCCTCGGTCCCCTCGAACACCTGGATGGCGACGTAGTCGCTCGCGGATTCGAGCACCTGGCCACGGCGGGTCTCGCCGTCGCTGAGCTCGATCTCGACGATGTCGTCGTAGCCGACCGGTTCGTCGGTCTCGACGAACACCAGCGGTCCGCTGATCTCCGTGATTGTCTGATACTCTTTCATTGTTAGTACAGCTCCCGCAGTTGCGACTCGATGTCGTCTTCGAGGTCGTCGATGTACTCGTTCCAGTCCTCTTGGACGCCGATACGGTTGAGCCGCGGGGCGGCGTCGATGTCGGTAATCTCCTCGACGGGGACGCCGGCATCCAACGCCTCGAAGGCCGCGTCGTTGTACGTCTTCGCGGCGTCCATGATGCGGTAGGTCTTCTCGGGCTCACAGAACGTGTCCACGTCGTGGAAGGCGTTCTGCTGGAGCCACGCCTCGCGCAGGTAGCGGGCGATCTCAAGCGTCAACTGCTGGTCTTCCGGCAGCGCGTCCTTCCCGACAAGCTGGACAATCTCCTGCAGTTCTGCTTCCTCGTCCAGCGTGTCGATGGCCCACTGGCGCGTCTCCGGCCAGTCGTCGCGCACGTTCTCGACAAACCACGGGTCGAGCTGGTCGCGATACAGCGAGTACGACTCGTTCCAGTTGATCGACGGGAAGTGCCGGCGTTCGGCCAAGTCCGCGTCGAGCGCCCAGAACGTCTTGACGATCCGCAGCGTGTTCTGGGTGACCGGCTCGGAGAAGTCCCCGCCCGGCGGCGAGACGGCCCCGATGACCGAGACGGAACCCTCGGTGCCGTTGATGTTCTCGAAGTAGCCGGCGCGCTCGTAGAACTCGCTCAGGCGAGCGGAGAGGTACGCGGGGTACCCCTCCTCGCCCGGCATCTCCTCGAGTCGGGACGAAATCTCACGCATGGCCTCGGCCCACCGGGAGGTGGAGTCGGCCATCAGCGCCACGTCGTACCCCATGTCACGGAAGTACTCCGCGATGGTGATCCCCGTGTACACGCAGGATTCACGCGCCGCGACGGGCATGTTCGACGTGTTGGCGATGAGGCAGGTCCGGTCCATCAGCGCGTTGCCGGTGGTCGGGTCCTCGAGCTCCGGGAAGTCCTCGATGACTTCGGTCATCTCGTTGCCGCGCTCGCCACAACCGACGTAGACGACGATGTCGGCGTCGGCCCACTTGGCGAGCTGGTGCTGGGTGACCGTCTTCCCGGAGCCGAACGGACCGGGAATGGCGGCCGTTCCGCCCTTCGCAATCGGGAACAGGCCGTCGAGCACGCGCTGGCCCGAGATGAGCGGTTCCGTCGGGGTCTCCTTGTCGACGGTCGGGCGCTGCTGGCGCACCGGCCACTCCTGGTGCATCTGGATCTCCTCGCCGCTGTCCAGTTCGACGACCGTCTCTTCGACGTTGAAATTGCCCGATTCGATGGCGACGACCTCGCCGCCCTCGGAGTCGGGCGGGACCATCACCTTGTGGTCGATACTCGGCGTCTCGGGGACGGTGCCGACGATGTCGCCGGCCTCGACCGCGTCGCCTTCCTCGACTTCAGGAGTGAACTCCCAGGTCTTCTCCAGGTCGATACCCGGCGCGTCGACACCGCGGTCGAGGAACGCCGACCCCATCTTCTCTTCGAGCACGTCGAGCGGGCGCTGGACGCCGTCGTAGATGGCGTCGAGCATGCCCGGCCCGAGGTCCACGGAGAGGGGCGAGCCCGTCCCTTCGACGGGTTCGCCGGGGGAGACACCGGAGGTCTCCTCGTACACCTGAATCGTGGTGATGTTTCCTTCGATCTCGATGACCTCGCCCATCAGCCCTTCCGAACCGACGTAGACAACGTCGTTCATCCGGGCGTCGAGGTCCCGAGCCGTTACGACCGGTCCCGAGACGCTTTCGATAATGCCGTCCTCGCGGACGTCTGTGTCTGTTGCTTGACTCATGGTTAGTCCTCGTCCATCAGGTCGATACCGATGGCTCGCTTGATCTGTTCACGCAGTCCGCCGCTACCTGTGCCACCGCCGAGCGTGACCATCACCGGCTCGACACTCGTCTCCGCGTCCTGCCTGACACCGCGTGAGAGATGCGACAGGTCGTCGTCGTGCATCACGACGATACCGACATCGTCGTCGTTGAGCATCTCCTCGACGGCGTCGTCGAGCTGCTCGTCTTTCTCATCGGCAGGCACGTCCGCGAACTTTCGGACGCCAGCCAGCCGGAAGCCCGTCGTGAACTCCGGGCTTCCGATGACAGCGATCTCCTGGCTCATAGTATCACCAGCTCCTGTTCGATCTCGTCGGGGCCGAGGCCGGCCTCGCGACCGCGGGCGATGGCCCGGATGTTGTCGACCTCGCGCTCCTTTTTGAGGATGTACGACAACACCGGACAGACCGACAGCGGATAGCGGTTCGAGAGCCGGTCGGCGTATTCGAGCAGCGCCGCGTCCAGCGCCCGCTCGAAGTCGATGAGGTTGTCCGCTTCCTCAAGCGCCGACAGCGCCTGATCGAGGTCCTCGCCGTACTTGCTCTCGCGGACGGCGCTGACCAGCTGGTCGAGATTCGTCGACAGCTGTGCAACCTCCTGTTCGTCGAACAGCTGGCCACCCTCGATGAAGTACTCCGAAGGATCGATGTCAGTGCCACTGCGGGCCAGCCGGAGCGCGTTCCGGAGGTTCCGGAAGTCGACTTCCGTCTCCAGGAACTCGACGTACAGCCCGGTCGGGCTGTCGATCTCCGGATTGTCCGGCAGTCCCGACAGCAGCGTATCGTAGAAGGCGTGGTCGAGCGCGTTCTCAAGCGGGACGAGAACGCCGCTTTCCTCGTACACCTCGAACGCCTCGGCCAGCGTCTCGCCGAAGATAGTGTCGTCGAGTTGCTCGACGACCTCCTCGATGGAGCCGGCGTTCAGTAGGTCCTCGACACGCCGGTCGGAGAATTCGCCGGCCCGGATGAGGTCGTCCTCGACCTCGGTCCGCTCCGCGTCGGAGTAGAGCCCGCGGATGACTGTCTTGACGTTCCACACGTCGAACTTCCGCAGGTAGCGGGCGATGTAGTCGTACAGCGCCCCCTCGGACCAGCGAAGCAGGTCGTCGAAGTGTTTCGCGAGGTTGCGGTTCAGCGCGTACTCGACGAGGTCGACGCCGTCGTACCGGGAGCCGAGCGCGTTCATCTCGGTCTCGTACTCGGTTTCCTCCATGAAGCGGGCGATCTCGCCCGTCCCCATGCGGACCAGCTTCCGGTAGTCGTCATCGTCGAACAGCGACGCGCTGCGGGCACGAACCCGTGCGATGACGTACTCGTAGTTGCTTCCCTGGCCGCTCGTTCCCGTTCGCGAACTCATTGGTTTTCGAACAGGCGTTCGCTGATTGCTTTCAGGTTGTCCTCCCAGACATCCTCCAGGATGGAGTCGAACGTGTTGTTCACACGGACCCGTGACTCGCTGCTTTCGACGACGACGCCGCCGAGGCAGTCCCGCTCGCCGGCGTAGGTCGCACCGTCGTAGTCATCGAGTACGTCCTCGAGAAGCGACTGGTCAGACGCACGGCCGTACACCGACAGCTCTGCGCTGTCGTCGAACTCGTCGACGGCGGCGTCAAGCAGTGCGCGTGTCAGTTCCTCTCGTCTGTCCCCTTCGAGGGCCGCGAGCGCGTCCTCGACATCGCCGCGAACGTCTTCGAGGATGTCACGCCGGGCGTTGAGTCGAGCCTGCTTGGCCTCGAGCTTCGCGGAGGAGAGTCGCTGCTCTCGCTCCTGCTCGATGGTCCGCTCGACCTCGGCCTCGCGTTCCTCACGGATCTGCTCGGCGTCGGCCTCGGCCTCGGCGATGATCTCCTCGGCACGTTCGTCGGCCTCGTCGCTAATCTCCTGAGCACGCGCGCGGGCCTCGTCGCGGATATCCTCTACGACTGTTTGAAGGCTCATTATTGGAAAAGACGGAGTGTTGTTAGACGACGAAGACGACGACAAGCGCGAGAATGACGAGCGTTTCCGGCAGGACTGTCAGGATGAGCCCACGACCGAACATGCTCTCGTCTTCTGCGATTGCGCCGACGGCGGCGGCCCCGATCCCACGTTCCGCGTACCCCGAACCGAGCGCAGCGAGCCCGACAGCGAGGGCTGCGCCGGCCGAAGCCGGAATAGCTGGAGCACTAGCGGTACCTTCCTGCAGTATTGCGGTGACAAGGGGTGCGATGGTTGCGATCATGGATTTGATGTAGTCTCTTGAATTGCTCGTGTCCGAACAGGCGTATGTGAATCCACGTAGTTCATAAAGCTTCCCAAAACGGTTCGTCAGCGTGCTGTTCGGGCGGTTTAGGGGGCTCAGATACAGTCGGATGTGAGCGTGTAGCAGTCGCCAGGCTCGTCGGAGCAGTCGGAACCGGCAGAAAAGAACCAGTATCAGTCCGGGGCGAACGGAAGCGCGCGTTCAGTCTTCGGTCGTGTAGTTGCGCTCGTAGCCGAACGGGTTGTACCGCTTCCCGCCGCCTTCGAAGAACTTGCCGAAGAACTCCACGTACTCGAGACGAACGGCCTGGAGGCCGGCGCTGGTGATACCCAGCACCAGCACGAGCAGGTGGCCGATGACCAGGATGAGGACGCCGACCAGCGCAGCGGCGATGCCGGAGTGGACGAGGCCAGGGAACGTCACGCTAGTGACCTCGTAGCCGTGGTACATCACCGAGTCCGTACCTTCGGGTATCGTCGGCATGCCACCGATACCGAAGTGCCAACCGCCCTTGCTGTCGACATAGGCCCCGAAGAACAGCAGATTGACCACGAAGGCCATCCCTGCCTTGGCCAGCAACACGGCGGCCAGTCGCGTGTACGACAGGACGTTCACCAGCACGTTGAGGAACTCGACGAGTTCGATTGGCTCAGCGAGTGCCAGCAATACGAAGCCGGCGAAGAACAGGACGAGCCACGCCGAGAACGGCGCGCCGAGGCCCGGAATCGAGAAGAGGTTGATTGGCGGCAGTCCCGCGAAGCCCCACGCGTACGGGTTCCCGGCGAAGACGCCTGTCTCAGCGGTGTAAAGGAAGTCGGGCGCTGCGCCGTTCGCACCGGAGAACACCCACGCCCACAGGCCGAACATCATCAGCAGCCAGGACCCGCTCTCGGTGATTGCGTCCCAGAGGCTGTGGCTCAGGTTCTCGACGAAGTCGAATATCCAGCCCGCGGCGAGGTGAGCCGTTCCGGCGAGCAGGCTGATCGTCAGCCAGGCCAGCGCGTAGTCGGAGTAGGCCGGCTGGAGCCCCTTATGCATCGGCGGATTACCGCCCCAGACGATTTCTCCGAGTTGGTGCAGTCCGAAGACTTCGCCGTACAGCACGCCGAACAGCGCCGTGAACCCACCGGCCCACATCGCGACGCCGCCGAGGCTTTTGATCACGTCGCTGTCGACTTTCGAGTACAGCCCGTAGCCAAGCGCCAGATACAGCAGTCCGTACCCGAGGTCACCGATCATGAATCCGAAGAAGGCCGGGAACGTCAGGAAGAACGCGACCGTCGGATCGAACTCGCCGTATTTCGGGCGGTTGACGACCTCAACGAGGTCCTCGAAGGGCTTTACGCCTTTCGGGTTGTCCTGAATGACCGGCGGGTCCTCGTCACCCATCGTGATGACGCCGCCGTCGGCGACCGTCTCCTGGGGCTGGCGTTCGCTCTCGGCTTCCGGCGCGTCGACGGTACTTCCGACCGGTTCGCCGCCGTTGCCGCCTTCGCGTTCGACTTCCTCGTGGGACTCCGCGTGGCCCTCACTGTCGTACTCGGCGATTTCGATCCTGTCGATGTCGACAGCATCGCCGACAGCACTCGAAAGGGCGCGCTCGAACTCCTCGTAGCGCTCGTTGGGAATCCAGCCTTCGGCGATGAAGGCGTTCTCCGTCGTCGCGAAGGTGAGCGGCGCTTCGCCTTTCTGGGCCTCGATGGCCAGTTTCTCCTCGGCTGCGAGCAGGAAGCCGGCGTGATCGAGGCGGAGCTCGTCGAGTTCGTCCTCGACGGTCGAGAGCTTCGATTCGAGCTGCTGTTTCTCGTGTTCCAGCTCTTCGAGATACGTCGACGGGTCGCCCTCGCCGTCCGGGACTTCGAGCCGGGAGAACGTCGCCCCGACTAACGCGTCCTGCAGGGCGTCTTCCTCGGCCTGAGCGAACACGGCGACGACGCCGTCCTCTGTGAACAGCTCGAACGTCTCGATGTCGCTGTTCCCCAAGACGGCGTCGATCTCATCGCTGTCGCCCTCGCCGACGACGACCGACAGCGAGTCGTAGCCACGGAGGAGGTCGAGATCGATACCGAGTGTGACGAACGGCGCCATCGTGTTGATCCGGTCCTCAACATCCCGGAGTTCGTCACGGATGTCGTCGCGGCGGTCGTCGAGTTCGTTGACCTCGGTTCGAACCGTTTCGAGTTGGTCCTCGATTGCGTCGTCTGTGACGACCCGCGTCGGTCCGGCGTCCTCCTCGCTGACATCCAGAATGGACTGCAGCGAACGAGCGGTGACGAGCTTGTCGGAGACCTCGTTGGTTCCATCGAGCGAGTTGCCCGGCTCGAACCCGTCCCACGAGCCGTCGTACTCGGTGACGTGGAGCATATCGAGGTCGTGAACGGCCTCGATAGTCTGCTCTATCGCGCGCTTCGACCCCGTCACCGAGACGCGGCACATCTTCTCAGGTCTGAGCATGCACCGCCTCCTCGAACAGGTCTGTGACGTGTTCGACTACCTCGTCGATCTGTTCACTGGCCTGCTGTTCGAGATCGTCGCGAGCGGTCTCACCGTCTTCGATGATCTGCTCGCGCTCGGCCTCGATTTCTTGGCGAGCCGCTTCAAGGCGGTCCGCCGCCGCCGCCTCGGCCCCCTCCCGCGCGGACTCGCGGATCTCGTCGGCCTCCTCACGAGCCTCCGCGATGCGGTCTTCGCGGTCTTGTTCGGCCTCTGCGACGATCTCGTCGGCCTCCTGCTCGGCCTCCTGTATCCTGTCGAGAACTTCTGGCCGTGGCATTCTCTAATCACGTGAGCGTTGCCAGAGCGGCTATTTGGTAGTTGCGAAGTTGCCCCGTGTGCCTGACAGCCCGAAATCCGGGGAATTATGACCGCCAAGTCCTAAGCTGGGGCTAATGGGAGTCCTCGAGAACAAGGCCCGCGCGCGGACGTTCTACAAGTACCTCTCGAAGGTGTACGACCAGATCAACCCCTTCATCTGGGACGAGCGGATGCGCGACGAAGCGATCGCGATGCTCGACCTCTCGCCCGACGACAAGGTCCTCGATGTCGGCTGTGGCACCGGCTTCGCCACCGAGGGACTGCTCGAACACGTCGACACGGTGTACGGACTCGACCAGAGCCCACACCAGCTCTCGAAAGCCTTCGAGAAGTTCGGTAAGTTCGGCGACGTGCGCTACCATCTCGGTGACGCCGAGCGGCTCCCGTTCAAAGACAACAGCTTCGACGCGGTGTGGTCCTCGGGGTCCATCGAGTACTGGCCCAACCCCGTCGATGCCCTGGCGGAGTGTCGCCGGCTGACAAAACCCGGCGGCAAGGTCCTCATTGTCGGCCCTGACTACCCCAACTCGACCATTTTCCAGAAGATGGCCGACGCCATCATGCTGTTTTACGACGAGGAGGAAGCCGACCGGATGTTCACCGAGGCGGGGTTCGAGGAGTTCGAACACCACATCCAGCAGTCCCGACCAGGCAGTCCACGTGCGATCACGACGGTTGCCACCGTCCCTGAGTGACTTCCGGCCACGAGCGGAGCGAGTGGCAGTTTTTTCGCCCACGTTTTTGCGGTGAGTGGTGACCACCGGTCACCCGAACCGGAAAAAGGTGGTTTTGCAGTCCCGACCCGGCAGTCCGCGTGCGATCACGACGGTTGCCACCGTCCCTGAGTAAGGCATTGGAGAAGTGTTCCGACCGTCTGCAAGTAACAGCGGTCAGTTCACGAGAGGTGTAGCCGCTCTGTTTCGCGTCGCTACACTGACCTACCGATCAGGACCCCGACGCGCTTGCCGTCCTGCGTGGTGGCGGTAACCGTATACTCCCCGCGGGGTTCGACCGTCCAGAGGGCGCCGCCTGGACCGGTCGTCCCGATCCGTTTGCCGTTTATCCTGACAGTCGCGTTCGCAGTAGAGCTCGTACTGTTGTCGGTGACCGTGACGAGCAGCGGTCCCGACTCGAAAGACCGCTGGACACGGATGCGAACCGACTGGTTCACGTTTGTCGCCACTTCCGACCGGTCGACCGTCGTCAGTTCGAGACGCTGCGTTTCGAAGAAGACGTTCGTCGTGCCGCCGTCGAGATAGGCGGTCAGTTGGCCGTTCGGATGGTTGGCCTGAATCTCGTAGATGGCGCTCCGGCCGTATGTCTGGACGGCCGGGTACTGCTCACCGTACAGCCACGGATAGAGCTCTCCTGCCCGGATGTTGACCGCGTTGAGAGAATCATCGGTCTGTGCGAACTGGTCCGTCGCGTCCGGATCACGTTCGGTCCCGAGGTATGTCTCGCGCGTGTACTGGTTGCCAGCGGCCGTCGACAGCATGTACCCCTCCGACGACGCTTCGAGGTACACCGCGTTCGGTTCCGTCGATCCGGCGATTTCAGCACCGACGCGCTGGCTTATCGGGCCGCGGTACGTCTTGAGCGCGCCCCTGTTGTTTTCTATCCGGAAGCGCTGGTCCTGTGACAGCGAGTAGCCCGGCGCAGTGCCGGCGGCCGTCCGAATCCGTTCAAGTCGGGTAGTCAGTTGGCGGGATTCGGCATCGACCAGCGCTCGGTGTCGGAGGAACTCCGCGGCGGTGATGATGCCGTCTGCGTACTGCCGGATCACACGCTGGTTCCGCCGGTCGAGGGTCGTCCGCTGGGTCTCGATATCATCGAGCGTCTCGTCGACGAGCCGATCACGGGCGGCTTCGCTGTCTCGCTGGAAGAACTGCTGCTCGAAGTTCGCTGCCGCGTAGTCGTTCCGGAGCTCACGAGAGCCGGCCGCAACCGCGACGCCGACATCGAGTGAGGACCGGTTATACGTCGTCGACTGGACCTCGCTGGCTGGAATCGAGAGGTGGTTCGTCGTGTTGTCCACGACCGTGATCTGTGGCAACTGGTCGCTGCCGTCCGCGGTCTGGGCCGGTGTGGCGAACCCGGCCGCCGGGGCAGCCACGGAGACGACCATGAGGAGGACCACACCGACTGCGGGGAGGGGACGCATCGGCGTCACGTACTCGCCCACCGTACAAAAATCCCCCCATTCTCCATATCTCTACTATCACCTGAGAGGACACGAGACGTTTCAAAGCGCGCGCTGACGTTTTATTCTCGGATGGAAAGGGTTTTGCCCCCAGGCCGTTCATCGATGAACGAGAATGACCCCGCGGGTATCAGGTGCCCTCCTCCTCCTTGTCCTGTTTGCCCTGTTGGCAACCCCGCCGCTGGCGACAGCGACAACGCCGGACGCCGCTCCCGCTCAGCAGGCACCCGGCACGCCGACACCGGTTGCGGAGAACACGACGTTCGCCCTACAGATTCACTCGAACGGCGATGCTACGTGGACGGTAACGGACACCTACGCGCTTGACGAGGACGGAACGGAGGCGTTCCGAGATATCGGCGAACGGTTCGCGAGCGGCGGCGGTGAAACGACGTGGCTGCCGGTGTTCCGACAGGCGAACGACGAGGCCAGCACCGTCACCGGCCGCGGGATGGAGATTACCGACGTGAACCGTGAGTACGAGGTGTCCGAACGGAAGGGGCAACTCGTCCTCGAGTTCACGTGGACGAACTTCGCGGTCATCGACGGCGAGAACATCGTCGTCGGTGACGCGTTCAACAGCACGGACGGCACGTGGTTCGGGACGCTCACAGCGGACCAGCGGCTCGTCATCTCGCCACCATCAGGGTATGGCGTAAAAAGCGCCCCGAGCGCCGTCGAGAACGGACAGTTGATCTTCGAGGGGCCGCGGACGTTCGAGCCGGGCTATCTCGCTGTCGTCTACACCGGCGAGCAGCCGGGTACGCAGCCACCGACGGAAACCCCCGAGCAGATATTCAGCGGCATCGACTCGATCTGGGTCGGCGGGGCCGTGTTGGTGGTCCTGCTCGTCGGGGCCGTGGGATACATGTTCAGAGCCGGCCACACCGACGTACTCCCGTCGGTTCCGGGTGAGAGTGCCGAGGACGAGAACGCTGGGACCGAAGCGGCGGCAGGCGAGCCAACGGATACAGACGATGTCGATGTCGAGCTACTCAGCGACGAGGAGCGTGTCGAACGGCTCCTCGAAGAGAACGGCGGGCGGATGAAACAGGCCCGTATCGTCTCCGAGACCGGCTGGTCGAACGCGAAGGTGTCACAGTTGCTCTCGTCGATGGACGAGGAGGATCGCATCGACAAGCTCCGGATCGGCCGGGAGAACCTCATCTCCTTCCCGGACGAGGACATCACCGACTTCGACGAGTAGCCGTCCTGCGTACTCATTGTAAACGACTCGGGTGTGGTTTCTGGTTCGGAAACGTTTATTCGCTGTCCGGGCGGACGATATGGTATGCAAATTCTTGTCACGGTAAAGGAGGTGGCAGCCGTCGACGACGAGTTCGAGATAGACGGGCTCGGAATCGACGACCGGTACGTCACGGCTGACCTCAACGAGTGGGACGAGTACGCCGTCGAGGAGGCCGTCCAGATCAAGGAGGCCCACGACGATGTCGAGGTCGTCACCGTCACGATCGGCCCTGCCGAGACGGACGAAACGATCCGGCAAGCGCTGGCAAAGGGGGCCGACCGCGCGATCCGTGTCTGGGACGATGCCCTCGATGACGCCGGGCTGTTGGACCCCGAGACGAAGGCCGAAGTACTGGCTGGGGTCGCCGCCGAAGAGGACCCCGACCTGGTCCTGACCGGCGTCCAGTCCGCCGACGACGGGTTCGGGGCGACCGGCGTCACGCTAGCCGACAAGCTCGGCATAGAGTGGGGCGCTGTGGTCAACGACCTCGAGCTGGACCTGGAGACAGGCATCGCTAGCGTGCACCGGGAGCTGGAGGGCGGTGTCGAGGAACTGACTGACATCGAGATCCCGGCCGTCCTGACGATACAGACCGGAATCAACGACCCGCGGTACGCGAGCCTTCGAGGGATTCGACAGGCACAGAGCAAGGAACTGGCGGAGTACAGCCTGTCGGACATCAGCCTCGACGCGGCCGGGATCGAGAGCCCGCTCGAACAGACATCGCTGTACGAGCCTGAAACCGAGGGCGAGGCGACGGTGTTCGAGGGGAGTCCCGAGGAGACGGCGACCGAGCTCGCCGAACTGCTCGAAGAGAAGGGGGTGACCAGCTGATGTCGGTGCTCGCTGTCGCCGAACACCGGCGCGGAGAGCTCCGCGACGTGAGCTTAGAGCAGTTGGCGGCCGGCCGCGACCTCGCTGACGCGCTGGACGGTGAGCTCCATACCGCCGTCATCGGCGGCGATGTCGAGACGTTCGGTGCGGCCCTGAACCGCGAGGGCGTCGACACTGTCCACACCGTCGATGTCGGCGAGGAATTCAACCACGACGTGTACACCCAGGTCGTCACCCAGCTGACCGACCGGTTGGAGCCGACCGTTCTGTTGCTGCCCAACAGCGTCAACGGCCTCGATTACGCACCGGCAGTCGCCAACCGGCTGGACCGCCCCCTCGTGACCGACGTGGTCGACATCGCCGCCGAGGACGGCCTCACTGCCACCAGGGAGCTGTACGGCTCGAAAGTCGAGACGACCATCGACGTACATGCCGAGCAGGCGGCCGTGACCATCCGCCCGGCCGAGTGGCCGACCATCGAAGCGGACGGGGACGCCGCCGTCGAGGCGTTCGATGCGACCATCGACGAGAGCGCGGTCAGGTCCACAGTTAAGGGCTTCGAGGAGGTCGGCGGCGGCGACATCGATATCACCGACGCCGACGTGCTGGTGTCCGTCGGTCGCGGCATCGAGGAGGAAGAGAACTTGGACATCATCTATGACCTCGCGGAGGCGCTGGGCGCGACAGTATCGGGTTCCAGGCCGCTCATCGACAACGGCTGGCTGGCGAAGGACCGCCAGGTCGGCCAGAGCGGGAAGGTCGTCACCCCGGACGTGTACATCGCCATCGGTATCTCCGGGGCTGTCCAGCACGTCGCCGGGATGAAAGGCTCGGACACAATCGTCGCCATCAACACCGACCCGAACGCCCCGATCTTCGACATCGCCGACTACGGCATCCAGGACGACCTGTTCGAGGTCGTCCCGGCGCTCATCGAGCAGTTCCAGTAGCCGTCACACACCGAGTCGCGGGTGACAAGGTACTTTTTATGGTAGTCCTAAGGGGGCGGTAATGGAGTATCTGGAGCGCCGGCGGGACCAGGTCGAGGAGCGGTTGGAGGCCGTCCTCGACAGCGTCGAACCGGACGAACTCGCCGACGAAGTCCGCCACGTGGCACTCTCCGGCGGGAAGCGGGTACGGCCGACAGTGACAGTGCTCGTGTGTGAGGCACTGGGCGGGGAACCGGCCGACGCCGTCGACTTCGCGGTCGGGATCGAACTCGTCCACAACGCCTCGCTTGTCATCGACGACATCATCGACGAGTCCGAGCTCCGACGGGGGTCCCCAGCGGCATGGGAGGCCTTCGGCCACGGCCCGGCCATCATCGCCTCTGACGGCCTGCTCGGGGAGGCCTTCGCGCTCTTCTCGACGGACGAACGCGCTATGCAGACCGTCTCCGAATCGATGGTCGAGCTGGGTGAGGGTGAGGCGATGGAGCTGGTCGCCGAGCCGACCAACGAGAAGGAGTACATGGAACTGGCACGCCGGAAGACCGGCGCGCTGTTCCGCGCCGCGGCGGAACTGGGAGCTATCGCCGCCGACTCGGACCCGTACACGATCGAGGCGGTCGGCCAGTACGCCGAGCGGGTCGGCGTGGCCTTCCAGATGCGCGATGACGTGCTCGACGCGACGGCCGACGCCGAAACGCTGGGCAAGCCGGCCGGGACCGACGCGGAGATGGAACGGCCGTCGCTGGTCGAGGTGACGGAGCTGACGACCGAGGAGGCAAACGAGCGGGCACGGGCCGAGTCCGACGCCGCCCTTGAGTCGCTGTCGACCATCGACGCACCGGACTCCCAGTCGATGGAGTACCTGCGGGACCTCGCGGAGTTCGTCGTCGTCCGCGAGCGGTGAGGCCGAACGGGAGGGCTTTTGCCCGCCGCTCGACTACGCCCGGCAATGACAGTTATCGGTATCGTCGGGCTGCCGGGCAGCGGGAAAAGCGAGGCAGCGAACGTCGCCGCCGAGATGGACGTGCCGGTCGTGACGATGGGCGACGTGATCCGCGAAGAGTGCCGCGACCGCGGGCTGGACCCCGCGTCGGACCACGGAACGGTCGCGAAGGCGCTCCGGGAGGAAAACGGGCCGGCCGCCATCGCCGAGCGCTCGCTCCCGATGATCGAGGCCGAACTCGAATCGAACGACACCGTCCTCGTCGACGGCATCCGGTCTGACGTAGAGGTGGACGCGTTCGAATCGGCGTTTGGCGACACGTTCCTGCTGGTCGAGATCGACGCCCCCTTCGAGCTGCGAGCGGACCGCCTGGACCTCCGCGGCCGGGACGCCTCGACGGACGACGGCGGCGAATCCTTGGAAGACCGCGACGCACGCGAGCTCGGCTTCGGCATGGGTGAAGCGATGGAGATGGCCGACCGGACCATCGAAAACACGGAGACACTGGCCGCGTTCCAGCGAAAGATCCGCACGCTGATTCGGAACGGCCCGGAGGCACTCGACCAATGAGCGCCGTCTACGCCGTCGACATCCGTATCGAAGCCCCGGTCAACGACACCGAGGTGACCGACCGAGTCGTTGATGCCATCCAGAATCTCTTCCCCGAGGCGGACCCGACCCACCAGCAGGGCCAGCTCGTCGCCGAGGTCCACACGATGGACGGCTTCTCCGAGCTGCTTCACCGCCGGGAGATTCTGGATACCGCCCGCTCGGTCTTCTTCGACAACCTGGAGGGCGACACCTTCGCCTTCGACGTGAAGAAGCAGGCGGCCTTCGAGGGACGAATCAACTTCGCCGTCGGGGAGCCCTCAGAGTTGGGCGACATCCACGCGACCGTGACCGTCCACGAGCCAAGCGCCGAGGAGTACATCGACTACGTCGCGCCGCCGACCGAGGACGGCCAGCCGGTGTACGACGACGAGTCATGACGACGGTCATCTGCTTCGACCTCGACGGGACGCTCGTCCACTACCCAGAGCCATACGAGACCGTTGTCCGTGAGACACTCGCGGCCCACGACATCGAGTACACGGACGAAATCCGGGCGATGAGCGAGAACGTGTTCCAGACCGCCTTCGACGCGCTGGAGCCGGAGCCGCACCGCCAGGCGATGGCCGCTATCGTCGAGGCTGTCGAGTCAGACGCGGACCCTGACGCGCTGGTCGAGACGCTGCGAGAGACGGAGTACGCCGCGACGGCCGTCCCCGACAAGGCCCGGGACAGCCTGACCGCGCTCGCAGCGGACAACACGCTTGCGGTCATCACAAACGGCGTGCGTGACTGGCAGGTCGGCAAGCTCGACCACCACGGCCTGACCGACCTGTTCGACCTCGTCGTCGCCTCCTACGAGGTCGGCGCACACAAGCCCGACAGCGCGCCGTTCGACCGGGTCCGCGACGAACTGCCGGCCGACGAGTACGTGATGGTCGGCGACGAGTACGAGTCGGACGTGGAGGGCGCACGCGCCGCCGGCTTCGTCCCGATTCATTACGAATCCGGCGGGGACGGCGAGCCGGACCTCTGGGACTCTATCGACGCCTTGCTCTAACCGAGCCGGGTACATGCGTCCGACCGAGCACTGCGCAACGGAGCGCCGTTTCGTCGATGGTCGCGGCTTGGGGTAAGCCGATAGTACTGCTACAGCGCCATCTCGGGAGTGAAATAGCCCGCTAATAACTAATCGTGCATGAATGAGAAGGGTACTCATGGAAGACGTTGACAAACAAGGCCGGACAGGTTCCATCGGGCGTCGTCGCCTTCTCGGAGTTATCGGTGGCGGAGCCGCGACTGCGTTGCTCGGGACAGGTGTCGGTGCTGCGAAACCAGACCACGCGAAGGGGAAGGGAAACAGCGGAAACAACGGCGTCGGGCCGTGTACCTGTGACGGGTGTCCCGGAGACACGTTCTGCGGGAAGATCGAGGGCGCGCCGGAAGACGGCGAGACGTACACGTTCGAGTCAGACGGGGACAGCTTCAGTGTGACAGTCGAGAGCGTGACCGAGAAAGAAGGCGGAGAGATCACGTGCTTCGTGTTCTCCACGGACGACGACATCGAGCAGGTGTGCGTCAAGGGCGGTCCGGACACCGCGACCTACGACGATGATCCCGAAGGAACGGAGCTGTGTGCGCCGACGAACCCCGGCGGCCAGCAAGCGGCCATCAGCAACGCTTCGTTCTGCGGGACCGGTGGCGACGAACTGGAATGCTACCAGATCGACCTCGTTGAGGGCGAGGTTATCACAGAGTTTGGCGGTGACGACGACCCCGGCGAGGCGGGGTACGGTAACGCGCGACGGATCGAGAACTTCACCGTCTGCGAGGACGGGAGTAATCAGCAGGACCTAGACTCATCGGGAACGCGGGAGAGAGAGGGCTGTGAGATTGAGTGGTCGGGGCTCGACTTCGACGCCGCCGACAACACGGTCGATGTCGAGGTGAAGCTCCCGTCGCCAGCGAGCGGGTCCTGTACCATCACGCTGGCCGGCTACCTGCTCCCAGATGGCGAGACGGAGTACGACCCGAACACGCTCACCGAGCAGGTGTACCGCAGCAGCGATACGGTCGAACTCAACGAGGGCGATTCGGAGACGCTAACGATCGATCTGGACGGCTGAAGCGCTCACTCAGCGGTTCGAACCCGAACCTCGTTAGCTTAGCCAGTGACGGCAACGAAGATAACGCCCGTGTTCCACACAGTCACTGCGACACCCAGTATCGCAAGCCCGAGCGGGACGCCGATGGAGTACGGCCAGGAAACGTACTTCCAGATGGCGAAAAACCCCACGAACACGGCGGCTTTCAGGCCAGTCAGTGCAACGAACGCGTGCTGTTCCAGCAGGAGTTTGACGACGGGGCTGAGTTCCGTCACGCCGGTGATGCTGTAGCCGACGAAGGTCGTGACGAGATCGCCAACGCCGAAAAACACGACGGCGACCGCCCACAGGGCCACGGCGGCGTTCGAGGGACCGGTGAATCGGGTGGAGGACTGCCGCCAGTTCATGGCTCCCACTACCACACTAGACCACTTCGTTAGTGGTTGCTTCAATGACAATTGTGTGGGGTAAGCAATACCTTCGGCCGCTGAGACCACTGTTCGAGTCTACTCCCCGAGCCGGCAGTCATCGACAGAAACAGCCGATTCCACTCCCTAGAAGTGGGCATATATTACGGGTAGCCACTGCTTTCCGAGCGGCGCTATTGGAAAGGAACTACAGCAGTCTGTATCAGAGCCCACTCACGAATATCGCGAGCCACTCGCCGAGTTCGCGGCGTTTGCTGACCCGAACAGATTCGACCCACTTGACCCACTGAAAGCCACGGCGACCGGGCGCGACGAGTCTGAGCGGATACCCGTGGCCGTGGGCCAGGCGTTCGCCGTCGACGTGAGTAGCGAGGATCGCGTCGCGGGCCTCCGGCAGCGGGAGGCTCCACCGGTAGCCGGTGACCGACCGGAACTGGACCCACGCCGCTGCGTCGTCGGGATCGGCGGCATCGAGCAGGTCACCGACGCGAACGCCCTGCCACTCGTGGCCGGAGTACCAGCCGCTCGTGCAGTCGAGAATCGCGGATTCAGTCGCGTCGGGCGAGAGTTCGTCCGCGGCGTAGCTGGTTTCACTGGTGACTCGGCCCTCGACCGACAGCGACCAGTCGGCGGCGTCGACCGGGTCCGGGTCGTCGGCGACCCAGCTAGTGACGGGGAACCGATTGCCGTCGTCGGTTCCCTCCTCCCGCGACCCGGTGTACCGGCGGTCCGCACCGGCCGAGCCCAGCGCATCGTTGACCGGCCCCTGCACCCGCCAGAGGAGCGCACCAGCGGTCACCAGTCCGGCGTACCTGAGCACGTCCCGACGGCCGCCGCGGGTGGCCCCTGCCGGGGAGTGAAACCGGGAGCGGAGATGCACTACGAGCAGCGGCGGGACCAGCAGACCGAGCGCGACGTGGAGGTGAAACAGCCCCCACGGCCCGAGATCGAGCGTGCCGCCGAAGATCCACCAGACGCCAGTGCCGAGCGCTCCCAGAGCTACCGCGGCCAGACAGACCGAGAGAGTTCGAGTGCCGGTCAGCCGCGACGGGGACACCCGGTGGGAAACGCGACGGAGCTTCACCGGCAACAGAAGAACCAGAACCACGCCGGAGAGCGCGTGTACGTCGATTATCCACGCACTGTCTGGTGTGCCAGCGAAGATGGTCGCGACGCCGGTCGCGAGCAGCGTCGCCACCGCCGCGAACAGTCCCCAGTCGACCGCTCGCGGCGTCGGCGTTAGCCGGCGGCTAGCCATGGTAGCTGTTGGCACTCAAGCGGTTTATACTGTTGTGGCGACACGGCGTGCCGAGATTAGTACGACTGCCGAAGCACGGTTTCGCCGCTCGCGTTCCGAACGGTGATGGTGTCACCGTCGTTGTTCCAGACCGCACCGCTCCGGCCCCAGTACCGATCGGTGGCGCTGTCTGTTCCGCTGCCAGTGTGGAGCGTCACCGACGCGTTCGAGTCAAGCGTCAGGTTCGTGAACGTGTACTGGTGGTTTGCGTCGTCGCTGACGGTCCACCCGGACAGGTCCAGCGCCGCGTCGCCGGTGTTCCTGAGCGTGACGTACTCGTCGTTCAGGTTCTCGTTGTCGTTGCCCGCCGCGTCGGCGTGGATTTCGGCGATTGCGAGGCCGCCGGGGCTTTCAGTGATGGGGCCGCCGTCGGCAACGACCGTTCGCGTCACTGCATTCGGGTCCGTACAGCGCCAGAGTCCGCGCCGTTCGGAACGGGCTGTTTCCTCGGCCGCATAGAAGTTCTCGGCTCGCGTGAACTCGCTGTCGTAGACCCGTGCATGGCCACTCTCGACGAGTCGATAATTGAACAGCGACCCGTCGACGACGATGTAGGCGAGCAGTCGGTCGTAGTAACCGCGCCGGTCCAGGTTCGGATCGAACGCCAGGCCGACCGTCTCGCCCAGCAGGTGCTGTTTGGCGAGCGACGACGCGTTCGTGCCGGCCCCGCGGAGACAGGACGCCCCGGCGTCCGTCTCGGGGACGCCCTCGAACTCCGCGGGGTCGTTCTCGGTGTGGACTTCGGGCGTGTCGACGCCGACGAGTCGAACCGTATCGGTAGTCTCGTTCTCGTAGGCGATCCGTATCGTGTCGCCGTCGACCACCGCCGTGACGGTCACCGTGACAGCGGACTCCGGCACGTCGACCGCGGACTGTCCGTCGACAGCAGTCCCCGCCGGCTGGGACGGCGGCCCGGTGAAGCCGCTACAGCCGGCAGCGACCGCAAGGACGACGATGAGACCCAACGCGACGCGTCGCATTGTCCGAACGTTGGCGGCCGGAGACACAAGGGTGCCGGTGTCGTCGGGCGGAGTGTTATACGTTTGCCCTGTCTGGGTTTCGGTACAATGCTCGTCCCCCTGCCAGTCAGAGAGATCATGCGGACGCCGGTCAAGACCATCAGCCCCGACGCCCCGGTCATCGAGGCGGCCCAGCGGCTCCGCGACGAGGACATCGGCTCGCTTGTCGTCGAGGACGACGGCGACTGTATCGGCATCATCACGGAGAGCGACATCGTCGCGGTCACAGCGGCCGAGGGGGATACCCGGGCGCTGTCGGTCAGCGACGTGATGGCCAAAACGCTGGTAACGATTGCTCCCGACGCCGATATCGAAACGGCCGTCGATCAGCTACGGGCGAACAACATCAAGAAGCTGCCCGTCGTTGAGGACGGGGCGCTCGTGGGCATCGTCACGACGACGGACCTCTCGGACTACATCCCGCATCTCTCGCGAGCGAGGGCAATGGCCGACGATCAGTCCCAGCAAAAGCGGTTCACCCGGCCGGATACGCTGTACGAGAACGAGGACTGGACGTTCGAGAGCTTCGGGACCGCTGACGGTATCGACGTGGGGGACCACGTCCGGTTCACCAAGACGATATCGCAGGCGGACGTGGAGGCCTTCGCCGAGGCCAGCGGCGACACGAACCGGCTCCACCTCGACGCGGAGTTCGCCGAGGGGACGCGCTTTGGCCGCCGAATCGTCCACGGGACGCTCGTCTCCGGAATTATCAGCGCCGCTCTGGCTCGCCTCCCCGGGCTGACGATCTACCTTTCACAGGAGCTGAGCTATCAGGGACCCGTCGATATCGGCGAGGAAGTCACGGCCCACTGCGAAGTCGTCGAGCGCATCAAGGACAACCGGTTCCGCCTGGCCACGGCTGTCGACGACGCCGAGGGGAACTGCGTCATCGAGGGTGATGCTGTCGTCATCTCCGACCCGATCCCGGAAACGGCCTGATCGACCGGGGAGACACCACGTCCGCGCCTGCCCCGGATTGCACGAACGGAGCAACTGCTGAACTCCCACGCCGTTTCATGTTTCATGTTACCAAACGACAATGGTTAAGCATCTGCCACCGGATACCACGGATATGGACGCAGTCGAACGGCCGACATTCGAAACGAGCGCGGCGATGGAGGTGTATCAGTACATCGAGCGCCACGGGACAGCGGCGCGCCACAGAGTCCGTGAGATGGTCGATCTGTCGCCGGACGCGTTCGAGGAGGCGCTGACACACCTCCTGTCGAAGGGGTACATCGAGGACGACGGCGGGACCCTGGCGCTGGCCCTGGATGTCGGCTCCGTCGAGCAACACACCACGGACGGGCTGAGCTACACCATTCGACCGGCCCGCAACGACGATTTCGAGGGGCTCGTCCAGACGATCCGGAACGTCTCCAGCGACGGCACCTACGTCGTCGCTGAGAGCGTCGCCGAGCAGTTGCTGTACGAGGACGCTGTCACGCGACACAACACGGTCGAGTCGCGAGTGTTCTTCGTCGCCACTATCGACGGCGAGGTCGTCGGCTGGTGTCACCTCGACCTCCCGCAGTTAGACAAGCTCCGGGAGACCGCCCAGCTCACCGTCGGCGTGACCGAGGCGCAGCGGGGCCAGGGCATCGGCAGCCAGCTCATGGCGCGCGGGCTGGACTGGGCGAAGGCCAACGGCTACCGGAAGCTGTACAACAGCGTGCCGGCGATCACGGAGAACGCGATGGTGTTCCTGGAAGAGCACGGCTGGCACACTGAAGGCATCCGCCGGAACCACTACACGGTCGACGGCGAGCAGGTCGACGAAGTGATGATGGCCTACACGTTCGAGTAGCGGCGGGGCACCGGTGTCTCGCTACAGCAACACGACCAGCGCCAGTGCGATCCAGACGATTTTCAGCCCCGTGTTCACGACGATGACTTTCGACCCGAACTCCCGGCCCCAGATGCCGTACTGGAACGGGATCGAGCGCTTGAACGTCGAGACGGCAAAGGAGATGATGCCACCGACGAGCATCGTCGCCACGGCGGTCCGGGCAGTGAAGGTCCCGTTGCGGATGAGCGGCGCGATGACCGTCGCCCCCGAGGTGGTGTCCAGTGCGTAGGCGGCGATGACGGGAATCGCCGCGCCAGGCAGCCCCAACAGCCCCGCGAACCCGTCGGCAGCAGCGGTCACCGAGGCCCCGTCGCTGCCAGCGAGAGCGAGTATCTCGTCGCCGTAGGCCACGAGCAGCGAGACGACAGCGTAGATGGCCGCCAACCGGGGCAGGATGTCCCGGACTTTCTCGGCCGTTGCGTCCAAGGCCGTTCTGATCGCCGCCCGACGGCTTGCCGGGCGCTCGTCGAACACGTCGCCTGCGTCGTCGGCTGTCCCGCCGTCAGGGGTCGGGCCTCCACTCGCGCTCGACCGGCCGACGTTGGACGCGTCCAGCAGGATCGCGCCGGCCGCGATGCCGGTCAGCGTGATCGCCAGCGCGATGAGCCCCCGCGTGGCGACGTACAGCACCCCGACCCGAAAGCCCAGAATGGGGATGAGTATCGGCGCATAGAACGTGATGATGTGCTGTGCGAAGCCGAAGAACGTGTTGATGGTGACGGCGACGAGCGTCGCGCGGTCGGACAGCACGCCGGACTCGCGGAAGTCGGCGAGCATGCCGTAGCCGGCGGTCGTCGACGCCGTCGTCGTCAGGATAGCGGTCCCGACCTCGTCCGGGAGGTTCGCCGGCGACGTGAGATAGCGCGAGACGACGGCGATCTTCTCGACCAGGCCGAACGCGACCGCCAGTTCCGCGAGGAACACGCCGACGGAGAGGAAGACGGTGATGCGGAGGACCCGGACCGCGACCTCACCGAGTACCGAGACGGCCGGGTGTCCAAGCACGGCGGCGACGAGCGACTGCACGTTCGAAAGTAGGAATCTGGCCGGCAAAGGCCCATCGGTAGCGACAGAATCACCATCGAACGAGCAATCACGTCTGTGGCTAGCACAGACAGCGTACCCAATCACACAAAGACCCGGACAGCCCCGAACAGCACCACCACACCGAGCACATCACAGACGTTCGTGACGACGGGAATGACCACGTCGTCGGGATCCAGTTCGAACCGATAGGCGGCGTAGGTCGTCACCGTCGTGACGACGATAGCGAGTACCGCCAGCAGACTCCCGCTGACGAGGGCAACGAGGACAACCGTCCGGAGCGGGAGCGCAGTCCCGCCGATAACGCGCTGGAGAAGCCACGCGCCAGCGCCGACGAGCGGGAACAGCGTCACCGCGAGGGCCACAGTGGCGATAGCGTTGCCGGCAAGCCGGTCGTCGGTCGCCGAGAAGGACAGCAGGCCGAGGTGAAACGCCGTCGAGAACCGCGCCGCGAGGATGCTGCCGAGGTTGCCCGCCATCCCGATGGTCACCGGCACGAGCACGAGCAGCGACGGGTACTGTAGCAATGTGCCCTCGAAGGTATCCAGCACGAGGCCGCTCCCGAGTTCGATAGCGGTGAGCACGACCAAGATGGGGAACATCGTCCGCACGATGCCCGAGACCGACCACTGGGAAGCGAACTCCGCCATTCAGCCACCTCCCAGTGCGAGGACCAGTCTGGTCGCACCCAGCAGCGTCGCGATACCGACCACGTCACCCGTCGTCGTCACGACCGGACCGGCCAGCGTATCGGGATTGAGCCCGCGCCGGTAACCGACGAACACGACCGACACGACGGCGATGGTCAACAGCAATCCAGAGACGAAGCCGGCGATAAGCGCGATGGCGACTAGCGTTGCGAGGGAGGCCGACGGTCGCCCGACCAGTGCGAGCAACGCGACGGCCATCACCGCGGCGACACCGCTGATGAGCACGCCGTTTGCCAGCGCCGCCGCGACGGCGGCGTTGATGCGGTCGTCCGCGAACGAGAACTGCGGGTCAATGAGCCCCTGATGGAGCGCCGAGCCGAGGCGTGCCCCGAGCGAGCCGTAGACGTTCCCTCGGGTGGCGAGCAACGCCGGCACGAGCACGAGCAGGCCGGCGACTTCCTGGAGTTCCGCGTCCATGCCGCCGAGAACGACGCCCGCGAAGAGGCCGCCGACAGCACTGAGCCCCAGCACCGGGAGCGATTCCCGGTAGGCTTCGAGCGCCACCTCGCGGACAGTCATTGCAGGGCGAACGACGGCGAGCGAAAAAAAGCCCCCTGATACCGACGACGCCGGCTCAGCCGGCAGTCGACCGAGCCCTGTCTGCCCACGGCGGCGGCCCGACCGTCGTGTTCCCGACCGCACTGAACTCCACGGTCCTGGTCACGGTGACCTGCTCGCCGTCCGCCGGCATGGTGTACTCGGTCCGGTAGTAGCGAACGAGCCCCGACTGAGTGACGTGGGCGACGAGGGACGTGTTGTCCCGGGACTCCCACGCTGCCGACGGTTGGTCTGCCCGTAACTGGTCACCCCTGACGACGTAGGCAGTCCCGTCCGCTCGTCGGACCTCCGCCGTTCGGGTCTGAAACGGGGAGATGGTCCGTGTCACGTCGGCGGCGGGACGGCCGGTCAACGCGGCGGTGTAGACCCAGTACCGCCACGTGCCGGCGTAGCTATCAGGCGGATCGTACTCGTTGTAGATTGTCCGGTTGTCCCGCGTGAGCCGACGGAGATAGGTGTCCCCGTCGGACCAGAACGACGCCGTCGCCGGCGGCCGGCCGAGGAGAACCGGGGCCTCAGGTCCGCGGATGGAGATATTTGCCAGATACGTCCGGTTCGCGTCCACCGCGACGCTGATCCGGAGCTGTGAGCGCAGCGAGCCGTTCGGATACCGGACAGTCCGGTTCGTCACGAGCGTGTAGCCGGTTTCATTGAGGTGGTCGCCGTGAACCGAACCGAGTCGCGAGGGATTAGTGACGCCGGTCGACCCGACGCCGGGCGGATACGTCGACTCGGTACTGGTCGGCACCGGGGCGGGCGTCACCGGCGTCGACGGCCCGTCAACGCTGCCGAATCCGAATCCCCCACACCCCGCAGTAAGGACGACCGCGACGACGAGTGCGTGCCGTCCTCTCATCCACGCCATGTTATAACAAACCATATATCTGAGTATAAGAGTACGGGCTCCCGTTCCGTGGGACCGCGTCACTGCCTACATGTGAAATAGTTGATTAACCTACCGAAACTATTATGATAGATACAGACACCGTATGGAACATGCCAACTAATGGCAGTTCGGTCAACCGACGACAGTTGCTGAAAAGTACGGGTATCGCTGGTGTGGCAGGCCTGACAGGACTGGCCGGTTGTTCCGGTGGTGGCGACGGTGGCGGAGATGGTGGCGACGGTGGCGGAGATGGTGGCGGCGACGGTGGCGACGGTGGAACGGACTATCCGGCGCTCGGTAACTTCCCAGTCGAGGGGGACACGGTGACGTTCGGATTCAACGTTCCGCAGTCGGGACCCTACTCCTCGGAGGGCCAGGACGAACTCCGAGCGTATGAACTCGCTCAAAAGCACCTCAACAACGGGGGTGGCTGGGTGGACAGCTTCGAGGACCTCAGCGGTGACGGCGTCCTGGGCTACACGGTCGAGTCGGTGAACGGCGACACGGCGACCGACGCCGACACCGCCCGACAGTCCGCCTCGCGGATGATAAACCGGGACGACGTGGTGATGATCTCCGGTGGCTCCTCCAGTGCGGTGGCCATCGCTGTGCAGGGCCTCTGTCAGTCGGAGAAGGTCATGTTCATGGCCTGCCTGACCCACTCGAACGACACCACCGGAAAGGACTGTGCCCGGTACGGGTTCCGGGAGATGTTCAACGCGTACATGACCGGCCAGGCGCTCGCACCAGTGCTCGAAAGCGAGTACGGCTCGGACAACCAGTTCTATCAGCTGTACGCCGACTACTCCTGGGGCCAGACTGTCCAGGAGTCGATGAACCAGTTCCTCACGGAGATCGGCTGGGAGCAGGTCGACAGCGTGCCCACGCCGCTGGGGACCAGCGACTTCTCGTCGTATCTCTCGGAGGCGGCAAACAGTGGCGCCGACGTACTGTTGCTCGACCACTACGGGCTGGACGGCGCGAACTCCGTCCGACAGGCCGTCGACGCCGGTATCGACGAGGACATGGAGATCGTCGTGCCGCTGTACAACCGCCCGATGGCACAGGCGGCCGGTGGGACCATCGAGGGCGTGTTCGGCACGATTGCCTGGGACTCCCAGGTCGACAACGAAGCGTCGAACGCGTTCACCGAGGTGTTCCAGAACGAGTACGACCGCATCCCGTCCGGGCCGGCCCAGCTCGCCTACGCCCAGACGCTCCAGTACGCGGCCGCCGCCGAACGAGCGGGTACGTTCTACCCGCCGGAGGTCATCCGCGAACTGGAGGACTACGAGTACAGTAACATCGGGATGGGCGAGGAGACGATGCGTGCCTGCGATCACCAGGCCCAGCGGGATATTCCGGTCGCTCGGGGGCTCCCGGAGAGCGAACAGGGCGATGGGAACTTCATCGAGATTGTCGAGATCACGTCGCGGGACGATGTCGGATACGGATGCGATTCCGGGCCGGCCGCGGAGTGCGAACTCGGCGAGTACGGGGACGAATAGGCCACAATCCGGACAGGGATCGTATCCCTCATAATTTATAGGCCATGAGTGCGCCTTACTTGATACACAAAAACTAGCATGATTAGGAATACGCAGATAGTTCGAGAAGAGTGCGGTGGGGGGAATCCGGCGTGACGCTACTCGCGGATATCCTCACCATCCTATTGAATGGATTGCAGCAGGGCGCGATTTACGTTCTGCTGGCGGTTGGACTGTCGATTATCCTGGGGACACTGAAATTCGTCAACTTTGCCCACGGGGCGCTGTACCTCGTCGGTGCGTATCTGGGGCTGTTCGTCACTGGCCAGGTTCCGCTGAACAACGGCCAGTTAGCGGAGTGGGGCATCCAGTCGTACGGCATCGGACTGGGGTTCATCGCTGCACTGATCATCGTACCGATTGTCGTGTTCGTCATCGGCCTGCTGATGGAGCGGTTCGTCGCACAGGCGTTCTATGACCGCCCCGACACCGACCAGATTCTCGTCACGTTCGGACTCGCAATCATCGTCCAGGAACTGCTCCGGGCGCTACTGGGTGGGAGCAGTCAGCCGTTCCCACAGCCCTCGTGGGCATCTGGCCCCATCGCGTTGCCCGTCGTCGGAAACTTCCCGCGCTGGCGGCTCGGTGTCATCGCGATTACGGCGGTGCTCGTTCTGGGTGTGTACGGCCTCGTCGAGTACACTGACTTCGGGCTCATCGTCCAGGCCGGTACCCTCGACGGCGAGATGGTTCGCCTCCTGGGAATTAAACTGAGCCGGCCGTACCTCGTCGTCTTCGGTATCGGTGCCGCACTCGCCGGCGTTGCCGGCGTCGTCGGCGGGCCGCTCGCCAATGTCAACCCCAACATCGGCACTGAACAGTTGGTGCCGGCGTTCCTGACCGTCGTCATCGGCGGCGTCGGGAAAATAGAGGGGGCCGTCGTGGCCGGGCTGATGCTGGGCACGCTGCAGGTCCTTCTCATCCAGACCGGCTACGCCGCCTGGAGTCAGGTCGGCATCTACGCGCTCGCAGCGGTTATCCTGCTGGTGCGTCCGCAGGGACTGCTGGGCTCGGAGGTGGAGGTCTCGTGAGCGACGAACCGCGCGACGCGACCGCCACGGCAGCGGCCGATGCCGACGCGGAAGTCACCGGCGGTCTCAGCGACCGCTGGGCCAGCTTCCGGGACCGAGAGATATCGACGGTGCTGCTCACGGTCGTGGGCGTGGCCGTCTTCCCGTTCCTGTTCAACAACTTCCTCAACGGCTACACGCAACTGGCGACGCTGATGCTCATCTACGGCATCTTCGCCGTCGGGTTCGACATCCTGCTGGGATACACTGGCTTGCTGTCGTTCGGCCACGCCGTCTTCTTCGGCGGCGCGGCCTACGCCGCCGGTATCTTCAGCGCGAGCGTCAGTACGTCGCCGCTGCTGGTGTTGCTCGCCGGCACGGTGTTTGCCGTGTTGCTGGCGTGGATCGTCGGGTTCCTGTCGCTGCGCCGCGGCGGGATTTACTTCGCTATCCTGACGCTGACGTTCGGCCAGATGTCGTTCTACCTGGCGGCGTCGCCGCTGGCCTTCCTCACGAACGGTGAGAACGGCTTCACCTCCGTGGACATCGGTAGCCTGCTTGGCGTCATCGACATCCACGGCGGGGTGCCGTTCCCGCTGTCGATGCTGGTCGACAACATGCTGTACGTGTTCGTCGCCGTCGTGACCGTGCTGTCGGTCGCGATGGCGAACCGCATTCTTCACTCGCCGTACGGGACAGTGTTCCGTGCGATTCGAGAGAACGAGCGGCGGGCGGAGTTCGTCGGTCTCGATGTGTGGCGGTACAAGCTGATGGCGTTCATCATCTCGGCGGCCTTCGCCGGCATCGCCGGGAGCCTGTTCGCCATCGAGGGGAACTACGTGCCCCTGGAGTCGCTGTACTGGACCGAGTCCGGTCGTATCGTCATCATGACTGTGCTGGGCGGTGTCGGATCGCTGTTCGGCCCCCTGTTCGGTGCCGGACTGTATCTGTACATCGAAAACATCGTCAGCGGGTTCGAGACGCTGGGGCCCTTCTGGCACCTCATCCTCGGCATCGTGTTCGTCGTCGCCGTCGTCGTCTTCCCCAACGGCATCTGGGGCGGTATCGACTACGTCCGCGACAAGGTCGCCGGAGGTGAGGACAAATGACGGTGCTCGAAACCGAGCAACTCACCAAGCAGTTCGGCGGCCTCACGGCCGTCGACGAGGTGGACCTGGAGATAGAACAGGGCGAAGGCGTGAGCCTGATCGGCCCCAACGGCGCGGGGAAATCGACGTTCATCAACCTCGTCACCAGACGGCTCGAACCGAGCTACGGCGAGATCGCGTTCCAGGGGGAGTCCATCATCGGGATGGACCCTCACGAGGTCGTCCAGATGGGGATGAGCAAGTCCTTCCAGACGGCCTCGATCTTCCCCGAGCTGACCGTCAAGGAAAACGCCACTATCGCGGCACTGGCGGCCGAACACGGCTCGTTCCGGTTCAACTTCTTCCGGAACCAGAACAGCTACCCGGAAGTCGATAAACTGGCGGACGAAGTGCTCGAATCCGTCGGCCTCTTCGACGAGCGGGAGAACCAGGCCGACAGTCTCGACTACGGGAACAAACGCCGGCTCGAACTCGGCATCGCGCTGGCCGCCGAGCCGGACATGCTGTTGATGGACGAGCCGACCGCCGGGATGAGCCCCGACGAGACGAAATCGACCGTCGAACTCATCAAACGGGTCAAGGAGGAACTCGACCTGACGTTCCTGCTGGTCGAACACGACATGGAGATCGTCTTTGACATCTCCGACCGCATCGTCGTCCTCAACCGCGGCTCAGTTATCGCGAAGGGGACGCCCGACGAAGTGCAGGACGACCCTGCAGTACAGGAAGCGTACCTGGGAGGTGTCGAGGAATGACATTACTCGAAATCGAAGGTATCAACGGCTACTACGGCGAGAGCCACATCATTCAGGACGTGTCGATGAACGTCGACGACGGCGAGATCACGGCCCTGCTGGGCCGCAACGGGGCGGGAAAGACCTCGACGCTCCGGTGTATCTCCGGGGCAACCCCGCCGGACGTTCGCAGCGGCTCGATCCGGTTCGCTGGCACCGACATCACCAGCGACCCGCCGGAGGACATCGCCGTCCGTGGCATCTCGCTGGTACCGGAGGAACGACGCGTGTTCACTGATCTGACTGTCGCCGAGAACCTCCACCTCGCCGACACCGTCCGCAACAAATCGAACACCTGGCGGCGGAAACTCGACTTCCGCGACGAAGGCATGTCGACCGAAGAGATTTACGAGTACTTCCCGCGGCTCGACGAACGGCGCTCCCAGAAGGCCGGCACACTCTCCGGCGGCGAACAGCAGATGCTCGCCATCGCGCGGGCGCTCCACCAGAGCACCGACTTGCTAATGCTCGACGAGCCATACGAGGGGCTCGCACCACAGATCATCGAGTCCGTCGAGAACGCGATCAGGCGGATCAGCGAGGACGGAACGACGATACTCCTGGTCGAGCAAAACGCCGTGGCGGCGATGAAAATCGCCGACCGGTGTTACGTACTGGACCGCGGCCAGGTGGTCTTCGAGGGGCCTGCCGAGGAACTGCAGAACGATCAGGAAACCCGCGACAAATATCTAGGTGTCTAAATGTCACAAACACAGTCACCCGAGGCGCTACTCGATGCATTGGAAGACGAGGATGTCGTCGTCATCGACGCGGAAACGGACGCAGTCAGCACGACGGAAGCGTTCGAGGCTGACCGCGAGGTGTACTACGACACGTACGTGACGATGGCCGACGCGGAGTTCCACGAGTCCGTCGCCGACGTGTTCGGCCTCGACTCGGCGGCCGAAGCGGCCGAGCGGGTTGACGAGCTCGACGTGTCGCGAGAAGAGTTCGCTACGTTCCTGACCTTGCGGTCGGCCGTCGACGGCTCCTACACCACCGCGGAACTGACGACGATGGCCCAGATGGCGACCGAACTGGGGCCGGAAACGCCGGTTCCCGACGGCGTCGAACACTTAGACGACGACAGCTACGAAGCCTTCGTCGACGCCCACGAGCGGTGTGTCGTCACGGTGTGGAAACTGTTCTGTGACCCCTGCGAAGCGATGAAAGCGCAGTTAGACGACGTGCTGGCCGCGTTCCCGGACGGCGTCCCGGTCGGCGGCGTCGCCGGCGAGCGGTCGCCGGAGTTCTGCCAGTCGGTCGGTGTCAACGCGGCACCCGCGTTCGTGCTGTTCGAGAACGGCGAACCTGTCGAGCGGATCACCGGCCGGACAGACCCGTCGGCGCTCGCTGCGCGGGTCGAAGAAGTGTACGGAAACTGACTGCGGGCTTAGTTTTCTTCGCCGCTACAGACCAGCACGGAGCGGTCCGTCCCGAGAATAACGCTCTGTGTAACGCTGCCGAACAGCACCTTCCCCGTCGGCGTCCGCTTGCGGCCGGCGACAACGATCATGTCGGCGTCTTGCTCGTCGGCCAGCCGGAGGATCGCGTCGGCCGGTTCGCCGCTTGACTCCTCCAGGGCCACCTCGATATCGGCTTCTTCGAGAACGTCCCTCGCCCGGCGCACGGACGCCACCTGATCGACCGACGCCCCCTCGGGGTTTTCCTCGAAGTCGTGCAACAGTGTGACGCGGACCTGGCTTGCGTCCATCGGTATCTCGGTTATCGCTTCCGCGATGGCGGTCCCACGAGCCTCACTTTTGTCTATCCCAGCGACAATTTCGTACATGCTCGCTTCGTCCGTAGGACGGGCCAACCCTTAGTTCTGGCCCGGATTTCGAACATAAATCATCAAAAACAACGTTGGATATCCAACCCGACAGATCGACACGGAGGACTCAGTCGCCGAACGGCCCCATGCCACCGCCACCCATGCCACCCATACCGCCGCCACCGCCGCCACCGCCCTGTTGCATCTGTTTCATCATCCGCTCCATGTCGCCGTCGCCCATGCCCTGGAACTGCTTGAGCATCTGCTCCATCTGCTTGTGCTGCTGGAGGAGTTCACGCACCCGCTCCTCGGGCTTGCCGGAGCCCCGGCAGATGCGCTCTGTGCGGGACTGGCCGACGACGCGGGGGTTTTCCAGTTCCGCCTCGGTCATCGAGTCCATGATGACATCGAAATCCCGCATCCGTTCCTGGGTCACGTCCATCGCGTCGTCGGGGAGCTGATCCATCAGCCCGCCGCCCAGGCCAGGAATCATGTCCATCACCTGGTCGAGCGGCCCCATGTTGTTCATCGTCTGCATCTGCTTGCGCATGTCCTTCAGGGTGAACTGCCCCTCCAGCATGTCCTCGGGGTCCCAGTCCTCCTCGTCGTCCCCCTGGGTCTCCTCCATCGCGCGCTCGACGCGCTCGGTGAGCTGCTTGAGGTCGCCCATCCCGAGCAGGCGGGAGATGAATCCGGAGGGTTCGAACCGCTCGATGTCCTTGACCGTCTCCCCGGAACCGAGGAAGGCGATGGTGGAGTCGGTCTCGTTGACGGCGGCGAGCGCGCCGCCACCTTTCGCCGTCCCGTCGAGTTTCGTGATCACGACGCCGTCGATGCCGATCGCTTCCTCGAAGTCGGCGGCCTGGCTCTTGGCGCTCTGGCCCATCGCCGCGTCCAGCACGAGCAGGTCCCGGTCGGGCTGGACCTCCTGTTCGATGCGCTCGATCTGCTCGATGAGTTCCTCGTTCAGGCCGTCACGACCCGCCGTGTCCACGATGCGAACGTCCGCGTTCTCCGTCGCTTCCAGCCCGTCGCGGGCGATCTTCACGGGGTCGTCCTCGTCGGGGTCGCCGTAGAAGTCCACTTCGGCGCGCTCGGCCATCTCCTTGGACTGGTCGTACGCGCCGGGCCGGTCCGTGTCGGTCTGGATGATGGCCGGGCGGAGCCCCTTCGTCGAGAACCACCAGGCCATCTTCGCGGCCGTCGTCGTCTTCCCCGACCCGTACAGGCCGGCGAGCATGATGGTCTGCTCTTCTAGCGGCAATTCAGTCGACTCGCCGACGAGGTCGACCAGCTCCTCGTAGACGATGCGCAGGACCCAGTCCCGCGGCGTCGTGCCAGCCGGCGGCTCCTCCTCCAGCGCACGCGTCTCGATGCTGTCCGAGAGATCCTGGACGAGTCCGACATCCACGTCGGCCTGCAACAGCGACCGCTGGATCTCCTTGACGATGTCCTCGATGTCCTCCTCGGAGAGCCGGGACTTCCCCCGGAGGTCGTCGAGTGTCCCCCGGAGCGAACTCCCAAGATCGTCGAGTACCATTGTTGGACCGAGATACGCGACCGCACGGGTAAAGGCTTGTTGTCGGGCCGTCGACCCCGACTCTCGGAGGGATACCGCCACTTCTGCCCGTGACGAAAGGGTGAAATGGGCGAACCGACTGGGCGACAACATGGCCGTTCTCGGACAGCTCGGATTCATGGTCGCGTTCCTTTCGGCCGGCGTCGCCGCCGGCTCTCTCGAGCTGTTGACCGAGCGCCGGACGGAGGTGCTCACCTCCCTCGTGTTCACTGTCGCGCTGCCCGCGCTCATATTCCGCTCCACCTACAATCGACCGCTGCGGGAGATCATCTCGCCAGCGTTGCTCGGAGGCTTCTGGGCCGTCATCGTGTTGACGATTCTCCTGGGGTGGATCGTCCACAGGCGGCTGGAGTCGGCGGACCGGCGGAGCGTGTCGGTGGTCCAGTCGTACCACAGCAACATGGGGTTTCTCGGCCTCCCGCTGGTGGCGGCGACGATGGGCAGCGAGGCGACGGCAGTCGCAAGCGTCATCCTCGGCATCGGCGCGGTGACGCACGTCCCGGTGACGGTGTTCCTGCTGGTCCGAATCAACGGGAGCGACGCCTCGCTGCTGGCCGAGTGCAAGAAACTGCTCACGAACCCGGTCCTCATCGCGCTCACGGCCGGGATCACGGCGTCGGTCCTGTCGCTGTCGGTGCCGGAGACGCTGATTCAGGCGCTCGGGCTGCCGGCGGAACTGGCGCTGCCCGTCGCGTTGCTGTGTATCGGCGCGACGCTCGATACGGACCTCCCGCTGTCAGACGTACAGAAGACCGTCAGCGTCGTCGGGCTGAAGGTGCTGTGGATGCCGGCGCTGGCGTGGCTGGTGTACTCCTCGCTGGCGGTCGATACGACGGCGCTCGGCGCGGCGGTCGTGATGTTCGGCGCGCCGACCGCCGTCTCGACGTACGTCTACACGACAGAGCTTGGCGGCGATGCGGCGTTTGCCTCACTGAACGTCTTCATTTCGACGGTTGCCTCCATCGGGACGCTCTCCGTGCTCGTCTGGCTGTTCGCCTAGGTCTCCGTGGCCACGCTTTTGCCCGCCGACGCCCCCAGCGACGATATGGGCTATCACCAGATCGATCCTGAGGACTTGCCAGACACCGAGGACTACCCCTGTGATCGGCGCGGCATCTCCGACGCCGCCGAACTCCACGCGCTCCACGCGGCCACCTACGAAATGGTCCCCGGCGAAGACCTCTCGCGGACCTACCACTACCACGAGACGCGCGAGGAACTGTTCTACGTGCTTGCAGGCACACTCCACGTTGAGACGCCCGACGGGGAGTTCGTGGTCGCCGCCGACGAGGCCTTCGTCGCCGAGCCGGAGAGCCCCCACCGCGCACACAACCCCGAGGACGCCGACGAGTCGGTTACTGTGCTGGGTGTCGGCGCACCGCCGACCGACATCGCGCGCCCGTACGACCCGGACGCCTGACGTGGCCTTCTGGGACTCCCCCGATGCGGACGGCCCTAGAGACTCCGCGGTTCAGACACGCTTTTGGGCCACCCCATCGGAGTTGCGCGCATGACGAGCAAACAAGCGGTGCAACAGCAGCTGGTCGACAGCGGCGTTACGGCAGTCCTGCGCGGAATTCCCGAGGAGAAGATGGTCGACGTGGCGACGGCCGTCCACGAGGGCGGCGTCACGGCGCTTGAACTGACCGCCGACGCGAAGCGGTGCTCGGACATGATCGCCGCCGTCGACAAGGCCCTCGACGATACCGACGCGATCATCGGGGCCGGGACGGTCATGGACGCCGCCGCCGCCCGCAACGTCATCGAGGCCGGCGCGGAGTTCGTCCTCGCGCCGAACCTCAACGAGGACGTACTCGACGTGTGTAATCGCGAGGGCGTCGTCGCCATCCCCGGTGTCATGACGCCGACGGAGGCCGCCGACGCGATGGAGGCCGGCGCGGACATTCTGAAAATGTTCCCCGCTTCGACGGTCGGCCCGGGCCACATCGGCGCGCTGCAGGGGCCGCTGGGCGACGTGCCGATCATGCCGACCGGCGGCGTCTCCACGGACAACGTCGCCGACTTCTTCGACGCCGGCGCGGTTGCCGTCGGCGCTGGCTCTGCGCTGGTCAACTACGAAGCCATCGAGAACGACGACATGGACGGCGTCCGCGAACAGGCCGCCGAATTCGTCGCTGCCGTCGAGGCTGCCCGAGAATAGCAACTGTGTCGGCGTCTCCGGGACCGCCCCGGACCGTCGGAATAACAGATACCTACAAGAGCGGCCTATTCTTCGGTTTCGTTCGTCGTCTCGTTGCCGGCCGTACCGGTTTCGTTGCCTGGCATCTCCGTTTCGTTGCCTGGCATCTCCGTTTCGTTGCCCGGCATCTCAGTTTCGTTACCCGGCATCTCCGTTTCGTTGCCCGGCATGTCCGTTTCGTTGCCCGGCATCTCAGTCTCGTTTTCGCCCATTTCAGTCTCGGTTCCCATGCCGGTTTCTTCCTCGGTCTCCATCTCAGTCTCAGTTTCCATCTCGGTCTCCTCCTCAGTCATCACGTCGGTCTCCTCCTCAGTCATCGCGTCGGTCTCTCCCTCCGTGGGCGTGCCCGGGCCTTCAGCGCCACCACCGGTCTCTGTGCCGCTACCGTCGG
This sequence comes from Haloarcula terrestris, assembly GCF_031624315.1. Classification (NCBI taxonomy): domain Archaea; kingdom Methanobacteriati; phylum Methanobacteriota; class Halobacteria; order Halobacteriales; family Haloarculaceae; genus Haloarcula; species Haloarcula terrestris. The sequence continues at coordinate 105,418 of NZ_JAMQOM010000004.1, read as the reverse complement.
AGCCACCACAGCCAGCGAGCGCCACAAGTGCGCCGCCTGCGAGTTTGATAACGTTCCGTCGAGATTTTATTGGTCGTCCCATAGCGTTTGCCCGGAGACCATCGGGGCAGTTTATGAATGACCTGCTAAGAGTCTGACGGAGCGATGACGGAACAGGTTAACCACACCCGAAGTCAGGATCCGTTCCTGAAGCAAGCATGAACGGTCCGTTTCAAGACATGATTGATCGACCGTCAGTCTCGAACCGAGTGCCTGAGTGGGGTTTCACGGTCGAATACGCACGGTAGCGAATCGTGCGTCAGTAGACCAACGCGGCGGAGTATGAGCAAGAAGTAACCATCCGGTTCGAGCGGTCATCGAACGGTTATCGAACGTATAGGTCCCGTCGGCGGCGAGATTAGGAGACGCTGCTATCGGTTCCGTTGCCGTCTCGTGACGCCAGTATCGGGAGCCATTTCGAGCATGCGCAGCCAGCCCCTGCTCGTCGGAGGCCACAGTACCGGCAGTACCCCATAGAACGAGTCCAGAATAGGGTGGCCTTACAATCGGTTTCACGGTCAAAATCAGCTCGACCGCGGTTTAACTACGGTATAACACCGCTACGTGGCCCGGTACCATGACTCCAGCCGTACTCAGTGGTCGCTCTCGTGCGGGTGAAGTTCGGTCCCGTAGTTTTCGGCGTGGTCGGCGTAGTCGATGAACCGCGGGGCGTCGGGATCGAAGGGCCGTTGCAGCGCGTCGAAGGCCTTCTTTTTGTCCCAGCCCTGGAGTTTGCCGACGGCGGAGCGGTCTTCGAGGTCGTGATAGTCCAGATTGGGCTCGGTCAGTTCCCACGCCCGCAGGCCGGTTTCGGTCCGGACGATGACCGAGGAGTACTCGTCGCTGGAGCCGACGGAACCGACGGTGAGGTCGGCACAGTAGCCCGTGAAGTCGGCGCACTCGTCACAGCCCTTGAGCGCGGCGTCGTGGAAGTTCTCGACATCTTCCTCTAACAGCATCTCGCCGTCCTCGCCATACACCATCATCTTCCCGTGGAGCACGTCCATCTTGCCGATATCCGCGCGGTCGATGCCCCGTTCCTCCTCGATGAGTTCGCCGATGAGCGAGTAGTAGTTGAAGTTCTTCGTACACATCAGCGCGATGGTGTAGTCGATGGCGCGGACGCCGTCCTCCTGGGCGGCGTAGTCCCAGTCGAAGTCCTGCAAGGCGCGGATTCCCTCGATTTCACAGGGCGTCCCGACCAGCGCGAGCGACGCCTCCGACAGCGGCCCGTCGAGTTTGTGTTCCCATTGCTTGAGGTCGAGGTTCCCCAGCGCGAGCGTCTGGTTGTAGAAGCTCCCGGCGTTGTCGATGCACTCCTCCGGTGTGGTGGCGAGGAACGACTCGGCTTTCCACTCGGCGTCGTCGCTCTCGGTGGCGATGAGCGCGCCGTCGATCTCACCGGCTTCGAGCAGGTGACACAGCACTGATGTCACGAGGCCGCCGTCCTGGGCGTTCTCGCGCCAGTCGTCCTCGACTTTCGCGGAGAACTCCGTGATGGGGTCGCCCGCGCCCTTGACGTTGTCGTCGCCGCCGGTGATCTTCCACTGGCGCTCGTAGCGAAGGCCGCCGCGAGGGCACATGTCCCAGCACAGCGAGCAGCCGGTACACATCTTTACGAGTTCGGGGAGGTCATCGTCGCCGACACCGATGGAGTCGCTGGGACAGGCCGCGACACAGGTCCCACACTGGATGCAGCGGTCGTCCTGGATGACGGCTTCGTCCAGTTCCATGAACCACGTCTTGCCGTCGGGCTCCTCGATGTCGCTCATCTCCGCGCGGATGCCGTAGCCGGGCGTGTCGAGGTCGACATCCTCGGGAACGTTGACCCGCTCGTCGGGACGGCCGTCGTCGACGGTCTGGCTGGTCCCAGAGGCAGGTTTCGTGAACTGGATGGGTTTGAGTTTCCCGTCCGGTTCGACGTTCGCCGCGCCGGTGCCCCCGTCCGGGCGGACCCGGCGCTCCTCACTGTCACCGGAGCCATGACTGTGCCCACGATCACTCCTGCCACAGCCGCAATCGCTCCCGCACCCACAGTCGCCGTCTTGACCGTCACCCGGAACTCCGGGCATCGACCGGCCGCCGTCGGTCACCAGCAGCGGGTCGGCGTCGTCACGGTCCGCGGAGGAGTCCGAGGTGTTCTCGACGAACTCGGGCGCGGCGTCGGCCGGCGCGACCTGCCGCCAGAAGCGCCGGTCAGTCATCGTCGGCCACCTCCCCGCGACCGCCGCCGTCACCGTGTGCGACGCCGCCGGCGACGTTGGCGTCGGCCCGTCGCATCACCGAGCGAAGCCGGTCGTTGCCGACCCGTCGACACCACTCGTAGAACCGTTCGCCGTCGTCGCGCTCGTCGGCATAGGCCTCGAACAGTTCCTCCAGTGCCGGAATGACGGCATCGGCGGGCACCGCGTGTTCGACCCAGTCGAGGAACTCGTTGTCCGCGCCGAGGCTCCCGCCGAGGCCGAAGTCCATCCCCTCGACGATGTTGTCCCCTTCTTCGTTCGTGGTCTCTTCCGGGTCGTCGATCTGGACCGTCTCGCCGCGGAAGCCGATGTCGGCGATCTGGGGCTGGGCACAGGAGGCCGAGCAACCGGACATGTGCATCCGCACCACGTCGATTTCGTCTGGCACGTCGATACGGCGGTCCAGCGCCTTCGCCCAGCGGCGGACGCGGTTTTTCGTCTCGATGATGCCGTAGTTGCAGAACTCCGAGCCGGTGCAGCCGACCGCACCCCGCGAGAACGGGCCGGGGTCGGGCTGGTACTTCCGGGCAAAGGGCGTGTTCAGCAGTTCACCGATGTTTTGTTCGGGGATATGCGTGAGGAGGAAGTTCTGGTCGGTCGCCAGCCGGACCGACGCGTCCTCGGTGCCGTACTCCCGTGCGGCGTGGGCCGCCCGACGGAATTCGTCGCCGCCCATCCGGCCGGCGATGACGTTGAAGCCGACGTATTTCAGGCCGTCCGCACGCTGGTCGTGGACGCCGACGTGGTCGCCGCGGTACCCCTCCGAGCAGTCGGTCCCGCGGGTCGGCAGGTCGACGGCACAACGGTCCCGGACCGCCGCTTCGAATTTCTCCGCGCCCATCTGCTGGACGAGATAGCGCATCCGGCAGACGCCGCGGTTGTTGCGGTCACCCAGTTCCTTGAACGTCTGGGCGACGGCCCGGCAGAACTCGACGGTGTCCTCCGGTGGCACGAACACATCCAGATCCGAGGCCATCCGCGGCCCGTCCGAGAGGCCGCCGCCGACCCTGACGTGGAAGCCGTAGTACTGCTCGCCGTCGATTTCGCGGCGGGCCGGCGTCAGTCCCACGTCGTTGATCTGGGACTGGGCGCAGTCCTGGCGGCAGCCGGTGATGGTCATCTTGAACTTCCGCGGGAGGTTCGCGTACTCCCGGTTCTTCGTGAAGAACTCAGAGACGGCGTCGACCACGGGCTGGGCGTCGAAGCACTCGTGGTCGTCCAGTCCGGCGGCGGGACAGCCAAGGACGTTCCGCGCCGAATCCCCACAGCCCTGGACCGTCGTCAGTCCGACCTCGTCGTAGCGCTGCCAGATCTCCGGCACGTCCTCGATCTCGATCCAGTGCATCTGGATGTCCTGGCGGGTCGTGATATCGAGGAACGCGTCACCCCAGATGTCGTTCTGTTCCTCGCCACCGAATTCCTCGGGCGCGGTGGCGTACTCATCTGCCACCTCGCCGATGACTTCGGCCTGCGCTGGCGAGAGGTAGCCGCCCGGGACTTTGGTTCGCATCATGAAATAGCCGTCCTGGCGGCCGTGGGCGTACAGCCCGGCCCACTTCAGCCGCTCCCACTCGCCGTCACCGGCCCGGGCCTCGATCTCTTCGAAACTCAATTCCTCGGCCGCGTACCGCTCGACATCCTCGATGACATCCAGCGGGTGCTTCTCCTGCTTCCAGCGTTCTACTGTGTTCATAGGTATCACACCACAATTTTGTGTGTATTACTACTGAACAACGAACGCCTTCAACTCCGCCCTGCCGGCGAAAACGACCACACCTCCCCTGCTGTGGTAATATTTACCGCATCTTTCGTGGCGCTGTCCCGTCGGGACGGCGCGGACTCTCCGGGTTCGACACAATCAGGGTCGGCAGTATCCACTCACAGCCGACAAGTAGCGGCAAAAATGACCGTAGAGTCCGAGCCTACTCGCCGATGAGGCTGTCGACGATTTCCTCGGGATCGAACGGTTCGAGGTCGCCGTAGTCCTGGCCGGTCCCCAGGAAGAGGATCGGCTTCCCGGTGACGTGGGCAACGGAGATCGCCGCGCCGCCCTGTGGATCGGCGTCGGCTTTCGTCAGGATCGCCCCGTCGATCTCGGCCGCGTCGTTGAACTCCCGCGCCCGGTTGACAGCGTCCTGCCCGGCGACCGCCTCGTCGACGAACAGCGTCATGTCCGGGTCAATGTTGCGGTCGATCTTCTCCAGTTGGGCCATCAGGTCATCTGAGGTGTGGAGCCGACCGGCCGTATCGCCAAGCACCACGTCGATGTCGTTTGCCTTGGCGTACTCGACAGCGTCGTAGACGACCGCCGTCGGGTCCGACCCCTGTTCGTGGGTGATGATCTTCTTGCCGAGGTTCTCGGCGTGCTTTTCGAGTTGCTCGTTCGCGCCGGCGCGGTAGGTGTCACCGTTAGCGAGCACCGTCGAGAGCCCGCGCTCCTCGAAGTACCGGGCCAGTTTCGCAATCGAGGTCGTCTTGCCGACGCCGTTGACCCCGGTGAACACGATGGTGACCGGCTTGTCGGCCTGCTGAACGCGCTCGTCGAAGTCGAACTGCCCGACGTTGATAACGTCGTACAGCGACTCCCGAAGCGCGTCCCGGACGAGGTTCCCCGTGCTGGAGAGCCGTCGTCGGGTCTGACCCGTGAGGTTCTCCTTGACGCCGTCGAGGATCTCGTTGGCGACGCTCATCTCCACGTCGCTGGACAGCAGCGCCAGTTCGAGGTCGTCGAGGTGGCTCTGCAGGTCCTCTTCCTCGATGACCGTTTTCCCGGTCGCCATGAGCTTCGCCTTCGCGGCGAGGCCGCGGCTGTCGTCCTCTTCGTCAGACTCCGAATCGGCTTCGGACGCCGGGTCGTCGTCGGTCTCTGCAACGTCGTCCGACTCTGACTCTTCCTCGCCCTCCTCGGCTACGTCTTCGACTGCCGCGGACGACGCCGTGGCTGACTCGTCTGTCGCCTCGGAATCAGCGGCTGGCGGTACAGAACCGGCCCCGGACTGGTCGTCCATGGCTGCTGGTGCCGCTGCCGCCGTCTGCGTGTCGTCCTCGGGCGGGTTCGCGTCCGCTTCGGACTCGGCATCGGCCTGCTGGTCGGCGGGCGCGTCCCCGTCGGCCTCGTCGGCGTCCGGTTCGTCCTCCGCTTCGAGTGCGTCGTCGTCAACGTCTTCCTCGACATCACTCGTGAACCCGCTGAGTTTGTCCTTCAGTCCGTCGAACATGCGGCCTTACTCGTCTTCCTGCTCTTGCTGTTGCATCATCTGCTGCATCTGCTGCTGTTGCATCTGCTGGGCCTGCTGTTCGAGTTCCTCCATCTCGGTCTCGACTTCGGCCTTCTCGTCTTCCAGGTCGCTGATGTGGTCGTCCAGCGTTTCCTTCTTCGTTTCCAGCGTGCTGACAGCGCCCTCCTGCTCGCGCTCTGCGGAGTAGCCGCCACCGAGGGAGACGACGACTTCGTCGATGTCCTCGATAGTCGCGCGGATGTAGGCGTCGCCGCCGAGCGGGACCTGCACCGTCGAACCGGAGTCGAGCGTCTCGATGGCCTCGATGGCCTCGTCGATGTCAGTCTGCTTCTCGCGGAGGCGTTCGATCTCCTCGTCGATGGCGTCGACTTCCTGCTCCATCTGTTCGATCTCCTGTGCGACCTGCTGCATCTGACCGCCACCGCCGCCACCGCCGCCGCCACCGCCCATCATGCTGCCACCTCCTCGATCGTGATCTGCGTGCGCTTGAGGTTGTGCTGGGAGCCGAAGTCGCTGTAAACGCGCTCCTCAGCGACGTTCTCGTTTGGCGCGTCGACCTCCTTCTCGAACTGTTGTGGGCCGTCTCGGGCCGGGAAACTACCGCGAACAGTGTACGTGCTCATACACGCAGGTGCGGGCAGGGCAGGGAAGTATCTTCCCCTTCCAGCCTTCTCCGAGTTCCAGGACTCACACGGGCGATCCGTCGCTGTCCGGCGGCTGACACGGCGAAAAACTCGAAGCGGGCGGCGGCGCTACGTCTCCGTTCCTGGTGCGTACACCATGTCGCCGCCACACTCGGGACACGACGGCCGAAGCACCGCTGTCGAGTAGTCACACTTCCGGCAGACGAGCCGGTTCTGGTCGTCGGCGGCTGGGGTTCGCTGGACCATACGTGCTAGTTGGGAACACACCATATTATTCTTTGACACGGAGTATCATGGTCGGCGACCTGGAGGAATTTGTCGAGGTAGTCCCAACATGCGACCATGAGCCAGACGACCTACCAGTGCCAGTGCGGTGCGACCCTTCGATTCAGGCAGGATCTGACGCTGGAGCGTGGCGGGACCAGTCGGTCCTGGGCCTGTGGCGATTGCGGACTGCCCGTTCCGGGCGTCGTTGCGGAGAAACTCAGCCACCAGCATCCGTCCTGAGCGAGCGGTGCGTGTCAGAAAAGACCGCGTCAGTCGATGTAGCCGAGCGCCTGGTCGATACGGCCCAGTTCCGGCCCGGAGGTGTCCGAGCCACAGACGTAGCCGTGGTCGTTGGCGATCAGCCCGGAGCCGACGAGCGGGCCGCCGTAGTTGATCGTCCCGATATCGGCGGGCACATCGAGGACTTCTTCGAGGGCGTCGAGTTCGCCGTCCGTGGCCTTCGGATGGCAGAGCACGCCCTTGTTGGTGGCGACGGCAGCGGTCCCGACAGTCGTGACACCGGCGATGACGCCGCGTTCGACGGGCACGTCCAGCCCGTCTTTGATTGCCTGGACGGCGTCCCGCGAGAGGTCGGGGTGGACGTACGCGCCGTAGTCGTTACAGCAAACGACGTTGCCGGCGGCGTTGATCCGGCCGGGCAGCCGCGTGATGGGCACGTCGACCGCGTCCTGAATCCGCTCGATCTCGGTCTCGCGGACGCGTTCGGAGACGACCAGCCCGTTCTCGTTGCCGGTCGCGAGCGCGCCGACGGTCCCGGACCGGCCGACGGTGGTCGGCACGGCCGGAACGTCGAGTTCGTCGCTCAGGTCATCGAGCAGCGATTCGTCTAAGTCGGGGCGAACCAGCACACAGTCGTCGGTCGCACGGGCGAAGACACCCACGTACGACGACCCGGAGAAAGCCGCGCGGAGCAACGTTACTCTGCGGTCTCTGCTTCGACGATGGCTTCGCCCTCTTCCTCGAAGCGGGCGGCGCGAACACGGATCTTGCTCGGCGTGTTAGCACGGCCGCGAGCCCAGGCCGCCTCGTTGATGGAGGGGTCCAGGCGGACGGCGCTCTCCTCGACCGAGAAGTGCTTGGCGAGGTGCTCGCGGATGAGGACCATCGCTTTGTCTGCGCGCTTGTGGTTCGGTTCTGCTCGCGCGTCTCGGAGCGGAATGGTGACGACACGCTCCTCGAAGTCACTGGCGCTCATTATTCGTCAGTGTCGTTGCGCCGCCAGTGGCGTCGCTTGTGGTTGCGCTGGACCTCGCGGTCCGTCTTGAGCATGACCCAGGCCGGGACTCGACTGTTCTGGTTGTCGAGCTTGGCCAGTCGCTTCTTCGTAGCCTTCGATTTCTTACCCATGGTATGGTGCTTGTTCCGCGCCGTGGTTTAAATTCCTTCCTTTTCGAGCCGGTCACGGCCGGTTATCAGCGGCTATAACTGCGGACGTAGAACTAAGTAGCGCTCAACCCTGATTATCAATGGATGAAGCGCCGGAGATTTCTCCAGACAGCAAGTGTCAGTGCGACGGCCGTCGGCGCTGGGTGCATGGGCGGTGGCGGCGAAGTCGTCGTGAGTGTACGGAAGGATGTCAGAGTCAATCCGCATGAAGCGTGGATACAGGAAGAAATCCCCGACGTGTCCGACCCCGGGGGCGAAATACAGTACATCGTCAAGGCGGAGATCCCGTTCAACGTGTACGTCTTCACTGACCGGGAGAACTTCGAGCAGTACGACACGTACATCAAGGGTCGAGAGCCCGACGAGACACCGCCGGGGAATCCCAAGTTCAGCCAGACAGCGGTCCAGCCGAAGGGGTCGGACATCTACGAGGCGTCGACGGACGACGGCGGCGCACGCGAATCACTTGACGAACCAGGGCCGTACTTCTTCGCCGTCGACCACTCGAACTACCGGATGGAGACCCGCGTCGGGGACTACGACGACCCGCTGACGGCCTTTGTCGATCTCACCGTCATCCGGAAGAAACTCCCCTTCTAGACGAACGCCAGCGGGACCATCGCTAGTACCCCGATAGCGACGCCGGCAGTCAGTTCGCGCTTGCCGCCCCCCGGCAGCCCGTCCCCGTACTCCAGCGCCTCGGGAACGAACTCCGTGAGGACGAGAGACACCATCGCCCCGGCAGCGAAGCCGAAGCCGAACGGGAGAAACGCCTTCGCCAGCGTAACGAAGTAGTACGCGATAACGGCCCCGACCGGCTGTGGCAGCGAGGAGAACACCGCCCACCAGACCATCTTCGGCTCGCTGACACCCAGCGAGCGAAGCGGAATTGCGATGGCAGTCCCCTCCGGGATATTGTGGATGGAGATGGCGACCGTCATGAACACCGCCAGCAGCGGCACGGAGACGCCGAGGATGCCCACAGCGGAGTCAGGCGTGGCCGATTCCAGCCCGAGTTCCGCGAAGGAGACGCCCACAGCCACGCCCTCCGGGAAGCTATGAACGGTCAGAATGCCCAGAATCAGCAGGAGCTTCGTGAAATCCGCCTGTTCGAACTGTTTGGGCGAGTGGTCGAAGTCATCCAGCACCCGGTGGGCGACCACGACGAGTACGACCCCGGCGAGGATACCGGGAACCATGAGCAGTGCCGACCCGTAGGCCAGCCCCTCGCGGACGAGTCCAAACAGCGAGGCGGCGACCATGATTCCGGAGGCCAGCCCCCACAGCAGGACGTTCCACCGGTCGGAGAACTCATCGACGAGAAAGAACGGTATCGCGCCGAGCCCGGTGGCGAGTGCCGTGAGCAGCCCCGCGACGAACACGAAGGCGACGTTCTCGACGGCGACCATACCGGTGCTACGTCGCTCGAACCGATAAGAATTATCACTAACTTGATTGTTTTTGGGAGACCTAGACAGCGTGCCAGAACACCGTAATACTCCTTATATAATATCACAACCTCATACTCGCTAGTGGGACACGCTTATACAGTAAAACCCAGAATAGTCGTGTATGTCAAAAGCAGTTCAGCAAAATAGTGCAAATTCATACATCGTAGAAGAAGATACCCCATCGGATGTCGAATTAACGCTACGGGACGTGAACACCGGGCGGTGTTACGATATTGTCGACTACGCCGACCCCATCCTGGCAGAAAAGCTACAGGCCCGCGGTCCCGGTAGCACCGTTCGTGTGGAGCTCGCACCGGTCGACACCGACGGCGACCGCTGGGCCGTGACGCGGCATCTGCCCGGCGCACCACCTCGCATCGGATTGGGCCGCTAAGCGCGGTCCACGCTCACAGCGACACCGATCCGACGGTCCGATACGTCGGGCCGTCGGGCTCCAGCTCACTCTCTTTCAGGCGGATTTCGTCGACCTGCAGGCGACCGACATCCGGGTCGTCGTTTTCGACGACAGTCTGTACTGTCTCCTTGCCACCAGCGTGGTCCATCCTGGCGATTGTCGCGTGGGGCGTGAACTCGTGGTCCTCCGGGTCAAACCCCATCGCAACAGTCCGGTCTTCGATGGCTTTGTGTAGCGCTGTCAGTTCTGTGTCTCCCTGCCCATCGCGGACGCCGACCCAGACGACGCTGATGTAGGACAGCGACGGAAAGACGCCGAGGCCGCCGAATTCGGCTCGGAACGGGTCGACACCGCTGTCTTCGACGGCGGTTTCGAGGGCAGCAACGATGTCGGCAACACGGTCCGGGTCGGTGTCGCCGAGGAACTTCAGTGTGACGTGGGCTTGCTCGGGGTCAGTCACCCGGAGGCCGGAGACGCCGTCGAAGCTATCCTGAACGGCCGCCACAGCGTCCCCGAGTCCGTCGATATCGACGCTGACGAACAGGCGCTTGGCCATAGCTACCGGTTCCGGTCAGGCCTGCAAGAAAGCTACGGCAAGGGATCAGTTTCGACTGGAGTGCGGGGCCGTCTGCCACCGCCAGAGGCCGTGTCCGAGCCCCAGAGCGACCATTGCGACCGCGACGCCGAAGAGAGCGGGGATAGCGGTGTCAGGCAGTAGACCGAGAGATAGCCGGACAAGGATGGCCGCCACAATCAGGAGCCCCACCCGGGCTCGTTCACGGGGCGTCTCTGCCGGACTGGACACCGAGCGCCAGAGCGCCGATAGCTGCGCGTGGTAGCGTCCAACGAGAGCCGCCAGAACGACCGTTCCAGCAACGCCCGCTCCAGCGGCGGGCAGTGACAGCGGGGCCTCGTTCGAGGTGATCGCAGCCCAGCCAACGACCGCGAACACACCCCCGAAGAAGACGAGCAACGCGTCTACTGCCAGTGGGTCCCGCATATCCGGGAATCCGGTCGCAGGACACCTAAATCTTCACGAGCCGTGGACGTAGCCCTTAACCGGATTGGCCGTCAATCAGGGAGTATGACAGACAACGACGACGACCACGCCTTCTCCGAGGGCCAGGGGTTCGGCGAGCCCTACGAGGGGTTCGACCTCGAACCGCCGGAGTTCGAAGTGGACCCGGACAAGGTCGACCCCGTCGACTCCCGTGTCGTCACCGACCTGCTGGACCAGCGGAACGTCTCCTCTGACGCCGTCGAGCCCGAGCAACTGCTCGATGTCGGCCTGGAGTACATGCACATCAACCGCCACGAACAGGCCGCCGAGACGTTCGAACGGGTCGCCCAGTACACGGACGACGACCGGCTCAAACAGGAGGCCTGGACGAACAAGGGCGCGGCCCACGCGGAACTCGAAGAGTGGGACGCCGCCATCGGCGCGTACAAAGAAGCGCTCAACTTCGACGAGGAGTCCGACCACGCCGCGACGGCGGAGACGAATCTTGCGTACGCGCTGTGGAAGTCCGGCCGCTCGGAGCAGGCGCTGGAACACGCCGAGCGCGCCGTCGAGATCGACCCCCGCTTCGGCGAGGGCTGGTACAACCGCGGCTTCTTCCTGCTCGAGCGTGGGCTGGCCGACGAGGCCCTCGACGCGTTCGACAACGCCGTCCGCCTGGGCTTTCGCAACGCCGACGTGCTCGAAGAGAAGGCCCGCGCGCTCGAAGAGGTCGGTGAGTTCGACCGCGCCGAGGAACTGGCCGAGGAAGTCGACGAGATGCGCGAGGAGGCCGAACAGCAGCTGCTTGAATGATACTCAACGAACGCGACACCGACGAGGGGCTGCTCGTCTCCGTCTGTGATCCCGAGATCATGGGCGAAACGTTCGAGAACGGCCCCGTCTCGCTCACCGTTAACGAGGAGTTCTACGGCGGCGAATCGGCTACCGAAGACGAGATCGTCGACAGCCTCGCCCGCTGTTCCGTCGCCAACATCGTCGGCGACGACGCCGTCACCGTCGCCATCGAACACGGCTTCGTCGATGAGGAGAACGTCCTCGATCTGGGCGAGACCCGGCACGCGCAGTTGCTCTGGATGTAAGCGGGACGCTGCCGCGAACCTGATTCCGAGAGTCTTTGCACACGGCCATCGAGAGGGACACGTATGTATTCCAGAGACCACGCTATCGTCTCTGTGGCTGTCGGGGCCGCCGGCGTCGCCGGCCTGCCGCTTCCCCTCCCCTGGTGGGCCGCCGTCGGCTACGCGGTCGTCGTCGGCGTCGCCATCGATTTCGACCACTTCGTCGTCGCCCGGCTGGAGACCGGCGACTGGGCCGCGCTCCGCCGCTGCCTCCGGAACCCGAAGATCGCGGTGCTCGACCAGGACGAGATCTTCGACCCCCAGGACCTCTGGCCGCTCCAGCGACTACTCAGCCACCACCTCATCGGCGGTGTGGTCGTGTTCGGCCTCTGGCTTGTCTCCGCGCCGCTGGCGCTGTTTACCGCCCTCGTCCTGTACGCCCACGTCCTCGGGGACCTCGTCTGGGACAACTACCTGCTTGAGACCTACCGCGAACAGCACGCCAGGGCCGCCGAATCCGTGTCCGATGCCGACTCGGGATCTGCCGAATGACGGACAGAGTTCTAGGTGAACCGAAGGAATGTTGCCTGTCGAGTCCCTGTATAGAGGTAATGGGACATTCTGAATCTGAGCTACTGGACGTGGAGCGTATCCGCGAGGATTTCCCCATCCTCCAGCGCGAGTTCGACGGCGAGCAGGTGGTGTATCTCGATAACGCGGCCACCACGCAGACGCCCGAGCCGGTCGTCGAGACTATCGCCGACTACTACCGGACGACGAACGCCAACGTCCACCGCGGCCTCCACCAACTGAGCCAGGAGGCCAGCGTCGCCTACGAGGACGCCCACGACCGCGTCGCCGAGTTCATCGGCGCGTCGGGCGAGCGCGAGGAGATCATCTTCACCAAAAACACCACGGAGAGCGAGAACCTCGTCGCCTACGCCTGGGGCCTGAACGAACTCGGTCCCGAAGACGAGGTCGTTCTCACGGAGATGGAACACCACGCCTCGCTGGTCACCTGGCAGCAGATCGCCAAGAAGACCGGGGCGACGTGTCGCTACATCAGCGTTCAGGAGGACGGCACGCTCGATATGGATCACGCCCGCGAGATCATCAGCGACGACACGGCGATGGTCAGCGTCGTCCACGTCTCGAACACGCTCGGTACGGTCAATCCGGTCTCGGAACTGGCGGACATCGCCCACGACCACGATTCGTACATTTTCGTCGACGGGGCTCAATCGGTCCCGAACCGACCGGTCGACGTGGAAGCCATCGACGCCGACTTCCTGGCCTTTTCGGGGCACAAGATGGCCGGGCCGACCGGTATCGGCGTCCTCTACGGCAAGAAGCACCTACTGGAGGAGATGGAGCCGTACCTCTACGGCGGCGAGATGATAAAGAAGGTCACCTTCGAGGACGCCACCTGGAACGACCTCCCCTGGAAGTTCGAGGCCGGCACGCCCGTCATCTGCCAGGGGATCGCGCTGGCTGAGGCCTGTGACTACCTCGACGACATCGGCATGGAACGCATCCAGCGCCACGAGGAACAGCTCGCCCAGTACGCGCTGGAACAGCTCCGAGACGAGGGCGACGTGGAGACGTACGGCCCGCCCGCAGGGAAAGACCGCGGCGGCCTGGTCGCGTTCAACCTCGATTCGGTCCACGCCCACGACCTCTCCTCGATTCTCAACGACTCCGCCGTCGCCATTCGCGCCGGCGACCACTGCACCCAGCCGCTCCACGACAAGATGGGTGTCGCCGCCTCTGCGCGTGCCTCCTTCTACATCTATAACACGCGCGAGGAAGTGGACAAGCTGGTCGAGGCGATCGACGACGCCCGGCAGTTGTTCGCGTAGTCAGTTTCGTACCGCGAGCGCAGCGAGCGGTTTCACCGGTCGCGCAAAGCGCGACCGGCCTTTTTCGCCCACGTTTTTGTACGGGGGTTGAGCGCTCGCCGCTGGCGAGCGCGATGCCCCCGTGGAAAAAGGTGGCTCGGAAGCCTTTTCCGACTGACAGTCGTATAATAGTTCAATTATGGGTATCGGTGGCTCGGACATGTACCGGCAGCAGATCCTCGATCACTACAAGAACCCCCGGAACTATGGGGAAATCGAGGACCCGACGTTTACCCACATCGGCGAGAATCCGATGTGCGGCGACGAGATACGGATTGATGTCGTCCTCGACGAGAGCGAGGAGACAATCGAGCAGGTCGCCTTCCAGGGCGACGGCTGTGCCATCTCCCAGGCCTCCGCGTCGATGCTCTCACAGGAGCTGGCGGGAATGGCGGTCGAGGACCTGGAAGCGATGGACCGCGACGACATCACGGACATGCTCGGCGTCGACATCTCCCCGATGCGCGTCAAGTGTGCCGTCCTCGCCGAGAAGGTGGCCCAGGACGGAGCGGAGATCTACTTCGGCGAGAAGGACATCGACCGGACGACCACAGAAGACGACGACTGATACGACGGCTGTTTTCCGGCAGTCACGGAGCTAAGCGCCGCTCGCACGCCATGCTTTTGACCGATAGGGACACACCTCTGAGACATGACCGGCGGGAACGACTGGGACCCTGACGACTACGACGACCGCCACGGGTTCGTCCACGAGCACGGCCAGTCGGTCGTCGACCTGCTGGACCCGCAACCGGGCGAGCGGGTGCTGGATGTCGGCTGTGGCACGGGCCACCTGACGGCGGAAATCGCCGACAGCGGAGCCGAGGTGGTCGGTATCGACGCGTCGCCGGAGATGGTCACGCAGGCCCGGGACGCCTATCCGGACCTCGCGTTCGAGCAAGCGGACATACGGTCCTACACCGCCGACAGGCCGTTCGACGCGGTGTTTTCGAACGCGGCACTGCACTGGATTCCCGGCGAGGACCACGACGCGGTGCTGTCGACCGTCGCCGACGTGCTGACCGAGGACGGGCGGTTCGTCGCAGAGTTCGGCGGCACGGGCAACGTGGCAGCGATAACCGACGCGCTCGTCACCGAACTCGACGCTCGCGGCTACGAGGTCGCCCATCCGTGGTACTTCCCCAGCATCGGCGAGTACGCGCCGCGGGTGGAATCACAGGGGTTCGAACTGCGGTTCGCCCGGTTGTTCGACCGGCCGACGCCACTCGATGGCGGCGAAGGCGGGCTCCGGAACTGGATCGGGATGTTCGGCGACGAGTTCTTCGCCGACGTTGCCGACGACGAGCGGGACGCGGTGCTATCGGCCGTCGAGGATCGGCTCCGGCCGAAACTGTTCGACGGCGACACCTGGGTGGCCGACTACCGACGGCTGCGGCTCGTCGCCGTTCAATAGCGGAGAAAGCGCTCGACTGATCGGCGTTCGTCAGGCCAGGAAGACGTGGCGCGGTCGGTCGGCCAGCACGTCCCGGCCCCAGCTGACAGTCTCCGAGAACTCATCGGAGCGGAAGAAGGCCATCGCGTCCTCCTGTGAGTCCCACTGGCTGGCGATGAACATGTCGTTCTCGTCGTCGTGGTTGAACAGCAGCGAGGTCTCGCGGTGGCCGTCCATCTCCACGAGCAGGTCGCCGACGGTGTCGAACTTCTCCACGAAGTCCGTGCGATACTCGGGCTTGACCGTGTAGAACATCCCCATCGTCCCGAAGCCGTCGCTCTCGCCGTGTCGGCGGACGACACCGGGGAGGTCGGTGAGGTAGTCGCCAGCGGTCTCGGCGGCGTCCTCGGTGTCCCACAGCGATGCGACGGCGGTAACGCCGGCATCGGGGTCCCCGTACACCGTCGTCTTGACGTGGGTGTCGTAGCGGTCGAAGGCGCTCCGGAGGTCCGCCACTTCGTCGTCGAGCGTCCCCGCGTCGGCCTCCGAGTACACCACGAGGGCGTACACGTCCTCGCCGTGTGGCTGGCCGGCGTAGACGCCCTCGGCTTCGAGCGTCTCGCGGATGGACTGGGAGGATTCGGCGGCCTCCGAGCCGCCAGCAGCAGCGTCACCGCCGTCCTCGACATCGCCGTCGTCGGTCGCCTCGCCGAGCGGGCCGCCCATCGTCCGTTCGATGCCGTCGATGTCTGTCAGGAACCCGGCCGCCGTCTCGGCGGCGTCTTTCGCCGTCCAGATGCTGACGACGTAGGTCTGACCGCTGTCGGCGCGCACGGCCGTCTGGACGTGGCGGTCGTAGTGGTCGAAGCTCTCGCTCAGTTCCGAAACGTCGTCGACGATGTCCTCCGCATCAGCCGAGGAGTGAAACAACAGCGCGTAGTCGCCGGCGTCGTAGGCGTCGCCCTCGTACAGCCCCAGCCGGCCGAGCCGCTGTGTGGCGTCGTCTATCTCCTCGAAGTCGGCGGACACGTCCGGCCGGCCGCCGCTCGCTCCGCTCGACGAACCGGATTCGTTCGGGTGGTCGTCCTCGTCGGCCGACTCCTCCGAGTGTGGGTGGTCGCCCTCGCCGGCGCTACCGGGATGGGCACCGCCGTGGCTGCCGGTGTCGCCGCCGGCATGTGCGCCGCTCGAATTCGGCTCGTCGGCGTGGCCGTGGCTCGCGCCGGCACCGGCCGGAGCGTGTTCGTGGCCGGCATCCTCCGACGGTGTGTCCGGAACCGGCTCGTCGTCGGTCGGGACCCGCTGACCGGCCAGGACGGCCGGCAGCTCCGACGGGTCGAACTTCCGGCCGACGTAGAACGGGCCAAAGTCGGCGAACTGCGATGTCGAGGGGTCAAAGCGCATCTCGGTCAACAGCTCCTTGATGTGGCGCATGTCGTCGCTCCAGAGCGTGATGCCCCACTCCCAGTCGTCGAAGCCGATGGAGCCGGCGATCATCTGATTCACGTCGCCGCCGTAGGTACGGCCGATGTCGCCGTGGCGTTTGATGTGGGCCGCCCGCTCCTCGAAGGAGGTGTCATACCAGTTCTGGTCGGGCTGGCGGCGTTTGCTCATCGGGTAGAAGCAGACGAACTCCTCGTCGGGCACGTCAGGGTGGAGCCGGGCCTGGATGTACTGGGCCAGCCCGGAGTCGTCGTCGACCTCGCCCTCGAAGTACTCGCGGGACTTCTCGGTGTAGCCCGAGGCCTCCGTCACGGAGACGTAGGAGAACTCCCGCTCGGTGAAGGCGGCGAACTCCGTCTGCTCGAAGTGCCGCTCCGCCGCGTCGAGGTCGCCCATCGTCGGCCGCAGGTGGAGGATCATGATGTCGGCCTTGTGACCCATGACGGTGTACACCGCCGTCTGCCCCTCGTCGGCGTCTTCGACAGCCTCGTACGCGTCGAGGAAGTCGATGCCCTCGGACAGCGCACGGTCGCGGACTCGCTGCGGTGCCTCACGCCAGGCGTCCCAGTCGATGCTCCGACAGTCGTGCAGGGCGTACCAGCCCTCCTCCGTGGCTGGGGGTTTGCGTTGGTCCATATGTGGCGGTTGCATGTCGATACTAAGGAAACTTCTCATGTCGTTCCGGTCGGGCGACTTCTGGCCCTGCAGTTCGGGTCGTGTTTTTATTAGGACGACGTGTCAGCGAGTCGGTGAGGTCCCATGAACAACCCAATCGACAGACGGGTCGCAACCGCCCTCCAGTCGTATACGGTGCTGGCGGTCATCGCGATCCTCCTCGGTGCCGCCGTCGTACCGTATGCGGCGTCCGTCACAGAGGACGACGAACAGTACGTCGCTGTGGTGAACATCGACGAAACGATCACGAGCGCAAGCACACAGGACACGATACAGGAGCTTCGCGAACTCCGCAGCAACGAGTCGGTGAAGGCAGTCGTCCTGCGGGTGTCAAGCCCCGGCGGCAGCGCCGCCTCCAGCGAATCGATGTATCTGGCCGTCAAACGGCTTTCGGCGGCGAAGCCAGTGTACACGAGCGTCGATCAGTACGCCGCCTCCGGCGCGTACTACACCGCCGTCCCGAGCGACCGCATCTACGTGACGCCGGCCAGTATCGTCGGCCACGTCGGCGTCATCGGAACTGCGCCGAGCGACGGCCTGAGTTCGTCGGCCACGTCCGGACCGGACAAAGCCCATCAGGGCATGACGCGGGACGAGTATTACGCGAGCCTCGAATCGATGAAGCGCTCGTTCGTCGGCGCGGTCATGACCGAGCGCGGTGACAGGCTCAACGTCTCCCGGGAAACCGTCGCCGAGGCGTCCGTCTACAACGGCGGCCGCGCGGTTCAGACCGGCTACGCCGACGAGGTCGGCGGGCTCGAAGCCGCAATCGCCGGGGCAGCGGAGGCCGCCGGCATCTCTGAGTATCAGGTCGTGTACCACAACCCCGCGGGCTCGCAGGGACTGCTCCTCCTCAGCGGGAGCAGTGGTGCCAGCGGGAACGCCACTGTCGCCGCCGCAGGCGCACCGTACACCTTCCGTGGCGTCGATTCAGTCCACTTCCTCATGATATACGGCACGCCGGAGAACCAAGAGGTCGTCTACAACAATAGCGCACAGGGAGGTGCCTGAGATGAGTACGACGAGTGCTATCGTCCGCACGGTCTTTTTCGCCGCGGTGGTCGTCCTCGCGGCGGTCGTCGGAACCGCAGCGATTGGCGGGGGAAGCCAGTCGGCCCCCGAGGTGTCACAGGTGAACGCGCCGTCGTTCAACAGCGACGAGGCCGTCGCAACCCCACCCGGAGAGGACGGTGAGCTCTCGATGTCCGCGGACGCGTCCGGAAACGTCGTCGTTATCGACGTGGCTCACGCGGGGAGCATCGACCGCGAGGCGCTCACACCGCTCGTGTCGACGCTGACGGAAAACGGTGCGACGGTCCGCTATCACGTCGGTGAACGGCAGAACGGTCGCCCGCTCAACGCGTCGCTGCGCTCGGCCGACGCCTTCGTCGTCCTCGGTGCGGAGCAGCGCTACACCGAGAACGAACTGAACGGGCTGGCCGCGTTCAGTGACGCCGGCGGTCGCGTCCTCCTGCTGAACGAGCCCTCGCAGGCGAGTGCTGCCGGACTGGGACTGCTCAGCCCGACTGCCTCGGAGAGCGTGACCAAGCCAATGGCCCCGCTACTGAGTCAGTACGGGCTCTCGTACGGCAACGGCTACCTCTACAACATGCACGAGTACGACACGAACTACCGGAGCGTCTACGCGACGCCGACAGGCGATACGGCGCTCACGGAGGGTGTTGACCGGACCGTCTTCTACGCCGCCATTCCCGTGCAGGGCGGCGACACCGCCGTCACGGCGACGGAACGGACCACGCTCTCACAGACCCGGCGGCAAGGGTCGTACGGCGTGGTCACCCGCTCGGGGAACGTCGTCGCCGTCGGGGACACGAACGTCCTCACCCAGGAGTTCCTCTACCGGGCCGACAACGAGCAGCTGGTCGGGAACCTGCTCGATTTCCTCGTCACTGGGGAGAAATCGCCCACTACTGTGCCACAGCCAGCAGAACCCGGAGCGTCCGGACCCAGCGGGGCACTCCCAAGTGGCGGTGGTAGCGTTCCGCCAGCCGCACCGGACCCGACCCCGGAACCGGAGTCGACGCCGACACCGGAGCCAAACGGCACCGCAGCATCGACGCCTGAGGAATAGGGCGTCACCGCGCGGTTTTCGTCCGCTATAGTAGCCATTGAAAATCAATGCACACCTGATCGCACGACAGCAGTGCGATCAATGTGTAAATCGTTTCAATTGTTACGATAGCCAATGGAACGAGATCGAAAAGAGCGGTCGCTGAGCCGCGGAACCGTCGCTCCCCGAATTCAGTCGTCGAGATCGAACACGCGGCGGAGTTCGCGCTCGATCTCGTCGACGTACTCGGAGAGGACGGCGTCGAGTTTCTCGTCGTCGACGATGACCGCCGACAGTCTCTCGCTCGGGTTCTCCGGCAGTTCGACGCTGAACTCGCCGTCCTCGTAGAACGGCTCTGACTCGTTGAGGATCTGCTGATCGATGGCGTGGACCAGTTCGGAGTCGTACGTGTCGTTCATCCGCTCGAAGGCGTTCTTGTAGGCCTTCTGGAGCTCCGGGAAGTAGTTCGCGTACTTGTCCTCGAACTTCTCGGGGTCGAACTCAGTCATTGCCAGAATCGTACGGGGCTGGGAATAAAGATGACCCGATGTTCATACTGTCGGCTGTACGTCTGTGACGAATGTCGCCTCGCGGGGGGATCTAGAAATACCGCCAACAGTATCACCGTTGGATCGTGCGCGCGTCCTTCTGGGGGAGATACATCGTGAGGTACGCGACGAAACAGATACCGAAGATACCGCCCAGCACGAGAAACACGCGGATGTCGAGACCGGCGATAGCCGCAATAATCTCCGCCAGCGTCGTCCGCGGGTTTGCGAAGCCAAACGTCTCAGTGTACGCTAACAGGCCAGCGACGGCGACGAGTGCGATATCGAACAGGCCCCGAGAGTCCATCGTGGGGTGTTCGGAGAAGCGGACGTATAGCTTTTATTGCCGATACTGGTACGGGGTGTCATAAATCGCGCTCCCGCGCTGTTTGCGTCCGGCTACGAAAGTTGCTCGCTGATAATCTCGTCGGCTGCCTCGATGAACGCCGATTCCTCGCCGGTCGGAATGGTCGCGCCCGCCGCGATGTCGTGGCCGCCGCCGTCGCCGCCGACGGACTGGGCCGCCTCGCCCATTACGACCGAGAGGTCCACGCCCCGACCGACCAGCGGGCCGGTGGCCCGCGAGGAGACCTTCGTCTCGTCGTCGTCCGTACTGGCAAAGGCGATGATGGGCTTGTCCGAATCGACGCCGTCGGTTCCCAGCGCCATCCCCGCGACGATGCCGACGATGGTCTCGCGGACGGCGTCGCCGGCGTCGAACCACTGGACGGACCCCGCCTGCGTGACGCCGCGCTCCTGAACGAGCGTGAGCCCTTCGGAGAGGTTCCGTCGGTGGTTCGACAGTAGCGTCCGCGCCCGCTCCAGCGGCGCGTCGCGCTCGCCGAGACAGACAGCCAGTCCCACATCCGCCCGCTCGTAGCGGGCTGTGGCGTTCAGCAGCGTCGAGAACTCGCTCGCGTCCCGGAGTTCCGTCCCGCGCGGTTCCGCCGTCAGCGTGTATGTCGTGCCGACCAGCGTCTCGATCTTGTCCGCCGGGACGCCGCGCTCGACGGCCCGCCGAACGAGACCGCTGGCGACTGTCTGGCGCTCGTCGTCGGAGAGGTCCGCCCACGTGCGCCACTCGCCGGCAGACGCGCTCCGCGCGCCTCCCGAGCCCGGTCTCTCGTCGCTCGACCGGACGCCATCAGCTTTCAGGTCCAGCCCGAGGTCTTCCAGAAACCGGGTCGCCCCGGCCTGGTCGTTCGAGATGCCCGGAATCGGGACTTCGGTAGCGTACTCAAGTAGCTTCGGCAGCGGCCGGGTCTGTTTGCCGTATAGCGAGAGGTCGGTGCCCTCCTCCAGCACATCGGCGTCG
Source organism: Haloarcula terrestris (assembly GCF_031624315.1). Classification (NCBI taxonomy): domain Archaea; kingdom Methanobacteriati; phylum Methanobacteriota; class Halobacteria; order Halobacteriales; family Haloarculaceae; genus Haloarcula; species Haloarcula terrestris. The sequence goes on along the minus strand of NZ_JAMQOM010000004.1, from coordinate 84,291 downwards.
ATCCCCTCCTCGACGAGGCCGGCGTTGGCCCCGACGAGTTCGCCGCCGACGGCCTGCATGTCCCCGACCGCGCCGACGACCGCCAGCGCGGCGAGATCGCGGTTGTCCGTCTCATCGGTCGAGAGCGCGCGGGCGAGGACGTACGCCGCGCCGGCACCCGAAAGCTCCGACGCCCCGTTGATACCCTCAAGTAGGGGATTGAGATGGTACTCAAAATCAGCATAGCCGTCGGTGTCGACGACCGCGTCGGGGTGGCAGTCGTCGGGGGAAGCGGGCTGGTGGTGGTCAGCGATGACCGCCTCGAAGTCGCCCGCGGCGACGTGCTCGGAGATAACGTCGAGCTGGCCGGACCCGAAGTCGGTGAACAGGACGGTATCGTACTCCCGGGCCGCGATGCTCTCGATTTCGGTGGCGTCGAGTTGCTTCTTGAACACGGTCTCGACGGGGATGCCGGCCCGCGACAGCGCCGCGGTGGCGATAGCGGCGCTGGTCAGCCCGTCGGCGTCGATGTGGGAGGCCAGCAACACGCGGTCGGCCGCCCGGAGTCGGTCGGCACAGGCGGCCGCGCGGTCGGCGAGCGCTGGAACGGGGCCGGTCGTAGTCATCGTATCGGGGATAGGTGCGCTCCGGGATAAAAACGTTCAGACGCACGGCCGCCGCGACAGGGCACAGGTTAGCGGGCCGGCGTGTCGCGACGCGTTACGTGACATCGCGTTGCTCGGTGAGCGTGACGGTCCGGTCGGCCGTCTCGACGGTGGTCTGGACGGTAATCCAGCCGTTCGCCTGCTCGATAGCGTAGGCGTCACCGAACGACAGGTCGACGCGCCGGGTCGTTGTGTAGGACCCGTCCGCTTCGAGCGTCCCGACATCCTCGGACCCCTCCCAGACTGTGCCACCCTCGGTTACGTTCCCGGCATAGATACGCGTGTAGACGGTAACGGCCTCGGCCGTGCCGTTTTGCTGGTTCGTCAGCGTCGAGGTCACGTCCCGGCAGGTCCGCCCGCATTCCGCGATGGAATCCACGGTAAACGCGAACGGCGGAGTACTGGCCGCGCCGCCGTCGGAATCGCTGCCCTCGTCGCCGTTTGCGGTGTCGCTCTCACTGCCTTCGGTGGTCTCCGTCGGGAACTCAGAGAGGTCTTCACCGCTGCTTTCGGCCTGAAACGGGCCGAGGCCGGCGACGAACGCCCCGCCGACACCGGCGACCAGGAGCACCGCAACGCCGCCGACGGCGAGGAGTTTCCCGTTCATCTCAGCCACCGGTCTCGCCCGCCGCGTCACTCATGCTCGGTCCCGGGCTGGCGTCACTCCCACCCGCGAGGAACTCCTGAATCGCTTCGATGATAGTCGAAACGAAGTCAGGGACCTGGTCCGGGAGGCCGCCGGGCGGGCCGACGGCTGTCGTTGCGTCGCCACTGTCCACCACGGGCGCGGCCGCCGCCGCCCCAGTCAAGAGCGTCAGGGCGAGTACCAGCGTGCCGACCGTGCGCAGTAGAGTTTGTGTCATCGTCACCTGTTCGTTGACCCCGCCACCCCATCAAGTAGCCAGACGGTAAGGTCGAATAGCCGCGGATTTCCGTCGTTTTAGCCGATTAAACCCACCTTAAATCGAGTGACACCCTGTTATTATAATGGTGTCAGACATACGATGGGATATGCGTCCCGTCACGACCGAGCCACAGTCGGAATCGCTTCGAGTCATCTGCCGACCGGAGCGGGCGCGATGAGCCTGCTCCGGCGGTTCGTGTTCGCAATCCGGGCCAAACTCAACGCCCTGCTCAACCGGACCGCGGACCCCGCGGCGGAACTGGACTACTCCTACGAACAGATGCGGGACGAGTTGCAGGACGTGACCCGCGGCATTGCCGACGTGACGACCCAGAAGAAACGCCTGGAGATACACCGCACACGGTTGCGTTCGAACGTCGAGAAACACGACACGCAGGCTCGGGCCGCCCTACAGGAGGGGCGTGACGACCTCGCACGTCGAGCGCTGGAAAAGAAGCAGGTCAACGTCAGTCAGATAACGGAGTTGACGGGCCAGATAGACGACTTACAGGAGACCCAGGACCGACTGGTCGGCAAGCGGGCCGAACTCAGCAGCCAGATAGAGCAGTTCCGGACGAAAAAGGAGACCATGAAGGCCCGCTATCAGGCCGCCGAGGCGTCGGCGCGGGTCTCGGAGGCCTTTACCGGCGCTGGCGATACGATGGCCGACGTACACCGCTCCATCGAGCGCGCGACGGAGCGCACGGAGCAGATGGAGGCACGCGCGGCCGCGCTGGAGGAACTCGAAGAAAGCGGCCAGCTCGAATCCGTGCTCGACGAGGGCGATTCAATCGATCAGGAACTCGACCGGCTCTCCAGCGAGCGGGCCGTCGAGAACGAACTGGCGACGCTGCGGGCCGAGATGGACGACCGTGAAGCCGTCGAAGAAGCAGCAGAATAATTCGGAGAGACGCCGAAATCGCGTTCTCGTCCGTTATTCGTGATGTGTCGGAGCCGCCGCCTCGACGGCCTCGCAGGCCAGCGCCTCGAAGTCGGCCTGGTCGGGTACAACGTCGACCGAGATGCCCGCGTCCTCGGCCGTCTCCCGCGTCGGCTCGCCGATAGCGCCGACAGTCGCCTCGTTCAGTCCGTCGATAGCGGCCTCGCGGACCCCGCGCTCGGCGGCCGCATCGAGGAAGTGCTCGACCGTGAGCGAGGACGTGAACAGCGCCGCGTCGAGGTCGCCGTCGGCCGCCAGATCCGCTGATTCGCCGGATTCGGGCGGCCGGACCAGTCGGTACAGCACGGTCTCGTGGACGTACGCGCCGGCGGCCTCCAGCCCGTCGGTCAGCACCGCGGAGCCGTGGTCCGACCGGGCGACTTCGACTCTCGCGCCGGCCACCGCGTCGGCCAGCGCCTCGACCAGTCCCGACGAGGAGTACTCAGCAGGGATGACATCGACGCCGTAACCGGCCTCGTGGAGGGCTTGGGCGGTCGACTCGCCGATGGCACACACCGTCGCTTCGCCGGGGTCCCAGTCGGCCGCGGCGGCGAGTTCGACGCCAGTCTTGCTCGTCAGAACGACGAAGTCGGCGTCGGTGCGGGGCGTGACCCGGTCGTCGGCATCGCTGTCGTCGGTGTCTCCGCCCTCGGCGGCATCACTGCCTTCGGCCACCGTCGCCGGCTCGACGGCTAGCATCGGGTCAGGCACCGGATCGGCACCCAGCGATTCCAGCAGTTCGACAGCGTCGTCGAGGCGGTCGTCGTCGGGGCGGAAGGCGGCCACCCGGAGGCGTGGTTCCTCGCGCATCAGTACCCCTCCAGAAACGCCACCACCCGCTCGCGCTCGCCGGCCACCTCGCCGATGACGGTGATCGCGGGGGGTTCGATGCCGGCCTCGTCGCGGACCGAGACGATGGTGTCGAGTGTGCCGGTGGCGACCTGCTGGTCGGGCCAGGTCGCCCGCTCGATGAGCGCGACCGGCGTGTCGGGGTCCATCCCCGCCTCGCGCAGCGCTTCGGTGTACTGGGGCAGTTTGCCGACGCCCATCAGGACGACGAGCGTCCCGCCAGTCGCTGCGAGCGCCTCCCAGTCGACAGCGGATTCGTCCTTCGTGGGGTCCTCGTGGCCCGTGACGAAGGAGACCGACGACGTGTAGTCGCGGTGCGTGACCGGAATCCCGGCGGCTTCCGCGCCGGCGATTGCGCTCGTGATGCCGGGAACGATTTCGACCGGAATCCCGTTGTCCGCGAGATGGGCCAGTTCCTCGCCGCCGCGGCCAAAGACCGTCGGGTCGCCGCCTTTCAGGCGGACGACGGTGTTGCCTTCTTCGGCGAGTTCGACCAGCCGGGCGTTGGTGTACTCCTGGGGCGTCCACTCGCCGCCGGCGCGCTTGCCCACGTCTTCGCGCTTCTCCTCGGGAATCATCCCGATGATTTCCGGGCCGGGGAGCTTGTCGTGTAGCACCACGTCGGCCTCCTCCAGCAGGCGCTTTGCCTTGACCGTCAGCAGGTCCGGGTCGCCGGGGCCGGAGCCGACCAGGTACACCTTGCCGGGCGCGGCGTCCGTCATTCCTCGTCTTCCTCCCGCGCGGTCGAGGCGTCGTCGTCGGCCCCCGATGAGTCTCGCTTTGCCTCGGCGATGAGGTCGTCAGCGCCCTGTTCGGCGAGTTCCGCCGCGAGGTCCTGTGCCGCGTCGATGTGGTACTCGGCCGGGATGTCGCGGCCGACCGACACCTCCTCCGTGCCGTCCTGTGAGAGGACTCGCACTCGCGTGTGGACGACTGCCCCTTCGAGGTGGGCGTGGACGCCGATGGGAGCGACACAGCCGCCGCCCAACTCTTCGAGAATCGTCCGTTCGACGGTCGTCTCGACGCGGGTCTGTGGGTCGTCCAGCCGGTCCTTGATGTCCAGCGCGAGGTCCCCGTCGACGGCGGTCACCGCCAGCGCGCCCTGCCCCGGAGCCGGCACGAACCGGTCAGGGTCGAGGTCGGCCATGCCGACGTAGCGCGTGAGCCCGGCCCGATGGAGGCCGGCCTTCGCCAGCACGATGGCGTCGTACTCAACGTCCGGGTCCCGCTCCATCGCCCGCCGCTCGAACTCGGTGAGGTCGTCGAACCACTCCTCAACCGTGCGGTCGTAGGGGTGTTCCTCCTCCTCGTCGGTGTCGGGGTCGCCGGCGTTGCCCTTGCGCTCCTGTTCGGCCTCGTGGCGCTCCTGGTGTTCCTGCTGGAGCGACGGAGCGAGCAGTTTCGCAAGGCGCGTGTCGACGTTGCCCCGGAGCGGTTCGACGGTGAGGTCGTCGCGTTCGGCGAGCAACTGTGCCTTGCGTCGGAGGCTGGACGTGCCGACGGTCGCGCCATCCGGCAGTTCATCGAGCGAGCGGCCGTCGGGCGTCACCAGCACGTCCTCGGCAGCGGCCCGCTCGGGGACCGCCGCGACGACGAGGCGGTCGGGCCGTTCGGTCGGCATGTCCTTCATCGAGTGGACGGCCGCGTCGAGTTCGCCCTCCAGCACCTTCTCGTCGAGGCTGCGAACGAACGCGCCGGTCTTGCCCAGTCGGTGAATCAGTTCGTCCCGGATCTGGTCGCCCGTCGTCTCCACCTCGACGAGTTCGACCGTCAGCCGGCGACTGCTCAGCGAATCCCGGACCGTCGCCGCCTGGCGCAACGCGAGGTCCGAGCCCCGTGTCGCCAGTCGCAGCGTCTCCCCGCGTGTTGTCATACCCGACACTCCTCGGTCAGCGCGTAAAAACGCACTTCTTCGTCGGTTCGCTGGAGTTACGCAGTCCGCTTGCCGAGGAAGGTCTCGGTGAGGAACTGCGACACGAACCCCGCAGCGAACGTCGTCAGGCCGCCGGCGACGAGGGCAAAGTCGATCAGTCTGTTGAGCGTGTGGACGGGACCAACGCTTATCGTGAGAACGATGTACGCGTGCAAGAGGACGTACATGACCGGCAGGAAGATTGCTGTACAGAGCACGCCGGTCGCCGTCGCGCGTCGAACGGTCGGCGGGGCGCGTCTGACGACCGGGAGGGAGTTTGTCAGGGCCATCGACTGCGACTTCGTGGGCGGGATAAGTAGTTCTAGGGTGGTATCCGCAAGCCGCTACAGAGCGTTACCACGGCTCGTTTTTCAGGCCGAGCAGGTAGGCGATGCCGTTAGTCACAATGTGTAACACCGGCGTTGCGACGACGACCACGACCAGCACCGGGAGTGTGAACGTCTCGGTGAACCACGACGGCGCGGCCACGAGCGCACAGAGCAACGCCCCGACGACGAAATCCAGTTGGTCCAAGCCGGGGAACGCGGCCCCGCGCTCGCGCCCTGTCCGGCGTTTGAGGAACGAAGCCCCGATGTCTCCGAGCATCGCGCCGAAAGCGAGTCCGAGTCCCGCACGGACCGGAAACGTCGGGAGATCGGTTCCCAGCGCGGCGCTCACGCTGGGCGCGATCTGCGTCAGGCCGAGCGCGAGCAGCGTGCCGGCCGCGGTCCCGATCAGCGTCCCGCGCCAGGTCTTGCCGTCGCCCAGCACCCGCCGGCCGCCCCACGTTCGGCCGCCATCAATCGGTCTGCCGCCGCCGGCCAGTACCGCGGCGTTGTTCGGGATGTACGCCGGCAACATCGCCCACAGCGCCCAGACAACCGTGTCGACCGTCTCCATATCCCCGCCGTCTGCCCGCGTCGTCTTAATCTGTGTGGCTCACCGGTGCAGTTACGCCATCCCGGAGACGACGACTGCGAACACAGAACCAGGGGGCACACAGACGCTTCCACACCCGCGGCTAGCCACAATTCTAAAAAAGATCGAGAACTGGCCTCAGAACGGCGCTTCGGGGCCTTCGTCTTCGTCGCCGCCAACGTCGCCGCCGCGGGACTCGCCGGGGAACGAGGGGCTCATGCCGCCGCTGCCGCCGGACATGCCTTCCTGCTGGTCCATCCCGGTACGCGCGGTGACCTCGTTGATCTCCGGGATCTCCTTGGTCATGCGCGTCTTGATGGCCTGGATGGTCATCGGCGAGATGCCACAGCCGGAACAGGCCCCGCCGAGGCGGATCGTGACGCTGCCTTCCTCGCGGTCGATCTCCTCGATAGCCGCGCTCCCGCCGTGCATCTGGATCTGGGGGAAGTTACGGCGCAGGAAGTTCGTGATTCGCTCGCGCAGGTCGTTGGCGTCCTCTGTCTCAGTGCTCATAGTGAGTTGTATTCGGTCCCGGGAGGGCTTAGACCTTTGGACTAACATCTCTTTCGCGGGCCGCGAAACGCGGCCCGCAGACGTACATGTCAGTTACCTCGACCATACCTGAAGCTTCTATCGGCGGGGCGAGTAGCCCGTCGTATGACATCCCCTGCCGACGAGACGCGGCTGTTCGAGTGTGGGACCTGTGGCGGCGTCGGCATCGGCCCGAATCGCCCGACCTGCTGTGACGAGCCGATGACCGGAATCGAAACGACGGAGGCGGCGGTCAGCGAGCCGAGCCTTGAAACCCTGCTGCGGACCGTCTTCGATATGTCCGGCACCGAACTGGACGTTTGTCTCTGCGTGATGGAGGGCGGCGAGCTTACTGTCACAGAGCTGGCCGAACAGATCGGCTACGACCGGAGCGTCGTCGCGCGCCATCTCAACCATCTCGCTGAACTGGGCGTCGTCGAGAAGCGCCGGCGCATCAGGCCGGAGGGTGGCCACGTGTATGTCTACACCCCACAGCCGCCCGACGTAGTGCGGGAGCGGCTCCGCGGAGAGTTCCTGTCGTGGGTTCGGATGGCGACCGCGCAGCTGGACGGCCTGCAACGCGAGAAGGTCGAGGCGATAGCCGACGCCGAGACCGGCGAGCGCCAGTGGACCGTGTTTCAGGAGCAATAGCGGAGCATCACAGCCGATCCGCGGTGACGGCGTAGACGCCGCCGAGAACGACGCCGTAAACGACGTGCCACAGCAGCGACGGCGGCGCGAAGTTCGGGAACGGCGGCGAGGCTGGCGAGCCGACGACGCCGAGCCAGAGCGGCATCACAAGCGCGGCGAAGACGGCCCACGTGACGACACCCCAGCCGACGCCGAGGCCGAGCAGTTTCCCGGACGAGTCCGTGTGCAACAGACTCGCCAGCCCGGCGAACAGCACGCCCATTACGGCCCCGTGTGAGAGGTGGACGACGAGGCCGGCCCCCGGACTCGGCGGCGGCGCGAGCCCGTAGAGGGACGGAATTGCGACGGCGAGTGTCGGGGGATTCATTACCAGTATCAGCGCCCCCATGACGGCGCTCCCGGCGATGCCGCCGAGGACGCCCGCTTTCCAGTTGCCGGTGCCGAAATCGTAGGTCTGTGTCGTTTCTGTCGTCGTTGACATGCATCCGAAATATCCGCACGGGTGACGAAAGCGACGGCGGGGCTGTTCGATCCGGCACCACGTCCCCCCAAGAGCTATACGCCGGCTCTCGGCGGCCATGACCAGACAGGCGGCGAACTTTCAAGCCGAGGCCGGGCGGACATGTGTGTCATGGTAGACTCCGACACGGTGATGGGTCGATTCGAAGCCCCGGATGTAGACGACCTTCCCGAAGACCTGCAGGACCGGATCGCCGAGGAGACCGACCGCGCCGGCTTCACGCCGAACATCTTCCCAGCGATGGCGTATCGCCCGTCGCACTTCCGGGCGTTTTTCGCGTATCACGACGCGCTAGTCGAGGAGACAGCGCTGGAACGGGAAGAAATCGAGATGATTATCGTCGCCGTCAGCGGCGTCAACGACTGCCTCTACTGCATCGTGGCCCACGGCGCGCTGCTGCGTATCTACGCCGACGCACCGAAGCTCGCCGAGCAGGTCGCCGCGAACCACCGCACGGCCGACATCAACGAGACACACAGGGCGATGCTTGATTTCGCGGTGAAACTGACCGAATCGCCAGCCCGTATCGAAAACGCGGACCTCGAACGGCTGGAAGAGTACGGTTACAGCCGCCGCGCTATCTGGGATATCGGCAGCGTCGCCGCCTTCTTCAACCTCTCGAACCGCCTGGCACAGCTCGCCGACATCCGCCCGAACGACGAGTTCTACGACCTGGGCCGCTGAGGCGGGCGGCGTACTGGCTCCCCAGCCTCACGCCGCTTCCGCTGGCCGCACCGCCCCAGCGCCACACTCCGGGCAGGTCAGGTCCTCAACCGTCGCCGCGCGCTGTGCGAACTCGGTCCCGCAGTCGCCACAGCGGAACCGGTAGTGCTGGTCCCCGGAGCCGAACAGCTCGGAGACCGTGTCAATCACACCCATACTAGAGCCCTCAACGTCGAAGCCCCAAAATCTTCCGGCTGAGATACATTTTCGACGGGTTTTGATACATATAGTATACGTCACAGCGCGTATCTATACACCTAGTAGTTCTGGTCTTGCCTATCAGGGGCATCCACAGGTGTATGAACAAAACACTCTATCTGATGCAGAAGGACAGCGAAACGCGGATCGAAGTCGACGACGACGGCTACGACCGAATCATGGAGAACGGCAACGTCGTCGGCCACCACATGAGCAACCCCATCGTCAAGCTGACGTGAGCGGCTAGACAGCGAAGTCCGGACGTATCGCGGCTGACGCACAACATCCGGGAGTTTTTGCCGCTGGCTGTCGAAGCCGATAGCAATGAGTGACGCCGACGGCGGTCCGAAGCAGGTCTCGGACCCGGCCTACCACAGCGAGAACCACACGGCCGCCCAGACCTGCGGCTGGACGAAAAACGCCATGCGCGGGGAAGGCAAGTGTTACAAGTACATTTTCTACGGCATCGAGTCCCACCGCTGCATCCAGATGACGCCGGTCGTCAAGTGCAACGAGCGCTGTGTCTTCTGCTGGCGGGACCACGCCGGCCACGCCTACGAACTCGGCGACGTGGAGTGGGACGACCCCGCCGCTGTCGCCGACGCCTCCGTGGAGCTCCAGCGGAAACTCCTCTCCGGCTTCGGCGGCAACGACGAGGTCCCGCGCGAGGTGTTCGACCAGGCGATGGAGCCCCGCCACGTCGCTATCTCGCTTGACGGCGAACCCACACTGTACCCACACCTGCCGGAACTCATCGAGGAGTTCCACGACCGCGACATCACCACGTTCCTCGTCTCCAACGGGACCAACACGGAGATGCTGGAACGGTGTGACCCGACGCAACTGTACGTCTCCGTCGACGCTGCCGACCGCCAGACGTTCGATTCGACAGTCCAGGCGATGGAAGACGACGCGTGGGACTCGCTTATCGATACGCTGGACGTGCTGGCCGAGAAGGACGACACCCGCACCGTCATCCGGACGACGCTGGTCAAGGGCCACAACATGCACCACCCAGAGTGGTACGCGGCGATGTGTGACCGGGCCGACGCGGACTTCGTCGAGATGAAGGCGTACATGCACGTCGGCCACTCGCGGGGCCGTCTGGACCGGGATTCGATGCCCGACCACAGCGAGGTTCGGGAGTTCACCCGAGAGATGGGCGAGTACCTTCCCGACCACGACGTGCTGAAGGAGGTCGAGGACTCCCGCGTGGCGATGCTCGCCGAGGACGAGAACACGTGGGTCCCGAAACTGGAGAAGTCGAGCGAGTTCTGGGAGCAGGATCCCCTCGTTGAGTACTGAGTGAGCGTTAGCACCACCGTTACACCGATATAAAAGGGCCCGAACGTGTGAGCCAGCGCATTGAAACGTATCCGGCCGCCTAGTAATAAGTGCGTTTTCTGCCAACGCGTTCCGAGTTTGTGACCGTTCCAAATATGGAATGCATTCCACATTCGGTATGCTTATCCGGCGGGAATCCGTAGCTCATTGCATGGCTGAATCAACGGGACAGGGCGTCGGTCGGGACGAGCTGGCGACGCTGAAACTGCTCGCCCTCGACGGTGCGCTCGACGAATCGACGAAGGTGTCCTGTGCCGCTCTCGCCGAACGGCTTGACGCCTCGAACCAGACCGCCTCGCGGCGGCTCCAGCGGCTCGAAGACGCCGGGTTACTGACCCGGAACATCGTGAGCGACGGACAGGAAATCGAACTGACCGACGACGGAGAGCGCCGCCTCCAGTCCGAGTACGCCGATTATCGGCGGATCTTCGAGTCCGACGCGAGCGTCGATCTGGCCGGCGTCGTCACCTCCGGGATGGGGGAGGGCCGTCACTACATCACGCTACCGGGCTACATGGAACAGTTCATCGAGCGGCTGGGGTACGAGCCGTTCGCGGGCACGCTCAACCTCGAACTCACGGCCGAAAGCGTCCGCAAGCGAGCGCGGATGAGCGCCATCGAGCCCGTCACCATCGAAGGCTGGGAGGACGACGAGCGGACGTACGGCCCCGCGTACTGCTACCCCGCTTCGATAGAGGGCAGCGACGGCGAGTACGAGCCGGCCCACGTTATCGCACCGGAGCGGACCCACCACGACGAGGCGCAGCTCGAAGTGATTGCGCCCGAAAAGCTCCGCGAAGTGCTGGAACTGGCCGACGGTGACGAGGTGATCGTGCATGTCTCGGAGTGAGGACGCCGCCGTCGACGGAGACAGCGTCGCCGACGCCGTCGCCGCCTTCGCCCGCGGCGAACCGGTGTTGATCCACGACGCCGCCGACCGCGAAGGCGAAACCGACCTCGTCTATCCGGCCGGTGCCGTCACCACCGAGGCCGTCGCTCGGATGCGAAACGACGCCGGGGGGCTCGTCTGCGTCGCGCTCTCGGACCGCGTCGCCGAGGCGCTGGAGCTGCCGTTCATGCAGGACGTGCTCGGCCACCCGACGGCGGCCGACCACGACCTCGCCTACGACGAACGCTCCTCGTTCTCGCTAACGGTGAACCACCGCGACACGTTCACCGGCATCACGGACGACGACCGCTCGCTGACGATTCGAGAACTGGCCACCGTCGCGGCGGACCCCGACCCCGACGCTTTCAGCGAGGCGTTCCGGTCCCCAGGCCACGTCCACCTTCTTCGAGCGGCCCCGGATGGTCTGGCCGACCGCGAGGGCCACACCGAACTCGCGCTCGCGCTCGCGGCCGCGGCCGACCAGCCCGAGGCCGCCGTCGTCTGTGAGATGTTGGACGACGAGACCGGCGCGGCGCTGCCCCCGGCGGCGGCGCAGGCCTACGCCGAGCGCGAGGGACTGGTGTACGTCGAAGGCGCAAGCCTGCTAGAGCGGTTCGACTGACCCGTCGGCTGTCGAGGGGCGATGTAGTACTGCTGCTCCCGTGACGAAATTCCCGCGGACCGTCAACACTCTTAAACACGGAAAGCAATGGAGTAGATATGACACACGACGAGACAGCAGGGGGCATCACCCGCGGGCACCGTGACTGCCGACTCACCGGGGTGGTCGTGCGATGAGCGACCGCCCGGAGATGTTCGAGGGGGCCGACCGCATCTGGATGGACGGCGAGTTCGTCGACTTCGAGGACGCACAGACCCACGTCCTCACCCACGCGCTGCACTACGGCACCGGCGTCTTCGAGGGTGTCCGCTGTTACGACACCGAGCAGGGGCCGGCTATCTTCCGCTGGGAGGAGCACCTCGACCGCCTGTACAAATCCGCGAAACCGTACGACCTCGACATCGAGTTCAGCAAGGACGAACTCACCGAGGCGACGACGGAACTCATCGAGACGGAGGGGTTCGAATCCTGTTACATCCGCCCCATCGTCTACTACGGCTTCGACTCGCTGGGCGTGAGCCCGAAGAACTGCCCGACGAAGACCACCATCGCGGCCTGGCCGTGGGGCGCGTATCTGGGCGAGGAAGCCCTGGAGGAGGGCGTCGACGTGATGGTGTCGTCCTGGCGCAAGCACGCCTCTAGCCAGATTCCGACCAACATCAAGACGACTGGACTGTACGTCAACAGCATGCTCGCCGGCGAGGAGGCCCGCCGGAACGGCTACACCGAGGCCATCGTCCTGAACAAGGAGGGCAACGTCGCCGAAGGCCCCGGCGAAAACATCTTCATGGTCCGAGATGGCGAGATCTACACGCCCGGACTGGCCGAGAGCATCCTCGAAGGCATCACCCGCAACACCGCGATCACGCTCGCCGAGGAGATGGGCTACACCGTCCACGAGGAAGCGACCATCTCCCGTGGCGAACTGTACACCGCCGACGAACTGTTCTTCACCGGCACTGCGGCCGAGGTCACCCCGATACGGAGCGTCGACGACAACGAGATCGGCGAGGGGACGAAAGGACCGGTCACCGACGACATCCAGTCGGCCTTCTTCGACGTGATCGAGAGCGGCGACCGCGAAGAGTGGTTCCGCTACATCTGACGGCGCGCTGACTGCTAGTTAGTCGTCCGCGAGTTCGTCCTCGTCTGCGACCGGGATCGGCGTGGCGTTGCTGTGGTCCGTATCGCCGAAGCCGGCACTGAGGATGCGCGTCAGTGCTTCTTCGACCCGCTCGTCGACTTCCTCGTAGCGGTTGGGTTTGACCTCGACGACGTAGCCGGTCGTGATGTTCGGCGCAGTCGGCAGGAAAAGCACGTCGCGGCCGTCGTCTGTCGTCTGGCCGGTTTTGAACGCCGTCATCCGCATCCCGTCCCACACTTCGAGTTTCACCGGTGCCTGGAGTTCGCCGGTCCCCGAGACGGCCGTTTCGACCGCCATCTTCGAGGCGTTGTACACGACCCGCAGCCCGGGGACCTGGTTCATCGCGTCGTCGATGGCCCGTTCGACGATGTCGCCGAAGGCCGTCCGCATCAGATAGCCGATGGAGAACACGATGAGGATGAAGATTATCAGCGTCGTGAACACCCGAGCGAGTTCCTCAGCAGCGGCCCCGGAGGGCAGGCCAAGCGCCGCCAGTAGCTCGCTGTCGATCGGCGGGATGATGGCCGCGGACACGAGGATCGAGTAGAGATAGAGAATGACGTAAATCGTCACCAGCAGGGGCAACAGGACGATGAGGCCGCTCGCGAAATCGCGCTTCCACGACGTTGACGAGGCCATACAGGTACGTATCGGGCGCGGGATATGAGCCCTTTCCTTTGGCGTGCCCGTGGCGGTCTCACGGGCGATGGCACGGATAACTAGCCGGTCGACAGTACGGAATCGCTGCCTGGCTACCACTCGGCGACGCTGCCGTCGTCGTGTCGCCAGACCGGGTTGTGCCAGTCGACATCCTGCTGAGACTGCTCGCGGACGAACGACTCGTCGATCTCGATGCCGAGGCCGGGGTCCGTGGGAACGGTGACAAAGCCGTCCTCGTAGTCGAACACCGACGGGTCAGCCAGGTAGTCCAACACGTCCGAGGTCTCGTTGTAGTGGATGTCGATGCTCTGCTCCTGGATGAGGGCATTGGGCGAGCAGGCGTCGATCTGCACACACGACGCCAGCGCGACCGGCCCGAGCGGGCAGTGCGGGGCCATCGCTACGTCGTAGGCCTCGGCCATCGACGCGATCTTGTACACCTCGGTGATGCCACCGGCGTGGGAGAGGTCCGGCTGGATTACGTCGACGGCACCGTCCTCGAAGACCTCTTTGTAGTCCCACCGCGAGTACATCCGCTCACCGGTCGCAATCGGGATATCGGTGTGGGCCGCAAGCGCCGGCAGTGCGTCGTTGTGTTCGGGCAACACCGGCTCCTCGATGAACATCGGTTCGTAGGGCTCCATCGCGGACGCAAGCCGTTTGACCATCGGCTTCGTGACGCGGCCGTGGAAGTCGACGCCGATGTCGACTTCCGGGCCGACGGCCTCCCTGACCTCCCGGAGGCGGGTCGCGGCGGCCTCGACCGTGGCCGGGTTGTCGACGCGCTCGATCTCCGGCGTCGCGTTCATCTTCAGCGCCGTGAAGCCGGCCTCGACCTGCTCGCGGGCGGCGTCGGCCACATCGGAGGGTTCGTCGCCGCCGATCCACTGGTACACCCGAATCCGGTCCCGGGCCTGGCCGCCCAGGAGCTGGTGGACCGGCGCGCCGAGTTGCTTCCCCTTGATGTCCCACAGCGCCTGATCGATGCCGGCGATGGCGGACATCAAGACCGGGCCGCCGCGGTAGAACCCGCCGCGGTACATCGCCTGCCAGTGGTCCTGGATGTTTTCGGGGTTCTCCCCGATGAGATACCCCTCCAGCAGTTCTTCGACGGCGGCACGTACGGTGTGGGCCCGCCCTTCGACGACGGGTTCGCCCCAGCCGACGGTGCCGTCAGCGGTCTCCAATCGCAGGAAGAGCCACCGCGGGGGGACCTCGAACAGTTCGTAGTCGACGATGCGGTTCCCGCCCGCGTCGTCCGCTGTCATTCCAGTACCCTCCACGCTGTGGTACGTGAACTATTCCCATTGGCATCGATACGCGGCAGTTCGAGAGGCTGTACCGCGGTTTGTCCGATCATATGCGAGACCATAGGTGACACTTATTTAGTCGTTGTGTCATGCCCGAAGCGTCCGTCAGCCACCGATATCCCGCTCACCTCTCGCGTCGAGTGCCGACGACCCTACCGCTCGCGGTGCCGTTCCCACGTACGGACGAGACCGGTCAGCGTCTCGTTCACGGGCACCGGTTCCGTCGCGGTGTCGACGACGTAGCCGTTGATGGCGTCGATTTCCGTTTGCTGGCCGGCAGAGATGTCCTGATACATCGACGAATGGTTAGCGGCGGTGTCGTGGACGACCGCCTCGACGAGCGAAACCGCACGCTCACCGGAGAGGTCGATACCCTGCTCGCGGGCGACAGCGGCCGTCTCCCGTGCGGCGTCCGCGGCGAGGGCGTCGGCCGGCGAGTCGGCGAGCGCGCCGTTCTCCACGCGAGCCAGTGCCGTCACGGCGTTGATGCCGGCGTTGACCGCGAGCTTCTCCCAGAGGCGGGTCGGCATGTCCGCTGCGACGGTCGTCTCGATGCCGGCCGCACGGAATGCCGTGCCGATGTCGTCGGCGACCGCGGACCGACCGCCGTTGCGGTCCCCCAGCACGACATCGCCGCGGCCAGTGAACGCGACAGTGCCCGGTTCTCGAAGGCGTGCGCCGTAGGAACACGTCCCCGCGAGCACCGGACAGTCGAGTTCGGCGGCCAACTGCGCTTCGTTGCCCATCCCGTTCTGGAGCGAGAGGCAGGCATCGAGAGTGCAGTCCGCGAGGGCAGCCGCTACGCCAGCGGTGTCGTAGGCCTTGACCGTCACCAGCGCGAGATCGGTACTGGTCGGGATCGTCGTCTGTGCGGTCGGCCGGACCCGAAACTGCTCGGTGCCGACGACCGAGAGCCCGTTCTCGGTGACGGTGCGCACGTGTGGCTCCCGGCCTACGAGCGTCACGTCGTGTTCGCGGGCGAGCAGGCCACCGACGAGGCTGCCGAGGCTCCCGGCCCCGACGACGACGATATCCATACCGACGGGCACGTTCGGCCCGGACAAAAACCCATCACCGGCGGGCGAAATCAGCACGCACTTGGCCGCGAGTCATGAAGGAAGGGCATGGGCGACTCCGACGACGCCGAGGCGGTAGTTCGGGCCATCGACGAGATCGGTATCGACCGGCTGACCGAGACAATCGTCACGGCGTGGGCGGGCATCGGTGACGGCGTTGAGCCGGGACCGACCTGGCCCCAGGACGAAACCACACGGCGCTTCGAACTGTCCGACCCCGACGAAGCGGTCGGGCTGGACCTGCTCGCGGCGGTGCTGGACGCGTCCCCGCGGACACCGGAAGCAGCGTTCGTCCACCTCGGTATCGGGCGGCGAGACAACCCCGGGGGCGAGCGATTCGCCGTCGAGACGCTTGCGGGCCACACCGACGTTTCAGCGACCGACACCCACACCACCGGGACGGTCCCGATGACGGCGGAGACGTTCGACGCACTGGCGCGAGTCCATGGTGAGACGCTGGTGTACGTGGTCGTCTATGACGACGACGGGCGAGCGATTCTGGAACGTGACTGGACGACGCTCCGGTTCTCGCTCCCGCCGTCGGCCATTGAGACGGTGCGGGAAGCGGTCGGGATGGCCGTCGCCGACCGGTTCGAGCGGGTGTAATTTCAGTCTTCCTGCCAGTAGTAGATGTCCTCTTTGGGCGCGTTGCAGGATGGACACTCGTCAGGGATATCCTCGATTTGCCCCATCTCGCCGCATTCCCAACAGCGCCACATCAGTTCGGCCCCGCCCGCGGCCCCTGCGCTGAGGTGCTCGCTCGACAGCGCCTCGATGCCGTCCTCGACCGTGACGTAGAACCCGTGTTCGTCGAACCCGCGGATAGTACCGAGTTCGGTGCCGTCCTCGTCGTACACCGTCTGTCCGAACGAATACTCCTCGCTTTCGATGTTCGTGGTCATGTCAGCCATACATAGAGCTAGTCGGAGCGAAATATGATAAATGCTAGCGTGTAGCGAGTTATGCATGATTAGCGAGCCGAATCGACGAACGGCATGCTCACACCCGACAGACGGTCTTACACGCACGTCGGCAAACAGCACGCCCGCAGCGCTACCGCGAGAAGAGGCTGTTGTGGACCGGCGCGAAGTCGCTCTCCTGGGAGTCCTCGACCACCGAATCGGTGACGGCCTTGCCATCGACGCCGGCGTCGAGGAAGTCAGACAGCGGCGGGCCGACGTTGTCCGGTTCGACGAGGAACGCGTCGTGGCCGTGATCGGAGTCGATGACGTGGTGGGCCACGTTCGCCTCGGCCTCTCTGAGCGAGTCGGCCAGTGCCTCCGCCTGCTGGGTGGTGAAGTGCCAGTCGGCGGTAAACGACATCACGAGCGTGTCGCCGTTGAACGCCGCCAGCGCGTCCGCGTCGGACTCGAACCCGGCGGCGAGGTCGTAGTTGTCCATTGCCCGCGTCAGATAGAGGTAGCTGTTGGCGTCGAAGCGTTCGGTGAACTTCTCGGCGTTGTAATCGAGATACGACTCCACGTCGCGGTACGGGAAGAACGCGCCCGCGGCGTCCGTGGGGAACGTGCGGACGGCGTCCCTGCCGGCGGCGCGGCGGCCGAAGCGGCGCTCCATCGACGCCTTCGAGAGGTACATCACGTGGCCCAGTTGGCGGGCCAGCGCCAGGCCGTCGCTGGGCGGCTCGTCGTCCTCGCCGTAGTAGTGGCCCTGGTTCCAGTTCGGGTCGGTTGTGATGGCCCGGCGGGCGATGGCATCCAGCGCGAGACACTGCGTATCCAGTCGCGCGGCGGCGGCGATAGGGACGATGCGGTCGACGTGGTCCGGGTGGCGCTTGGCCCACTCGAGGACGTTCATGCCGCCGACGCTGCCGCCGACGACGGCGTGGAGGTGCGGAATGCCGAGTTCGTCCAGCAGGGCGCGCTGGGCCTCGGTCCAGTCGCCGACGGTCACCGGCGGGAAGTCGGTGCCGTAAGGCTCGCCCGTCTCCGGGTTCTCGCTTTTCGGCCCCGTGGAGCCGTAACAGGAGCCCGGCACGTTCGCGCAGACGACGTAGTACTCCGTGGTGTCGATGGCCTTGCCCGGGCCGACGATGTCGTCCCACCAGGCACGGGCCTGGTCGGCGCTGTCGACGCGGTCGCGGCCCGCGACGTGGGCGCTCCCGGTCAGCGCGTGACAGATCAGCACCGCGTTGTCGCCGTCAAACTCCCCGTAGGCTTCGTAGGTGATTTCGAGCTCCGGAATCGTCTCCCCGGAGTCGAACTCGAACTCGCCAAGCGAGACGGTGTCGTGGTCGACGTTCATGTCACGCGGTCGATTGTGGCGTCGATGTCCCCGATGATGTCTTCCGGGTCCTCGATGCCGACGCTGAACCGGAGGAGGTCCGGCGTCACGCCGCTGGCGCGCTGTTCTTCCTCACTGAGCTGGGCGTGAGTGGTCGAGGCCGGGTGGATGACCAGCGTCTTCGCGTCGCCGATGTTGGCGAGGAACTGCGCGAGTTCGGTCTCCTCACAGAACCGCCGGCCGGCATCATATCCCTCTTCCAGCCCGAAGGTGACGATACCGCCGAACCCGCCGGAGAGGTACTGCTGTGCCAGGTCGTGAGTCTCGTGGCTCTCCAGCCCGGGATAGGTGACCCAGGCGACCTCGGGGTGGTCGTCGAGGTGCTGTGCGACCGTCATCGCGTTCTCGCAGTGGCGTTCCATCCGCAAGGAGAGCGTCTCCGTCCCCTGGAGGGTCGCCCAGGCGTCGAACGGCTTCTGGCCGTCGCCCAGCGAGCGGAGGGCGCGCTGGCGAGCGGCGACAGAGAAGGCGCGGTCGCCGAAGGCATCGGTGAAGTTCTTCCCGAAAGCCTCGTTCTCGCCGCCCAGTTCCGGGAACTTCTCGGGGTACTCGTCCCAGGGGAACGAGCCGCCGTCAACGAGGACGCCGCCGACGGTCGTCCCGGAGCCGTGGATCCACTTCGTCGTCGACTCCCAGAGGAGGTCCACGCCGTGGTCGAGCGGGTTACAGAGCGCCGGCGTCCCGAACGTGTTGTCGACGAAGACGGGGACGCCGTGGTCGTGAGCGACCTCGGAAATCTCCTCCATCGGCGGGGTCACGAGCGAGGGGTTCCCGATGGTCTCGAAGTGGACGTAGGCCGTGTCCTCATCGATGGCCGCGGCGTAGGCCTCCGGGTCGAGCGTGTCGACGAAGCGGGTCTCGATGCCCCGGCGGCTGGCGGTATTGGAATAGTAGGAGTGGGTGCCGCCGTAGATGGAGGAGGCCGTCACGATGTTGTCGCCGTTGGCCGCGAGGACGAACGTCCCGGCGTCGAGCGCGGCCATCCCCGAGCCCGTCGCAACGGCGTCGACGGCGTTTTCGAGCGAGGCGATACGGTTTTCGAGCATCCGGACCGTCGGATTGTCGAACCGCGAGTAGACGTTGCCATCGTCCTCCAGGGCGTACCGGTCGGCCGCAGTGTCGGCGTCCTCGAAGACGTACGAGGAGGTCTGATAAATGGGCGGCGCGCGTGCCCCCGTCGCCGGGTCCGGCTCCTCCTGGCCGGCGTGGACACAGCGCGTCCCGAATCCGTAGTCGTTAGTCATGTGCAGTATGCATATATCTCCAGCTATCTATAACTCAGAGTTACGGCAATACTCTCTGATTGTGATGGTGTGCCACGGCAACAGTCCGTCGTCCGGCGAAACCGATGGAGAGAGTATTTGTCGGTGGCTGTCTACACGCCGGTATGGACCACGACACTGCCGGACGAACCAGCCGACAGATCCTCGACGCCGTCGGCAGTGCCGTCATCGCCGACGACCACTTCCTCGAAACCGTCATGACCGGGATTCTCGCCAGAGGCCACGTCCTGCTGGAAGACGTGCCAGGCACGGGGAAGACGCTCACCGCCCAGTCGTTCGCGACGGCGCTTGACCTCTCCTTCAAGCGGGTGCAGTTCACCCCGGACCTCCTGCCGTCGGATATCACCGGCTCGAACGTGTTCAACGAGGCCACCGGGGAGTTCGACTTCCAGCCCGGCCCCGTCTTCGCCAACGTCGTGCTGGCCGACGAGATCAACCGCGCGCCGCCAAAGACCCAGGCCGCGTTGCTTGAGGCGATGGGCGAGAAACAGGTGACCGTCGACGGCGTGACCCACGACCTCCCGGAGCCGTTTTTCGTCATCGCCACGCAGAACCCCGTCGAGCAGGAGGGAACCTTCGGCCTGCCAGAGGCGCAACGGGACCGCTTCATCGTGAAAACGTCAATGGGGTACCCCGACTTCGGCGGCGAGCGCGAACTCATCGACCGCCGCGCCGACCGGACGGCTCAGGCCCCGAGCGTCACCAGCGTCATCGACGGCGACCGCCTCCCGGCGCTCCAGCGAACTGTCGAAACGGTCACCGTCGACGGCACGCTCCGGGACTACGTCGTCGAACTGGGCCGGGCCACCCGCGAGGATGACCGCGTCGAGGTCGGCGTCTCGCCGCGTGGCATCCAGCGGCTGTTCGAGGCGACCCGCGCCGCCGCAGTGCTTGACGGCCGCGACTACGCCGTCCCCGACGACGTGAAGACCGTCGTCGAGGAGGCATTCGCCCACCGACTCGTCCTGACCGCCGACGCGGGCGTCCGTGGCGTCGACCCGGCGACCGTCGTTGACGATGTGCTGGACCGCGTCGAGGTGCCGGCCGTCAGCCCCTGAGTTCACGTCTCCTCGGTCTCGTGCTGTCGCTCCCGCGCTTTGTCTCGGACTGCCGCATCGTCTTCGATATCCTCCAGCGTCTCCGTTTCGAGTAATCGCTCCAGCTTTCGCTCGAACTGTTCGTCGGTCAGTTCCCCCTCGGCGTACCGTCGACGGAGGCGCTCCAGCGGCGTCTCGTCGGTGTCGGCTGATGACGCCCGGGGCGTCTCTGTCTCGTCGACGCTCGCTTCCGCCACCGCCTCGTCTTCGTCCGCATCGCCGTACAGCAGTTCGACCAGCGGAACGACCACAACGTAGCCGACGAGCAGCGCCACGAGCCACCACTCCTGGCCGGTGAACATGGCTGCGAGCCAGAATCCCGTGACGGCCAGCGAAGCGAGTGCCGTCGCGTTGTCTCTGACTCGTTCGCGTGGGGACCGCGCAGTCATACTGTTGGCTTGACAGCACTGCACAAAGGCTTGTTCGGTGCCACCCTATCGTATCGCAGCCACCAGCGCCAGCACGGCGACGAGACAGACCACGAGGCCCGCCACAGCGACGGACGGTTCCACGACGATAGCGCCCCGAGCGACGCCAGACAAGCCGAGCGTCGCCGCCGCGCCGATACCGCCGACTGCGACGGTCCCGCCGGTGTGGACGAGTTCAGTGCGGCGCGTCGCGGCCCCGGCTCCGGCCTCGTGTCCGAGCGTCGTCCCGAAAGAGCCGGCGTCCCAGACGACGACGGCACCGACAAGGCCCGCGAGTACCAGCCACGTCGGGGTGGCAAGCGTCGCGGCGAAGGCGCTGGCACTGAACAGGCCGGCCGCAGCGAGCGTGACGCCGGCCGTCCGCTCGCGTAGGTAGTTCGCTGCCAACAGCAGCCACAGCTGTCCGGTTGCACTGATGACCGAAAACAACGCCGCGACAACCAGCGCTAGCGTGACAGTCTCGGGGCCGTACACGTCCAGTATCGGGACAAGGACCTGTTCGACGGCCGCCGCGGCCGGGGTTGCCCGGAGCGCCGTCTCGATAGCACCAATCGCCGGCCCCGCGACCACCACCGCGGCGAGCGTGATGACGCCGCCGCCGACGTAGGGCGCGAGGACGGTCCCGACGCGGTCGGCCGAACTCTGGACCGCCCGCCGCAGGAACCAGACGGTCACCGAGACGGCCATCCCCCCGAGGAACAGCCACCAGAGGGGACCCCGGAGACCCGGTGCGGCCGTGACTGCGACGACGAGGTCGTACAGCCCGCCCGGGAGCGCGCCGGCGAGCACCTGCTGGCCGAGAGCCAGTTCGACCAGCCCGGCGACGGGGGCTATCAACAGGGCAAGTCGCCCCGTCCATCGGAACGTTCGCTCAGCGGCGTCGACGGCCCTGCCGATGTCGGGCGCGTCGCTCGTCTCCGGGACGAGTTCAGCCAGCGGCAGGGAATCGACGCCCCGGGCCAGCGCCGCGGCGGCGAGTGCGAGCAACAGACTGAAAATGGCGATGTGCGTCCGCCCGGGCACCGGGTCGAACACCGGCCCAAGCACCCGAGTGAGGACCTCGCCGGTCAGTTGCTGGACGCCCGGCGTCCCGGCGTTTGACTGCAGGTAGTCGACGGCCCCCCGCGTGAACAGCGCCAGGGCGACGGCGAAGGGAACGACGGTCGTCCGCACGACGACGCCGCCATAGGTCGCCACCCGCTCGGTGTCGACGACGCCGCGGGTGGCCGCACTCGCACCGAAGACGGCGGTCAGGCAGCCGAGGACGACGAAGACCTGCGACAGCAGCGTGACGACCGCGGGGCGGACGCCGGCCTGCGAGGAGACCGGAAACAGTTCGGCACCCAGCACGACGACTGCGCCGAGGCTGGCGACCGAGAACCCGACGGCGACCGGCAACACGAGGACGCTTGCCAGGACGCTGCCGGCCGCCTGCCAGCGGTCCCAGCCGCTCAACCACAGCGACAGCGCCAGCAGGACACCGGTTGCCGCACCGACGAGCGCGGCCCGGTCGGCTGAGACGGTTCCCAGCAGTCCCGCGACCAGCAGCGCCGTCACGCCGACGACGGTCACGAGACTGGTCGAGGGCATCCGGGTCGAGAGTGTGGTGTGGTCGTCCATGGTTACACGCTGAACAGGTCCGCAAGCGAGGCCCGCAGCGCCACGTCGATGGGGCTGTCGAGGTCCCAGTCGATGACGGTCGCGCCAGCCAGTTCGGCCCGCTGGATTCGGGCGGTGCGCTCGGTGCCGGCGACGGCCGCGCCAAGCGAGTCTCCGCGGGCCAGCGACGGGCTCACGAGCGTCGTCGGGTAGTCACGGACCGCGAGTGACGACACCAGCGAGACGGGCCAGTCGTCGGCGGCCGGCGAGAACACGACCACCTGCGCGGTCGGCGGCAGTCGGGCGAGTACGGCGAGCAGGGCCGGGTCCTCGACTGTGCCGCCGTCGGCCGTCGTCACCTGCATGTCGCTCCCGCGAGGCTGCTCCGGAGGGGTGTCCTCGGACACGTCAGCGTCACCGGCCGCGTCGGCAGCCGACTGCCGGGCCGCGGCCCGGCCTACGCTGTCGAACACCTGTCTCGCGTGGGCGGCCGCGTGACCGCCCGAAGCGTCGACCCACGCCAGTCCGTCGGGGCCGAGCCCGCCGGGCACGTCTTCCGGGGCCAAACCGACGGCACAGACGCTTGCGACGACACTGGTCCGAGAGAGGGCGTCGAACAGGCGCTCGGCGGCGTAGGCCGACAGTTCGGCGCCGGTCGGGAACCCCGGCTCGGGCGTCACGCGGGCCGGCGGCCGGGCGTCGACGACCAGCACCGTCCTGACGGCCTGTTCCTCCCGGTAGTCGATGGTCGTCAGCTCGTCGGTCTTGGCGTAACGCCGCCAGTCGATGCGGTTGACCGGGTCCCCGGGCTGGTAGCTCCGCGTCGAGTGGAACTCCAGCCCGCTGCCCCCGGTGTCGGTCGGGAGCGTCCCCGCCCGCGGGAGCGTCGCGTCGGCCATCGGCACCTCGGAAACGGTGTTCGAGCAGGTCAGCGTCCCGTCGCCGGCCACTGGCAGGTCGACAGTCACCTCGTCGCTGGCCGACAGCGTCCGCACCCGCACCGCGGCGGCGTCGAACGTGTAGGTCCCGCGCTTTGCCATCACGGCGTAGGACAGCGTCGCGCTCTCGTTTGGCCGCAGGGAGGTACAGCACCGCGGCGACCCTTCGATGATGGCCAGTTCCTCGGGCACGCCGTCAATGACCCGCACGTCGGTCAGTGAGCTGTCGCCGGTGTTCGTGAGAGTGAGTTCCACCTCAACGGGTTCGCCGGGCGTCGGCTGGGCGTCGGAGACGGAGCGGGCCGCCTGCAGGTCGGTCCCTGCCGGCACCCGCGACAGTGCGCCGTAAGCGACGTAGCTGAGCGGAATCGCGGTCGCCGCGAGCAACAGCGGCTCGGCGGTCAGCAGCGAGACGCTGACGAGAAACAGCGCGGCCGCGAGGCCGCCGCTCCAGCGCCGCATGCGGCGGTGCATTGTCAGCGCTCACCCCCCGACACCCGCTCGATGGCGTCGACCGTCCGGCGGATGCGGCGGCGGCGCTCGCTCTCCGGGTCGAGCCACAGGCGTAGTCGGGCCAGCAGCGACTGCGGTTCATCCGGCGCGAGCAGCGCCGCCGCGACGCCGTCGTCAGTCCAGGTCCCCGCCCGCACCGCCTGGCCGGCGGCCTCCCGCGAGACGCCGGCTCCGATGGCGTAAGCCGTCGTCGCCGCCGTAGCGAGTCGCTCGGTGACGGTGTCCATCGCCGCGTCGTCGCCCGCAACGGCGTCGTCGATAGCCGCGTCGATGTCGGCGGCGACCAGCTGGCTCTCCGTCGCTGTCACGGCCTCGGGCGGACTGTCGACAGCCACGTCGAAGGCTGTCGGCGAGCCACCGCCGAAGAGTCCGGCGAACCAGCCCGCAAACGCCGCACAGACACCGATAATCAGGCTCCCGGCGAGGAGGATGGTCGTGGGATCAGCGCTACCGAACACGGTAGCCAGCGACTCGCCAGCAACAGTCGGAGCGAACACGAGGGAGACCGCGACAGCGGTCGCCAGCAGCCCCACAGTCCCGAAGACGACCGTTCGCAGGCGCATCAGGGCCGCCCCTCCGTCGCGTCATCGGTATCGCCGGCCTCATCGGGTTGCTGTGATCCGGCGGCCGCTTCGATGGTGCGGATCGCGTCCTCGACGGGTGCCACGTGCTCCTGTGGGTCCCGCTGACCGTACTCAACCGCCCGGAACGCGTCCCGAACCGTCCGAACCGCGGCCGGCGGGAGCCCGTCCCTTTCGATGGCGTGGGTCGCGATCTCGCCCGGCGTCCGCGTCCAGTACCGCCGGAGCGAGACGTGGGTCAGGAAGCGCGTCCACGCTTCGCGGATGGTGACGCGGGCCGCGGGCGTCCCGTCGTTCTCGCTGGATTCGCTCGCGGAGACGGCCGCCACCGCCTCGCTGGCCGCGTCTTCGGCCGCCGAGAGACGTACATCGAGCCACGCCCGCAGCGCGTCGAGCAGCGCACCCGGCGACCGACGGCCGGCGAGCAGATCCCGGAGCGCCGTGACAGTGCGTTCGAGTCGCGTGCGAAAGCGGCCCAGCAGGTCGTCGAACACCACGGCCAGCCCCACCAGCGTGCTGACGGCGAGTTCGTGTGCGGCCCGCATCCAATCCAACAGCGTTCCCGGCGTGACGTTTCGGCGACGAGCGCCGACGACCGTCCCGCCAAGGAAGACGCCCAAGACAGCCAGCACGCCCGCGGCGTTGACGAACAGCCCGCCGACGGTCGTCGTGGCCGTCTGCCCGTACTTCGAGACCGACACGGTGGCGCTGGACGCGAGCGGGAGGCCGACCGTCGTGTGGCCGTTCGCACCAGTCCGGGCCGTCGGCTCCCCGCCGACCGCGACTGTCGCGTTCGTGACAGGCTCGCCGCCCATTGTCGCGTTCACCGTCTGGCCGGCCACCGGTAGCGCCAGGGGCAGCGTCGGCGACGTTGCTATCGAGAGCTGTTCAAGCGAAACGGTCGTGTTGCCGCTGACAGCGTCGCGCTCGACGGCAACCGAGACGTTACCGGGCTGGGTCAGGAGTGTGACCGTTGCGCGTCCCTGCCGGTCCGTCGTCGCCACCTGCTCGCCGTCGACCAGTACGTCGCCGTCCCGCACCGGCACGCCATCGACAGTCGCGGTGACGGTCACCTCGCCGCCGGTGACCTGCTCGCCAGTGAGGCTCACCGACGCGGTGGTGTTCAGTTCGTAGCTCGCGTTCGTCGACTGCTGGGCCTGCGGGCCGGCGACAGCGAACGAGCGCCCGCTGTCACGCGGCACCGACGGCGCGGTGAGCGATGCCTCGTCGCCGGGTGCATCGACGGCTATCGTCAGTTCCTCATCGTAGGGGACCGTCCCGGAAACGGTGCCGTCCGGCCCCGTCGTGCCGACCGGCTTGCCGTTGAAGGACACGTCAGCGCCCTCGACCGGCGCACCGTTGCGGGTCACCGTCGCTGCCACCGCCGCACCCGGGGTCGCCGTCCGGTTGAGTTCGACGACGAACTCGCCGGACTGAGAAACGGTCTGCCCATCGCCCGAGTCGCTGGGTCCGTCGCTGTCACCAGTTCCGTCGACACCCGTTTCGGTGCCCTCGCTTTCGTCGTTCTGTGACTGCTGGCCGTCCCCGCCGGTCGCTGTCTCCTCGGTTGGCGTCGCGCCCGTCGGCGTGCCGACAGCGAACTCCTCGTCCGGGCTGCCAGATTCCGCGGCGCTGTATTCCTGACTGTTGTTTTGCATCGCCTGCTGTTCCCCTTCGAGCCGTTCCTGGCCCGGCGTCGGGTCGAACTGCACCCAGCCGACACCCTCGAAGTACACCTCGACCCACGCGTGGGCGTTCATCCCGCGGACAGTGTACCGGTTCTGGCCGGTCTGCTCGCCGGTCGAGTAGCCGACGACGTACCGCGCCGGGATGTCCTGGCTCCGCAGCATCACCGTCATCGAGGTGGCGAAGTACTCGCAGTACCCCTCGTCCATCTGGAAGATGAACTCCGAGGCCACGTCGTCCTCGGGCGGCTGGCTGACGTTCAGTGAGTAGTTCTTGTTCGCCTCTAGCCACTGCTCGATTGTCACCGCCGTTTCGTAGGGCGAGTCACTGTCTTCGGTGAGGCGGTCAGTGAAGGGACCGACCTGTGCCGAGGTCGACGCCGGCACGCCCGTGTAGCGCGATTCGATTTCGTCGGGGTAGTCCCGCCCGCTCGTCTGCAACACCTCGGGGTCGTCGGGCGGCGTCACGCTGGTCGCGCTGTAGGTCGTTCCGGGGGGCAGCGGCCGCTCGGACGTAACCGCGCCGTATTCGGTGACCATCACGTTCTCGCGCGAGACAGACTTCGGCCGCCAGACGGTCGGCAGCGACGTGGCTGACCTGGCCAGTCGGACCTCGTAGTCGACCGTCGTGTCGGCCATCCCGTCGACCGCCATCGCCCCCTCGTAGGCCTGCGGGTCCGAACGCCCGTCCCAGCCCGTGCCGGTGTACGTTTCGTACGCGCCGGTCCGCCAATACGCCGGTTCGGAACTTGTGACGGTGAAATGTGGCTCCGTGTTCTGAGACTGATACGGGCTGTCGCCGCCGTCGAGCGAGCCGCCCACGCTGGTCTGGCTCCCCGGGTTCAACGCGCCGAGTTGCCCCCCGCTGCCGCCGGTCGAGGTCCCCCCGGCCTCCCCGAACGGGTTTTCCTGGGGGAGGGGGACGAGGGACTCCATCGGGCTCTGTGTCCCACCGGGGGACAGAATCGGAAGCGTCGCCGTCGCTAGCACCACGGCGACGACACAGACGGCAGTGAGCAGGACCCTGAGGTAATCCCTATCTGCCGATACGTCGTCGAAGGGCGAGTCGTCGGAGACCACGTCGGATTACCGTATCGTCCCGTGGCTGTGGGTATAAATCTGCTGTCAGTGACGGGGACGGGGTGCCTGTCATCGTCACAGTAGTTGCTGTACCGAGGAGCACCAGCTGGTTGTAAGATATAAACCGCCGGCGGAGCAACCCAACAGCAATGACCGACGACGAAGAGACGGTCCAGTGCTGGCTGGTCGAACGCTCCAGTTTCGGCGACGAGCGCATGGTGACGCTCATCTACGCACCCCCGGCGGGCGACCGCCACCTGACCAAACAGCTCTCGCCGAACCTGCTCAGGCGCAAACGGATCACAGCGGCCATCGACGTTGAACACGAACGGCTCGAACCCGTCAACGACGAGGAGACGCGGGAGCGCTACGCCACGGAGGCCCAACGGATGGCCGAGCGCCACGAGCCCGACGCTGAGGTGTAAACGGCCACGAGACGGGCTGAGACCGCGCGCTGACTTTTCTGATTGATAACTGGAACACGAAAGACTATACACGCGGCCGTCACAAACCGGCCGTATGGCTGCGATTGAACTGGATGGCGTCACCAAGCAGTTCGGGAGTCTCACCGCGCTGCAAGGGGTCGACCTCACCGTCGAGGAGGGCGAAATCTTCGGCTTCCTCGGCCCGAACGGGGCCGGGAAGTCGACGACGATCAACATCCTCCTGGATTTCGTCCGCGCGACCGACGGGTCGGCGACGGTGCTCGGCCACGACATCCACGAAGAACCGAAGCAGATCCGTGCCCGCACTGGTGTCCTCCCCGAAGGCTACGACGTGTACGACCGGCTCACCGGTCGCCAGCACCTCTCATTTGTGATTGAATCGAAAGACGCCGACGACGATCCCGACGAACTCGCCGAGCGGGTCGGCATCGCCGACGCCATCGACCGCAAGGCCGGCGGCTACTCGAAGGGGATGCAACAGCGCCTCGTGCTGGCGATGGCGCTCGTCGGCGAGCCCGACCTCCTCATCCTCGACGAGCCGACGACCGGCCTCGACCCGAACGGGGCGCGGCTGATGCGGGAACTCATCCGCGAGGAGAACGAACGCGGCGCGACCGTCTTCTTCTCCAGTCACATCCTCGGCCAGGTCGAGGCCGTCTGTGACACGGTCGGCATCCTCCAGAACGGCCGCCTGATCGCGAAAGACAGCGTCGCCGGCCTTCGTGAGGCCGCCGCCGGGGACACCGTCCTCCGCGTGACCCTGGCCGACGGCGACGGCACCGACGACGTGATTGCGGCGATCGAGGGCATCGACGCGGTGTCGGGGGTGACCGCGGACGGAAACACGCTCTCGGTCACCTGCGACGGCGACGCGAAGATGGCCGTCCTCAACGCCATCGAGGAGAACGGCCGCGAAGTCGCGAACTTCGACACCGAAGAAGCCTCGCTCGATGAGGTGTTCGCGGCCTACACCGAAGCACAGGGCGAACAAGAACAGGAGGTCGACGCATGAGTACCGAACAGAACCCCGTCAAGCGATTCGTAGGGGACGTGGATACGAGCATCAAGAACTCCGAGTTCGCCGACTGGTACCCAATCGTCAAAAAGGAGTTCGCCGACTCGATCCGGACGCGGGCGCTGCTCCTGCTGTCACTGCTGTACGTCGGCGTGATGGTCTTCCCGCCGGTCGTCATCCTCTATACGGACCTCGGAGGATCAGCACAGGGCGCGTCAGCCATTCTGATAACCCTGACACCCCAGATCCTCTCAGTTCTCGTTCCCCTGACCGCTATCGCGCTCGCGTACGCCGCACTGTCCGGCGAACGCCAGAACGGCTCCCTGAAGCTACTGCTGTCGCTGCCGTACACGCGCAGGGACGTGATCGTTGGCAAGCTGTTTGGTCGGTTCATCGCCATTGCGACGCCGCTAGCTGCGGTCATCGTGTTGCAAACGCTGGTCATCCTCCCGGAACTCGGCTCGGACCTGGATCTCAGTAACCTCGCTGCCCTGACGGTCGTCAGCCTGTTGCTGGCGCTGGCGTTCGTCGGGCTGTCGCTGGGCGCGTCCGCGGCGACTTCGACGACGAGGCGCTCACTGATGGTCGCCGCCGGGGTCTGGGTGTATCTGTATCTCATCTGGGACCGAGCAGCGGGGGGCATCTTCACGCTGTTGCAGGAACACGCGAGCGTCGAACAGGCGACGGCGCTGAAAGTCGAACTGTTCGTAAAGCTGGTGAGTCCGATCGCCTCGTACAACACGCTACTGAACTCACTGTCGGGCAGCATGTCCGCCAGAGAGGCCCGGATAGCGATGTTCAGAGGACTGGGTGGGTTCCTGCCGACACAGAAAGAGCAGCTCGCGGCACAGGTGCTGCAGGACTCCGTCCCGTGGTACCTCTCGGATCCGGTCCCAGTCCTCGTGCTCCTGTTCTGGTGTGCGTTCCCACTCTTCCTGGGCTACCGGATATTCAACGAGGCTGACCTATAGCACGCCGTGCCGTTCTAGCAGTTCCTCGAACTCGGTCTCGTTGAGCGTCTCGACGCCGTGTTCGTCCGCGTCGTCCTGTTTTCGCTGGCCTGGGTTGTCACCGAGCACCAGATAGTCCGTGTTGCCGGAGACGCTGCTGGTCGCTGACCCGCCGTGTCGTTCGACCAGGTCCTGCGCGTCACTGCGGGTGTAGCCGTCGAGGGAGCCGGTGAAAACGAAGGTCTGTCCCGCCAGCGCGTCACCACCGGTCTCCTCGGCGGCCTGCGGGTCGACGTGGTCGCGCAGGCGGTCGATGACGGCGCGGTTGCCCTCGCCCTCGAAGAACTCGACGATGGAGCGCGCGACGGTCGGACCGACATCTGGAACGGCCTCGAACGCGTCGGTATCACCGTCGTCGGCGGCATCCAGTATCGCCGCAAACGTGCCGAACGGCTGGGCGAGGTTGCGCGCCGTGACAGTCCCGACTTCGGGGATGCCCAGCGCGACGAGGAAATCCGCGAGCGGCGGCTCCCGGGCGTCGTCCATCTCTTCGACGAGGTTCCGGGCACTGGTCTCGCCCCACCCCTCCAGGTCGGTGAGGGCCGCGACGGTGAGTTCGTACAGGTCCGCAGGGTCCGAGACGAGGCCGGCGTCCAGCAGTTGCTTGACGGCTTTCTCGCCCAGCCCCTCGATGTCCAGCGCGTCGCGGCTGGCGTAGTGCTCGACGCTTCGCTCGCGTTGGGCGGGGCAGGTGAGCCCGCCGGTGCAGAACGCCATCGGACCGTCGCGCTCGACCGGACTGTCACAGGCCGGGCAGGTCGCGGGGAACTCGAAGTGGCCGTCGCCGTCGTCGTCAAGCACTTCGACGACATCCGGAATGACATCGCCAGCCCGCTTGATGCGGACGCGGCCGCCGATATCGACGCCCAGCTCTTCGACGAGCGAGGGGTTGTGCAGCGAGGCCCGCGAGACGGTGACGCCGCCGACCTCGACGGGGTCCATGAGTGCGACGGGCGTGAGGCGGCCCGTGCGACCGACCTGGACGACGATGTCTCGAACAGTGGTCTCCTCCTTGCGGGCCGGGAACTTGTAGGCGAAGGCCCAGCGAGGGGCGCGCGAGGTCGATCCGAGTGCCTCGCAGGCGGCCATGTCGTCGACCTTGATGACGACGCCGTCGATCTCGTAGTCGAGGTCGTCGCGCGCAGCAAGCTGGTCGTTCCGGTAGTCGATGGCCGCGTCGATGTCATCGACGACAGCGGTCCGGTCACACACCCGGAGCCCCCACTCGGGGAACCGCTCGTGCATCTCGCTGTGGCTCTCGAAGTCCACGGAGGCATCGAGCACGCCGAAGAAGAAGACCGAGAGGGGACGCTCTGCGGTCACCGAGGGGTCAAGCTGGCGGAGCGTCCCGGCGGCGGCGTTGCGTGGGTTCGCGAAGGGGTCCTCGCCGCGCTCGACGCGCTCGCGGTTGAACGCCGTGAAGGCGTCTCGTGGGATGTACACCTCGCCGCGGACGGCCAGGGAGTCGGGGTAGTCACCCCGAAGGCGCTGTGGGACGCTGGCGATAGTGCGGACGTTCTCGGTCACGTCCTCGCCGACCTCGCCGTCGCCGCGGGTCGCGGCGCGCTGATAGACGCCGTCCTCGTAGACGATCTCGACGGAGAGCCCGTCGAACTTCGGCTCGCAGAAGTACTGGACCTCGTCAGTGTCGAGGGAATCGCGGACCCGCTCGTCGAACTCCCGGGCGTCCGCTTCCTCGCCGCCCTGGTCGATAGAGCCCATCCTGGCGACGTGTTCGACCTCGGGGAGTTCATCCAGCGGTTCGCCGCCGACGCGCTGGGTCGGACTGCCGTCGGTGTCGAGGTCGAACGCCGATTCGAGCGTCCGAAGTCGGGCAAACAGCGCGTCGTAGGCCCGGTCGCCGATGGCCGGGTCGTTCTCGACGTAGTACCGGTAGTCGTGATAGCGGATCGCCTCGCGCAACCGGTCGGCTTGCTTCCGGGCCGTCGCTTCGTCGATGTCCTCGGGGGGCGCAAATTCGGTCGAGGGGTCCTCGGCGTAGGGATTCCCGGCGACATCGTCGGCAGTAGTCATATTAGAGGGGTGTTTCCGCCCGCGTCCAAAAACGGCTCCGCTCCTGGGTTATGCCCAGTAGAGTTCAGATGCTGATAACTAGCCCAGTAGAGTCTAAAGCGGTTTTTCATAGACACTTGCATGTGAAAGCGCGACTCATCGAACCCAGGACAGGCGCTATGGAGACAACAGTGAAAATATCGCAGAAACGCTGCAGTCCGACAGTTATCGGCCGATTCTGGCTCTGGGTGCCTTGATGACGAGTTCCCCGTCGCTTCGGACGGTAACCGAGTGACCAGCATACTCAAAGGAGATACTGACCGGTGTCGAGCGGTCCGACGAGTCAACGAGCGAATCCAGCGCTTCAGGGTCGATAGTCTCGTACAGCGGGGCGAAGTCGGTCTGCTCCCGACCGGTCATAGCAGAGATGTACTCCGTCACTGCCGCGCTTGGTCGCGTCTCGGCCCAGTCGAACTGCTTGCGGGTCACGTTCATCGGTGTCGAAGAATCGTCGTCCCCGCGTCGCCCGTTACTTTTACTCATAGTGGTTTGTCTATCTACACCAAGACAGTAAGTAGTAATATAGTCTTCCCAGCATTATCAGACTGTGAAAAGACCGGGTACCGCGACCGGAGCGGCCCAAATCAGGCAGTAACGTCGATTTTTCGTGCGTTCTCGCCCGGGTTACAGATCGGCCACGTCTTCGATTGCGTCGGTTAGCTCCTTGATACTCTCGACGGTGTGTTCGCCCATGTGTCCGATGCGGAAACTCTCCTCGCTGATGTCGCCGTAACCACTGGAGAACACCATGTCGTACTCCTCGGAGACGGCCTCAACCGTCTCGGCGACGTTGATGTCCTGCGTGTTCTCGATGCAGGTGACCGTCTGGGACTCGTAGCCCGCCTCGGGGTAGAGGTCGAAGTGCTCGCGGGCCCACTCGCGCGTGTACTCGGCCATTTCCTGGTGGCGCTGGTCGCGGGCGTCGTGGGTCTCATCGAGCATGTGCTTCATCTGCTTGCGGTAGGCGAGCATGAGCGGGATCGCCGGCGTGGAGTGGGTCTGGCCCTTCCGGTCGTAGTAGTCGAGCGTGCGCTGGAAGCCGCCGTACCACGACGCCGACTCTTTCTCCAGTTCCCGCTCGTAGGCCGCGTCGCTGACGGCACAGACGGCCAGTCCGGGCGGCATGGCGAAGGCCTTCTGCGTGGACGTGAAGATGGCGTCGATGCCGTGGGCCTCGATATCGATCTGGTCGCCGCCGAGACAGGAGATGGCGTCGACGATGAAGTAGGTGTCCGGGTACTCCGCGACCACGTCGCCGATCTCCTCGATGGGGTTGCGGACGCCGGTCGAAGTCTCGTTCATCACGGCCCCGACGGCGTCGTAGTCGCCGGATTCGAGCGCGTCGCGGATGTCGTCGGGTTTGACCGCCTGGCCCCAGTCGTACTCGATACGGTCGACATCCTTGCCGAGTCGCTCGGCGACGTTGGCCTGGCGCTCGCTGAACGCGCCGGAGGTCGGCACGAGCATGCTGTCCTCGACCAGGTTCAGCGTCGTCGACTCCCAGAACTCCGTGCCCGACGCCGTGAGCACGATGACATCGTTGTCGGTGCCGAGGAACTCCTTCGTGTCCTCGACGATGGTGGTGTAGAGGTCCGTCATCCGGTCCATCCGGTGGCCGAACATCGGTTCGGCCATCGCCTCGATAACGTCCTCACGCACCTCTGTCGGCCCCGGGAGATACAGCGTCTTGTCCTGGTAGTCGTCTTTGTATTCGCGTTTTTCGGTCACAGAACCACCTGTAGTAGGTGGGTACTCGAATCCAGGGGGCATGGTAGTTTTGATACCGGGCGAAGCGAATCGACGTGCCCCTAACGCGGTCTGGTGGCTCATACGAAGCATACGCAGACAGCGGTTGTACTCTCCAGGAAGTATTTACCGATTGAGTAGTCACAGTTGTCCATGGGCCGCCACACCCCGCTCACGGACGACCAGCGAGCGGCCATCGCCGATAGAGCGGTCGAGCAAGTCGCCGACACGCTGATTGAGATGGACGACGACTCGACCCGGTCGGGCCAACGCACACCGTTCAGCGGCGACGATACCGGCGGACGCCGTACATGACAAATCCGGCGTAGATCGCCGGCCCGAGCAGGACTGTCGGCGTTGTCGCTATCACGCCGCTGTACAGGTAGCTCAGGAGAACGTCGATAAACACCAGCAGGAAGGGGGCGAGGGCGAGCGCCTTCCCGCCGGTTCTGACTGCCGCGTCGACTGTCGACT
Organism: Haloarcula terrestris; assembly: GCF_031624315.1. Taxonomy (NCBI): domain Archaea; kingdom Methanobacteriati; phylum Methanobacteriota; class Halobacteria; order Halobacteriales; family Haloarculaceae; genus Haloarcula; species Haloarcula terrestris. The sequence goes on along the minus strand of NZ_JAMQOM010000004.1, from coordinate 50,187 downwards.
TGGAGGCCCCAATTGCTGCAACGCCGGCGACAACGAGGATATACCACAGCGTGACACCTGGCGGTGAGACGGTCGGGAGCGTAACCAGCGCGATTGCACCAAGGGCGAAGCCGACGAGCCGTGGTCCGTTGTCGCTCCGGGCGACCGCATTCTGGATCCCGTTGAGGTCACCGGCGTTCAGCGCCGCTTCGAGGTCCGACGTGGTTTGACTGCCGCCGCCAGCGTCGAGAACTGTTGTCCCGGTGCCGGCGTCGACCGGGCTGTCGAAGTCCCGGCCACAGTGCATACACCACGTCGCGGTCGCACTGACTTTCTCCGAGCAGTGAGGGCAGCGGGGATCGGCGGTCATACTGTCATGTTCGAGGGCGGACAGTTAGCGGTTACGGGGGGAGAATATACACGTGTCCACGGGAAAGGGGGGTGTATGGATTGGGTCGCACGGGCCGAGAGCCTCCTGTACGACGGCGAGGTGATCGAAGCGGACGTTCGCCTGGATCGCGGCGGGGTCGTCGTGACCAGCCACCGCGTCCTCGTGTTCACGCCGGACCGCGAAGGGTCGAACTACCGGCAGGTCGACCGCCCTAACGTCGAGGGCGTCGATGTCACCACGAGCGGCGACTGGTCGTTCCTCGAACTCGGCGTGAAGGCGCTGGTCATCGGCGTCGTGCTGGTCGCCGCCGGGACGACGGTGAGTCTCGATAGCCTCGTCAGCAACGTCTCGCTGGACAGCGGTGGTACCGCCAGCGCCGTCGGTATCGGCGGGATGTTGGGAATGTTGCAGACGATGCTGACGCTGATGGCGCAACTGGACGACCTGATGCGGCTGTTTGGCGGCCTCGCGCTGGCCTTTGCCGCCGTCGTCCTCGGGGTCTACCTCTGGAGCCGCGACCGACTGCTCGTCGTGCGCGTCGCTGGCGACGACGACATCGAACTGACCGCACCGGACGACGAGAGCGTCGTCGAGCGAATCGAGGCCGCCATCGTCCCGGGCGCAACGCCCGCCGCCGAAAATCCTGACCAGCCACCGCCCGACGACCCGCTCCCGTGACGTTCAACCCCGCCGAGCACCAACCCTGAGCTAATGGACGCCGACGAGGTACGAGAGCGCTCCGGGTCACTGCCACGGGAGCCCGGCGTGTACCTGTTCGAGCAGGAACGGAACGACACGCGTCGGGTCCTCTACGTCGGGAAGGCCGTCGACCTGCGGGACCGCGTTCGTTCCTACGCCGACCCACGCAGCGAGCGTATCGCCAAGATGGTCGAGCGTGCCGAGACCATCGACTTCGCCGTCACCGACACCGAGACGCAGGCGCTGCTCCTTGAAGCGAATCTCATCAAGCGCCACCGGCCGCCGTACAACGTCCGGCTGAAAGACGACAAGTCATACCCGTTAGTCCAGTTGACCAACCATCCGGTGCCCCGGATCAAGGTGACCCGCGACCCCGAGGACGGCGCGACCGTCTACGGACCGTTCACCGACAAAGGGCGGGTCGAGACGGTGGTGAAGGCACTGCGTGAGACGTACGGGCTTCGGGGGTGTTCCGACCACAAGTACAGCAACCGGGACCGGCCCTGTCTCGACTACGAGATGGGTATCTGTACCGCCCCCTGCACTGGCGAAATCAGCGAAGCAGAGTACGCTGAGGATGTCGAAGCTGTCACGCGGTATTTCGAGGGCGAAACCGGTGTTCTCGCGGACCCGCTGCGCCGCGAGATGGAGGCCGCCGCACAGAACCAGGAGTTCGAGCGCGCGGCGAACCTCCGGGACAAGCTCGGGGCCGTCGAGGCGCTCCACGGCGAGGGCGACACCGCCGTCAGCGACTCCGGGGGCTACCAGACGACGGACGTACTCGGGGCTGCCGTCGAAGGCGAGCGCGCCATCGTCGCCCGACTCCACGCCGAGGGCGGCAAGCTCGTTGAGCGGGACCGACACACGCTGGAGGCCCCCGACGGTGAAGGGACCGCCGGCGTGTATCGGGCGTTCATCCCGCAGTACTACGCCGAGAGAGAACTGCCCGACCGGATTCTCTGTGCCGAGGACCCTGCCGATCCGGACATCGAGACGTGGCTGGAGAGCGAGGGCGTCACGCTCGGCGTGCCCGGAGCCGGGCGGGAGGCGACACTGGTCGATCTCGCGCTGAAAAACGCCCGCCAGCGCGGCGGGACTGACGACGAGACCGGCCGCCTGGCCGACGCGCTGGGCATCGACCGCCCGAGCCGCATCGAGGGATTCGACGTGAGCCACGCCCAGGGCCGGTCGGCCGTCGGCTCGAACGTGACCTTCGTCGACGAGACGCCCGAGAAGAGCGACTATCGCCGGAAGAAGCTCACCGAGCAAAACGACGACTACGCGAACATGCGCGAACTCCTCCGCTGGCGGGCCACGCGGGCCGTCGAGGGCCGTGACGACCGACCGGACCCGGACCTGCTACTGATCGACGGCGGCGACGGCCAGCTGGGGGCGGCCCGCGACGCTCTCGCCGAGACCGGCTGGGACGTGCCGGCCATCGCGCTGGCGAAGGACGAGGAGCTGGTCATCACGCCCGACCGCGTGTACGACTGGGAGGACGACGCACCACACCTGCATCTCCTCCAGCGGATCCGTGACGAGGCCCACCGCTTTGCCGTCCAGTACCACCAGACGCTCCGGGACGAGGTGTCGACGACGCTGGACGAGGTACCTGGTATCGGCCCCGAGACCCGGAAACGACTGCTCCGGCGCTTCGGTAGCGTCGACAACGTCAGAACGGCCTCTGACGAGGAGCTGACCGCTATCGACGGTATCGGCGAGCAGACCGCGGAAACGATTCAGTCTCGGCTACGATGATTTTGTATAGCATATAGTGGTTTATCAGCGTCGAGCGATCAAATCCGCTACTCTGTCGAAACGGGCCGAAGAAAGTCGCTAAGCTATGATTCTATCGGACAGACGCCGTTACGGCTCGACAACAGTGTTCCGGAGCGTCCCGACGCCGTCGTAGGTGATCTCGATTGTGTCACCGGGTGCGACCGTCCCCGGATTGGCCGGGCTCCCGAACGCGATGACATCGCCGGGCCGGAACGTGAACCGCTCCGAGAGATACGCGACCACCTCGTGTGGCCCAAACAGCATCTCGCTGGTGTTGGCGGACTGGCGGCGCTCATCACCGATGTCCGTGTGCATGTCGATACCGGTGGGGTCCACGTCGGTCTCGATCCAGGGGCCGAGGGGCGCGGACCCGTCGAAGGCCTTCCGTGCCGTTCGACCCTGCTGGTCCAACGCGTCTACGTCGTTCAGTATCGTGTACCCTCGAACGGCGTCCGGGACATCGGCCGGGTCAAGGTCGTGGCATCGTTTGCCGATGACCGAAGCTAACTCCCCGGCGTAGGTGAGTTCGTCGCTGAACGACGGGTACGGGATGTCTTGTTCGTGGGCCAGCAGCGCCGTCGGGGGCTTGATGAAGAAATCCGGTTCCTCGGGCCGGTCGTAATCCATCTGGTCGTTGGTGGCAGCGTAGTTCCGACCGACGCAGTACAACGCAGTCGGCTCACACGGCGGGAGTAGTCGACCGTCACGCCCGACCGCGTACTGGCCGTCGTCGGTGTGGACGACGCCGTCAGCGTACTCACCAGTGACCGGTCCGTCATCCGTCAGGAGTCGCGCGATTCGCATACAGAGTGGTTGTGTGGCGGTGAAAAAGGCGTGTCGGCTCCACCGTCGGTCCCCCTGGCCAATCGCTCGTTCTCCAGCCAGAGACACTGTGGGACCGCCGTTCCGTTGGTGCATAGATCCTCCATCTGCGACTCCGATAAATCTAATGTCGCTATATCAAATGGTCCAATGGGTGTGAACTCAGCGTCGAAGCATCACAGGGACGGTCGCACCACCGAAGCGATTTTTTCGCGCAACGGCGTACTGCCGAGCATGGGTGTGACCCGACGGCTCCTGATGGCCGTCGTCGGACTGTCGTCGCTGTTGATCTATCTCGGGGCCGCGTATGTGGGGTACGTCCTTCTGTTGCCGGTGTGGGACAGTCGCCCGTCACCGGCGGTGGCCGGGGTAGTCGTCATCGGAACGGCAATCGTTCTCGGCGTTGTGAGCTACTGGGGCGCGACAGCACGGCTCAAGCAATCACTCGATGCGGTCGAACTCCGACGGGCGCGTGCGCCCGACGTATATCGACAGCTCGACGTGCTCGTCGAGCAGATGGATGTCCAGACGCCGACGCTGCTACTGGCAGAGCTACCCGTCCCGAACGCGTTCGCTATCGGCGGGGGCGCTGGCGCAATCGTCGTTGATCGGCGGCTGTTCCGACTGCTCTCGGCCGCTGAGTTCGAGGCGCTGCTGGCACACGAACTCGCACACCTGGAGACCCGTGACGCGCTCGTCCAGACTGTCGCGTACAGCCTCGTCCAGACACTTGTCGGGCTCGTCGGTCTCGTTCTGTTTCCTGTGGTGGTGCTGACCGGCGGCATCGCCCGATCGCTTTCGTTACTCCGTGGCGACCCGTCGTCGTGGTCACAGTCGTGGCTCGGTCGGACCCAGCGGTACGCGCTACGGATCATTGCCATTCTTGGATTGGCGGTGACACTGCTGATACTTGGCTACTCCAGACACCGCGAGGTGGCGGCCGATGACCGCGCAGTCGAAGTGACGGGGAACCCTATCGCACTTGCCCAAGCCCTCAAAACGATCGAGCGGGCTTCGACGCCCGGTTTCGACCCCCTGAGACAACTGTACGTTCACGGCGAGACGGACACCGAACTGTCTCGCCTCCTGTCCACTCATCCGCCGATGGACGAACGAATCAAACGATTACAAGAGCGTGCACGGCAAGGTACCGGCATTCTGCAGCGGTGAGGATGAACGGTCCCCATAGTGGTGATAGCGTTCAGTAACCAATAGAAGTGAGTGGGAGAGTGTCAGATACATCTATTGTAGGGACAGATATCCCCAATAAGAGATCAGAATCTCCAAAAAGATAGTAAACGGAGCGATAGCGGCTATGAAGTGTGAATACGGGGAGCAGATCCGAGTAGACGTAAGCTGTTAACAGTGTCAGCTGTGGCTCGCAGAATAGTTATACGAGCAGTTATCCAACTACCGAGTATGACACAACAGACGGACCGTCTCGAACGGCTTATCGCCGACGAACTCGGCGATTGCTGTGCGGCGGACATCGAGACCCGGATCGAAACGCTCGAAGAATACGATTCGGCGACGCCCACGCCGAGCGAGCGGGAGCTCGATGCGTTACACACGCTCGGCAACGAGACCAGATACAACATCGCACAACTGCTGGCGACAGCCGACGGGCCGCTCTGTGTCTGTGAAATCAGCCATCTCATCGATGTGAGTGACAGCGCGATCAGCCACGCACTGTCGGACCTCCACGACGCCGGGCTGGTCAACCGCGAGAAGGACGGGCAATGGCGGTACTACGAGCCGACTGAGCGGACAACGGAGCTTATCGCGGCGCTGGATCGAACACGAAAATAAGGGCAGTACCGACTCTCTATATCCCCATTGAGGGCGACGTAGTGGTCCTAGAAACCGCTATGTTCTGTGGCTATCTACGGCTGCGTATGCAAGCCAGCATCCCCCGGCGAGCGACCAAGGCGGCGGCCAGCCACACATATGGGTGCCCGTTATGTAACTGCGGAGCGGACAGCAAAGACGATATTTACTGTCATCTGCTGGTCTCGCACCGAAAGAGCGCGCTTGCCAACGCCCTCCTCGAACGAGCTGATTGCGACCAATAGTCGGTTGTCCGGCAGGAGCACAGCCTGTCGCCGCCGTAATTGTTTAGCGCTGAGAGCGTGTGGACGTATGAGTCCAGATCAGTACAAATATAGTCAGATATCCGAATTATGCGTATATAAGTATCAGATATATATATATCTGCTTTGTGCTGAGATTGCATTACATGAACCAACCATCGTCGCGCTGCATTGCTGACTCCTATTGTCGCCGGTACGGAGATGGCGCGTAGTACAAATCGACGCCCTAGAGCCCGAGATCGCTTGTACGTGTCTACGCCGCAGGCATTGGGACTCTGCTGGCAAGCTTCAGTCCAAGTTTTGGGTCTATTTGCCGAAATTCAGATGTTTTAGCTTGTCTCTCGGGTTCGCAGCCACAGTCCGATAGTCGGCAAGCCTATTGGAATAAATTAGATAGCGCTATATCAAATTGTGAAAGAGACGAGGTAACCCCGGCCGAACCGTGAAGGCGCTAATAACAGCCATACACGTGTTAGAGCGAGGGACAAGAATTTATGTTATGAGCGGTCGTCGGATAGACCAGGCCAGTCACGGCGAGATAGTCACACGGAACACCGCAGACAGGAGAGAGGAGCGGTGAGTTATTCCCAAATCAGTGAACACTGCTCTGGCGCAGCAACTGTAAATTTCACGGAGCCACGAGGTAACGGACAGGTTCCGTATCCATCGATGGACCTCATGTTAGAATAGATGAAGATAGTCGTTCACGAAGCTGGAACCACTGGGGTCCCAAGCGAAACAGCAATTACCGGCCGAAAATCGTAGCGTCCCGGACGACTCCCGTTGCAGGTTAGGAGTAGGTGACGTTCAGTTCGATGACGTTAGCGACTTCCAGAACCTTCTGTGGAAGGTCCTCGGTGAACCGCTCGTCGCGGAATCGATTGGTCGGACCGGAGACGCTGATCGCACCGAGAACGGTACCGTTGTTGTTCAGGACGGGTGCTGCGACGCACCGGAGCCCGTCGAGCCGTTCCTCATCGTCAAACGCCACACCGGTTTCTCTAACAGTCTCCAGGTCCGCCCTCAGTTCGTCCAGCGTACTGGCCGCCTCGTCATTTTCGGAGCCGAGTCCGTGTCGCTGGCTGATTGTTTCGACGCGTTCCGGTGGCAGGTGAGCGAGGATCGCTTTCCCCAGGGCCGTGGAGTGGAGCGGAACGCGAGTTCCGACGTGGGCTTTCACCTGGACAGCCTGTTCGCCGCGGGCGCGGTACAGATAGGTCCCGCGGCCGTGTTCCTCGACGAGGACGTTCGCCAGCTCGCCAGTCTCCGAGGCGAGGCGGTCGACTTCGGGTTTGGCAATGCGGAACAGTTTCTGTTGGTGCCTGGAATACGCACCCAGTTCCAGAAACCGGAGCCCGACTCTGTACTGGCCGCCGTCGTTGACGATGTATTCCTCCTGTTCGAGCGTGCTGAGGTAGTTGTGGATCGTACTTTTCGGGAGATCGAGATGTCTGGAGAGTTCGGTGACGCCAGCACCGCCGAGGTCTTTGAGGCCGTTGAGTATCTGGAACGTCGTCTCGACAGATTTGACCGGATTTTGTGCCGTTCGTGCCATGTTTGAGTTATCAGCGTCGGAGCGAGACTGCGCCGCGGGCGACCCGAGCGTCTACATCCGCGGTTCGGGGCGCAGCCAATACTGCATGTTCGTTATACACAGATTGTCGACACTCTCTCATTTAAACCCATCGCTCACACGCAGCGGAAGGCGACGAACGGAACTGGCTCGGCATGCTTTCGGTTCCGAGAAGAACAAAACGGAGAGGGATGGGAAACGCGTAAGTATCGGGGACGCGATGCCTCGAACGTATGACGCAGACGTACGAGAACTATATCGGTGGCGAGTGGACCGGAAGCGAATCCGGGGAGACACAGGACGTGACAAACCCGGCAGACGAGAGCGATGTCGTCAGCACGGTTCCGGTGTCCTCGACCGAGGAGACGGACGAAGCAGTCGCCGCTGCCGCCACAGCGACGGACGAGTGGGCCGAGATGCCAGGGCCGGAGCGCGGTGCGATTCTCCGCGAGACCGGTGAGATTCTGAAATCCCGGAAAGACGAACTGGCGGAGACACTGACCCGTGAAGAGGGGAAGCCACTCGGCGAAGCCGAGGGCGAGGTACAGCGGGCGATTGACATCTTCTACTACTACGCCGAGAAGGCCCGCGACTTCGGCGGCACCGTCAAACAGCCAAGTGGCGGCCGCGCCGGCCTGCAGACGAAGAAGGAGCCGATGGGCGTCGCGGCGCTGATTACGCCGTGGAACTACCCCATCGCGATTCCGGCCTGGAAGATCGCGCCGGCGCTTGCGGTCGGGAACACCGTCGTCATCAAGCCCGCGATGCAGGCACCGACCGTCGGTGCGATGATCGTCGAGGCCCTAGACGAGGCCGGCATTCCGGACGGCGCTATCAACCTGGTCTGTGGCCCCGGCAGCGAGGTCGGCGAGCGCCTGACCACGCACGACGATGTCGACGTGGTGTCGTTCACCGGCAGCGCCTCGGTCGGCGAGCATGTCTACGATCAGGCGACGAACAACGGCAAGCGCGCGCAGGCGGAGATGGGCGGAAAGAACCCGACCGTCGTCATGCCCAGCGCCGACGTGGACAAGGCGGCCGACATCGTCGGCGCCGGGGCGTTCGGCGGCACCGGACAGGCCTGTACCGCGACCTCCCGGGCCATCGTCCACGAGGACGTGTACGACGAGTTCCTCGACGCCGTCGTCGACTACGCCGAGTCCTTAGAGATCGGGAACGGCCTCGAACGGGCGGGCATGGGGCCCCACGTTAGCGAGGACGAACTCTCGGGGAGCCTGGAGTACATCGACATCGCCGAGTCGGAAGGGGCAACCCTCGAAACCGGCGGCGAAGAACTCACCGGTGGCGAATACGACGCCGGGAACTTCATCTCGCCGGCCGTCTTCTCCGATGTCGAACCGGACATGCGCATCGCACAGGAAGAGGTGTTCGGTCCGGTCCTCGCCGTGATCCCCGTCTCCGACTTCGACGAGGGCGTCGAAGTCGCCAACGACATCGACTACGGGCTCTCGGCCAGTGTCGTGACCGACCGAATCGAGGAAGAAAACGAGTTCATCGAGCGCTCCGAGTCCGGCGTGGTCAAGGTCAACGAGAAGACCACCGGGCTGGAGCTACACGTGCCCTTCGGCGGCCTCAAGCGCTCCTCGACGAACACCTACCGCGAGCAGGGCGACGCCGGCCTGGAGTTCTTCAGCTACATCAAGACGGTGTACCGCAACAGCTAAGCAGGCGGTCACCGCCGTGATGTGACAGTTGGGTAACAAAACATTTATATATTGTTAATCTCTACGTGTTATTGCTCTTGTCCACCGCAAGAGCGTGCAAAGTCATGGTCGTAGCCCACCGACCGACGATGGTGGAACGGTCCCAGCATCGGCACTGTCTGTCCCGTACAGACGTTCCACTCTCGTTATTGCCCCAACATCCGCGCGTTTCGCTGCCGCGAAATACCACAACTAGACCCCCTAAGCGCAGCGAGAACCGGGGACTGAGCGGTTGGGCACAGCACCGTTCCGTCTTTGACAGTCCGTTCACACGTCCCGTTCCACCGTATCGAACGCAGCGGTGTTGGCGTTCCGAAGCGATCACACGCAGACAACGGGTGGGCCGCAGATCAACACAGTTGTTCAGTATCGCGGAACGCCTTCCGTAACGAGTGTACTGCCGTTATTCTCAATACCGGAAGCCCGAGATACAGACGTATATCGCCCAGAGACGGCCGACAAGACGGTATTTTTTGCACGAGGGTATCGACCGGTCGCTGTAGCAAGTCAGCAGCGGAGACGGCTCACCGTTCCACCATAACAAACATTTATGCCACCTGCCGGGATTCATTTGCTTGATGCATGAACTATCATTCGCCAGTCCGGGACAGTACAGGTCAGTTCGGGTGTGCCAACACAAGACATAATATCCGGCCAGCCGATGGCAGCGCCATGGACATCGACGCGCTCACGGCCGGGTTCGACCGTCGAGACTGGCAGGACCGGACCGAAACCGACAGTCCGGTTCGTTTTGCGATGATCGGCGTCGGCTGGTGGACCACCGAGCAGGCGATGCCTGCCGTCGACGCGGGGGACCTCTGTGAGACGACCGTACTGGTCAGTGGCGACCGGGAAAAGGCGGCCGGCGTGGCCGCCGATTCGGAGACCGTCGAGCACGCGATTACCTACGAGGAGTTCCACGACGGGGCCGCGAGCGACGCGTACGACGCCGTCTACATCGTCACCCCCAACGCCCGCCATCTGCCCTTCGTCGAGACGGCCGCGGAACTGGACAAGGACATCCTCTGTGAGAAGCCGATGGAGGCCACCATCGAGCGCGCCGAGCGGATGGTCGAGGTGTGTGCCGACCACAACGCGACGCTGATGATCGCCTACCGGATGCACACCGAACCGGCCGTCCGGCGGGCCAAAGACCTCATCGACGAGGGGTACATCGGCGAGCCGCTGTTCGTCCACGGGAACATGACCGAGCCCATCCTCGAACTCGTCCCCGACCCCGACCAGTGGCGGCTAGACTGGGAGCTTTCGGGCGGCTGTGCTGTCATGGACATCGGCCTCTATCCGCTGAACACGAGCCGGTTCCTGCTGGACGCCGACCCGGTCGCGGTCCGAGGGACGGTCGCCTCAGTGCAGGAGGAGTTCGCGGACGTGCCCGACGAACACGGCGCGTTCCAGCTTGATTTCCCCGGACACGTCTATGCCGTGTGTACCGCCAGCCAGAATGCCCACCTCGACAGCCACATCTCCGTACTGGGCACCGAAGGAAAGGTCCACGTCGAACCGGCCTTCTACCCCTGGGACGACCGTGCACTCCAACTTTCCCACGAGGGCACGACGGTCGATATCGACTTCGAGCAGATCGACCAGATGGAAGAGGAGTTCGAGTACTTCGCCCACTGCCTGCTGACCGACACCGACCCCTACGCCGACGGCGAGCACGGCCTCGTCGACATCAAGACGGTCAAGGCCGTCTACGAGGCTGCCGAAACGGAGTCGACGGTCACGCTGGAGTGAGTGCTGTGGCGGGGTAGTTTTAATAGCCCAACCCCGGAACGATATGTAAATGTCGCCAAAAATAACAAAGATCGAAAGCCGGGAATTCGAGTACCCCCTCGAAGACGTGGGGACCGACAAGCACGGCTTCAATCTGGTGTACGCGCCGGGAGAGACGACGACCCGGAAGCTGTTCGGCGTCCGGGTTCATACCGACGAGGGCATTACCGGCGAGTACGTCGGCGGCAACTCGCCGGCGGCCGCCCAGTACAACATCGTCGCGAAGTACCTCATCGGCAAGGACCCGCTGAAACGCGAGAAACACTGGTCCGAGTGCAAGCGCGCGCTCCGGAAGTACGACCGGATGGGCATCGGCCCCATCGACATCGCGCTGTGGGACTTCGCCGGCAAGTACTACGACGCGCCGATCCACGAACTGCTGGGGACCTACCGCGAGCGAATCCCCGCCTACGCGTCGACCTATCACGGCGACGACGCCGGCGGGCTTGACTCACCGGAAGCCTTCGCCGACTTCGCCGAGGACTGTCGCGACGAGGGCTTTGGCGGCTTCAAGATCCACGGCTGGGGCGGTGGCGACGACGCCCGCAGCCTCGACCGCGAAATCGAGGCCGTCCACGCCGTGGGCGAAGCCGTCGGCGACGAGATGGACCTGATGCACGACCCCGCCTGCGAACTGGAGACGTTCGCCGACGCGCTCGAACTCGGCCGGGCGCTCGATGAACAGGGCTTCTTCTGGTACGAGGACCCGTTCCGGGACGGCGGCATCTCACAGCACGCCCACAAGAAACTGGCACAGAAGCTGGATACGCCGATTCTCCAGACCGAGCACATCCGCGGGCTGGAGATCAAGTCAGATTTCGCCGCCAACGAGGCGACCGACTTCCTCCGGGCCGACCCCGAGTACGACGCGGGCATCACCGGCGCGATCAAGGTGGCCCGCATGGCCGAGGCGTTCGGCCTCGACGTGGAGTTCCACGCGCCGGGGCCGGCCCAGCGCCACTGCATCGCCGCCTGCCGGAACTCGAACTACTACGAGATGGCGCTGGTCCACCCGGACTGCCAGAACACCCAGCCACCGGTGTACGAGGGCGGTTACTCCGACCTGATGGACGCTGTCGACGACGACGGGACGGTCAGTGTCCCCGACGGCCCCGGGCTGGGCGTCGAATACGACTGGGGGTACATCGAGGACAACACCACCGGAAGCGTCCACACCTACGAGTAGCGCCGAAAGCGGCGCAATCGGTCTCATAGAGCCGGATTTCGAATCAGTCTGCCACGTAGGCCCGGACGCCCGTTTCGAGAATATCGCGGTAGTGAGCCACGTCGATATCGACAGCGACGCGGCCGTTGGGGTCGTTGTCGGTCGTGCCGTGCTCGTCACAGATGACGGCCCCGTGGCAGGGGCCGCCGGTCGTGTCCACCTCGATGTAGTACTCCTCAAAGCCAAGGACCGAGTCGTCGATGATGTCGGCGACGACGGCGGCGTCGTGGATGGCCGGCGCGTCGGCCAGCGGGTAGGTTCCGGAGTCGGGGCGGTAATCGAGCCACTCAGCGATGGTCCCGCGGACGCCGCCGGCCTCGCGGAACTCTTCAATGAACTCGGGGGAGACGGTGGCACGGTTGGTCACGTCCAGGCCGACCATCCGCGGGTCGGCATCCTGAAGAACACGGCTAGCCGCCGCGGGGTCATTGTGAAAGTTCGCCTCGGCCATCGGCGTCACGTTCCCCGTCGTCATCGCCGCCCCACCCATGAGATAGATGTCCGCGACCAGATCGGGCAGACGAGGCTCCTTCGCCAGCGCGATTGCCAGGTTCGGGAGCGGGCCGACGGCCGCAATCGTCAGTTCGTCGCCGTACTCGTGGGCGGCTTCGACGATTGCGTCGGCCCCGTGGATGTCCCGCGTGTCGCCGTCCACGTCGGGTATGTCACCGTGGAGGCCGTTCTCGCCGTGGATCCACTCGGCGGTGTCGAGTTCGTCCACGAGCGGGCGACCACAGCCCCGGGCCACCGGCACGTCGTAGCCCCCGAGAGCCAGTATCGCGTGGGTGTTGCGCGTCGTGTTCTCGATAGTCGTGTTCCCGCAGACCGTCGAGAGGCCGACCACGTCTATCCCATCGTGGCCGAGCGCCATCGCCAACATGACCGCGTCGTCGCAGCCGGGATCCGTATCGAAAAACACCTTGCGTGACATACCTCCGAAGTTCCGTCCAGCGGGTATTAAAACTGGTCCGGGCTGTCCGTGCCACTGCGGTGCCCGCGTGGACAGACCAGCGACGGTCTGTGGGTCATCTGTCGGACCATCGGTGCCACACAAAGTGGTGTGTCGGAATATGCGGCCGACAAACCGATCTGTCCGCCGAAACTATCTTGTGCAGGTCACGAGGAATGATATTACGGAGCAATCTGTAGTGTCTCTGTCTGAGGGGGTAGTATATTACTCGGTCACAAGACACGTAGTTAGGCCGGTGATTAATCACAGGATCCGGTCATGATGCAGAAATAGTATGGTTAGCATAAATTTTAACTATATACTCTCAATACCGTACGGAAAGTGATGGACAGAAATCATATGCGCTCAGTAATACTCAGCACAGTACTCGTGTTATCGGTTATCAGCACCGCTTCCCTCGGAAGCGCCGCTACTGCACCGACCGATCAAAGCGAGCTATCGACGGTGAACAGCGGGATGACGACACAAATGGCATCGGAAGAGCGCGTCACCTGTCAGCTGAATCAGAGCTGTCCAGTTCCTGATGATTCGGTCGATCTCAACAACAGCGGTGCCGGCGTCGACGTGCTGATCGACGGGAGCCATCAGGGGTCGACATTCACCGAGTTCGCGAACAGACTCAGCGAGCGCGGGTACGACGTGGACACAAAGCGGTCGACATCCGGCGGATTGACTTCCTGGAACAGTTCGTCGGCGGACGGGCTGTCGGACTACGACGTGGTTATCATCCCCGTTCCGCAAACAGCTTACAGCGACGCCGAGCAGGCGGCAATCGACGAATACGTCAGAAGCGGCGGCAGCCTGTTCGTCGTCGGTGACTGGACCTCGCCGCTACAGGGCCACGCGGGCAAGCTCAACGATATCACCGACCCATACGGCCTGCACTTCAACGGCGAGAGCGACAAATGGCTTCGAAACATCCAGGACCCGACGAACAAGACCGTCGAAGAGTACGAATGGCGGGTCGTGCTCCACAACACGGGTCAGCATCCGATCATGAACGGCGTCGATACCGTGGAGTACGACGGGGTCAGTCTGAACGTGACCGACACCGAAAACGGGACCCAGGCACCGCTGCTGTACGGCGACAACGACACCTACGAGTACACCTACTCCACCACCGAGAAAGAGTACCCACGTGGGCAGCGAATCGTCGGCGCGGCCGCAACGTGGGACATCGGTGACAACGGTCGCGTCGTCGCCTTCGGCAGCCAGAAGTCGCTTACGACGTATCTCACCGACGAGTGGCAGGCCGAACACCAGCAAACCGATACGCGGCCGTTCCTGTTCCGGACGGTGAAGTGGCTCGCAGCGTCCGGTCACGTCGAGCGACCGGACAAGCCGGTCGCCGTCACCGGCGAGCGAATCAAGGGTGGCGAGACACCGGCAAACGAGACAATCGTCCTCAAAAACAGCGAGGTCGCCGCCGCCATCGGTACTGAAACCAACGGCCCCTTCGGCGCGCTGCCGGGCGGTATCTACGACGCCAACGCATACGGGCTCACGACGGACGAGATCGCCGTCGCCGAGTTCGCTTTCGACGACTTCGGCACCTGGCCGGTGTACGAATCCTTCGAACACCGGAACGCCTCCGGACCGGACGGCTCCGCAGTGGTCGTCGCGGAAGGCCACTTGCAGGACCGAGAGGACGTAACGATCACGACGACGTACACGCTGCCGGCCGACTCGAAGCACATCTGGATCAACACCACGATGGAGAACGGGGGTGACCAGCGGTTGCCGGTCAACGAGTCCGAACAGCTCCAGAGCGGGGCCGCGTTGAGCTCCGAGAGCCTGTCGACGTGGCTCCCGGGGGAAGGATCGCTCGAAGCGGACCGATACACGCCGACGAGTGCCGACACACTCGACCAGCCCTGGGCGGCACTCACCGGCGACCGCGTGAGCTACGGTGTCTGGGGCGGGAACGGCTCCTTTACCGCGTACACGGGCGCTGCGACCTGGATCGACCCGTGGCTCGAACACCGCCTCGACCCCGGTGAGACGCAGTCGGCGGAGTTCGCCTTCTTCGTCGGCGAGGACGGGGCGAGCAGCGCGACCAGCGAGTACTACAACCGGCAGCAAGGGACCGAGACGGGGACCGTGACCGGCACTGTCAGGAGCACGGACAACCAATCCGTCTCACAGGCCACGGTCACCGCCTCGCAGGGCGACCGTGCGTTCACCTACACCACTGGATCGGAGACGGGAACATACGACCTCGAACTCCCCGCCGGCGAGTACACGCTGACGGCTGATGCCAGCGGTTTCGCAGCCTCGAACCCCAAAACCGTCACCGTTAGCGAGGGCGACACGTCCACCGTCGATTTCGATTCGCTGGAGGGGCCGGCCCCCGTCAACGTCACCGCGACGATAGACGACGAGGGCGAAGTCAGTCCCGCTGACGCCCGGATTACGGTACTCGATGGCGGTACCGCAGTCCAGACCGTCTACACGCAGACGACGCCGGCCGGCACGGCCTCGTTCCAGCTCCCGCCCGGCAACTACACGCTGGTGTTCAACCACGGGACCGGCTACATCGCCGACCCGGTCGAAAAGAACGTCTCGGTGACGCCCGGCGAGTCGGTCAGCGTCAACGCGACGTTCACCGAGGCACTCGACCCCAGCGAGCGCAACTGGGTCGGCATCGACCCCCACGCCCACAGCAGCGTCAGCTTCGACGGCAAGACGCCCATCGACAACTTCGTCGCGATCCAGAAATCGGCGGGCGTCGACGCGGTGTTCATCTCCGACCACAACGCCATCGGCGGCTGGGGGTCGATGGAGTCACAGGCCGAGGAACGCGACATCATGTTCATCCGGAGCGAGGAGATCACGACCGGCGACCTCGGGCACTTCAACCCCTACCCGATGCACGGCGAGGAGATGGTCGACTCCGACGGGACCCTCGTGGAGTTCATCGAGGAGTCCCGCAGCCGACACAACGCGACGGTGTTCCAGATCAACCATCCGGGAGACCGCTTCGTCAGCCTCGATAGCGCGCCCGGCCAGCACGAGGCGTACCTCCCGATGGTCGACGCCATCGAGGCGTACAACGGCCCGTACGGCGAGTCCGACGCCGCCAGCGTCCAGGGGCTGTTCACCCTCTGGAACGAGGGCTACGAGATCACGGCGACCGGTGTCAGCGACGACCACTGTTCGCAGTGCTTCCCGGCGAAATACGGCAGCGCCCGCACGCGGGCATACGTCGAAGGGACCGTGACGCCCGAGAAGTGGGCTCAGTCAGTGAAAGACGGGCACACGTACGCGACGTACGGTCCAGCCGTCGAGTTTACCGTCGACGACAGGATGCCCGGTGAGACAGTGAACGCCACCGCTGGGTCCGCCGTGGAGGCCTCGGCGACGGTCCGGAACCTCGACGAACTCGCCTACGCCGAGGTCATCCGGAACGGCACGACCGTCGCCAACGTCACGCTCGATGGCACGAACGACACCATGAGCACCGACGTAGACGTGGACGGGAACGCCTGGGTCGCCTTCCGGGTCGTCGACGAGGACGGGGACCGGGCGCTGACCAGTCCGGTCTGGATTTCGGCCGGCCAGCAAGCCGAATCCGGGACCAGCGGCGACGGCGAGTCCGGCGGTGCTTCGGGGACCGCGACGCCGACGGACACCGACACCGAGGACGAGTCAGCGACCACGGCGGCGGCCGACACTGCGAGCGCAGAATCGGAGACGACCGCCGCGTCCGGACCCGGATTCACCGCCGCTGTCACGCTACTCGCACTCGTCGGCGCGGCGCTGTTTGCGGCGCGACGGAGGACGTAAGCCGTGCCGGACACCAGCCAGCGGCCGACCCGGCGGGGGTTCCTCGGAACCCTCACGCTGGCTGCGGTCACCAGCGCCGGCTGTAGCGGGCTCGGCGGGACCCAGAACAGCCAGCCCGGCCCCGGGACCAGCGAGTCCAGCGGATCGACGGCGACGGTCGACGGGAGTGAGACGCCCACGAGGACAGCCAACGAGGCGCACCACGACGAGGTACACGGCCACACGCACACCGACGGCGAGGAACACACCCAGGACAGCGAACACGCCGACCACGACACCGAGGCCGCGACCGGAACCGGACTGGCAGCGTTCGAGTCCACCCTTCGGAAATGGTTCGTCGATATCGACTCGCTCGCCGTCGAAGACGACCGCGTAAGACTGACCTACGTCACGAAGAGCACACGCGGCCACGAACTCGCCGCCGGCATCGAGACGGTCGTCGTCTCGTTCATCCAGACCTACAGCGAGGAGTGGGGCGTGGCGGGCCTCGATGCGACGGTCATCGAGCCCTCCGGCGAGGAGATGGGCTACTGGCGAACCGAGTCACGCTGGGTCGAACCGGTCGTCGAGGGCCACGAGACGCGGACCGAACTGCTGGAACGCACCCTCGACACGTACCACGGGCAGCTCACCCGCGATCACAGCCACGAGGAGAGCGGACCCAGTCATAACGGAACCGAGAGCGGGCACCAGCACCACAACGGGACCGAGCGTACCCACCACTGACGGTACTGCCGTTTTCGGCATTCGGATCGCAAGAACGGAGCCGTTGGATTCGATCAGCAAGACGGACAGTCGGTTCAGACTTTCAGCAGCGACAGCAGACTGACACCGACATCGAAGTACTCGACGAGGCGATAGCCGACGAGGATTCCGAGGATACCCATGACGCCGGCGAGGTTCGGCGGGGCCGGAATAGGGACATCCAGCAACCCGAACACGACGCCGGTGGCGATGCCGGTTATCGTCGCGAGGATGACGAGCGAGAGATTCATTGGTGGATCACCACGGGAGCATCGTGGGGACCCGTGCCGTCGCGTGTCGGAGTGCCCCGAGCGCGAACGGCAAGCGCGTTTGAACTGTGTGTCATTGGTGGAATACAGAACGGGTTCGAGCGGTAAGTATGCTCCTCCTCGGACCAGCAGTGAGGCGGTGTCCCATACTCCAGCACCAGACAGCCCTAATATTCTGATGTCTGACCCTATATTCTAGCATATGCATATAGTATTCCGATATATAGATACATCTAATCCAGATACAGAAAATACATCTCCATACATCCCCAGATAGAGTTGGGGTTCCGATGTAGATCCAGTAATCGAGCTTAGTTAACCACAGTTCAAGAATCGTTCTCCGGTATTGGGGCGGTATACACAGAATCGGGGCGGTCGTTGATGGCACGGTCACCGGGAGGCTGGTGTTTATAAGCGAGCCACGGCAAGTGATGACGATGCAAGCCGTTCAGTTCGACAGTCACGGCGACCGTGACGTACTCGAGTATGGCGAGTTTCCCGACCCGGAACCGGACCGCGACGAGGTGGTCATCGACGTGAAGGCGGCCGCGCTGAACCACCTCGACATCTGGACCCGGCGCGGTCTTCCCGGCGTCGACCTCGATATGCCACACATTCCAGGCAGCGACGCCGCCGGCGTTGTTGCGGAGGTTGGCGACGGCGTCTCGCGGTTCGAGCCGGGCGACCGGGTGGCCGTCCTCGCCGGCAAGAGCGGCGGGGGCGACGAGTTCACGCGGAAGGGCGACCCGACACTCGCACCGGATTTCCACATCATCGGCGAGCACGTCCGGGGTGTCCACAGCGAGTACGCCGCCGTCCCGGCCGAGAACCTCACACCGGTCCCGGAGGGCGTCGACTGGGAGACGGCCGCCGCGTCGCCGCTGGTGTTCCAGACCGCCTGGCGGATGCTCCGGGACCGCGGCGACCTGAAAGCCGGCGAATCAGTGCTCGTCCTCGGCGCATCGGGCGGCGTCGGTCACGCGGCCGTCCAGATTGCCGACCACGCCGGCGCGGAGGTGTTTGCCACCGCCAGCAGCCAGGAGAAACTAGAGTACGCCGAGGAACTGGGCGCGGACCACACCATCAACTACGAGGAGACGGACTTCGCCGGCGAAATCCGGGAGTTGACCGACGGCCGCGGCGTCGACATGGTCGTTGACCACATCGGCGCACAGACCTGGCAGGACTCGCTCAAGAGCCTCGTCAAGGGTGGCCGGGTCGTCACTTGCGGCGCGACCACCGGCGGCAACCCGGAGACGGACATCAACCGCATCTTCTGGAACCAACTGGAGGTCATCGGCTCAACGATGGCCACCCCGGGACAGGCCGACGAAGTGCTGGACCTGGTCTGGGAGGGCGAACTGGAACCGCGAGTCCGCGAGACGCTCCCCATGAGCGAGATCGACCGAGCCCACGAGATCATTGAGAATCGCGAAGGATTCGGGAAGGTCGTCGTGGTTCCCGACAGCGAACTGTAGCGCCGACGGCCCACGTTTTCGACGGGGATGCCTTCCGCACTGGTCGGTCACGAGCGGCCCGCATCCGCTCTCAGCGCGAGAATCGGTCATGAGTCGGGCCGGTCGACGGTGGAACCGCATATTTTCACCGGCCGAGAGAGGGACGAGACGAGCCACGCGTGTCTGGCAGAGGTGTATCAAGGGGAGACCGGACGGAATCGAGATGTGACCCAAAGGTATTAGTGGGTTCCTGCCAACGTTCAGACAAGCCAACTTTCGCTAAAACAACCTGAGTTGTTTTAGCACCGGATGCTACCAATGCCACACGACACACTCCTGCTCATCGGTCGGGACACGTCACACGCTGCGCCCTACGAGACACACGCTCGCCGGCTACGCGAGCGCGGGGTAGCCACCGACGTGACGGTACTGACCTACGAGCACGAACCCCGTCGGGAGTTACGCGACGAGCTGGTAGCCGTCGACGCCGACCGCGTGTTCGCGCTGCCGATGACCGTCGCTCACGACCACACGACAGTGACGGACGTGCCGGCCGCACTCGAACAGATCGACGCCGAGACCCACTACTGTGAACCGGTCGGCCGCAATCCGTTGCTGACCGAGGCACTCCGGGACCGCGCTGCCGGTGTCGTACCGGAGGCCGCAGATTCTTCCGTCGCCCTCGTCGCCTTCGGCTCCAGCGGGAAGCCGTATCAGCGCCAGGTGACGGAGTACCACGCCGAGCGCTTACGGGAGCGCTCGGGCTTCGGCGAGGTCGAACCGTGCTATCTGCTCCAGAACCCCGCCGTCGAATGCGTTCGGTACAACCTCACCCGCGACCACGCCGCCGCCGTACCGCTCTTTCTCGCACCCAGCGACGCGACCGAGACACAGATTCCAGCCAAACTCGACCTCGACCGCGGCGGACTCGCCTACACCGACCCGCTGGGGGACCACCCGCTTGTCACCGAAGCCATCGCAACCGCCGTCGAGACGGCGCGGACGATGGCTGACGCGAGCACGCCACAGACGTTCGAGGCGACGCTTGCGACGAACCGTCCGATGGCGACCGACGGCGAGGGCGACTGACGGATCGCAACGGCAGTAAACGATTTACCGCTCGACATCCGTTTGGTGGTAGATGCTTCGAGGACGGGTGGCTCAGACACGCAAGCAGGTCAAAGAGAAGCTAGTGGCCGCGCTGGTCGAAGATCACACCCCACGGGAGGTGGCTGCGAGCTTCAGTGTCGGCGTGTTCCTCACTGCGCTACCGACACTTGGTACCGGCTTTCTCGCCTTTCTCGTCCTCGCGTACCTGTTCAAACAGCTCAGCAAGGTCGCGCTGTTTGCGTCAGTGTTGATACTCAATCCGCCGGTCAAATGGGGCGTGTACGCGTCGAGTTTCTGGCTCGGTAACAGAATCATGGGGCCGGTTCCCGGCATGACCTTCGACGGGGTGTCGGCCTCGATGGGGACCGGGCTACTGGTCCGGCTCTGGGTCGGCAACGTCATCCTGGCGGTCGTGTTCGCCACCGTCGGCTACGTGCTGGCGTTCCGGCTTATCAACGAGTACAGACGACGGCAGAACAGTTCGGTCGCGGTCAGCTAACCGGGACCGCAACGGCAACCCTCTCACGCCCGCCGCACGACGAACACCGACAGGTCCGAAAACTGCGTGTCTTCTCTGCTGTCACCGCCGGCATCCTGCGCGAGGTCCCCGAGCGTCGTCGCAGTCCGGGCCTCGTCGTTGTGTGTCAGCCGCTCGTAGACCAGCGCCGGCAGGTCAGGATCACCGCCGGCGTCCAGCAGTTCGGCCGCGATGTCTTCTGGCATCAGGTCGAACGGACGCGGCAACACGAGCAGGTGCCGGTCACCCACGTCGCTGCGAAGGCGGTCAAGGTCAGCCGTGAGATCACCGCTCTTGTGCAGCGTGACGAACGTCGTGTCCTCCATCGGTGTCCGAGCGCGGCTGGCGGCGATCTGCAGCGACGAAATGCCCGGAACCACGCGGACGGGCCGGTCGACGGCCCGCTGGACCTTCCCGACGAACTGGTAGCCCGAGTGGTTCGGGTCGCCCATCAGGACCGCGGTCCCGTGCTCGCCGTCGGCCACGTGCTCGGCGAAGGTTTCCAGCGTGTCGAGTTCGTCCCGGTAGCCACAGGTCAGCAGGTCCGCGTCGGTTCGGTCGGCGACGAAGTCGACGACCGTCTCGAAGCCGACAACCACGTCGGCCTCGCGGATCGCCTGCTCGCCCCGCGGTGTCAGGAAATCGAGATTTCCAGGTCCAATGCCGACGGCGTGAACCGGCCGATCCGCGTCGGGGGCCTCGGGTGCGCTCGCCGCGATGGCTGCCGGGTCCGGCCCGGAGTCGAGGTCGTAATCGTCGCCCTCAGTCATCCAGCGACGCCTCCCGGCTCGCGGGTCGTTCCTCCCCGCTCGCTCCGTCCGATGGCTCGCACACCTCGCCATCGCGGCCCGCGGGTCGTCCCTCCCCACTCGCTCTTTCAGAGCGAGCGGTCACAGATCGACCGCCCCCTCCCGCACGTCCGACGCCACGTGCACCAGTTCGTTCGTCAGGCCGGCGGCCAGCCCGCTCCCGCCGCGACGGCCGACGTTCGTGATGGTCGGCACGTCGTACTCGGAAGCGACCTCGCGAAGCCGTTTCCGGCTCTCGGCAGCCTTCACGAAGCCGACCGGCGTGGCGACGACGACCGCCGGGCGCGTGCCGTCCTCGATGCAGTCCGCCAGGGCGAGCGCGGCCGTCGGCGCATTCCCGACGACGGCGATGGCCCCGTCGTAGACGCCCTGCTTGTCGAGTTCCAGGACCGACGCCGCCGTCCGGGTCATCCCGGTTTCGGCGGCCAGCTCCGCGCCGTTGCCGATGGCCTTCCGGACCGGGCAGTCGTGCCCGCGGCCGGTGATGCCCGCCTTGACCATCGTGATGTCGGTGACGATGGGCTGTTCGTCCAGCACGGCGCGTGCGCCGGCGCGGATCGGTTCGTCGTCGTCCGCGCCGGTGAACCGCATCAAATGCTGGAACTCTGGGTCGCCGGTCGCATGGACGGACTTCTGGCGGATGCGGTCGGCCAGCGTCTCGTCCGGGACGAGTTCGCGCACGCGGTCCATCGACGTTTCGGCGATCTCCATCGCGTTCGAGGTCGTCGCGCCGAGGTCGGCGTACTCCTCGAAGTCATCCTCGCCGCTTGTGTCGCCGTCTTTCGCGTCGTCTGTGTTAGTCGTCATCTGAAGTCACCTCCTTGTCTGGAGAGCCTCGCTCCGGACCGCCCGTCGCTCGGCTCTCCAGATCACCGTCGACTTCCAGATTCAGATCACGCAAGCGGTCCCGGGTCTCGTCGTCGGCGTCCCAGAGCCCGCGGTCGATGGCTTCCAGCAGCGTGTCGGTGATCGAATCCAGCGCCCAGGGGTTCACGTCCCGGAGCCAGTCCTGTCGGTCCGCGTCGAAGGCGTAGCGCTCGGCTACGTCCTCCCACAGCGTGTCGCTGACCACGTCGGTCGTCGCGTCCCAGCCCAGCACCACGTCGACCGTCGTCGAGAGGTCCCCGGCTCCTTTGTAGCCGTGTTCCTCCATCGAATCGAGCCACGAGGGGTTGAGGACGCGAGCGCGCATCGCCTTCCGGACCTTCTCCTCGTTGGTGTACACATCGACGTTGTCCGGGTCGGAGGAATCGCCCACGTAGGAGTTCGGTTCCTCGCCCGCGATTTCGGTGACCGCGGAGATGAAGCCGCCGTGGAAGGCGTACCAGTCCGAGGAGTCGAACTCGTCCTGCTCGGCGGTGTCCTCGATTTTGACGGTGGCGTCGACAGAGGACAATCGGCGTTCGAAGGCGTCGTGGGCGTCGCTGACGCGGCCGCGGGAGCCCATCGCGTAGCCGCCCCACTGGACGTACACGTCGGCGAGGTCCGAGCGGTCGTCCCAGTTGCCCTCGTCGACGGCCTTGTTCGTGCCCGCGCCGTAGCCGCCCGGTCGGGTCGTGAAGACGCGGTGTTTCGCCGCGCTCTCGGCGTCGCCCTCGTCCATGCCGTCGGCCACGAGCTCGTCGATCTCCTCCTCGACGTGTTTCTTCACATAGTTCATGTCGTGGGGCTCGTCCAAGTCGACAACAGCGTCGACGGCGTCGTGGACGACCCCCGCAGCCGCCGGGAAGGCATCCCGGAACAGGCCGGAGACGCGCGTCGTCACGTCGATTCGCGGCCGACCGAGTTCCTCAAGCGGAATCGGCTCCACGTCATCGACGCGGCCGGCATCGGACCAGACCGGTTCGACGCCCATCAGCGCGAGCACCTGCGCGATGGTCTCGCCCCGAGTCCGGACCGTCGGCGTGCCCCAGACGACGACGCCGATCTCCTCGGGATACTCGCCCTCGTCGGTTTCGTGGCGTTCCAGCACGCCGTCGGCGACCTCGCTACCAACGTCCCAGGCCGTCTTGGCCGGGACCTTCCGCGGGTCCAGCGTGTAGAAGTTCCGGGCCGTCGGGAGCAGGTCGACGCCGCCACGGGTCGGCGCACCGGAGCCGCCAGGCGGGACGTACTCGCCCGCCAGCGCGTCGGCGGTTCGCGGGATTTCGTCGGCTGCGCCGGCCACCCGCGGGGCCGCTTCCTCGCAGATGTACGCCAGCGCCTCGCGCAGGTCGTCGTGTGCACCCGAGCGCACGCGAGCGTCCCCGAGCGGTTTGATGTCGACCACGAGAAGGTTCATGTTCACCTCTGACGTGTTGTCTTCGAGTTCGCTCTCGGGCACGTCGAAGTCGTGCTCTGCCAGCGTCCGAACAAGGTCCTTGCTGGTCTCGTGGACGTGGTCGGCGGCCTCGGCGTAGGTCATCCCTAGCGTCTCGTCATATTCGCCGGGAGCGTTGCGCAGTTTGTCGTAGTCGACGCCGAGCACGCCCGCGACGCTCTCGCGCAGCGATGGCGCGCCGGGATTTTCGAGTCGAGTTAGGGCGACGAGGTAGTCGACCAGTCGGTCATCAGCCGGCGGTTCGCCCATCGTGTGCAGCCCCTTGCGAATCTGGGTCGTCTTCACGTCGGTGAGGTACTCGTGGACGCGCTCGACGAGTTCGTCGATGTCGAGGTCCGCTCGCGGGTCGCTTCGCTCCCCGCTCGCGCTTTCCGAGGCGCTACGCGCCTCGCGGTCCCCCTCCACGTCTCCCTCCGCCAGCGTCGAGCCGACTTCGTCCGGACCGCGAACGTCGGCCTTCTCGTCAATCTCACCAGCGATGCCCAGTTCCACGGCGAGATCGAGTTCGTCCACTGTCTGGCGAATCTGCTCGGCGAGGTGCTCGCCGTCGTCAGTGCGGGCGTCCTCCATGCCGGCCTCGCGGTAGCGGTCGGCCAGTTCCTCCAGGTCGGCGAGGTCGTCGTACGTGCCGGCGTTGGCCATCACCGGCGTCAGGTAGTCGACGATAGCGGCGTAGGACCGGCGCTTGGCCTGCGTCCCCTCGCCGGGATTGTTGACGATGTAGGGGTAGACGTTCGGGATATCGTCGATGAGCTGGTCCGGCGCGCTCTCACCATCCAGACCGACCGTTTTGCCGGGCAGCCACTCCAGACTGCCGTGAGTGCCCAGATGGACAACGGCGTCAGTCTCGTAGCTGTTGCGGAGCCAGCGGTAGAACGCGACGTAGTCGTGGGGCGGCTGGAGGTCCGAGTCGTGGTACACCTTCGAGGGGTCCATCCCGAACCCGCGCGGGGGCTGGACCGTCACGAGCACGTTCCCGAACTCGACGCCGGGAATTGCGAACGGGCGCTCGGGCGGATCACCCCACTCCTCGACGACGTTCTCGCGGAAGTCGTCGTCGAGCGTCTCGAACCACTCGCCGTACTGGGCCGGCGAGACGGTGTCGACACTCAGGTCGCGCACGTCCTCGGGCGCGACCCAGCGGTCGTCGAGGGTGAGCTGTGCGGTGAGGCGTTCAACAAGCGACTGGCCGCTGTCGGGCATCGTGTCGCCCAAATCATACCCCCGAACGTCCAGTTCCTCCAGGAGATTCACCGTGCTCTCGGGCGAGTCCAGCCCGAAGGCCGTCCCGATGCCGTCGTCGCTGGGCGGGTAGTTGTGGAGGACGACGGCGACCTGCTTCTCGTCGTTGGGCGTGTGTCGCAGTTCGGCCCAGTTGACGGCCAAGCGGGCGACGTGGTCGATGCGGTCGTCGATGGGGAAGTGCTGTTTCGGGGCGCTGCCGATGTCGGCGTCGTCATCGGTGCGCTCCTTGCCCGAAATGGGGTGGGTGATGACGTTGCCGTCGAACTCCGGCAGAGCGACCGAGAGCGCGAGTTCGAAGCCCATCACGCCCGTGTCGCTGCTGTCGTAGCGGGACCGGGAGCGCATCGTCGTCACCGTCTGGATGACGGGGACGCCGAGTTTGTCGAGGAACACGTCCTCCGCGTCCTGGCCCTCATCATCAGCACTGCGGCCACGTTCGTCCATCGACAGCGAGAACATGAACGAGGAGCAAACCGCGTCGACGAGCGGGTTGCCGTCGCCGTCGAGCAGCCACTCCTCGGTGACCTGCTCGGCGTTCCACTGCCCCTCGGCGTCGGTCGCCGGCTCACAGAAGATGGGGAGCGCGTTCGCCCCCTGGGCCTCGATGGCCCGGACCTGGGCGTCGACGTAGCGGGTGTTCTCGTGGGTCCAGTGGGATTCGTAGAACCACACGGCGACCGTCGGTTTTGCCGGGTCGAACGTCGCCCGGAGTTCGTCGATGGTCGCACCCGGGTGGTCGGGGTGATAGACACCCTCTGTCGGGAGTGTCACCGGGTCGTCGTAGGATGGGTCAGCGTCGCCGTACTGCTCGACGAGGTAGCGCACGCAGTTGGCGACGTTGCTCGCCCCGCCTTTGTCGAGGTAGTCGTAGACGGTGTCGCGGTGCTCGTCGGGAATCGACGTGTCCTCGAAGGCGAAGGCGTCGCCCGTCGCTTTCACTACGAGCGGGACGCCGGCCTCGCGCAACCGCTCGACGGCGAGGTCGTAGCCGGGCATGCTGTCCTCGGCCCCGTGGAGCCAGAGGATGACGGCGTCGGCGTCGGTCAGTTCGTCAACGAACGCCTCGACCGCTGGCTCGTCGTCGAGGTCGCTCTCCGAGCGCACGACGAGGTCGGCGTCGAGCTTTTGCGCGGCCCGCTGGACGGCCCCGAGTTCGTTCTCCGTCGCGGTGTAGAGTCCTAGCTGTGGCATAACGTTATTAAATCTCCGTTTGCACTAATACAAGTATGGTTGTATTCGGCGCGGGCAAAAAAGCTTCGCAGGGGGGCTCGTTCGCGGCCGTCATCGGCCAGCGGGACCTCAAGGATGGGTTGCTGGCCGTCGCGACGGACGACGACCTGGACGGGCTGCTGGTCCGCGGCGAGAAGGGGACGGCGAAATCGACGGCGGTACGTGCCCTGGCCGACCTGCTGCCCGAGCAGCGCGCCGTCGCGGACTGCCCCTACGGTTGTCCGCCCGACCGGCCAGACGAGCAATGCGAAGACTGCCGTACGCGCTCGGATCCGCCGGTAGAGACCCGATCCGTTCCCCTCGTCACGCTCCCGCTCGGCGCGACCCGAGACCGCGTCGTCGGGACGCTGTCGGTGGCGGACGCGCTCGACGGCGACCACGAGTTCGACCCCGGCCTGCTGGCCCGCGCCAATCGAGGAATTCTCTACGTGGACGAGGTGAACTTGCTGGACGACCACCTCGTCGACGTGCTTCTCGACGCCGCCGCGAGCGGGGTGAACCGCGTCGAGCGTGACGGCGTCACCGTCACCCACCCCGCCGAGTTCACGCTTGTCGGGACGATGAACCCCGAGGAAGGCGACCTGCGTCCACAACTACGCGACCGCTTCGCGCTCCAGACCGAGGTCAGCGCCTGCGAGGACCTAGACGACCGCGTCGCTATCATCGACCAGGCGCTCGGGGAGAACGACGACGAGGTGACACAGACCGAAGCCAAGACCGACGAGCGTCCCCCGGGCGAGCGCCTCCGAACGGCCCGCGGGATTCTCTCCGAGGTCGACCTCGCCCGCGAGTTCCGCGAGCAGATCGCCGAACTCTGCCGGGACGCCGGGCTCGACGGCCACCGCGGCGACATCGCCACCGCGCGGGCGGCCCGGACCTTCGCCGCGCTCGACGGGCGGACGACGGTCCTCGAATCGGACATCGAGCGGGCCGCCGAGTTCGCGCTCCCGCACCGGCTTACCTCACGGCCGTTCGAGGACGCGCCGGACGTGGACGACGTGCTCGACGACCACTTCGAGGACGAGTCGGAGGAGGAGGAGTCTGCCGAAGACGGTGAGAGCGGTGATGCGGAAAGCGACGCGGACGGCGGCGGGGACGAGACAAGCGGCGAGCCGGCGGACGACGGAGCCGATTCTGACGGCAATGAGGGCGGCGAGGGAGAACAGCAGGAACAGCGCTCGGACGGCAGCGGGGACTCCCGCGGGGATAGCGAAGACGAGTCGGGCGAGCGCGGCGAGCAGCCGACGCCCGCCCCCGCCGACAGCGACGGCGAGCGACAGAATGCAGAGGCCGGCGACGGCGAAGGAGAGGCTGGAGACGATGGCGACCCCGACCAGTCCGACGACCCCGAAAACGCCACCCCACTGCTGCCGGGCCAGTCCCGCGCGGAAGTCGGCGACAGCGGCGCGCCCGATGTGGACGCCCCGACGGTCGACACGGACGGCGGGACGGCGAGCGGGCGCGCGAGCGCGACGGGCACCAAACGCGGCGCGACGGTCCGCACCGAGCACGCCGACCGCAACGACGAGGTCGACGCCGCGGCGTCGGTCCGGGCGGCGGCCAGTCGCGGGAGCGGTCGCGTCGAGTCCCGGGATCTCCGCAAGTCCGTTCGCGCGGGCGACGCCGAGACGCTGGTGGTGTTCGCCGTCGACGCCAGCGCGTCGATGCGGCCGGCGATGAAGGCCGCGAAGGGCACCGTGCTGGAACTGCTGAAAGACGCCTATCAGGCCCGCGATCAGGTCGCGTTCGTCACCTTCGCTGGTGAGGGCGCGGACGTGGTTCTCCCGCCGACCGACAGCGTCTCGCTGGCCGCCCGGCACCTGAAGGACCTCCCGACCGGCGACCGGACGCCGCTGCCGGACGGGCTGACGGCAGCCTATGAGGTACTCGACCGGGCAGACCCGGACGCCGGCGTCGTGGTCGTCGTGACCGACGGCCGGGCGAACACTGCCGACGGGAGCCCGGTCGAGGCGACCAGAAACGCAGCCCGGACGCTCGGCGAGGCGGCTGACCGGACCGTTGTCGTGGACGCCGGTGAGGGGAGTCGCGCCGGGTTACTCGACCTCGTTGCAAACGAAACAGCGGCGTCGGTGGTCCCGCTGGACGCACTGACCGCCGAGCAGGTCGACGCAGTGGCGGGCGAGCGATAGTGTGAGGCGGAAGTTTTACAATCTTACTTGTTCTTAAGACAATTGAGATTTCAATGCAGGACGACACAGACACCGCACGCACCACGGACAGCGTGTACGACCGCATCGAACGGGCCAGAGCGTCGCTGACCGGACCGCAGATAGCTATCGCCGTCGCGCTGGTGGCGGCGCTCGGCTTCACGCTGCTGTTCGTGCAGGACCCGATGTTGCACGACTCGCTGCACAACTTCCGGCACAGCGCCGGCATCACCTGCCACTGATGGCGACTGACTACCTCGAACGCGGCGCGCTGGCCGGCGTGGCGGGCGGACTCGTCTACGGGCTGTTCGTCGCCACAGTCGGGAACGCCTTCACCGCCGGGCTGGAGACGTTCGAGCACGGCCACGGCGGAGGCGGCCCCGTCGTCTCCGATCTCACGACGACCGTCGCTAGCGTCGGCGGCGGCGTCCTCTGGGGGCTGCTGTTCGGCGTCGCGGCCTTCGGGATGGCGTACTTCTTCCTCGAACCAGCGATTCCCGGGACCGGCGCGGCGAAGCGGCTCGCACTCGCGGGGGCCGGCTTCCTCACCGTCTCCGGCACGCCGTGGCTCGTTCTGCCGCCACAGCCCCCGGGCGTCGAGCAGGCGCTCGGAACGGAGACCCGCCTCGCCTGGTACGCCGGGCTAATGGGGCTTGGCGCGCTGGTCGCCGTACTCGCCGGACTCGCGTACCAGCGAACCGAGGGACGCCACACGGCGGTGCAGCTCGGCGCGGCGGCGCTCCCGCTCGTGTTGCTCGCGGTTCCAGTCGCGCTCGCGCCCGCGAACCCAGTCCACGGGGAGGTGCCTGTCGCACTCGTCGCGGCCTACCGCTGGACGGTCGTGTTCGGCCAACTGCTGCTGTGGGCCACAATCGCGGGCGTACACGCGTGGCTCGGCGACGGCGAGACGCGAGCGACAGACGACCTGGAGTACCCGGCGACCGCCGACTGACGACGCGGCTTAGATTTTTCCAGCGACCGTTCCGAGATTCAGCGCCAGGCCAACGATAGCGACGACGGCGGCGATGGCGAGATTCGCCGTCGTCCCGCCGGCACCGATCGACGCCGTGCCGGCCGATACCAGCGCGCCGAACCCGATTCCGGCGACGACGAGCGCGACGCCGGTCAGCCCGACGAGCATCGTCCCGGTCGGGCCGAACCGACCGGCCGTCCGGTCCGTCTCGTACCGGTCCAGTGCGTCGTGCATCGTCTCCGTGACCGACTCCTCAACGTCGTCCATCTGCCCGGAGAGGTAGGTGTTGAGCGTCTCCTCGTGCTCGTCGAGTTCCGTGGCGCGCTCGGACAACTGCGCGTCGTACTCCGTCAGCTCGGCTCTGCGCTCATCGAGGTCGGTCTCCCGGTCGTCGAGCGCGGCTTCCCGTTCGTCGAGCTGGTACTCCCGCTCGTCCAGTTCCGTCTCTCGCCGGTCGAGTTCCTCTATGCGTGTGTCGAGTTTCTCCTCGCGCCGGTCGAGTTCTGCGCCCCGCTGGTCAAGACCCATCTCCCGCTCGTTGAGCCGGCGTTGCATCTGCGCGAACTCCCGTTCACGCTCGGTCGGGGGGTCATCGACAGCGGCGCTGTCGTCGTCTGGTTCGGATTCCGCGTCCGTCTGTGCATCGTCGTGTTCCGCGTCTGTGTCGTTGGCCATACTCGGATCCCGTAGCGCGGCGATACGGGTAGCGAACGGTTAGTTTGACAGTACATAACACAGTAATCGGAGCCAAACCGAGCCGATCACTGCCTGAGGAAAATAGTCAGCACGGACCGGTACTGTTCAGATTCTGCAGAAACGGGTTACCGACGCGACCGGACCGTCTCACTCTCGATCTCGACTCGATGCAACCGATAGGCCCCGCGCTCGCGGCCCTCGTCGTGATAGACGACCGGCTCCTCGACAGCGACAGCGGTTCCGTCTGCGACCGCGGCCGCGGTCACGACGCCGTCGGTGTCCAGCGTGTCGAGGGGGCCGTCAGCGATGTCGAACAGCCGCAGCGCGTGGTCGTCGGCGTCGCGGTCCCGGAAGTTCTGTGCGCCCGGAACAGCTAGCAGTGAGCCGTCGGTCCCAAGCCCGCTGGCGAACCCGCCCACGGGCGCGTCCCAGCGGCGGTCGCCGTCGGGCGAAACCCCGATAGCAGTGTGCTCGCTTGGATGCCGAGCGTCCGTCTCGCGGCCCTCCTCGGGGTAGGTGTTGCCGGTGACGAACACCGCGCCCGCCTCTGTCGCGTGGACGTGGTTCGGGTACGCGTAGACGGTGTCGCCGTCCACATCGGTCGGCGTCGCCAGCGGGACCGACCAGCGCTCCCGGCCGTCGCTTTCGAGCCGGTAGCCACAGTAGTCGCCGTGGCTGGAGACGACAGCGCCGTCGTCCAGCAGGGCCACGTCGCCGACACGGCGCTGCCCGTCGGTTCCGGGGTCCCACATCCAGCGCGGGTCGCCGTCGTCGGCGTCGAGGACGACGAGGCCGTGCTGGTGGTCGCCGGGACAACGGTTGTAGGCGACGGCGACGCGGCCGTCATCAGCGTCGAGCGAGATTGGTGAGCCGTCGGTTCGGTACGTCCAGTCGATAGTACCGTCGGGTGCGAAGGCGTAGACGACGCTCTCGAAGTGGCGGAGATCGGTCCCGTCGTCGTCGGTCCGGCGCTCGTATCGCCGGGCGGCGGCGTAGCAGCGGTCACCGTTCGTGGTGAGACTGGCGACAAATGGGAGCAGGAAGCGCGTCTCCTGCTGGGCCTCGCCCAGGTCTGTCCTGGTTTCGTACCGCCAGCGCAGGTCTCCGTCGGCGTCGTGGCAGCGAATCTCGCCGCGTGCACTGCGTTCGCCGACGACCACACCGCCGTCGAACGGCACCGCTGAGACGACGCTCGGTTCGCCGTCGGTGTCGGACTGCCAGCGCGGACGTGGCGGGCCGGCATCGGACGATACGTCAAACGCCATGAGGTCCCCGTCGGCGGTCCCGACGACCGCGAGCCCATCGATCAGCGTGACCGCCGAGCGACGGCCCTGATGGCGCGAACGAGCAGGGTCCAGCTCCCCGAGGTCCGCGGTCGGCGCGCGCTGGCTACTCATCTACCGGGAATGCCTCGTGGAGGACATCGTGGGCCTCACCCAGGCCCGCAAGCACGTCCTCGCCCTGCGTGGTGATGCGCGACACCGCCCGTTCGGCGTCGCGGACCGCGACAAGTCGGCCCCGGAGGTAGTCGTACTCGGGGTCGTCCGCGTCGGTTGCGGCGATCTCCTCCTCTAAGTCCACGAGTGCGGCGTCGAGATGGCGCTCGATTGCGGCGAGCGTCTCCGCGCCCGCGAGGGCCTCAATCGGGCCGGTCATGTGGCCCTCCAGTTCCTGTTCCGCGTGCTGGCGCGCGTGGTCGTCTTCGGTACCGAGAACGTTCATGAGACCCAGTCGGAGGGCCTCGATTTCGTAGCAGCTCATTGTGTGTATTGAATGGTGGGGTGTGACCTCAAAGGGTCTGGTCGACGAGTTCGCTCACGATTCGGTCGCGGTCCAGGTGCGAGGAGACGATTTCCGGGGCGTCGTCGTCGTCGACGCCGCCGTACCAGACGCCGTCGGGGTAGACGGCGACCATCGGTCCCTCGCCACAGCGGCCGAGACACGACGACCGCGTGATGCGGGCGTCACACTGGTCGCTGTCGCGGGCGGCCTGGCGGAGTCGTTCGAGCACCGCCGGCGCGCCGTCCTGGGCGCAGGTCTGGTTCGTACAGACGGCGACGTGTTTCTCGGGGGCGTCGTGGACGTGGGGGTCGTCGTCCACGTCCTCGCGGTCGGCGTGTTCGGCCTGGTGGGTCAGCGCCCGGAGCATCGCCCGAGCGCCGCCCTGGTCTTCCTCGTAGCCGTCGAGTTCGACCTTGTACTTGCAGGTGTCACAGGACATCTCGACGCTCCCCGTTCTCGCTTCCTGCCAGCGGTCGCCGAGCACGTCCAGCAGGCGCGTGTCGGTTCCGAGCGGTTCGCCCGGCGCGGCGTCGACGTAGGGATATTCCTCGTCGAACTCGCGCGCGCCGTCCTTGATGCGGCCGGTCAGCACACCGTCGCCGAGCATGTACGGGATGACGACGACGGCGTCGGGCCGCGTTTTGGCGATGGCGTGCAGCGTATCGTCCAGCAGCGGCTCGGTGACGCCGATGAACGACGCCTCGACCCGCGAGAACTCCCGGCCCTCGTACAGCAGCCGGGCGAGCTTGTGCACGTCGGCGTTGGCGTCCGGGTCGCTGGACCCCCGGGCGCAGACGACGGCGGCCACCTCGTCTTCCTCTCGGTCGACGCCCAGTTCGGCCTCGACAGCCGCCGCGCGGTCGTCCAGCAGGTCCAGCAGCGCCGGGTGGACGCCCAGATGCGCGCCGTTGTTGATGGTCAGTTCGGGGTGGGCCTCGCGGGCCTGCTCGACGGCCAGGGGCACGTCGTTTTTGACGTGGCTGGCGGCGAACAGCGAGAGGTGGACGACCGACACTTCCGAGACCGCCCCGGCCAGCCCCGCGATGGCCTCGTCGATGGCCGGCTCCGCGAGTTCGAGGAAGCCGGCGTCGACCGGGATGCCGAGCCGCCCTTCCAGTTCAACCGCGAGCTCGCGGACCTGTTCGTTGGACTTCTCGCGCCGGGAGCCGTGCCCGACGAGCAACACCGCTTCGTCGTCCAGCGTGTCGGGCGCGGTGATGGCTTCGCTCATCGGACTCGTTCGATGCTTTTCCGGAGCTTGCGCCGCCGGCTCGGCGCGAACAGCCCCGTCTCCTCGCTGCCCTCGTACAGCCAGTCGCCGAGGGCAGGGGCCGCGTCGTCGTCTACGCCGAACCAGTAGCCCGAGGATGTCTCCGAAAGGTCGTCGTACGGCGCGTCGACCGGACAGCGGTCCAGCAGGGTCTGTATCGTCCGAAGCAGGCGCTCGTCTTCGTGGACGAACGAGATGCCGACCGCGTTGTCGTCGGACTTGAAACAGACCGTGCCACAACCTTCGAGCAGGCCCCGGAGGAGCTGTCGGTCGTAGTCGGCCAGCGCGTCGAAGCGGTAGCCGCCCGAATCGCCGTCGAACGGCAGTCCGAGTGCAGCGCTGGCGCGGTCGGCGAGGCCGCCGACGACCTGCACCGTGAACTCCTCTTCTGTGCGTGTAATCGAGGTGTCGTGGGCGTAGGCTCGCTCGACGATGCGTCGGTCGGCCCGCTCCGCGCCGGCGATGGACGCGAGCCGCCGGGCGGCCGTCTCGTCGTTCGTGCGGACGGTGACACAGCCGTCCTCGCACTCGCCGTCGGCGGCGACGCGGCCCCAGAAATAGGCCGTCTCGGGGTGAGCCGCGAGCATGTCCCGCGGCGCGCCGGTCTCGACGCTCATGGCTGGACCTCCTCGACCTGAATCGCGTCCAGCGGACAGGCCGCGGCGGCCTGTTCGGCGTCGTCCCGCCGGTCGTCCTCGAAGGTGGCCTCGATTGCCGTCCGGTCGTCCGTCTCGATGGCCGCCAGCCCCTCCGCGTCCTCGACGAAGCGGTCGTCGCGGACGAGACAGGCGAAGATTCCGTCGCAGGCCTCGCGGTCGATGGTGATTCGGTACATTAGTAGTCGTACTTGGTTTCGTAGCCTCGCGGCGTCACCATCCGGTCGTCCCAGACGTAGGTGTCCTCGTTGCCCACGAGCAGGGTGGTGGTCATGTCGACGAGATCCGTTTCGCCGAGTTCGGGCAGGTCGCCGAGTTCGACGATTTCGACCTGCTCGTCCTCGCGGCCGGCAGCGTGGACGACGCCGACCGGCGTCTCGGGGTCGCGGTGTTCCAGCAGGATTTCACAGCACTTCTCGTAGTTCTCCCGCCGTTTCCGGCTCCATGGGTTGTAGATGGTGATCGTAAAGCCCTCCTTGGCGGCGGCGTGGAGCCGCGACTCGATGGTCGGCATGTCGGTGAGGTGGTCCGACAGCGAGATCGAGACGGTGTCGTTGACCAGCGGCGCACCCACGCGGGCCGCACAGGACTGGGCCGCCGGGACGCCCGGAACTACGTCGAAGTCGAGCATGGTCGCCGTCGCGCCCTTCGACTCGATAATCTCCAGCGCGAGCCCGGCCAGCGCGTACACGTTCGGGTCACCGCTGCCGATGATGGCCACGTCGTTGCCCGCCAGCGCGCGGTCGATGGCCTCCTCGGTCCGGGACACCTCGCCGCACATCGGCGTGTTGTAGATGTCCTCCGCGGCGTCGGTCACCTCGTCGGGCAGCAGGTCGACGTAGGTCGTGTAGCCGACGATGTGCTCGGCGTCCATGAGGGCAGAGCGCGCGCGGGCGGTCATCCCCTCGGGCTGGCCGGGGCCGAGGCCGACGGCGATGAGCTGGCCCGGCTCGGCGTCGAAGTCGTCGACGGTGGAACCGACTTCCTCCTCGTCCGACGAATCGGACGACGAGGACGCGCCACAGGAGCTACCGCTTGAGGAGGATGACGACGAGTCGGACGAGGCCGCGCCACACGTGGATGTGGTGTCGTCGCTCGTGTCCGGTGTCGTTTCCGGTGACGAACTCGCCGAACTCGCGCCGCACTTGGAGGGGGTGTCGGTCTCTGTGTCCGCTCCGCTCGCGCTCTCTGAGGGGCTTTTCGCCTCGCCCGCCTCGCTCGCGCCGCATTTCGATTCCGTCTCGGTACTTGCGTCAGTAGTGTTGTCAGTACTCATTGTTAGAAATCGTCAACGTCACGCCCGCCGCGCGGGGTGACGAGGAACTCCTCGTAGTCGTTGCGCCAGACTTCGGTCTCGTGGGTGCCGACGACGATGGACGAGCCCATGCCGCCGACCTTGTCGTCGTGGTCGGGCAGGTCGCCAAGCGTCGTGATGGTCTCCGTCTCGTCGTCGAGGTTCCGGCCGGCCTCGCCGCGGCCGGAGTCGTTGACGATAGCGGCGGGCACGTCGTCGGCCCGCTCCTCGCGGAGCACGTCGACGGCTCGCTCGTAGTCGCGCCAGCAGTTGTAGAGGACGACGACGAACCCCGAAATGGCGGCCGCCCGGAGCTTCTCCTCGATCTCGTCCCAGCCGCGCCACTTGTCGGACAGCGAAATCGTACAGAAATCGTTCGACAGCGGCGCACCGAGGTTCGCCGCGCCCGACAGCGCCGCGGTCACGCCGGGGACGATCTCGATTGGCACGTCGTCGGCCTCGTCGGCGTCGGCCATCGTAAACAGCAGATCGGACTTCCCGTAGACGTTCGGGTCGCCGCCGGAGACGTGGGCGATGTCCTCGCCGGCCCGGACGCGCTCGAAGGCCTCACGGGCCAGTTCGACCTGCTTGCCCATCGACGAGCGAATGAGGGTCTGCCGGCTGCCGTCGGGTCGCTCCAGCACCGCCCCTTCCTCATCTGCGATCTCGCCGTCGTCGGTTTCGCCGTCGAGTTCGGCGGACTGCGGTGGGAGCGTCCCGTCCTTCCGGAGGAACTCCTGATAGAGGTTCGAGGCGATGATACAGTCGGCGGTCTGGATGACATCTTTCGCCCGCTGGGTCATGTCGTGGGGCAGTCCCGGGCCGATGCCGACTACGTACAGCGTGCCGTAGTCGTCCGGCCGGGTCGCCGCCGTCGCCGACGCGGCCACGTCCTCGGTTTCGCTCATTGGCCGATCGCCACCGTCACGGCCTCATCGTAGCGGGTCTTCTCGGCCAGCAGGTCGTGTTCGCTGCCGGCGGCGATGGCCGACGCCTCGGCGATGCCCGGCCAGCCGATGAGTTCCTTCGACCGCGAGGGGGTCGGCCCCTCGAACCCCTCCAGCGTTTCCTTCTCGAATGCGACGACGCCCAGCCCCCACTCCTCGGCGGCGGCGAGCATTCCCTCCTCGTCTGCTTTCCGGGTCCCGGTAGCCACGAACTCCACGTCGTCGCGGTCGCGGTCGGCCTCGTCCAGCGCCTGCTGCCACGCTTCGTGGAACTGCTCGACATCTGCGCCGGCGACGCTGCCACAGCCCAGCACGACGCCGTCGTCTGTGTTGCGCTTGAGAACCGTCACGTCGTCGTCCACGAGGACCGCCTTCGGTCCGTCGAGGCGCTCGATGGGACCGAGTTCGTCGTCCAGCACGGCGAGGTTCGTCGCCACGGTCGAATCGCCGTTGACGACGTGGGCGTCGAGTGCTTTTGCCTGCTTCTCGACGCCCTGCTTGTCAGCGGCCTCCGAGGCGGTGGTCATCGCCGGCACCGCGCCCATTGACGCGAGGTCGTCGGCGACCTGGTTCGCGCCGTGGTGACCGCCGGTGATGGGGATGGCCCAGGTGAGTTCCTCGTCGACGACACAGATTGCGGGGTCGTCCCACTTGTCGTCGAGCAGGTGGGCGGTCTTGCGCATCGCGATGCCGCTGGCCATCAGGCCGATGAAGCAATCGTACTCGCCCCAATACTCCTCGAACACGTCGCCGTGGTATTCGAGGATGTCGATGGACTCGTAGCGGTCGCCGATGCCGTCGACGATTTGCTGGGCGGTGTCCATCTTCCGCTCGAAGGCGACGATGGCGATGTCCTCGGCTACTTCGCCGTCCGAGTCGGGCGCTTTGCAACTGTTCGAACTGGATTCGTTGTCTGTGTCAGTGCTCATCAGTCGTCAGCCTCCTGTGAGTCCGCGTCGCTCCCGCGGTTGGCCCAGTCGCCATAGAGGAAGGATCGCTCGTAGTCCTCACCACCAACAGCATCCCCAATCACGACCATCGCGGAGGCGCGGTAGCCCGCGTCTTCCAGTTTCTCGCCGATGGTCGCAATCGTCCCCTCGATAACGTCCTCGTCGGGCCAGGACGCGTGGTAGATGGCCGCCACCGGGGTTTCGGGGTCGTGGCCGTCGTCCAGCAGCCGGTCCATCGTCTCGCTCACGGCGTGGGTCCCCAGATAGATACAGGTCGTCACGTCGCCCATGCCGACGAACTCGGAGATGTGGTCCTCGTCTTCGTCCAGCGTTTTTCCCTGCGGGCGGGTGAAGGCGACGTGGTTGGCGACCTCGTTCAGGGTCAGTTGGGTCCGCATCGTCGCGCTGGCGGCGAACGCGGAGGTGACGCCGGGAACAATGTAGGTCGGAACGCCCTCGTGTTCGAGCGCGTCCATCTGCTCCAGCGCGGCTCCGTAAATCGCGGGGTCGCCGCTGTGGAGGCGGACGACAGTGTCACCGGCCTCGTAGGCGTCCCGCATCAGCGGAATCAGCTCTTCGAGGTCCTTGCCGATGGAGGAGACCGTCTCGGCATCGGCGCAGTACTCCTCTAAGAGTTCGCTGTTGACGAGCGACCCGGCGTGAACCACGAGGTCGGCGTCGGCCAGCAGTTCGCGGCCGGCAACGGTCAGGAGCCGGGGGTTGCCCGGGCCGGCCCCGACGAAGGGGATGCCCTCCTGTTCGTCGCCGGCGCTGTGTTCGTAGACGCGGTCGTCGCGGTTGCCGGCGACGGAGTCGATCGCAGTTTGGGGGTCCGTCTCACCGGTCTGGTCAGCGTTCTCAGTCATGCTTCACCTCGTCGCCACAGAGGGCGGCTTCAGAGCGCTCCTGTCGCACCACTTCCCCGGAGCCGTTCTCGCCGCCGTCGGTCACGACGCCGCTCTCGTCGGCCGCTTCGAGGAAAGCGTCGGTCGCCTGCTCGACGCGGGTCTCGGGCTTCTCGGCGTAGGCCAGCGTGTAGTAGTCTCGCTCGTCGATTTCGCTCGGATCGTCTGTCACGACTGTCTCGCCCTGTTCCATGAACAGCCGGCGGCCGTACACCACGTCGTAGCCGGCCTCGACCAGCCCCTCGTGGGTGGCCGGCGCGTCGGTCACCTTGAACAGAATCATCCGGTCCGGCCCCGTCGGCGACGCGCCGCGGTCGGCCTCCCGAAGGGCCAGACTCGATCCGGCGGTGATTTCGACGCCCAGCGCCGTCGCAAAGGCCGACATAGCGCTGACGCCGGGCACCACTTCGAGATCGACCTCGGGATGGAACGCCGCGAGCGTTCGCCGGAGGTGACCGAAGGTCGAGTAGACGTTGGGGTCCCCCAGCGTGACGAAGGCGGCGTCACCCTCGCGGGCCGTCGGCGCGATCTCCGCGGCGGCCTCCTTCCATGCGGTCCTGAGTTTCTCCTCGTCGCGTGTCATCGGGAAATCGAGGTCGCCGATGCGTTCCTCGGGGACGTGTTCGGTTGCGACCGAGCGCGAGAGCCGCCCCGGCGAGTACACCACGTCAGCGGATTCGAGGGCGCGCTTCCCGCGGACGGTCACGAGGTCGGGCTGGCCGGGGCCGAGCCCGATGCCGTAGAGGGTCATCGCTGGCCTCCGTTCCTGCCATCGGCGTCGCCCGCCGCCGAAGCGTCGGCCGGCGAACCGCCGTCAGCGGCCACGTCCTCGCTGGCGCTGCCGACGAGCATGTACACGGGGTTCTCCGAGTTGAAGCTCGTCGCGCCGGCGAGTTCGTAGCCGTGGCTCACCTGGAACTGGACGACCTCCTCTAAGATGTCGCGCTCGCGGAAGGCTTCGGTCGCCGCGCCGGCGACCTCCAGCCGCGAGACGTTCATCACAATACGGTCGACGCCGGTCTCGACGGCGTGGTCGAGGACGGCCTCGTAGTTGCGCGATCCGCCCAGAAAGAGGGCGTCGGCGTCGTCCGGCAAGCCCTCCGGGGCCTCGGCCTCGCGGAGTTCGACATCGGCCTCGACATCGTTGGCGGCGAGGTTCTTGCGAGTCACGTCGAGTCGACCGGCTTTCCGTTCGAGTGCAGTGACCCGCCCGGCCCGGCGCGCCGCCGTGATGGTGACGGCACCGGTACAGGACCCGACCTCCGCGAAGTGGTCGGCTCCGGTGAGAGCGAGTTTGCTGGCGAGGACGGCCCGGACCTCCGGCTTGGTGGGACCGGCCTTCGCGTCGTGTGGGAGCGAGACGCGTGTCATCACCCTATACAACTACAGTAGCGCGTAAAACAATTTTGGTTGTATTAGTCCAAGTCGAGATTACAACGGCGTTGGAGACGGCTGTCGAAGCGGGTCGGCGGACTGACCGGACAGCGAAACGAGCAAGAAATAGTACGGGGCGGAAAACAGAGTCGGGCTCAGAACTCCGGCCCGGGTGCCGGTACGCCGTCGCCGTCGTCGCCACCGTCCAGATCGAACTCCTCGCGCAGTTCGCGGATGCGGTCCCTGATGTCCGCAGCCAGTTCGAACTCCAGGTTATCCGCGGCTGCCTGCATCCGCTCCTCCAGTTGCTCGATCTGGTGGGCGGCCTCGTCGGCGTCGCTCGCGCCGTCACTGGATATGCCGCCGGTGTCGGTCTTGCTCCCCGGCAGGTTCGTCTCGCCGATGGCCTTCTCGATGGTCGTCGGTTCGAAGCCGTGTTCCTCGTTGTACTGCTGCTGGATGCGCCGGCGGCGCTGGGTCTCCTGGATGGCCGACTGCATGGCGTTGCTGCGCTCGTCGGCGTACAGCACCACCTCGCCGTTGACGTTCCGGGCGGCCCGCCCCATCGTCTGGACGAGCGTCGTCTCCGAGCGCAGGAACCCCTCCTGGTCGGCGTCCAGAATCGCCACGAGCGACACCTCCGGAATGTCCAGCCCCTCCCGGAGGAGGTTGATACCGACCAGCACGTCGATGTCGCCCAGCCGCAGCGAGCGGATGAGTTCGTGCCGTTCCAGCGTGTCCGTCTCGTCGTGCATGTACGCCACGCTCACCCCGGACTCCTCAAGATACTCCGTCAGGTCCTCGGCCATGCGTTTCGTGAGTGTGGTCACCAGCACCCGCTCGTCGCGCTCGATTCGTCCGTCGATGCGTTCCAGCAGGTCCTCGACCTGGCCCGTCGCTGATGCGATTTCGACGGCCGGGTCGACGAGATGGGTGGGGCGAACGATCTGTTCGACGACCTGATCGCTGTGTTCGCGCTCGTAGTCGCCAGGTGTGGCGCTCACGTACAGCGTCTGATCGGTCTTCTCCTCGGACTCCTCGAAGGTGAGCGGGCGGTTGTCGAAGGCTGTCGGCAAGCGGAAGCCGTTCTCGACGAGGCTCTCCTTCCGGCTCTTGTCGCCCTCGAACTGGCCACGAATCTGGGGGAGCGTCTGGTGTGACTCGTCGACGACGGTGAGGAAGTCATCGGGGAAGTAGTCCAGCAGGGTGTAGGGGGCCTCGCCGGTTTCGCGGTCCGAGAGGTGGACCGAGTAGTTCTCGATGCCCGAGCAGTAGCCCGTCTCCTGCATCATCTCGATGTCGAACGTGGTCCGCTCCTCGATGCGCTGGGCGGCGACGTGGTTGCCCTGGCGTTCGAAGTAGCGGATGCGCTGTTCCAGCAGGTCCTCGATTTCGTCAATCGCCCGCTGGAGCCGCTGTTCGGGAATCGAGTAGTGTTCTGCCGGGTGGATCAGGGCGGCCGGTTCCTCGCTTTTGACCTCGCCTTCCAGTGGGTCGACCTTCAGCATCCGGTCGATCTCGTCGCCCCAGAACTCCACTCGGAGGGCGTAGCGGCCGTACATCGGGTAGATTTCCAGCGTGTCCCCGCGCACGCGGAAGGTCCCCTGCGTGAAGTCCACGTCGTTGCGCTCGTAGTTCAGGTCGACCAGCCGACCCAGCAGATCGTCGCGCTCGATCTCCTGGCCCACTTCAAGCGAGAGAGACATGTCGATGTAG
Organism: Haloarcula terrestris; assembly: GCF_031624315.1. Classification (NCBI taxonomy): domain Archaea; kingdom Methanobacteriati; phylum Methanobacteriota; class Halobacteria; order Halobacteriales; family Haloarculaceae; genus Haloarcula; species Haloarcula terrestris. The sequence continues at coordinate 8,923 of NZ_JAMQOM010000004.1, read as the reverse complement.
TTGCGCGGGTCACCGAGCCCGTAGATGGCCGACACCGACGCGACGACAATCACGTCGTCGCGGGTAAGCAGCGAGCGCGTCGCGGAGTGGCGCAGTCGGTCGATCTCGTCGTTGATCGAGGCGTCCTTGTCGATGAAGGTGTCCGTCTGCTCGACGTAGGCCTCGGGCTGGTAGTAGTCGTAGTAGGAGACGAAATATTCGACGGCGTTGTCCGGGAACAGTTCGCGAAACTCCTCGTACAGCTGGGCCGCGAGCGTCTTGTTGTGGGCGATGACGAGCGTCGGTTGCTGAATCTCCTCAACAACCCACGAGATGGTGTTTGTTTTCCCGGAGCCGGTCACGCCGAGCAGGGTCTGTCGGTCCATTCCCTGGCGAAAGCCCGATGCGAGCCCTTCGATGGCCTCGGGCTGGTCGCCGGCCGGTTCGAACGGGGCGTCGACGCGGAACTCGTGGTCGACATCTGGTCGGTCGATAGAGAGTGGCCCGCCGGTGTCGCTCATTATCCATACATCGGGCTGGACGGACTTGAGCCGCGTGGTTTGCGGACCGTTAACAGACCGGCTTCGGGTTCACACCGAGGTCTTCGAGCGTCTCGAAGTACTCGTCGTAGGCCGTCGAAATAACATCGATAGCGGCCGCCTCCGCGGCGTCCCAGTCGTCGTCGCTCTCGCAGACGGCATCAAGCAGTTCGGCAGCCTCGTCACGGAGATCCACCACGTCGCTCCCGGCACCGCGGAACGTACTCGCCGTCTGGGGGTCCGCCTGGCCGGTGAAGAAGCCGGTGTACTGCTCCTTGACCTTCTTGTCGACGAGCGTCCAGCCGACGAAGCCGCCGAGTCGTTCGACGGTCCCGTCGAGATCATCGAGCACGTCGTGCATCGCCGGCGTCCGGTCGACCGGGTCAGCGTCGAAACCGTCACGCCGCTCGGCCGCCTCTGCCGCCGCGTCGGCAAACAACGCTGCTGCGTCCTCGTTCGCGTCGTCGCTCCAGGCGTCGAAGGTGTCGTGGGCCGCCCCCTCGCGGGCGGCAGCCGCTGCCAGTACCACGTCGGGTTCCATCTCGCCGCGGGTGTCGGCGTACAGCGTCTTCGAGGACCCCAGTCGGGAGAGTTCCGTCTGCTGGTCGTCACGAACGGCGTCGATAAGGTCGGCTGCGGTCATACTCTGGCCTGTGGCCGGCGCGGGCTTGTAACCATCGAACCCGCCGCTACCAGGGTAGTGTGGCTGCGGGGAGTAAGCCCCCTTCTGTTCGGGCCAGCATTCGGCTCAGCGGCCACGTCCAGCGCTCGCGCGCGGCGTCGGACTACCTGTCGACGCGGCCTTGCACCGGTGAGGTTTCGCCGTTCCATCGGTCCGTCGCCGGAAGCGTGGGGCATCGAAGATGGCCCACGCGTGGGGCGCTTCAGCGGCCCACGTGTGGAGCACGGCTGTGGTCCACAACTGCGCGCCCCGGAGTCACCGGGTCGCGACTGCCCTCGGTGGGTTAACTCTCCCTCGCTTTGGCCGCGTGCCGCACCATCTGGTGGGGCACGGTCAGCCTCGCTCGGGATTCGCACACCTCATCGGTCCGGCGACGACGTGTCGTTGCTGTTCCAGCGCCGACGGTCTCCCGCCCCGGACTTGCGCCCGGTCACCTGTCCGACAGGTGGGGGGACTTTCCTCATGGCTTGCGCCACGGGAGCTGGCCTCCCGCTGCCACTCACTCATACACTAGTGCGGCGAATAAGGCTTACCAACGACCTTTTTTCACCGGGACATCGCGCTCGCCGATGGCGAGCGCTCAACCCCGGCCAAAAAACGTCGATGAAAAAAGCGCGAATCGCGCCGCGAATCGCGGCGCGATTCGCGTGAAACCGCTCGCTTCGCTCGCGGTATGCTCACAACAGCGACTGCAAAACTTGTGTCCCCCTTCAGAGGTAGACCTGCCTTTCCCCGGGTCGCGCGACGGAGCGCGCTCCCGGCCACAGACAAATACAGAAAGCAATCAAACCGCGGACAGCCACGCGATTCAACGAATGCCGAGACGCGAATACCCAGCAGTGTGACTTAGTCGTCGGAGGTCAGCGGTTCGCCAGCGCCGTTGGTCGGGGCGGGCGAGGACTGCATGTCGTCGTCCTCTGCGTAGGGGTACCACGTCATCTTCGTGTTGTGCATGTACGGGTCGTCGTAGTCCGTCTCTTCGGGTTCGACCATCTCAGCCAGCGTTTCCTCGTCGCGGTCCTCCACGAAGTCACGGAAGGTCTCGCCGCCCTCACGGGCGTCCTCGAAGTTGTTGACGAGGTTCTTGATCGCGCCGGGGACTTCATCGGCCGGGACACGCATCTCCACCCAGTCAGCGAAGCGCGGGTCGTCGCCGAGGCCGCCGCCGAGGCCGATATCGAGTGCTTCGACCGGTTCGCCATCCTTGCGGGTCTTCATGCCACGCAGGGACACGTCGGCGATCTGGGGCTGGGCGCAGGAGGCCGTACAGCCCGAGAGGTGGATGTGGAAGTCCTTGTGGTCCTCGGGGAGTTCGACGTTGTCCTTGAGCCAGCGGGCGTAGCGGACCTGGCGGTTCTTCGTCTCGACGATGGAAAGTGAGCAGTACTCCGTGCCCGTACAGGCGATGGAGCCGCGCATGAACGGCGACGGGTCCGGGGAGTAGTTCTCGAGCAGGGGTTCGCTGGTGAACTCGTCGAGGTTCTCCTCGGGCACGTCGGTGACGATGATGTTCTGGCGCTGGGTCAGTCGGACCTCGCCGGAGCCGTACTCGTCGGCGAGTTCCGCCAGTTCCAGCACGTCGTCGGCACCCATGCGGCCGACCAGCACGTTCAAGCCGACGTAGTAGTTGCCGTCTTTCTGCTCGTGAATCCCGACGTGGTCGTTGTGCCCGTCCTGGGACCCGGTGTTGTAGCTGTACTGGTCGCGCATGTCCTCGCCGGCGGTCTCCAGTTCGAAGTCGACGTACTCCTCCTGCAGGACCGAGCGCATCTTTTCGGGCCCCCACTCGTCTATGAGGAACTTGATGCGGGCGTTGAAACGGTCCTCGCGGTCGCCGTTGTCGCGGAAGAGCGCGGACATGCCGTGGGCCACGTCAGCGGCCTGCTCCGGCGGGACCCACACGTCAATATCGCGGGCGAGGCGCGGTTCCTTGCGGGAGAGGCCGCCGCCGATGCGGACGTTGAAGCCGATTTCGCCGTCCTTCTCGGCAGGTTCGAAGGCGAGGTCGTTGATGTCGCCCTGACCACAGCCCTCGTCACAGCCGGCAATGGCGACTTTCCATTTGCGCGGGAGATTCGAGTAATCGTCGTTGCCTTTGAACGTCTCGTGGAGGTCCTCAGCGACGGACCAGGCGTCGACGTGTTCGTGTTTGTCCTTGCCGGCGACGGGACAGCCGACGATGTTCCGCCAGGAGTCACCGCAGGCCTGCTGGGTTCCCAGACCGACGGCTTCGAGCTTCTCGAAGATTTCCGGGATATCCTCGATCTTGATCCAGTGAAGCTGGATGCTCTGGCGGGTCGTCCAGTCACAATAGGCGTCGCCGAATTCGGGGTTGTCGGCGGGACCGGACGCGTACTCCTTCGCGATTTCGCCAATGACCTCGAGCTGCCCCGGTTTGATGACGCCGTTCGGCGTCCCGATACGCATCATGAAATACGACTCCTGTCCGGAGCGCTGGTGGTACAGACCCCACCACTTGAAGCGCTCGAACCAGGCGTCGTGTTCGTCTTCCGGGATGGCGTCCCAACCCTTCTCCGCGAACTCCATCAAATGCTCCCGGATCTCGTTGCCGTAAACCTCGTCCTTCCATTTCTCGACTTTACTGGGCATAGCTAATGTATCAACACACACGTCACACAGACTTATACACCACACTTTGCCGTCAACCGTCTCCCCCACTCCCTGAAAAGAGAAAATGTTGCCTATTCTTCCGGACTGGCAAGCCGGGTCCGCTTCTCGGGGAAATGGACGCTCTCGTGGACGACACCGTGGAATTCGCCAGAATCGGGGTCTACGACACGCCCGACCGTCAGCCAGTCAGTGACGCCGCTCTCACCACACGTAATGCACTGGCCAGCGATTCGCGCCTGGATATCCGGGTAATCCACGCCCACTTTCACGAACCCCTCAGCGAGGAAATCAGTCGTCTCACACCCACAGAAGTCGCTTCGCGCCAGCAACCACAGGTCCGAGACGTTCACTTCCCGCGAGTCGTTGACGGAGATCCAGGCCCCGTCGTCAAGCTGGTGAACGTCGGTCGTCATTACATCTCATTAGATTCCCGAGACACCTGAGGGCGTCGGCGGTCGCAAGTATCACCGGAGCTTGGTTGAAGCCGCCGCTGTCGTGTGGTGCGTGTGTCGCGGTATCACAACCCGCAGTTTGTTGGGAGCCGTACAAGATATGGACATATGTTGCCTGTAAGTCGCAGTGCGGGCCAAGCTTACAGGAGAGTCGGTGTTTAAGATAATGGGGCCGTTACGAAGGAGTACGACACCACGTGGCGGCCGTTCAGGTCGTCGCTGTGACAGAAACGATGACGAATGCACAACAGACCCACGACGACACTGCCGAACGCGAAGAGCCGACCACAGACCACCTCGACAACGTCGAGGATGGCTGCGGTTGCACAGAGATCTGGGAGCACATGAGCGAAGAGCGCGAGAGCGCATCCGACGACTGAGACAGACGATTGTAACAGCGAACCGATATTCGCCGACACCGGGTCGGCGACAGCCGGTATGACTTACAATAGTCTGTTTGATACCCCGTACGGGATACTTTTGTGCGGCGCTCCCCAAGCACATCTCGATGCCTGAGGGGCCCGACAACTACGTTCCATCGACCGACCGGGAGTCACCGGTCGGGAAACCGGTCATCCGCGGGGACCCGGCACTCACCGGACAACGACCCGAGGAGGCCGTCGAGTTCGACCCTGACGACCCCGAGAGCCTCGAACTCGCCGCCAGAACTGTCAAGAAATTCTCCGAGAACACCGCCGGAGCTGACGACAACGTGTTCATTCTGCGTGGCGCGGCCGCGTGTGCAGCCTTAGTACGCGGTGAAGGGTCCTACAAAGCCGCTGCTGAGCGGGCCGGTGGCGAGGCCTCGGTCTCGTTCATCCGGAAATGGTCCCGCGTCCACGACCTGCCCCGGTCCGTCCGTATCCACGTCGCCAAAGGGGAAATCGCACCGACGGCAGCCAAGCACATCGCCAGAGTCTCCGGCGAGTCCCGGCTCCTGCTTGCGTGGGCCGCCATCGACCACGACCTCACTGTCCGCCAGATTCGGTCGGTCGCAAGCAGTGTCAACGATAGCGCATCCGTCAGCGCAGCACTCGCCAGGGAGGGCTACGCGCTTGGTGAACTGACGACACAGCTCAGCCGCGACGCCTACTGCCGACTCCGTCGACAGGCCGCACTTGACGGAGCGTCTCCCGGGGAAGTCATCAGCGAGGCTATCGAGTCGTATTTCGACGGCGGACCGTAAGGCCTTAATCGCCACTCCCCCCAGCGAATAGCGAGGGCCGGTAGCTCAGTTAGGCAGAGCGTCTGGCTTTTAACCAGATGGTCGGGGGTTCAACTCCCTCCCGGCCCGCTTTTGCGACGAACCGACGAGCACCGCGAGCCGGTGTCAAACGAAAGCGGGAGGGGTGAACCCTGGGAGTCGCAGCAGCCGACCAGCGAGAGGCCGACCGTCTCCCTCCGATTCAGCGTCCTCCCGGCCCGTTGTCCTGCCGACCGCCAAGAGCCGGGGATACAAGACCGGTCCATTTACCACCGAGACGGCGAATGGTCCCAGTATGGACGGAACGTTCGACACGATTCAAAAGGGGTTCACACAGCCATTGCGCCCGCTTGGCGTTACTGTCGGCGTATTACTTGTCACCGCTACGCTTGCGACGATAGCCAGCACACCGTGGCAGACGCATGCGTCTATGACAACAGCGATCATACAGCTGCTCGCGGCACTTGCGATGGGTGTAATCGGTGTGGGACTGGCATACGTTAGCTGGACGGCCGAGACGTAATTCAGTCGCCAAGAACAGAACCGAAAACGGACGCTGTTGTTATCCGCGAACGGGCAGGTACGCCATCCCCAGCATCAGCACGGCGGCGATGCCCGACAGTATCGAGACGCCCCAGATGCCGTTCTTGCGCTCGTGGAAGTAATCCTGCTGATCAAGCGTTTCCTGGTACTGACCGTACTGCTGAATCGGGACGATCTGGACGGTGCTATGATCCGGGAAGTGTGTGAAGAACTGCTGCTCGCTCAGCGTGACGTTCCCACCCTCCGAGAGCTCGATCGTGTTGTTACGTGGTCCAAACCATTCGAGCGTCGCGCTCTCGTTAGTCACCTCGACGACTGTCGTCTCCTGAGTACCGCTGTCAGTCGCGTACGGATAGGTATCACCGGTTGTGAACGACACCGTCTCCGGCTCCGGAAGCCACTCGCTCAGTGGGACTTGCGTATTATTCGACCGGTAGACCACGTACTCGGTCCCGTTCTGGGTCGCTAGCGTGTTCTGGACAGCGGAGTCCTCGGCCAGGAGCGCACTGACGTTGAGCTCTTCTTCGAGCGTCACGGTGCTTTCGTTGCTATCAGTGGACACGCGGTAGGTGTCGTTCTGATAGGTCGCCGTGGCGTTGTGCTCTAATGTCGCGGTATACCGGGATGATTCGTTCGTCCACGAGAGATCAGCAGCCATACTACCACCGCCACCACCGTGGCCGCCACCACCGCCACCGGACATGTGGATGTTCGTGGCCGTGTACTCCGTTCCGTCGACAGTGAACGTACTTTCGTTTGTCAGTTCAGCGTCTGCGTCGAGCGATACCGCCGGCCGCTGGCTCTCCGCGACGCCGATATAGGCGTACGCTGCAACACTGATAACGAGGAAGAACGCGAAGTACGCCGCCGCGGCTCGTCGTTGCATATGGGAACGGTCAGTCGCCGCGCCGTTTAATGATTACTTTTCGAGCGCATTGGTGAGGAATAGGGCGCCCATCCTGGCCAGGCAACGGAGCGATTGTCACAAGCCAGGCTAGCTCAGGCTCGCCTGCCAAGAGCTACCGCAGTACGGTTAGCCGTCACAGCAAACCGTGTACTGGACATCGGAAGCTGCAAGCGATTCAACCGTCTCCACGACATCGTCAACTGTCTCGAACCGCCCGAACTTGCTCACGACCGCCCCTTCAGCGCGTAACACAACTGTCCACCGGTGCCCGTCCGGGCTGTCATGCCGTTCGAACACGAACTCGCGATCAGGCAGCCGAGCGGTGACTGGACTACCAGTGGTGACCGTCCACGATACGCTATCGGCAAGCGCGCTCTCTAGCACGGTTTCGAGTCGTCGGCGAAGCCCGGTCATCGGTTCGTCCCGTGCGCCCATACGGGAACATCGGCGTTTGGAGTTATAAGCCGTTGTGACACGACACAACGTTCAAACGGCCGAAACCCGTATCATAGATGTGACTCAGTCGCTTCTCGTCTACGACGGCAGTACCGATCTGTTCCGGCGCGCCGCCGAGACGGTAACCCACTGTGCTACGGATATCACACCTGTTCCCTGGGAATCCGACTCGATTCAGGCGTTCCTGCAGGCGCAGTTCGACGACTCGCCGTTCGCGTTCATCCTAATAGAGGGGGAGTCCGTTCACGTCGGCGAAGCGGCTGTAAAGGAAGCGCTGGAACAACTTAATATCGCACCGCCCGTCGCTCGACTTGTCGAGCAGGCGTATCCTACCGCCGCCGCGCCGTTTGGGCGTGTCGTTCACGGGCAAGTCCCTGCTGAGATCCACGGCACTTTTCCACTCGATCCGACGGCAAAAGCCCACATTGAACCCCTCCGCCGAGTCCACACGATTCCTGTCGAAACAGAGTGACTGCACACCCACCAGCGGGGAGATAACTCAGGCTCAGACCGGCAGTTACGCTAGCCGCGATAGAACGTCGCTCGATAGCTGTTGCTTGCTATGTTTAATAAGCCAAGGGCCGGATTTGAACCGGCGATGGGCGGCTCTGCAGGCCGCTGCGTTAGGCCGGACTCTGCCACCTTGGCGCGAATAGGAGTAATCAACTCGTTCGCTTAAGGGTAGCGGATTCGGTTAGCCCTCGCCCTCCGACTGGCCGGGTTCGCCCACCCCTTCGACTGGGATGGTGTTGTAGATCGACGATTGGGCCTCGTCCGGCGAATCGAACTGTTCGTCGTTGATCCGATCCAGGACCGTCGGTAACGATTCGGAGCCGTCCGCGTACACGAGCTGTACGTCGTTGAACTCCGTCCGAGCGGTCGCGACCGACAACGGGTACGTCGCCGTTTCGAGAAGGGCCGTGAGTTCGTTCAGTTTGACTTGGCGAGTCATACGACAGGTTCTCGGCCTAGTCATGTAGTTACGCACTGCTTATAAATACGAAAAGCCCACTCGGGAGAGATGGGTCTCCTGAGTGGGCTATGAGGTATGAATGGTGGCGGCGAACCGCGTTTCCCAGAGGCTCGCGCACTCCAGTACTCCCCGGAACGCTGGTGGGCTTATCTTCCGTGTTCGGGATGGGTACGGGAGGCAACCCCACCGCTGTGGCCGCCTAACGTCGAGTCGTGGAATCGAACCACGAGGGTACCAGTCTCGATCAGATTCTCCACCGTGTGATTACGTGCGATCCAGTTTGCGCCTGGACTCGTTCAGCGACGAGTAAATCGTCGGTGAATGAGTCACAGTGCGTATGAATGATGGCTTTGGTCTGTTAGTGCTCGTGGGCTTAACGTCTCGTTACCTCGACGCGCACACCCCGAGTCTATCGACCCTGTCTTGTACAGGGGACCTCTGCGGTGTCTCTTTTCCAAGTGGGTTTCGAGCTTAGATGCGTTCAGCTCTTACCCCGTGTGGCGTGGCTACCCGGCACGTGCTCTCTCGAACAACCGGTACACCAGTGGCCACCAACC